>NZ_BPQP01000001.1 GCF_022179305.1 Methylobacterium iners
ACGCCGAGCGTGAACAGGATCGCGGCGACCGTCAGGTAGTGGCTCAAGCCGATCATCAGACCTCCACGCCCTGGCGCGAAGGCACCTTGATCGTGTCCACCGCCATGCCTTGCGTGCGCGTGTTCTGCACCGAGATGTTCTGGCGCTTGACGCCCGGGCGGTCGCGAAGGGTGAGAACGATGGCGCCGATCATCGCGACGAGGAGGATCAGCCCGGCCAGCTGAAAGAAGAAGGCGTAGTCGGTGTAGAGCACGCGGCCGAGCGCCTGCGTGTTCGTCATGGATTCGGTGCCCGCGACCGTGCCCAGCGGCGCCTGGACCAGGCCCGGATCGATCGACCAGGAGCCCACCACCAGGATGAGCTCGATGAGGAAGATCGCGCCGATCAGCCCGCCAACCGGCAGGTATTGCTGGAAGCCCTGGCGGAGCTGCGCGAAATCGACGTCGAGCATCATCACGACGAACAGGAACAGCACGGCGACGGCGCCGACATAGACGACGACGAGGATCATCGCGAGGAATTCGGCGCCCATCAGCACGAAAAGGCCGGCCGCGTTCACGAAGGCGAGGATCAGGAACAGCACCGAGGCGACGGGATTGCGCGAGGCGATCACCATGAAGCCTGAGGCGATGGTGATGCCCGCGAACAGGTAGAAGAAGGCGGCGGCTGCACTCATGCGATGGTCGGGATCAGCCGCCCCGAGGGCGGCCCCTTCTGCCTCAGCCTAGCGATGGGCCGGAAACGCCAGCCGTCTATAGAACCCGGTCTTGCGGGGCACAACAGGTCTGCGTTGCGCGGTGGCGAATGGCAGGGTTGCGGTCGCTCGGCCGGATCGCGGAACCAGGACCGCCCCACCGGCCGTTCGCTCCCTACCGATAAGGCGCATCCACCGCGAGGTTGCGCGCGATCTCCCGCTCCCAGCGATCGCCGTTCAGGAGGAGCTTCTCCTTGTCGTAGAGCAGCTCCTCGCGGGTCTCCACCGAGAACTCGAAGTTTGGCCCCTCGACGATGGCATCGACGGGGCAAGCCTCCTGGCACATGCCGCAATAGATGCACTTCACCATGTCGAGGTCGTAGCGGGTGGTGCGCCGGGTTCCGTCGTTGCGGCGCGGCCCCGCCTCGATCGTGATGGCCTGGGCCGGGCAGATCGCCTCGCAGAGCTTGCAGGCGATGCAGCGCTCCTCGCCGTTGGGATAGCGGCGCAGGGCGTGCTCGCCCCGGAAGCGCGGGCCGCGATGGCCCATCTCGAAGGGATAGTTGATCGTGGCCTTCGGCTTGAAGAAGTACTTCATGGCGAGGACGAACCCCGACACGAACTCCTTCAGCAGAAGGCTCTTGGCGACTTGATCGAGCTGCATGGCGCGATGTCCATTGTAGCGCCGTCCGGGAAAAGTATGTGCGGTTTTCCGTGAGACGGCGCGAAAAAACAATGCGTTATGTGGGAAGCGGCACCGGCGCGAGGCCGGTGAGTTTCAGGACGAAGGCCACGACGATCACCGAGGCGAGGGAGATCGGCAGGAACACCTTCCAGCCGAGCCGCATGAGCTGGTCGTAGCGGTAGCGGGGCACCATGGCCTTCACCATGGCGATCATGAAGAACAGGAAGCTCGCCTTCAGCGCGAACCAGATCACGCCCGGGATCCAGGTGAAGGGCGCGAAGGGGATCGGCGAGAGCCAGCCGCCGAGGAAGAGCACGGTGCCGAGCGCGCACATGGTCATGATCGCCACGTACTCGCCCAGCATGAACAGCAGGTAGGGCGTCGAGGAATACTCGACCATGTAGCCCGCGACGAGCTCCGACTCGGCCTCCGGCAGGTCGAAGGGCGGGCGGTTCGTCTCGGCCATGGCCGAGATGAAGAACACCACGAACATCGGGAACAGCCAGAGCCAGTACCAGCCGAACAGGCCGAGGCCGGTGTCCTGCGCCATCACGATGCGCGAGAGGTTGAGCGAGCCGGCGCAGAGCAACACGCAGATGATCACGAAGCCGAGGGAGACCTCGTAGGAGATCATCTGGGCGGTGGAGCGGAGCGCGCCGAGGAAGGCGTATTTCGAGTTCGAGGCCCAGCCGCCCATGATCACGCCGTAGACCATCAGCGACGAGATCGCGAAGATGTAGGTGATGCCGACATTGAGGTCGGCGATGGCCCAGCCCTCGGCCAGCGGGATCACCGCCCAGGCCGCCAGCGCCAGGGTCGCGAAGACGAGCGGCGCCAGCAGGAAGATTCCCTTGTTGGCGCCCGCCGGAATGACCGGCTCCTTCAGCACGAACTTGAGCAGGTCGGCGAAGGATTGCAGCAGGCCCCAGGGCCCGACCACGTTCGGGCCGCGCCGGAGCTGCACCGCCGCCCAGATCTTGCGGTCGGCGAGCAGCGCGTAGGCGATGAAGACGAGCAGCGCCGAGAGCAGCACGAAGCTCTTGAGGACGAGGAGCAGCACCGTGCCGAGGAGGTCCCAGTTCATGGCGGCGGCCCCTTATTCCGCGGCTTCCAGCGCCTGCCCGCGGGCGAGCCCCGAACATTCGGCGAGCACGCGCGAGGCTCGGGCGATCGGATTGGTCAGGTAGAAATCTCGGATCGCCGCCGCGAACGGCGCCTTCGCCGGCTCGCCGCTCAAGGCCGCCAGTTGCCCCACCGTCGCGACGACATCGCCCGGTTCGATCGCGTCGAGGGCCGCGAAGTGCGGGTGATCGGTGTAGAGCGCGCGGCGCAGGGCGCTGAGCGAGTCGAAGGGCAGGCGCTGGCCGACCACGTCGGAGAGCGCGCGCAGCACCGCCCAATCCTCGCGGGCGTCGCCCGGCGGGAAACCCGCGCGGTTCGTCGTCTGAACGCGGCCTTCGAGGTTCACGTAGGTCGCGCTCTTCTCGGTGTAGGCGGCGCCGGGCAGGATCACGTCGGCGCGGGTGGCGCCGCGGTCGCCGTGCGTGCCCTGGTAGATCACGAAGGCGCCCGGCCCGATCTCGACCTCGTCGGCGCCGAGATTGAAGACCACATCGAGCGCGCCCGGCGCGATCATGCCCGCGAGGTCGAGCCCGCCTTCCGCGGGCACGAAGCCGAGGTCGAGGGCGCCGACGCGCGCGGCCGCGTTCTGGAGCACGGCAAAGCCGTTCCACTCCGCCGTGACGGCACCGATTTCCCAGGCGAGGGCGGCCGCCGCCGAGAGGATCGCCGCGCCGTCGGGCCGCGCGAGCGCACCGGCGCCGACGATCACCAGCGGCCGCTCGGCGCCCTTCAGCACCTCCGCGAAGCTATGGCGCCCGGCGGCCAAGTCCGAGAGGGTCTCCGGTCCGGCGCCGAGATAGGTGTGGGGATAGGTGAGGTCCGCCGGTTCCCCGATGAGCCCGACGGCGAGCGGCGCCATCCGCCAGCGCTTGCGGATGCGGACGTTGAGGAGGGAGGCCTCGAGCCGCGGGTTCGTCCCGACGAGCAGGATCGCGTCGGCCTCCTCGATGCCGGCGATGGTCGGATTGAAGATGTAGGCGGCCCGGCCCCAGGCCGGATCGATCGTCTCGCCAGCCTGGCGGCCATCGAGGTTCTTGACGCCGAGCGCCTGCATCAGGCGCTTCAGGGCGTAGGTCTCCTCGACGGCGGCGAGGTCGCCGACGATGGCACCGATCCGCCGGGCATCCGCGCCCTTCACCCGCGCCGCGATGGCCGAGAAGGCCTCGCCCCAGGAGGCCGGGCGCAGGCGCCCGTTCTCGCGGAGATACGGCCGGTCGAGGCGCTGCAGCTTCAGACCGTCGACGGCGTGGCGCGTCTTGTCGGAGATCCACTCCTCGTTGATGCCCTCGTGGACGCGCGGCTCGATCTGCAGGACCTCGCGGCCGCGGGCATCCACCCGGATCGCCGAGCCGACCGCGTCCATGACGTCGATCGATTCCGTCTTCGAGAGCTCCCAGGGGCGGATGTTGTAGCTCTGCGGCTTGTGGACGAGGGCGCCCACGGGGCAGAGGTCGGCGACGTTGCCCTGCAGCTCAGAGCCCATGGCGGATTCGAGGTAGCTCGTGATCTCCATGTCCTCGCCGCGACCGATGGCGCCGAGATCCGGCACGCCGGCGACCTCGGCGAGGAAGCGGACGCAGCGGGTGCAGTGGATGCAGCGGTTCATGGCCGTGCGCACCAGCGGGCCGATATACTTCTCCTCGACGGCGCGCTTGTTCTCGCCGTAGCGGGTCGAGTCGACGCCGTAGGCCATCGCCTGGTCCTGCAGGTCGCAATGGCCGCCCTGGTCGCAGATCGGGCAGTCGAGCGGGTGGTTGATGAGGAGGAACTCCATGACCCCCTCGCGGGCCTTCTTGGTGGTGCCTGAGCGCGTCAGGATCTCCGGCGGCTCGCCGTTGGGGCCGGGCCGGCAATCCTTCACGGCGTAGGCGCAGCTCGCCACGGGCTTGGGCGCGCCCTTCAGCTCGACAAGGCACATCCGGCAATTGCCGGCGATGGACAGCCGCTCGTGGAAGCAGAAGCGCGGGATCTCCGCGCCCGCGACCTCGCAGGCCTGGAGCAGGGTGTACTCGGCCGGAACATCGACCTCAATGCCGTCGACGAGGAGTTTGGTCATTCGTGCTTCTCGGTCTCGAACCTTGGTGCGATGACGCGGATCACTCCGCCGCCATCGGCAGGGGGTCGCTGTGCGGGTTGGCGCTGTAGCGGTCGATGCGGCGCTCGATCTCCGGGCGGAAGTGGCGGATCAGCCCCTGGATCGGCCAGGCCGCGGCGTCGCCCAGCGCACAGATCGTGTGACCTTCGATCTGCTTGGTGACGTCGAGCAGCATGTCGATCTCGCGGCGCTGCGCCCGGCCTTCCGCCATGCGCAGCATCACCCGCCACATCCAGCCGGTGCCCTCCCGGCAGGGCGTGCACTGGCCGCAGCTCTCATGCTTGTAGAAATAGGAGATGCGGGCGATCGCCGCCACGATGTCGGTCGATTTGTCCAGGACGATCACCGCGGCGGTCCCTAAGCCCGAGCCGAGGCCGCGCAGGGTGTCGAAATCCATCTTGGCGTCGATGATCTGCTCGGCCGGCACCAGCGGGACCGACGATCCGCCGGGGATGGAACACAAGAGGTTCTCCCAGCCGCCGCGCATGCCGCCGCAATGCTTGTCGATGAGTTCGCGGAAGGTGATGCCGAGTTCCTCCTCGACGTTGCCCGGCTTGTTAACGTGGCCCGAGACGCAGAACAGCTTCGTGCCGGTGTTGTTCTTGCCGCCGAGACCGGCGAACCAAGCGCCGCCCCGGCGCAGGATCGTGCCGGCGACCGCGATCGACTCGACGTTGTTCACAGTCGTGGGGCAGCCGTAGAGGCCCATATTGGCCGGGAAGGGAGGCTTCAGCCGCGGCATCCCCTTCTTGCCCTCGAGGCTTTCGATCAGCGCCGTCTCCTCGCCGCAGATATAGGCGCCGGCGCCGTGGTGGACGTAGATGTCGAACGGGTAGCCGTGGACGTTGTCCTGGCCCACGAGCCGGGCCTCGTAGGCTTCGTCGACGGCGCGCTGCAGGGCGTACTTCTCCGCGACGTACTCGCCGCGAATGTAGACGTAGCAGGCATGCGCCCCCATCGAGAACGAGGCCAGCAGGCAGCCCTCGATCAGGAGATGCGGATCGTGCCGCATGATCTCCCGATCCTTGCAGGTGCCGGGCTCCGATTCGTCGGCGTTGACCACGAGGTAATGGGGCCGCCCATCCGACTTCTTGGGCATGAACGACCACTTCAGGCCCGTCGGGAAGCCGGCGCCGCCGCGGCCGCGCAGACCAGAGGCCTTCATCTCCTCGATGATCCAGTCCCGGCCCATCTCGAGCAGGAACTTGGTGCCGTCCCAGGCGCCGCGCTTCTTGGCGGCGTCCAGGCCGGGGGAGTGCAGCCCGTAGAGGTTCGTGAAGATGCGATCCTGATCGGAGAGCATGTCAGCGGCTCACTGTTTCGGCTGGCTAGCGAGCGCGGCAGCTTGCGCCACCCAGCCCTCGCGATCGATGCGGCCCGGGAATGCCAGATAGGTCCCGACCCAGGCGACTTCGTCGCGACTCCAGCCCGCGATCTGGTCGAAATGGTAGATGCCGAGAGCGTGCAGCCGGGCCTCGTTGCCCGGACCGATGCCCTTGACCTTGGTGAGCGCGTCCGGCCCGCCGGCACGCGCGGCGTCCAGACCCGCAGGGCGGCGGCCGACCGCATCGGCCTTCTGCTCGGGGCTCGCGTCCTTGGGCAGGGCGGAGAGCGCCTTCGCGATCCGCGCCTCCTCGGTTTCCGCAGCCTCGACGCCCTCGCTGGCACCCGAAACGACGGGTTGCGGAGGAGTTTCGCCGCGCGTCAGAGCGGATTGGTGGCCGGCTTCGGCGCCGGCCGCCTCGCCCTTCGCCACGATCTCGGCCGGCGCGTCGAGCTTGGGCGGATCGGTCGGCCGGACCTCGCCCTCCTTCGCCGTGGAGACGGTTTCGTCGGAGGCCGCCTTCCGGTCCTCCGCCGAAACCGGCGCCTGCCCGGCCGCGCTGCGCTGTACGGGCGTATCCATCGCGGCGGTCCCGACCGCCCGGCCGGCACTGGGCCGGGCCGGCTTCGGATCGGCGGCGGCGCGCTGCTCGCTCGACGCCGCCTCGCCAGTCGAAGCCGGCTCGCTGCCCGTCTCCTCGAAGCGCTTGCGCCAGGCGCCGACGCGCGAGCCGTCGAACAGCGTCGGGTCGGTCAGCGTGTTCACCGCATCCTTCGGCTCGGACGACGTCCGGCCGATCTGCGAGCCCACCTTGACGGGACGACCCGCGGCGAGGTCGTCCATGAGCTTGCCGAGGAGCTCCGGATTCAGATCCTCGTAGTAGTCCTGGTTGATCTGGGCCATCGGCGCGTTGCAGCAGGCGCCCAGGCACTCGACTTCGAGCCAGGAGAAGTTGCCGTCGGCGCTGACATGGCCCGGGGCGCCGAGGCGCTTGTGGAGATAGTCCTTCAACTCGCGCGCGCCGCAGGAATCGCAGGGCACCGTGCCGCAGAGCTGGATCCAGAACCGGCCGACCGGCTCCAGGGCGAACATCGTGTAGAAGGTCGCGACTTCGAGCACGCGGATATGCGGCATGCCGAGCTCGTCGGCCACCGCCTCGATGGCCTTCTGAGGCAGCCAGCCGCCATTCTGCTCCTGCGCCTTCCACAGGAGCGGGATCACCGCCGAGGCCTGCCGACCCTCGGGGTACTTGGCGATCTGGCCCTTGGCCCATTCCGCGTTCTCCGGGGAGAAGGCGAAGCTCTGGGGCTGCTCGGCGGCGGGGGCGAGTCTGCGGTTAGCCATCAGTTCGAAACCCTGAATTCCCTCACCGGTCCACCTCACCGAACACGATGTCCAGCGTCCCCAACACGCAGGACACGTCGGCCAGCATGTGGCCGCGGCACATCCAGTCCATCGCCTGCAGATGGGCGAAGCCGGGTGCGCGGATCTTGCAGCGATAGGGCTTGTTGGTGCCGTCCGAGACCAGGTAGACGCCGAACTCGCCCTTGGGCGCCTCGACCGCGGCGTAGACCTCGCCCGCCGGCACGTGGAAGCCTTCCGTGTAGAGCTTGAAGTGGCGGATCAGCGCCTCCATCGAGCGCTTCATCTCGCGGCGCGGCGGCGGCACGACCTTGCCGTCGAGCGCCGTGACCGGCCCCTGGCCCGCAGGCTCACGGAGCTTGGCGATGCACTGCTTCATGATGCGCACGGACTGGCGCATCTCCTCCATGCGGATGACCTGGCGGTCGTAGGTGTCGCCGTTCTTCCCCACGGGAACGTCGAATTCCATCTCCTCGTAGCATTCGTAGGGCTGCGACTTGCGCAGATCCCACGGGATGCCGGAGCCGCGGACCATCACGCCCGAGAAGCCCCAGGCCATGGCCTCGTCCACCGTGACGATGCCGATGTCGACGTTGCGTTGCTTGAAGATGCGGTTGCCCATGACGAGGTCGTCGAGGTCGTCGACCACCTGCAGGAAGGGATCGCAGAAGGCCTCGATGTCGTCGATCAGCGCCGGCGGCAGGTCCTGGTGGACGCCGCCCGGACGGAAGTAGTTGGCGTGGAGCCGGGCGCCCGACGCCCGCTCGTAGAAGATCATCAGCTTCTCGCGCTCCTCGAACCCCCAGAGCGGGGGCGTCAGCGCGCCGACATCCATGGCCTGCGTCGTAACGTTGAGGAGGTGCGAGAGCAGGCGGCTGATCTCGGAGAACAGGACCCGTATGAGTTGTCCGCGGCGCGGCACCTCGAGCCCGAGCAGTTTCTCCATCGCCAGGCAGAAGCCGTGCTCCTGGCACATGGGCGCGACATAATCGAGCCGGTCGAAATAGGGCGTCACCTGCAGGTAGGTCTTGTACTCGATCAGCTTCTCGGTGCCGCGGTGGAGCAGGCCGATATGCGGATCGACCCGCTCGACGATCTCGCCGTCGAGTTCCAGCACGAGGCGCAGCACGCCGTGCGCCGCCGGATGCTGCGGGCCGAAGTTGATCGCGAAGTTGCGGATGTTGTGCTCGGTCATGGGGACCTCAAGCCGACTTCTTCTCGTCGCCGGGCAGCACGTATTCCGTGCCCTCCCACGGCGACAGGAAGTCGAAGTTCCGGAATTCCTGCGTGAGCTTCACGGGCTCGTAGACGACCCGCGCCTCGTCCTGGTCGTAGCGGACCTCGACGAAGCCCGTGAGCGGGAAGTCCTTGCGCAGGGGATGACCCTCGAAGCCGTAATCGGTCAGCAGCCGGCGCAGGTCCGGATGCCCTGAAAACAGGATGCCGTAGAGGTCGTAGGCCTCGCGCTCGTACCAGTTGGCGGCCGGAAACACCTCGATCGCGGAGGGGACGGGCGTCTGCTCGTCCGTGCGCACCTTCACCCGGATGCGCCGGTTATGGCGCAGGGAGAGCAGGTGGTAGACGACGTCGAAACGCTTCTCGCGGCCCGGATAATCCGCACCGCAGATGTCGATGAAGCAGCGGAAGGCGCAGGCCGGGTCGTCGCGCAGGTAGGTCAGCGCGTAGACGATGTCCGAGGCCTGGACGACGAGGGTCAGCTCACTGAGGGCGATGGTCCGCTCGACGATGGCGGGTCCCAGAGCGCCGGCGACATGGTCGGACAGCGCCTGCAGCGCCGCGTCGCCGGAGGCCGGCTGGGTATGGCGCAGGATGGTGATGCCGTTGGTCATGCGCTCACCGCTCGATCGTGCCGGTGCGGCGGATCTTCTTCTGAAGAAGAAGCACGCCGTAGAGCAGCGCCTCCGCTGTCGGCGGGCAGCCAGGCACATAGATGTCGACCGGCACGACCCGGTCGCAGCCGCGCACCACCGAGTAGGAATAGTGATAGTAGCCGCCGCCATTGGCGCAGGAGCCCATCGAGATGACGTAGCGGGGCTCCGGCATTTGGTCGTAGACCTTGCGCAAGGCAGGCGCCATCTTGTTCGTCAGGGTGCCCGCGACGATCATCACGTCGGACTGGCGCGGCGAGCCCCGCGGAGCGAAGCCGAAGCGCTCGCAATCGTAGCGCGGCATCGACATCTGCATCATCTCGACTGCGCAGCAGGCGAGCCCGAAGGTCATCCACATCAGCGAGCCGGTGCGCGCCCAGTTGATGAGGTCGTCGGCCGAGGTGACGAGGAAGCCGCGGTCGGCGAGCTCGTCGTTGAAGGCGAGGAAGGTCGGGTCGTCCGCGCCGATCGGCTTGCCCGTGTTGGGATCGATGATCCCCTTGGGGGCGGGCGCGATCGCCCGGGCGCGGGACAGTTCGGGGGTGAAGGCCATCGGTTTCTCGGGATCAGGCTTCGGGTCTGGCGGCGTTGTAGGCTAGTCCCATTCGAGGGCGCCCTTGCGCCACTCGTAGACGAAGCCGACCGTCAGCACGCCGAGGAAGATCATCATCGACCACATCCCGAACCAGCCGAGCTCGCCGAAGGTGATGGCCCAGGGGAACAGGAAGGCGACTTCGAGGTCGAAGATGATGAACAGGATCGCCACCAGGTAGAAGCGCACGTCGAACTTCATGCGCGCATCGTCGAAGGCGTTGAAGCCGCACTCGTAGGCCGAAAGCTTCTCCGGGTCGGGGCTGTTGTAGGCGACCAGGAACGGCGCCACGAGCAACGCCACCGCGATGAAGAGCGACACGCCGATGAAGACGATGAGGGGCAGGTAATCCGCCAGCAGGCCGGTCATCCGACACCTCTCTCGATGGGTCGCGGTGGGACGTGCACGGAGCCGCGGCGGGCCGCGTGGAATTGCTCCAATGTCAGACTGTGCACCAGGGACTTAGACGACGCCCCTCGGGAGGACAAGGGCGCCCCGAGGCTGCACCGGCGAGGCGATTTCTCGGCGGCGCGACGATCGCGGCGGGTGGCGTCGATCCCGTAGATGGGAAGCCCGCGGTTCGGCCGGTAGGCACCGCGTCAGGCGTCCCCGTGCGACCTTTTCGGCCCTCTGGATGTCCGCTGTGATCCCGGCGCCGCTGCCCCATGCTGCGGATGCATGGCCGGACTCTGTCGCAGGGCAGCAACAACGGGCCGCGAACAGGGTCGAGAGGGTGAGGAACGGTTAACCATCCCGACCGTATGCCTTAACGAAAAGCAACGCACCGCCCTCGGACCGATGCTTCCACGCGCCCTCTGCTCCCCCGTTCTCACGGTCTTCGCCTCGCTCGCCCTAACGGCCGGCTTGCCCGCTTTCGCGCAGGATGCCGGGCGCAGCCGCACGACCGCGCAGGGGAGCGCCGCCGTGGCGATCGCCGCGGAACTCGGGCCCGGCGCCGGCGGGACGACCCGCCTGACCCTGACCCTCTCGAAGGCGGTCGACGCCCGCGCCTTCGTGATGGAGCGCCCGGACCGCGCCGTGATCGATCTGCCCGAGGTCAACTTCCAACTCGGCCCGGAGGCCGGACGCCGCCGCGAGGGCGTGGTCGCCTCGTTCCGCTACGGGCTGTTCGCGCCCGGCCGCTCCCGGATCGTGGTCGATCTCGCGCAGCCCGCGACCGTCGGCGGGATCGAGACCGTGACGCGGCCCCGCGACGGCGCGGTCCTGCTCTCGATCGATTTCCAGCGCAGCGACCGCGAAGGCTTCCGCCGCGCGGCGGTGGCCAGCGATCCCTCGCCGGCCTCGCGCAAGGCCGCGGCCGCGCCGGAGCCCGCCGATCCCCGCCCGCTCATCATGATCGATGCCGGCCACGGCGGCACCGATCCCGGCGCGATCGCGGCGACCGGGGTGTTCGAGAAGGACATCGTCTTCGGCTTCGCCCGGGCCCTCGTCGCCCGTCTTGAGGGCTCGGGCCGCTACCGCGTGCGGATGACCCGCGACCGCGACGTGTTCGTGCCGCTCTCCGAGCGGGTGCGGCTCGCCCGCGAGGCGAACGCCGACCTTCTCGTCTCGATCCACGCGGATTCGATCTCGTCGGCGCCGCAAGTGCGGGGCGCCACGGTCTATACCGGATCGGAGCGGGCCACCGACGCCGAATCCGCCAAGCTCGCCGAGCGCGAGAACCGCGCCGACGTGGCGGCAGGGACGGAGACCGTGGAGGGGCCGGCCCAGGTCGCCGACATCCTGCAGGAGCTCACGCTGCGGGAGACCCGCAGCTTCTCGTCGGGCTTCGCCAAGGGCCTGATGGCGCAGCTCGGGCCGGTGATGGAGCTGAGCCCCAAGCCGCACCGGGAGGCCGGCTTCGTGGTGCTGCGCTCGCCCGACGTGCCCTCGGTCCTGGTCGAGCTCGGCTACCTCTCGAGCAAGCGCGACCTCGACCTTCTGCAATCCGAGACTTGGCGCACCGAGGTCACCGGCGCGATGGGCAAGGCGATCGATGCCTTCTTCGCCAATCGCACCAGCCTGACCCGGCCGGCGCCGCGGCGTTCGGCGGCCATCGCCCCAGTTTCACCATAGAAGCGGTGTGAGAACGGGGCGACGGAACGCCCCGGCCGGACCGACGCCGACGATTCGGCGTGGACGCCCGAATCGGGGAACACGCGAACGCCGCTAAAGGCCATATCGATTGAGCGCGCGGCTTGCAGCCCCGCGGTTCCGGCTGGCTGCGGATCATCGACGGACGGGACCCGGATGCGCTTCATCCTTCGTTTCTTCGGCTTCCTGTTCAGCATCGGCGCGATGCTGTTCGTGGTGGTCGCCGCGGTCGGCGCCTACTTCTATTACATCTACAGCCAGGACCTGCCGGACCACGCAGCGCTCGCCAATTACGAGCCGCCGGTGATGAGCCGCGTCCACGCCTCCGACGGCTCCCTGCTCGCCGAATACGCCAACGAGCGCCGGCTCTACCTGCCGATCCAGGCGATGCCGAAGATCGTGATCGCCGCCTTCCTCTCGGCCGAGGACAAGAATTTCTACAAGCATGGCGGCGTCGATCCCGAGGGCATCGTTCGCGCGGTGCTGACGAACGCCCGCAGCGGCAAGAAGCAGGGCGCCTCGACCATCACCCAGCAGGTCGCCAAGAACTTCCTGCTCACGAACGAGCAGACCTTCGACCGCAAGGTCAAGGAAGCGCTGATCGCCTTCCGGATCGAGGCGACCTACTCGAAGGACAAGATCCTCGAGCTCTACCTCAACGAGATCTTCCTCGGCACGATCGTGCCGGGCCGCAACCTGCACGGGGTCGCGGCGGCGGCGCTCGATTATTTCGGCAAGTCCGTGCACGAGCTGACGATCAACGAGGCGGCCTACCTCGCCGCCCTGCCGAAGGGGCCGAACAACTACCACCCCTATCGCAAGACCCAGGAGGCGCTGAGCCGGCGCAACGAGATCATCGGGCTGATGGCCCAGAACGGCTACATCACGAAGGAAGAGAGCGAGGCCGCGCGCAAGACGGGCTTGAGCGTCAACCCGCGCGTCGCCTTCGCTAACGCCGCCAACGCCAACTACTTCACCGAAGAGGTCCGGCGCGAGATCACCGAGCGATACGGCGAGAAGAAGCTCTACGAGGGCGGGCTCTCCGTGCGCGCCACCCTCGACCCGAAGATGCAGGCCTGGGCGCGCCGCGCCCTGCTCGACGGCCTCATCACCTACGACCAGCGCCAGGGCTGGCGCGGGGCGCAGGCCAAGGTCGACCTCGTCGGTCGCGATTGGGGGCTCGCCGTCTCCGAGGTTCCGGCGCTCGGCGACGTGGCGCCCTGGCGGCTCGCCGTCGTCCTGAGCACCACCGGCAACCAGGTCCAGATCGGCCTGCAGCCGCGCCGCGAGGCGTCCGGCGCGGTTTCCAAGGAGCGTGAGACCGGCACGATCGCCCCCGATGGGATGCGCTGGACCGGGCGCACCCCCGCGAACGGCCTCAGCGCCGGCGACGTCGTCTACGTCGAGGCGCTGGACAGCGCGCGCAACACCTACCGCCTGCGCCAGCGGCCCGAGGTCTCCGGTGCCATCGTGGCGATGGACCCCTATACGGGCCGCGTCCATGCCATGGTCGGCGGCTTCTCCTTCGACGAGAGCCAGTTCAACCGGGCGACGCAGGCCCAGCGCCAGCCGGGCTCGTCCTTCAAGCCGCTCGTCTACTCGGCGGCGCTCGACAACGGCTACACCCCGTCCTCGATCGTGCAGGACTCGCCAATCACCATCGAGGCCGGCCCCGGCCAGGAGGCGTGGTCGCCCTCGAACTACGACGGCAAGGCGAGCGGCCCGCACACCCTGCGCTACGGCATCGAGCATTCGAAGAACCTGATGACCGTGCGGCTCGCCAAGGACGTCGGCATGCCGCTCATCGCCGAGTACGCCCGCCGCTTCGGCGTCTACGACGACATGCTCCCCGTGCTGCCGATGTCGCTGGGCGCCGGCGAGACGACCGTCATGCGCATGGTCACGGCCTATTCGATGCTGGCCAATGGCGGCCGGCGCATCCGCCCGACCTTGATCGACCGCATCCAGGACCGGGTGGGCGAGACCATCTACAAGCACGACAACCGCAAGTGCCTCGGCTGCGACGCCGAGAAATGGTCGGGCCAGGACGAGCCCAAGCTCGTGGACGATTCCGAGCAGGTGCTCGATCCGCTGACCGCCTACCAGATGGTCTCGATCATGGAGGGCGTGGTCCAGCGCGGCACGGCGACGATCCTGAAGCAGATCGGCAAGCCGCTCGCGGGCAAGACCGGTACCACGAACGACGCCAAGGACGCCTGGTTCGTCGGCTTCTCGCCGGACCTCGCGGTGGGCGTCTATGTCGGCTTCGACAAGCCGCGCTCGCTCGGCGACCGGGCGACCGGCGGCGGCCTCGCCGCGCCGATCGTGCTCAGCTTCCTGAAGGACGCGCTCAAGGACAAGCCGCCGACGCCGTTCCGCGTGCCGCCGGGGATCAAGCTGATCCGCGTCGCCGCGTCGAGCGGCATGCGCGCCGGCTCGGGCGAGGGCGGCGGCACCATCCTGGAGGCCTTCAAGCCGGGCACCGCCCCGCCCGACGCCTACGTCGCACCGGCCACGGCCGCGGTGCCGGTGGATGCGGACCGGGCCGCCCAGGCGGGCGGACTGTACTGAGGCGATCTCTCCGCCGTCGCGGTATCACGAATACGGTTCCGTTAAGGAGAGAGCAAAGCCTCTCGGGTAGCGGTGTCCGATGGCCGCTGATACCGCCCCGCCGCGAGGCGACCGTCGATCGCTCCTCGTCCGGAATCCGGCGAATGTCGCGATCGTCGCGGCGGCGCTTATCCTGCTGTTCGGCGGCTGGCAGATCGAGCGCGCCTACCGCACGGCGGTCGCTGAGGCCCTGAACGAAGTCCGCAATCTCAGCCGCTCCCTGGCCCAGCATATGGAGCGGAGCATCGAGGGCGTTGATCTGATCCTCGGCGGCATCGTCGAGCGGCTGGAAGAAGGTGGCCTGTCCGACCCGGCCGCCTTCAAGTCCTTCCTCGTCGGACGTTCCAAGGCCGCCGTTCCGGCGCGGAACGTCGCGGTCCTGGATGCGGACGGCGAGTGGATCGTCTCGTCCGCGGCGAGCGAGCGCCAGGGCGTCATCGGTACGACCGATCGGCCGTATTTCCGGTTGCACCGCGCCTATGAGGGCCGCGGCCTCCACATCGACAACCTGACGAGGGGACGGATCAGCGGCAAGGCCATCGTTCCGCTGTCGAAGCGGTGGAACCGGCCGGACGGGTCCTTCGGCGGCGTCGTGGTCGCCTCCCTCAACCCGGATTATTTCAGCACCTTCTACGAGCGGGTCGGCGTCGGCGAGAAGGGCGCCATCGCCCTGATCAGCGACGAGAAGCGGTTCCTCATCCGGCATCCCTTCGATCCGGATCTCGCCAGCCGTGACCTCTCGCGCTCTCCCCTGTTCCGCAACGCCAAGCCGGGCGCGCGGGAAGGCATCATGCGTTATCATTCGGCGGTGGACGGCGTCGAACGCATCGCCGCCTTCGAGCGTCTCGAGGCCTATCCCGTTCTCGTGCTCGCCGCCCGGAGCTTCGACGAGGTCCTGGCGCCCTGGCGCCGGGAGGCGCTGCTGCAGGGGACCGGCCTCGCCGCCGCGGCCGCGGCTCTGGTGGGATTGGGGATCGGCCTCGCCCGGCGTGAGCGGCGAATGCGGGCGGCCGAGGCGGCGATCCGGGCCGCTGCGGCCAAGCAGCGCGAGATCCTGGATTCGGCCAACGACGCCTTCGTCTCCCTGGACGGGTCCGGCCTCGTCACGGCCCTGAACCGGGCCGCCGAGCGGATGTTCGGCTGGCCTGCGGCCGAGGTGATCGGCCGGCCCGCCTCCGAGACGTTCTCAGCCTCGGACGCCGGCTCGTTCCTGCCGGACGGAGAGGGCGAGTCAGCCGGCAAGCGCGTCGAACGGATCGCCCGCCGTCGCGACGGCACCGCGTTCCCCGTCGAGGTCACCGTCTCCGCGACCGGCACCGGTGCGGACAGGGCCTTCAACGCCTTCATCCAGGACATCTCCGAGCGCAAGGGCCGGGAACGGGCGCTTGCCGAGAGCGAGGCCCGGTTCCGGGTGCTCGCCGAGAACACCAGCGAGCTGATCATGCTCGGCCGCGACGACGGCCGGCGCTCCTACATCTCGCCCGCCTCTGAGCGGCTGCTGGGTTTCGCGCCGGACGAACTCGCCGCCATGCGCCTGCGCGACTACGTCCATCCCGACGACCTGAAGATCCTCTACGAAGCGACGGCACGGCTCGGCCGGGGCGAAACACAGGTCGCGGTTGCCTACCGCAGCCTGCACAAGATCGACGGCTGGAGCTGGGTGGAGGGCAATTTCCGGCGGATCCCGGGTGCGACGGGCGACGCGCCGACCATCGTCGCGACCTTCCGCGACATCCGCGAGCGGCGCAGGCATCAGGCCGAGATCGAGGCCGCCAAGGATGCCGCGGAGCTGGCCAGCCGCGCCAAGACTGAGTTCCTGGCGACGATGAGCCACGAGATCCGCACGCCGCTCAACGGCGTCATCGGCTTCACGGGCCTGATCCTCGACCGGACCGATCTGCCGGCCGACCTGCGCCGGCAGGTCGAGCTGATCCGCAGCTCCGGCTCGTCCCTGCTCACGATCGTCAACGACATCCTCGATTTCTCGAAGATCGAGGCGGGCGAGGTCGAGCTTGTGCCGCGACCCTTCTCGCCTGCCTCCCTCGTCGAGGAGGCGGTGGCGATCCTGCGCAGGCATGCTGATTCCAACGGCACCACGATCACCGTCGCCCTCGACCCCGATCTCCCGCCGGGCCTGTCGGGCGATGCCGACCGTCTGCGGCAGGTGCTGCTGAACCTGCTGAACAACGCCGTGAAGTTCACCCGCCGCGGCCAAGTCACGGTCACCGTCGGCTGCCCGGTCGTCGAGGGCGCCGCGAGCCTGCGCGTCGCCGTGGCCGATACGGGTGTCGGTATCCCCGAGGACAAGCTCGGGCGGCTGTTCCAGCGCTTCAGCCAGGTCGACAGCTCCGTGCAGCGCGAGTTCGGCGGCACCGGGCTCGGCCTCGCCATCAGCAAGCAGCTCGTCGAGCTGATGGGCGGCGAGATCGGCGTCGAGAGCGTCCAGGGTCGTGGCTCGACCTTCCGTTTCGCCGTGCCGCTGCCGCCGGCGGCGCTCGCGCCGCCCGCATTGGAGCGCGTGGCGGGTCAGAGGACGGGGCGGAGGGGACGAATCCTCGTCGTGGATGACATCGCCATGAACCTCGAGATCGCCAGGGCGGTGCTGGAGGCGGCGGGGCACGCGGTGGACGAGGCGACGGACGGGACCGACGCCATCACGGCGGTCGAGCGCACGGCCTACGACCTCGTCCTGATGGACGTGCAGATGCCCGTGATCGACGGGATCACGGCGACGCGGCAGATCCGCAGCCTGCCGTCGCCCTACGGGACCGTGCCCGTCCTCGCGATGACGGCGAACGTGCTGCCGGCTCAGGTCGCCGCGCTTCTGGAGGCCGGGATGAACGGGCATGTCGGCAAGCCCTTCAAGCGCGAGGAGCTTCTGGCCGCGGTCGATCAGGTGCTTGCCGCGGCGGAGCCGGGTGCCGCGACATGTCTGACCGACCGGAGCGCCGCGACGGACGCGGTCCGTGTCGCATCGGAACCCGTGCTCGACCGCGAGACGCTGGCCGAGCTCACCGAGATGCTCTCGCCCTCCACGGTCCATTCCCTCCTCCTTCGCCTCGCCGAGCAGATCGAAGGTGGCGCGCTGATCGGCCCCGGACCCTGGGAGCCGAACGTCCTGAAACGCGAGGCGCACGCGCTCGTCTCCTCCGCCGGCCTCCTCGGCTTCGCCAGGCTGTCCAGCCTGTGCAAGGACCTGGAGCGGGCGATCGAAGCCGGTGACCCAGCGGATTTCGCGCATCGCGCCGTCGCAGCCGCCTGTCGCGAGGTTCTCGACACCGTCGCGACAGAGATTCACGCCGGGAAAAGCCGCGCCGCGTAAGACCCGCCGGCCCGGATCAGACGCCCTTGCGCGCCATCGCCAGTTCCGCCAGCCGCTCGATGGAGAAGTTTCGCTGGGGCAGGTCGATCATGAAGCGCTCGGCGATCTCGGTGACGACGAAATCCGGCCGGACCCGTTCCAGGTAGGCCCAGTCGACGCTCGTCGACCACAGCATGTGGACTTCGGCGAAGGTGTCGGCGAGGAGCGGCGTCAGGGTGCCGGTTCGCGGGTTCGGCGTGTGGTGCGCGTAGGAATCGCCGAACAGGACGAGGCGCCGCGGGTCTGGCGCGGCCGCGTTCCGGAACACGGCCTGCGCCCCGATATGCGCGTCGTAGCCGCGGCCCTTGGCCTCCAGCTCCAGGAGGAGGCGGTTGGCGTGGACACGGCGCGCTTCAGAGGCGAACACGCAGCTCTCCGCGACCTCGGCGCGCGGCGGGTCGAGCTTCAGGCCGAGGTCGCCCGTGTTCATGAGGTCGTCCGAGCCTGTCCGGCGTGCCTCGAAATCCTCGCGCGGAGCCACGCCGAGATGCCGGCAGATCGCCTGGTAGGCCAGCAGGCCGCCGGCGAAGGTCCAGTGCGAGTCCGTGCGCCGGTAGAGCGCGCTCGCGCGGGCCCTCGCCCGGAACGGACCGACAAGGTCGATCCAGGCGCCCTGCGCGATCGAGAGGCGCAGCCAGCGCGCCAGCCGCAGGGCAGGGGCGCGGTCGGGGTCGAACTCCAGCCCGTCGAGAGCGTCGAGCTGGACCGAGAGTTTCTCGGGCGCGACGACGTGGGCGAAGCGGATGCCGAGCCGATTGCAGCGCCGAACCCGATCTTCGAGAAGCCGCCGCCAGCGCCACAGGGCCGCCCGTGAGAAGCCGGGCACTCCGTATTGCGCGAGCACCCGGTTGCTCCCCCCGGTCAGAAACAGCCAGCCGTCCCGCCCGACATAAACGTCGGGATGGGGCGCCTCGGGGGCTGGAGCATCGGATCGCATGGGCGCTTGGTAGACGGAAAGCGCAGGTGATGCAGCCCTCTCGCCGGCGAAGGTCTCGGCTGGCACCGTGCGACGAGCAGCCTTCAGAACGATGCCCGAACCCCGCCGAAGAAGCTCCGCCCGACGCCTGGGTAGAAGGCGGCGAGGCCAGATCCTCCAGCCGTCCGGGCGTCGGTGACGACGGAGATGTCGGAGACGTAGCGCTTGTCCGCGAGGTTGCGGGCGTCGAGGAAGAGCGTGACGCCATGGGCGAAATCGATGCCCGCTTCAAGGTTGATCAGCGCGTAGCCGGGGACCCGCAGGTTGTTGGCGTGGTCGGCGAAGGCGCCCGTGGGCACCCAGTCGATGGAAGGCGTCAGGCGCAGACCGCTTGGGTGAGCGTAGGTGACGCTTGCCCGCAGCACGTCGTCGGGGACGCCGGCGATGCGGTTGTCCCGAAAGACCGGGTCGGACCGGAAGCGGAAGTCGTTGTGGGTCCAGATTCCTGCGAGGCTGAGCCGGTCGCCCGTCGTGCCGAGATCGCGCAGGATCTCGACCGAGAGGGCTGCCTCGACGCCCTGGTGGCGGGTGCGCGGCGCGTTGAAGGTGGCGGCCGGAATGGCGAGGGCCGGATTGACCGCGAAGTTGATGAGCTCGTCCCGGATCTCCGCGCGGTAGAGGGTGACGTCCCAGGCGACCCGGTCGATCCGGCCGCGGGCGCCGGCCTCGTAGGTCCAGGCGCGCTGGGCCCGGAGGGGCACGAAGGTGGTGCCGAGCGTGTTCGTCTGGACGAGGTCGGAGAAGTCCGGCACGTCGCGCGAGCGCGCCACGTCCCCGAAGACCTGGATCTCGGGCAAGGGCTGCCACAGAAGCCCGACCTTCGGGTTCACGCCCGTGTAGGTCTCGTTGGCGAAGGACGGGAGCCGGTTGGTTCCTGAGAACCCGCCCTTGTTGCTGTAGGTGCGGTTGGCGGAAAAGAGCTTCGCTCCGGTCATCAGGGCGACGTCCGGCAGGAACCAGAGGCGGTTCTCGCCATAGGCCTCGTAGTTCGCGGCGCTCTGCAGGGCCTCCAGCGTCTGCGCGCCGCGATTGCCGCGGACGTTGACATATTGCCGGGCCGAGTTCTGGCCGGCGA
The DNA here is from genome assembly GCF_022179305.1 of Methylobacterium iners. Lineage (GTDB taxonomy): Bacteria > Pseudomonadota > Alphaproteobacteria > Rhizobiales > Beijerinckiaceae > Methylobacterium > Methylobacterium iners. The sequence goes on from NZ_BPQP01000001.1 coordinate 19,880, forward strand.
AGGCGCGAAGCCCGAGGATCGTGTCGTTGCGGAAGCCCGCGACATCGAAGCTGCCAGACCAGCGCGGGGCGATGCCGTAGGTCCAGCCGTCCTGGTCGATCACCTGGAAGATCGGGTGGTAGAGCGACTTGTGGATGGCCCAGGAATCGATGTCGAGGGTGCCGACGTCGAGGGCGAAGGAGGTGCGGTTGGCGATCCGCTCCGTCTCGACCTTGCGGGACTGGTTGCCCGTGATCGCGGTCGGGTTGGCGAGCGTCGGGTTGTTGAGCGCGTTGAAAAGGCTCAGCGTGCCGGGCAGCTTCTGGTTCGTCAGGTAGACGCCCGCGTAGAAGCGCGTCTCGATGCCGGGCGCGATGCGGTAGCCGACATTGGCGTTGAAGTTGCGCGTGATCTGCGTCTCGTGATCGCGGAAATTGTCCGCATTGGTCAGAGTGCCGCCGACGAAGAAGTCGAGCGGCCCGATCACCCGCGAGACCTGGAAGCTCTCCCGCAGCGTGTTGAAGCTGCCGCCGTCGATCCGCAGGATGGTGGGGCTGAGCGCCGTATAGGCCGTCGGCGTGACGACGTTGACCGCGCCGCCAAGCGTGGTCGCGCCGAAGGTGAGGGCGTTGCCGCCCTTGTAGATCTCGATCGAACGGAGGGTGAGCGGGTCGACCTGGTAGAAGTCGCCGCTGCCATCGGCGAGGTTGAGGGGAATGCCGTCCTGCAGGAGCTCGATGCCGCGCAGGTGGAAGCCGCGGCTGATCCCCGAGCCGCGGATCGAGAGGCGCAGCTCCTGGCCGTAGCGCGGCTGGACGAAGACGCCGGGCGTGTCCCTGAGGACGTCGCGCAGGGTGTTGGTGTAGCGGTCCTGGATGTCCTTGGCATCGACGAAGGCGACCGAGCCCACGGTGGCTTGAACGATCTCGCGCTGGCGGGCGACGCTCGGCACCGTGAGGGAGCCCGCGGCCGCCTCGACGGCGAGTTCCGCGAGACTCGTGGAGGGCGTGCTCTCGGCGTAGGCCGTTTGCAAGGGGACCAGGACGAGCGCGACTGCGCTCCCACGGATCAGGGACGAGGGCATGGTCCAGGGCTCCGGCTCGCGCCTCGCAGCCGCGGTCTCTCGCGGCGCGTCAGCGCGTCCTCATGGAGGTTGACGTTGCCGGTGGATCGATGGGCCGGGACACGCCTCCCTCCCCGCATGGGGAGAGCCGCGCGCTAACCGCGACCGGTCCCGATCGACCGGAGGCGCGTTCAGTGGTGGTGGTGCCCGCCGGCCGGTGCCGGGGCGGCCGACGACTTCGCGTCCGGGCCGCTGGCGCCGATCGGCGCGACGGTGAAGATCACCGGCACGGTTCCAGCGCGCTCGAAGGTGAGGGTGCCCTGCACCGTCTCTCCGGCCTTGGGCGTAGCGCCCTTCAGATCCTCGAACATGAGGTGGTAGCCGCCGGGCTTCAGCTCGACCGTTTCACCCGGCTTCACGACGAGGCCGCCCTCGACGGTCGCCATCCGCATGACGCCGCCATCCATCGACATCGAGTGGATCGACACGCTGCCTGCGAAGGGGACCGAGCCGCCGGTCAGGCGGTCGGCCTGAGTACCGGAATTCACGATCCGCACGTAACCGCCGGCGACCTTGGCGCCGCCGGGCGTCGCCCGCATCCAAGGCGTCTCGGCCCTGACGTCGGCGGCCTTGGCAGCGGGGCTCGGAGCCGGGCCGGCCACGATCGTCACGCCGGGCGCCGGCGACTTCAGCTTGGCCGCCCCCGCCGTCGGGATATCCGTCCAGCGGTGATTGCCGCTCGTGCAATCCTGCTCGACGGGGAAGTAGACGGTGCTGCCCGGCGCGAAGGCGTCGGTGATCCGCGCGAGGAAGGTGAACTCGTCGACCTGATCGTCGGCGAGGCTGCCGCCGCTCCAGGTGATGCGCTTCACGCCCTCGCTGACGTCGCCGTGGAAGTAGGGATAGGCGCGGGCATAGGGCCCCCGCTCGGCGGCGACCTGCCAACCCGCCTTCGGCATCGGCTTGGCGCCGATCACACCCTCGGGGATCGTGACGCTGACGCGGGTCGTCGGCTCGCCCTTGCAGCCGTGATGGATCTGCACGACACCGCGGTAGCTCGCGTTCGGGCTCGCCTGCCCCCGCTCGAGGGTGGCGTGCGAGAGGGCGGCGGTGGCTGACAGGGTGAGGAAGAGGGCGGCGAAGAGCTCGGCCCGGGGAATCGGATTCATGGATCAGGGTCCGCATGTCTGAAGGGATCGGAGAGGCGATCGGTTCAGATTGCGGGCGGACCTCTGGGATGGGCGATCGATCGCGGCGGCGACCGAGCGGGATGGGCGGCTTCGACTCCCCAGGCGAACTGGAGGACGGGGCGGGAGGGCCAGGCGAGGGCCGACGCAGCGGATGCGGGCGCCTCGGCCTGCACCGCCCATGACGGTGCGATGCAGCACTGGGCGTGGTCGGCATGATGCGGCGTGCCCGGCGCCTCGCCCTCGGCCAGCCCAGCCTCTGGTGCGCAGATTACGCCGGGATGGGCCATCGCCGCCGCCGGCAGCATTGTACCGAGAAAGGCCTGCAGCATGAATGCGTAGAGCGCGACCACCGCAGTGATCGCGCGCAGGACGCTTCGCGAGGGGCCGATCCGAGCCATTCCAGGGCGATAGCCGATTCGCGGGGTCCCGACCATTAGGGCCCCAAGCGGCATCGGCGCGCTGTTGCGCCCACGCCGCAGGTGCGCGCGGGCACATCATCGCCCGAGGGGCGCCACATTGTGGCCCGGAGGGCATGAGTTCTTAACCGTAGCCCGACAATTTCGCGGCCGAAGCGATCGGGGATGCTCCGCTAGGAACGCGGAGTACCCAGGTCTCGCATGCCGCACCACAAGAGCAGGTCAGAGTCCCGTCGATGCTGAACCAGGCCGTCTCCACCCGCACGCTCGCTCTCGCGCTCCTCGCCACGGTCGCCGCCTCAGGGCCTGCCGCGGCGCGCGATGCCGGCTTCGCCCAGGCCGAATGGGCGCAGGACTACGCTGCCCCCGCGCAGATGCAGGTTCAGCGCTCCTCAACGCCGATCCTCTCGCCCCAGACGACGGCGGCCACCGAGCAGATGGTCGAGCGCTACCGCGACATCGTTGCCCGGGGCGGCTGGCGGCCGGTCTCCGGTGCCGACCGGCTGCGCGTCGGCTCGAAGGGGCCGGCGGTCGCGGCGCTCCGCGCCCGCCTCGCGGTGACCGGCGACATCGACGCCAATTCCGGCAACTCGGGCGTCTACGATTCCTACGTCGCGGCCGCGGTGAAGCGCTTCCAGGCGCGGCACGGCCTCAGCCAGACCGGCGCGATGAGCATGACGACCCAGCAGGCCATGAACGTGGCGGCCGACGTGCGCCTGAAGCAGCTCGAGATCAACGCGGTGCGCCTGCGCTCCTACTCGGGCAACCTCGGCAACCGCTTCGTCATCACCAACATTCCCGCCGCGCTGGTCCAGACGGTGGAGAACGGGCAGGTCGTGACGCTCCACGCCGCGGGCGTCGGCAAGATCGACCGCCAGTCGCCGATCATGAACGCCAAGGCGGTGGAGATCAATTTCAACCCGACCTGGACGGTCCCGGCTTCCATCGTGAAGAAGGACCTGATCCCGAAGATGCAGAAGGATCCGAACTACCTCACGGACAACAAGATCCGCATCCTCTCAGGAAGCGGCGAGATCTCGCCCAAGCAGATCAACTGGTTCTCGGACGAGGGCACCCGCTACACCTACCGCCAGGATTCCGGCGCCGACTTCAACTCGATGGGCATCGTGCGCATCAACATCCCGAACCCCCACGGTGTGTTCATGCACGACACCAACACGAAGGGCGTGTTCGGCGACGATTTCCGCTTCATCTCGTCGGGCTGCGTGCGGGTGCAGAACGTGCGCGAGTACATCACCTGGCTGCTCAAGGAGACGCCCGGCTGGGGCCGCGAGCAGGTCGAGCAGGCCATCGAGAGCGGCAAGCGCATCGACGCCCGGATGACGAGCCCGGTGCCGGTCTACTGGACCTACATCACCGCTTGGTCGACCCCGGACGGCCTCGTGCAGTTCCGCGACGACATCTACAAGCGCGACGGCGTCAACGTGCCCTCGACGCTGATGGAGCCGACCCCGGTGGCGAGCGCCGACACGATGTCGCAACGGACTTTCGAGCCGGGAGACGAGGAAAACTAAGGTCCACGGGCGATAAAACCCTAACGGCCTAGCGGTCCTGGAGCCTGCGTCTTTCCGAGACGCAGGCTTTTCTTGTCGGGATCGAACTGCGACTTCAGGACACGGGCAGGCGCAACTCTCGAAACCACCGCGGCGCAGAGCGATCAAATTTTTTGTTCGCCGCCAGAAAAAATCGCTGTGCTTGGCCTCGCGCTGGCCCCCGTGTAGTAATTCGGCCTTCGAACACCCGTCCGTGCACGCCGACGGATAACGGGTGCGTCTGCTCGTACAACAATCGAGGGCTTCCATGAGCGCCGGTACCGCTGCCGACAAGCACTTCTCCAACACGTTCTTCGCGGCTTCTCTTGCCGATGCCGATCCCGAGATCGCCGCCGCGGTCAGCCAGGAGCTCGGCCGGCAGCAGCACGAGATCGAGCTGATCGCCTCGGAGAACATCGTCTCCCGGGCGGTGCTCGAGGCTCAGGGCTCGGTGCTCACCAACAAGTACGCCGAAGGCTATCCGGGCCGGCGCTATTATGGCGGCTGCCAGTTCGTCGACATCGCCGAGAACCTCGCCATCGAGCGCGCCAAGCGCCTGTTCGATTGCGGTTTCGCCAACGTGCAGCCGAATTCCGGCTCTCAGGCGAACCAGGGCGTGTTCCTCGCCCTCATGCAGCCGGGCGACACCTTCCTCGGCCTCGATCTCGCCGCCGGCGGCCACCTCACCCACGGCGCCCCGCCGAACATCTCGGGCAAGTGGTTCAAGCCCGTCTCCTACACCGTGCGCCGGGATGACCAGCGCATCGACATGGAGCAGGTCGAGGCGCTCGCCCACGAGCACAAGCCCAAGGTGATCATCGCGGGCGGCTCGGGCTATCCGCGCCATTGGGACTTCGCGAAGTTCCGCGAGATCGCCGACGCGGTCGGCGCCTACTTCTTCGTCGACATGGCCCACTTCGCCGGCCTCGTCGCGGCGGGCGTGCATCCCTCGCCCTTCCCGCACGCCCATGTCGCCACCACGACGACCCACAAGACCCTGCGCGGTCCTCGCGGTGGCCTGATCCTCACCAACGACGAGGCGCTTGCCAAGAAGTTCAACTCCGCGATCTTCCCTGGCCTCCAGGGCGGCCCGCTCATGCATGTCATCGCCGGCAAGGCGGTGGCCTTCGGCGAGGCCCTGAAGCCCGAGTTCAAGATCTACGCCCGCCAGGTCGTCGAGAACGCGCGTGCGCTCGCCGACACCCTGATCTCGGGTGGCTACGACATCACCTCGGGCGGCACCGACAACCACCTGATGCTGGTCGACCTGCAGCGGAAGGGCCTCACCGGCAAGGCGGCCGAGGCCGCGCTGTCGCGGGCCGACATCACCTGCAACAAGAACGGCGTGCCCTTCGACACGCAGAAGCCGACCATCACCTCGGGCATCCGCCTGGGCACCCCTGCCGGAACGTCGCGCGGCTTCGGCGTCGCAGAGTTCAAGCAGATCGGCGGCCTCATCATCGAGGTGCTCGACGGCCTCGTCGCCAAGGGCGAGGGTGGCGATGCCGAGGTGGAGGCGCGGGTGAAGGAGAAGGTCCACGCCCTGACGGACCGCTTCCCGATCTACGGCTGATCCCCATCCGGTCGGGCTGCGCCCGTCCGGCCCCGACGACACCCATTCGACGGCCGCGGATCATCGATCCGTGGCCGTTCGTGTTTCCTGATGGCCAGAGGCGAGTCGACCCGATGCGGTGTCCCTATTGCGGCGGTCCCGACACCCAGGTGAAGGATTCGCGCCCGAGCGAGGATTCCGCGGCGATCCGGCGGCGGCGCGTCTGCCCCGATTGTGGGGGACGCTTCACCACCTTCGAGCGCGTCCAGCTGCGCGAGCTCGTCGTCGTGAAACGGTCGGGCAAGCGCGTGCCCTTCGATCGCGACAAGCTCGAGCGCTCTATCGACGTGGCGGTCCGCAAGCGCCCCGTCGATCCCGAGCGGATCGAGCGGCTGGTGAGCGGCATCACGCGCCAGCTCGAGAGCAGCGGCGAGGGCGAGGTCGCGAGCGAGGCGATCGGCGAGCTGGTCATGGAGGGCCTTAAGGGCCTCGACGATGTCGCCTATGTCCGCTTCGCGTCCGTCTACAAGAACTTCCGCGAGGCCAGCGACTTCAAGGCCCTGCTCGGCACCCTCGGCGGTGGGCAGGAGTTGCCGCCGGACGAAGCCGCGTCCGACACGGTGACGCCGATCCGCGGCAAGCGTGCGGCCCGGCCGCGCCAATGAGCGAGGCCGATCACCGCGCCATGCGCCTCGCGCTGGCCCTCGGGCGGCGCAACCTCGGACGAGCCCGGCCGAACCCCTCCGTCGGGGCTGTCGTCGTCGCCGGAGAGCCGGGGAGCGAGCGCATCGTCGGGCAGGGCGTCACCGCCCCGGGTGGGCGACCGCACGCCGAGCCCGAGGCACTCGCCATGGCAGGCGGGGCGGCGCGGGGCGCGACCCTCTACGTCACCCTCGAGCCCTGCTCGCATCACGGCCAGACCCCGCCCTGCACCGATGCGATCATCAGGGCCGGGATCGCCCGGGTCGTGACCGCCCTGGAGGACCCGGACCCGCGCGTCTCCGGTCGGGGGCATCGACGCTTGGCGGAGGCCGGCATCCGGCTGACCACCGGCATCCTGCGCGCTGAGGCCGCCCGCGACCATATCGGCCACGTCACCGGCACCCTTCACGGCCGGCCGAGCCTGCACCTGAAGCTCGCCCGCACCCAGGACGGCTTCGCGGCCGGATCGCCCCACCAGCGCCTGCAGATCACCGGTCCCATCGCCAACGGCGCCGTCCATCTCTGGCGGGCCCATGCCGACGCGATCATGGTCGGGATCGACACGGCCCGCGCCGACGATCCCGCGCTCACCGTGCGTCTGCCCGGCCTCTCCGAGCGTTCGCCGTTGCGCGTCGTGCTCGATTCCAAGCTCCGCCTGCAGCCCTCGGCCCACCTCGTGCGCGGCGCGCGCGACATCCCGACTCTGGTGATGACGACCCGCAGCGCGCCGGTCCACACCAAGAGAATGCTCGCCTCCTTCGGCGTCGAGGTCATCACGGTCGAGGCCGATCCCGCCGGCCGCGTCGACCTTCGCGCTGCCCTCGAAGCCCTGGCGGAACGGGGCCTGACGCGGATCTGCAGCGAGGGCGGTCCCAGGCTCGCCGATGCGCTGGCGCAGGCCGACCTCGTCGACGTGCTCACCCTCATCACCGGCTCGACCTCCTTGGGCGAGGGCGGCGGCCTGCCTGCGGTCGGGCCGCACCTTGGCGGACGCATCGCGAGCGGCCATCTGACGGCGATCGAGACCCGCGATCTCGGCCCCGATCGCGCCGTCACCTACGAGCGGAGCGCCTAGATGTTCACCGGTCTCGTCACCGATGTCGGGCGCGTCGTCGCGGTCGGCGGCGGCCCGCAGCTGAAGCGCATCGCGATCCGCTCCGGCTACGATCCCGCCGGCATCGCGCTCGGCGCCTCCATCGCCTGCTCGGGGCCTTGCCTCACCGCCGTCGCGGTCGAGCCGGCGGAGGGGGGCTGCGTCTTCTCCGTCGACGCGGCGGCCGAGACCCTGGCCCGCACCACGGTGGGCGATTGGATCGAAGGCCGGCGTATCAACCTCGAACGCTCCCTGAAGATCGGCGACGAGCTCGGCGGCCATCTCGTCACCGGGCACGTCGACGGGCTCGCCGAGATCGTGGCGCGCGAAGCCGTGACCGGCGGAAGCGGCGATCCGCAATGGGCCCCGAGCGACCGCTTCGTCCTGCGGGCGCCCCCGGGCCTCTCGCGCTTCATCGCGGAGAAGGGCTCGATCTGCCTCGACGGCACCTCGCTGACGGTCAACTTCGTGGATGGCGACCTGTTCTCGGTGCTGCTCATCCCGCACACCCTGGCGGTCACGACCTGGGGCGAACGCCGCGCTGGCGACCGGTTGAACCTGGAGGTCGACCTCATCGCGCGCTACGCGGCCCGGCTCAGCGAGAGCCGCGTCAGCGGCGCTTGATCCGGCTCCGCCCTTCGGTCTAGTGCTCGTGGCCCGGAGCGGCGGCGACTGCCGTACGGGCGCCGACAACGAGCCGGCGAACCCGGCGGGCCCCGGGTGGCGACCTCAAGCACAAGGCGCGGTCTCTCGCAAGAGGGATCTCCCACGCGACGATTTCCTCGACGATAGGCGCCATGTCCGGACGAAGCACGACCTCTCACACCACGAACTATGCCGCCCTGCGCGGCGCGCGCGTGCTCGTGGTGGAAGCGCGCTACTACGACACGATCGCCGACGAGCTGCTCGCCGGCGCTCGGGCCGTTCTGGACAGGGTCGGCGCCGAGGCGACAATCGTCACCGTGCCCGGCGCGCTTGAGATCCCCACCGCTATCGCCATTCTCGTCGAGACGGCGGCGCGCGCCGGCCAGTCCTACGACGCCGCGTTGGCGCTCGGCTGCGTCATCCGTGGCGAGACCGGACATTACGACATCGTGGCCGGCGAGAGCGCGCGAGCCCTGATGGACCTTTCGATCGCCCTGCGGCTTCCCTTGGGCAATGGCATCCTGACCGTCGAAACCGAGGCGCAGGCGCTCGCCCGCGCCCGCACCACCGAGGGAGACAAGGGCGGCGGCGCGGTGGAGGCCGCGCTCACGGTGCTGGCGCTGAAGCGGGCGGCCTCGGCCGCGCCGGTCGGAGAGGATTAAGCCCGGACATGGCGAAGGCGAACGAGCGGAGCGGGGCCCGGCTCTCGGTGGTCCAGGCCCTCTACGAGATGGAGATTTCGGACAAGGGCGTGATCGAGGCGCTGGCCGAGTTCGAGGCGCATTGGATCGGCCGCGAGGTCGAGGGCATCGACCATCCTCCCGCCGAGGTCGCGTTCTTCCGCGACCTGCTCCGGGGCGTCGTCGAGGAACAGCGCGCCATCGATCCTCAGCTCGACAAGGCGCTGGTCCAGGGCTGGCCCTTGAAGCGGATCGAGGCGGTGCTGCGCGCCATCCTGCGGGCGGGCGCCTACGAACTGATGTTCCGGCCCGACGTGCCGGCGCGGGTCGCGATCTCCGAATATGTCGACGTCGCGCGCAGCTTCTACGGCGGCGACGAGCCCGGCCTCATCAACGGGGTCCTCGACAAGGTGGCCCGCGGCGTGAGGCCCGCCGAGTTCGACGGCCTTCCGGCCTCGATCCGGGGGTGAGCGCACCCGCGCCGCGTGCCTCCGAGGAGGCGCTGATCGCGCGCTACTTCGCGCCGCTGGCTGGCCCGGGCGGTCTGGCCCTCGCCGACGACGCGGCGCAGCTGAGCCCGAGCCCCGGGCACGACCTCGTTCTGACCGCCGATGCCATCGTCGCGGGCGTCCATTACCTCGCCGATGATCCTCCGGCCTCGATCGCGCGCAAGGCGCTCGGCGTGAACCTCTCCGACCTCGCGGCCAAGGGTGCGACGCCGCGCGGGTTTCTTCTCACGCTCGCTCTGCAGGATGACTGGACCGAAGCCTGGCTTGCCGAGTTCGCGCGAGGCCTCGGCCAGGCGAGCACGGCCCTCGGTTGCCCGCTCCTCGGCGGCGACACCGTGCGGGCGGCGGGCGCCACCCTCGTCGGCGTCACGGCTCTGGGCGAGGTGCCAGCGGGTGGCATGGTCCCCCGGATGGCGGCGCAGGTCGGCGACCGGATCTGTGTCAGCGGCACGATCGGCGACGGCGCGCTGGGCCTGCGGGTGCTGCAGGGCGTAGACACCTGGACGGCGCGCCTCAATGAAGAGGCACGTGCCCACCTCATCGACCGCTACCGCCATCCCCGGCCTCGCCTCGCCCTTGCGCCGATCCTGCGCCGCCACGCCCGGGCGGCGATGGACGTGTCCGACGGGCTCGCCGGCGACCTGGCCAAGATGCTCAGGGGCGGAGGGCGCGGCGCGTGGGTCTCCGTCCCAATCCTACCTTTGTCCGAGGCGGCCCACGCCGCCCTGCGGGAGGCACCCGGCCTGATCGACACGATCCTCACGGGCGGCGACGATTACGAAATTCTCTGCGCGGTGCCGCCGGACCGGGTCGATGATGCCCTCGCCGAGGCAGGGGCGGCGGGGGTGTCCCTGAGCGCCATCGGCGTGGTCACCGCGGACGGCGACGCGCCGGCTTTCACGATGAGCGACGGGACCGAGCGGCGTTTCGCGGCGGGCTCGTTCAGCCACTTCTGAGAGGCAAACCTCCTCGCCGTCACGCTGCCACGCCGCAGGCTTCCTGCCCGGATGAGCTGGCGCGGTCCGTGGACCGTGGCGCGTCAAACCTGAGCGCGCATGGGCGACAGAGCCGCCCGCTTCGCATCAGGGTCCGTTGCCCGTCGGGCGACTCGGATCGGTGAGCTGGATCGTCCAGCTCTTCTGCTCGCCGGTATCGACCTCGTAGAAGCCGTTGCGGTCGAAGCCGCGGGCGAGGCAATCCTCGACGCCGCGGATCGTGAACTCGTTGTCCTTGGTGCACATCATCGAGCGGCCGCTCCACTCGCCACCGCGCGTGTAGTCCACCGCGAAGACGTAGTAGAACCGCGCCGACAGCGCGCCCTTCAGCAGGGTCTCGCAGCCCTTGGGCGTGATCTCCCACCATCCTTCCGTGACCCAGCCCTGGGTGTCGCGGTAGCCCAGCGCGATGCCGACCTTGCTGCTCGTTTGATTGCACATCCGCAGGTCGGCCCGGGCGGGCACGGCGGCGAGCAGGAGCAGGGCTAGCCCCGCCATCGCCACCCTCAACCCTCCCCCCTCAGAACGGGGAGGGGACAGCGCCCGCCGCGGCGTCTCAACCGACAAGGATGATGCGGCAATCGTTGACATTGGTGCGCGTGGGGCCTGGCTGGACGAGATCGCCGATCGTCGCGAAGAACTTCGTCGAATCGTTGTCCGCGAGCATCCCGGCCGCATCGAGCCCCGCCTCCCGGGCGCGGGCGAGCGTCGTCGGGTCGACGAGGCCGCCGGCCGGGTCCGTCGCCTCGCCGCGGCCGCCATCGGTGCCGTCGGTGTCGGCCGCGATGCCGAGGATGCCGGGATGGCCGTCCAGCGCGATGGCGAGCGCCAGCGCGTATTCCTGGTTCGGACCCCCATTTCCCTCGCCGCGGATGGTCACGGTGAGCTCGCCTCCGGAGATGATCGCAACCTTCCGGCCCGCCTCCAGCATCTCACGTGCGATGCGGGCATGATCGGCCGCGACCTCGCGCGCCTCGCCCTCGACATCGGGCCCGAGCATCACCGGCTCGTAGCCGGCGCCTCGGGCTGCCGCCGCCGCGGCCTCGAGCGCGTCGATCGGCCGGGCGATGATGCGGTACTCGGCCCGGGCGAAAGCAGGATCGCCCGCCTTTGGCGTCTCGTTGGCAGGATCGTTCAGGAGGGCCCGGGCGCTCTCGGGCAGGAGAACGCCGCGACGCTCGCAGATGGCGCGGGCCTCGGCCAGCGTCGAGGGATCCGGCACGGTCGGCCCGGAGGCGATGACGGCGGGATCGTCGCGGGGCACGTCGGAGATCGCCAGCGTCAGGATGGAGCGGGCGTTGCGCGCCATCATCGCGAGGCGGCCGCCCTTGATCCGCGAGAGGTGCTTGCGCACGGCGTTGATCTCGTCGATGGGCGCGCCGGAGCGCAGCAGCGCCTTGGTGATCGCCTGCTTCTCGGTCAGCGTCAGGTCGCCGGCCGGCGCGATCCAGTTGGCTGAGCCGCCCCCGGAGAGGAGCACGAGCACGTCGTCCTCCGGGCCGGCCTCGCCCGCGATGCGCAGGGCCTCGATGGTGGCGTCGATGCCGGCCTGGTCGGGCACGGGATGGCCGGCCTCGACCATGCGGATCAGGGGCGCCTCCTCGCCGTAGCCGTGGCGGGCCACCGCGAGGCCGGTGATGCGGTCGGCGCCGAGCCCGTGCTGCTCGCGGTAGAAGCGGCTCGCCACCGCGGCCATGGAGCCGCCGGCCTTGCCCGCCCCGAGAATGATGAGGCGGCCGGGCCCCGGAGCGGGCAGGTGCGGCACCAGGCAACGCGTGGGGTGGGCCGCGGCGATCGCCTCGTCGAGGAAGCCGAGGAGCAGGGTGCGGGCATTCGCGAGGGCGGGGGAGGGCGCGGTCATACGGGGTCCGTCTGAAATCTTGGACGATCGCGCCGGGCTGACAGCCCATTGTTGCTGCGGCGGCGCGATCCGCGATACGTGCTGTGCCCGAGCCCCGCCGCGCGGGCAAGCGCGAGCTTCGCCAGGCCGGCATGCAAGCGGCCGGCCGCTTGCATGCCGTCCCTGGAACCGGAGTGTCCCCCAGCCCATGCTCGTCCCGAGCACCGACAAGCCGCTGCAGCCCGTCGAACGCATCGAGGGCGATCCCGCCCGCGGCATCCTCCTGCTCTGCGACCACGCCTCGAACCACGTGCCGGAGGATCTCGGGCGTCTCGGCGTGCCGGACCCGGAATTCGCCCGGCACATCGCCTACGACATCGGCGCGGCCGGCGTGACCCGGCGCCTCGCGGCGCTGCTCGAGGCGCCCGCCATCCTGACCACCTTCTCGCGCCTCATCATTGATCCGAACCGAGGCCGCGACGACCCGACACTGGTGATGCGCCTCTCCGACGGCGCCGTGGTGCCGGGCAATGCGCGGATCGGCCCGGACGGTGTCGCCGAGCGCATCCGCCGCTTCTACGACCCCTACGATTGGGCGATCGACGCCGCCGTCGAGGCCGCCTACGAGGCCGGCGCGCCGCCCGCCATCGTGACGATCCACAGCTTCACGCCTTACTGGCGCGGCGTCCCGCGGCCCTGGCAGGTCGGCATCCTCTACGACCGGGACGACCGGATGAGCGTGCCTCTAGTCGCGGGCCTTCGCGCCGACCCGGCCGGCTTCACGGTGGGGGACAACGAGCCCTATGGCGGCGGACTGCCCGGCGACACGGTCGACCGGCACGCGCGGGTCCGCGGCCTGCCCAACGCCCTCGTCGAGATCCGGCAGGACCTCATCGCGGCCGAGGCGGGTCAGGCCGAGTGGGCGGAGCGATTCGCCAAGCTGCTGCGGCCGCTGATCCGACGGGCGGCTTGACGCGGACCGATCGGACGACGACCTCTCGGCTCCAACCTGAGGAGCGGATCATGACCGAGATCGACGAGACCACGCGCACGGAACTCGAGGCCGCCGTCTTCCGCCGCCTCGTGTCGCACCTGCGCGGGCGCACCGACGTGCAGAACATCGATCTGATGAACATGGCCGGCTTCTGCCGGAACTGCCTCTCGAACTGGCTGAAGGACGCCGCCGACGCCAAGGGCATCCCGCTGAGCAAGGACGCCAGCCGCGAGCACGTCTACGGCATGCCCTACGAGGCGTGGAAGCGGCTGCACCAGGCCGAGGCGAACCCGGAGCAGCAGGCTGCCTTCGCCAAGGCGCAGCCGCACTCATGATCCGGTAAGCTTGAGCGATTACGAAGCCGCTCGCGACGCGAACCAACAGATCAGGGACACCGCAAGACATGGCCGCCTCCGCCGCACCCGCCGTCGACCCCTCCTCGGTCGCCGCCGATCAACTCAAGAGCTTCATCGAGCGCATCGAGCGCCTGGAAGAGGAGAAGGCGGGCCTCGCCTCCGACATCAAGGACGTCTACGCCGAAGCAAAGGGCACCGGCTTCGACATCAAGGCGCTGCGCAAGATCGTGTCGCTGCGCAAGAAGGACCATGCCGAGCGCCAGGAGGAAGAGGCGATCCTGGAACTCTACATGCAGGCGCTCGGGATGGCGTAGCGCGCTGGTCCGACCGCTCGCCCCTGGGGCGAAGCACCTCGGATGGGGAAGGAACGGAACCCTGTGTCCGGCATTCCCGCTCCGGAATTCGTTTGGGGGCCATCATGACCGAGGCGAAGGGTAAGGGCAGTCCGACCGCCCAGAAGGCGAACGCCAAGGCCAGCAAGGAGGGCAAGGACAACCCGCGCCAGTCCTCCTCCGCCCAGGCCGAGCTCGGCAAGAAGGGCGGGAAGACCAAGAAGTAGCGGGTCGATCGGGCGTTTCGCCTGAACGACCTTCTCTTTCGGGGAGGACGGGGCGCCGGGCGGCACCCATATCAGACGGCATGGACGCCACTGCCGCCCTCCGCGCCCCTGCCGCACCTTCACCCGTCCGGCTCAGCATACCCGTCGAGGGCATGACCTGCGCCTCCTGCGTCGGCCGGGTCGAGCGGGTGCTGAGGGCGGTTCCCGGCGCCTCGGAGGTCGCCGTCAACCTCGCGACCGGCCGGGCGAGCCTCGCCCTTGGCGATCCCGGTGCGATCCCCCTCGCGGCCCAAGCGATCGGGGAGGCGGGCTACACGGTTCCTGAGGCGAATACGACGCTCGCGGTCACGGGCATGACCTGCGCCTCCTGCGTCGGACGCGTGGAGCGCGCGCTTGCCCGCGTGCCCGGCGTCACCGGCGCCACGGTCAACCTCGCCACAAAGCGGGCCGTCATCCGTCACCCGGAGGGTGTCGTCCCGCCCGACACTCTCGTGGAAGCCGTGCGCGGGGCCGGCTATGAGGCCGGCGCGGCCGACAACGCGGCGGATACGGAGCGCGACGGGCGCGCCGAGCGGGAGGCCACGGCCCTGCGCGGGGACGCCGTTCTCTCAGCTGCCCTCGCGGCGCCGATCGTCCTCCTCGACATGGGCGGGCATCTCATCCTCGGCTTCGGCGCGGCGCTTCATCACGCGCTGGGTCCTGCCGCGAACGTCGCCATTCAGGCGGTGCTGGCGACCCTCGTCCTCGCCTGGCCAGGACGGCGCTTCTTCCGCCAGGGGCTCCCGACCCTGCTCGGCGGGCACCCGGACATGAACGCCCTCGTCGCGCTCGGCGCCGGCTCCGCCTACCTCTATTCCCTGGTCTCGGCCCTCGCGCCGGGCACGCTGCCGCCGGGGACGGCCCATCTCTACTTCGAGGCGGCGGTCCTGATCGTCACCCTGATCCTGGTCGGGCGGGCCCTGGAGGCCAGGGCGCGAGGGCGGACGGGTGCGGCCATCACCCGGCTCGTCGGCCTCGCGCCGCGCATGGCACGGGTGATCCGCGACGGCCGGGAGGAGGCGGTGGCGCTCGCCGCCCTCCGGGTCGGCGACATCGTTCGGGTCAGGCCGGGTGAGCGGGTCGCCGCCGACGGCACGGTGGTCGCGGGGTCGAGCTTCGTCGACGAGAGCATGATCACGGGCGAGCCGGTTCCGGTGCGCAAGGCGCCCGGCGACGCGACGGTCGGCGGTACGCTCAACACCACGGGTGGCTTCGACCTGCGAGTCGGGCAGGTCGGCGCGGGCACGGTGCTCGCGCAGATCGTGCGCATGGTCCAGGCCGCGCAGGGGGCGAAGCTCCCGATCCAGGCCCTGGTCGACCGCATGACGGAATGGTTCGTGCCCGCGGTCATCGCGGCGGCCGTCCTGACCTTTCTCGCCTGGCTCGTCCTGGGGCCGAGCCCCGCCCTCGGGCTTGCCCTCGTGAACGCCGTCGCGGTTCTCATCATCGCGTGCCCCTGCGCAATGGGCCTCGCGACGCCGACCTCGATCATGGTGGGCACGGGCCGCGCCGCGGAGGCGGGCGTCCTGTTCCGCAACGGCACGGCCCTCCAGGCCCTGCGCGACGTGCGGGTCGTCGCCTTCGACAAGACGGGAACCCTCACCGAAGGCCGACCCTCGCTCACCGACCTCGTCCCCGCGCCGGGGTTCGGGAGCGACACCGTGCTCGCCCTGGCGGCATCGGTCGAAGCGCGCTCCGAGCATCCCCTGGCCCTGGCGATCGTCGAGGCCGCCCGCGACCGGGGCCTGCGGGTGGCCCTGGTCGACGCCTTCGAGGCGACGCCGGGCTACGGTGTCTCCGGCCGGGTCGAGGGCCACGCCGTCGCGATCGGCGCGCGCCGCTACATGGACCGGCTCGGCATCGCGACCGACGCACTGACGGCGGAGGCCGAACGATTGGAGGGGAAAGGTCGCAATCCTCTCCTCGTCGCCGTCGACGGGCGCTTGGCCGGGCTCATCGCCGTCGCCGATCCGGTCAAGGCAGGCGCCGCCGGGGCGGTGGCGGCGCTTCAGGCCCGCGGGCTCATCGTCGCGATGGTGACCGGCGATGGGGTCGCCGCAGCCAGGGGCGTCGCGCGGGAGCTCGGCATTGCGGAGGTCGCGGCCGAGATGCTGCCCGGCGGCAAGACCGAGGCGATCCGGGCGCTTCGCGGCAAGTACGGCCCCGTCGCCTTCGTCGGCGACGGCATCAACGACGCCCCGGCCTTGGCCGAGGCCGATGGCGGGATCGCCATTGGAACGGGCACGGATATCGCCGTCGAGAGCGCCGACGTCGTCCTGATGGGCGGCGCGCTCTCAGGGGTCGTCGCGGCCATCACCCTGTCGCGGGCGGTGATGCGCAACATCGGGCAGAACCTGTTCTGGGCCTTCGCCTACAACGTCGCGCTGATCCCGGTCGCGGCGGGCCTGCTCTACCCCTTCGGCGGGCCGCTGCTCTCGCCCGTCCTCGCGGCCGGCGCCATGGCGCTTTCGAGCGTCTTCGTCATCGGCAACGCGCTGCGGCTCAGACGAGCGAAGGTGTGAGCGGGAACCCCTCCCGCAGAGGGGAGATCGCTTCCTACCACCAGCCTCGCGACTGGCGCGTCTCGCGGGGGAACCATGGGTTCGGCTCCGCATAGGCCTCGGCCGGCGCCCGGCTCGCCGTGGCGCGCAGCGGATCGAGGGCCGGGCGCGCGATGCGGACGGGCTTGCGCTTGGGCTCGGGCGGCAGCTTGGCGACCGCGGCGGCACCGCCGGGCAGGCCGAGCGCCGCCTTCATGCGCGCGTCGTGGCCGTAGAGGTCCGGCAGAGTGCGATAGCCGCCGAACTCGTCGGTCGTGGCCGTGAAATAGGCGAGGTGGACGGGAAGCTTCTCGTTGAGCCGGATCGTGCGCTCGCCCTTGCCGATCATCTTCTTGAGGCGCTCGCTCGGCCATTCGGCCGGCAGCACGGAATCGGCGAACCGGAAGGGGTCGTCGACGCGCACGCAGCCGTGGCTGAGCGCGCGCTGGGAGGCGGAGAACAGCGAGCGGTTCGGCGTGTCGTGCAGGTAGACGGCGTGGTTGTTGGGGAACATGAACTTGATGAAGCCGAGCGCGTTGCGCTCGCCGGGCGGCTGGCGCACCGAGATGTTGCCGTTGCGGTAGACGACCTCGTAGCCCCGCCGCGCGGCGTAGCCGGGGTCGCGGGCCAAGGCGGGCAGGAACTCGTTCTTGAGGATGGAGGGCGGCACGTTCCAGGACGGGTTGACGACGGCGTGGTCCATCAGCCCGGAGAAGATCGGCGTCGGGCTCTCGGTCTTGCCCACGATGACGCGGGTCTCGTCCCGCTGGCGGCCGTCGCGCACGACCCGGAGGCGGAACTCGGGGATGTTGACCAGCACGTAGTCGCGGCCGAGGTCGGCCGGCAACCAGCGCCAGCGCTCCATGTTGACGAGGAGCGTCCCGTCGGATTCCTCGTGGCGGGGCGCCGTCTCGGGCGCCGCCAGCGCGACGACGGTCGGCGCGGTGAGGTTGCCCGTCGCCGGCAGGCCGCGCCGGCGCTGGAACGCCTTGACCGCCGCGGCCACCTCCGCGTCGTAGGCGTCCGGCTCGCCGGGCGGCGCGTCGAGGGTGCCCGCCGTGCGGGTCTCCAGGCTGAAATAGTTGCGCAGCAGCGGCACGCGCGGGTCGCGCATCCCGAGCTTGAGCACCGGCCCGTCCGGAAGCCGCAGCGCTGCCGCCTCGGCGACGGGCGCCTCGTTCCGGTTCAGGCGGGCCTTGAGGGCGAGGTAGCCGGGCTGGCTCGGATTGTAGCGCTGCAGCAGGTCGCCGGCCCCCGGTCCCGCCGAGGCGATCCGGCCGAGCACCACGTCTGCAGCGGGCAGGTCGAGGGTCGGGGTGATCAGGCGCGAGAGGTTGGCGAGATTGATGCGCCCGCCGCGGGCGTCGCGGGCATAGAGTGCCACGGCCGCCGAGATCTTGATGTCGGCCGCGGCGACGTCGGCCTCGCTCAGCTTGGTCGTGCCGAGAACGGGAACAGGGTAGGCCGAGGGGTCGAGGCCGTCCTCGCCGGCGCGGGCAAGCCGCGCCGCGGCGGCCTTGGCAGCTGGCGTGAAGGCACCGTCCTGCACCCAGACCGGCTTGAAGGCGCCGAGCGCGTAGAAGGCCTGCATCGCCTCCCGGTCCTTCGTCGTGAGGCGGGGAAGCAGCGGGGCCGGGTCGGCGAGGCGGGCCGCGACGGCTGCGGCGAGCGGATCGGTCGGCACGGGCGCTGGCGGTGCCGCGACCGTCGTCTCGGTCGTCGAAGGCGGGGCCTCGGCTTTCGGAGCGCTCGCCTCGGGCGGAGCGGGCGCATCCTGCGGCATCGGTTGGGCGGCGGGCGCGATCGCGTCGGTCTGCGCGACCGGATCGGGCGCGGAAGGCGCCGTACTCGCCACTTCGGTCGCGACTTGCGCGCGGAGCGGGAGGGCATGGCCCGCCCATCCCGCGAGAAGGGCGGCGATGGCGACGGAGGCGGAGCGCGAAGCGCCCATGGCGAAACTCCCAGGATCGGCTCGAAGAGCCTGCCCTTGTGACTAAGATCATCGGCTCAAGCGCGACCGTGCGCAACAGCACGGCCCCGCCGGTCTCGAATCGTCAGGCGGCGGCCTCGTCGGGCTTCTCATCGCCCTCCAGGCCGAGGTCCTTGAGCTTGCGATAGAGCGTCGATCGGCCAATTCCGAGGCGGCGCGACACCTCGGACATCCGGCCGCGGTAGAATTGCAGCGCGTAACGGATGATCTCGGCCTCGAGACCCTCCATCGTCTTCATCTCGCCAGTCTCGTCATTGACGAGCGACATGGCGTGGGGATCGCGCACCTCGACGCGAACGATCTCGCGGACCGGCTCCGGGGCGCCGGCGGAGACCATCGGCTGACTGGGTGCTGCCGGGATGCGCACGTCGAAGCCCTCGACCTGGGCCGCGATCTGCGGGAACTCGGCCACGGTCAGCTCGTCGCCATCGGCCAGCACCACCGCCCGGAACAGGGCGTTCTCCAGCTGGCGGACGTTGCCGGGCCAGCCGTAGCGGGTCAGTAGCGCCATCGCCTCCGGCGCGATGGCCCGCACCCGCTTGCCTTCCTCGGCCGCGAAGCGCGCGCAGAACGAGCGCACGAGGTCGGGGATGTCCTCGCGGCGCGCCCGCAGTGGGGGCAGGGTCATCGGGAAGACGTTGAGGCGGTAGTAGAGGTCCTCGCGGAAGCGGCCCTGTTTCACGAGGTCGAGGAGCGAGCGGTTCGTCGCCGAGATCAGGCGGATGTCGACGCGCACGCTGCGCTTGGCGCCGACGGGATCGACCTCGCTCTCCTGGAGAGCGCGCAGGAGCTTCACCTGTGCATCGAGGGGCAACTCGCCGATCTCATCGAGGAAGAGCGTGCCGCCGGACGCCTCGACGAACTTGCCCATGTGGCGCTCGGTGGCGCCGGTGAAGGCGCCCTTCTCGTGCCCGAACAGGGTCGACTCGACGAGGTTGTCGGGGATCGCCCCGCAATTGACGGTGACGAAGGGCTTGCCGCGGCGCTCGCCCGAGCCCTGGATCGCGCGGGCCAGCACCTCTTTGCCGACGCCGGACTCGCCCTCGATGAGGACGGGGATGTTCGACTTGGCCGAGCGCTCCGCGAGGCGGATCACCCGCTCCATGTCGGGGCTCTTGGAGGTGAGGTCCTTGAAGGTGAGCGAGCCCGAGGCGCGCCGGCGCATCCGCCGGACCTCCTCCTCGAGCTGATCGACCTTCAGCGCGTTCTTGATCGAGACCTGCAGCCGCTCGGCGCCGGCGGGCTTCACCACGAAATCCGTGGCGCCGGCGCGCATGGCGGTGACCACCGCGTCGATGGAGCCGTTCGAGGTCTGGACGATGACGGGCGTGTCGAGGCCGCTCTTGCGCATCTCGGCCATGACGCCGAGGCCGTCGAGGCCGCCCGGCATGACGAGGTCGAGGAGCACCACGTCGATCGCATCGCCGCCGCGCAGGGCCGCCAGGGCCGACTCGCCGTTCTCAGCGACCCGCGCCTCGAAGCCGAGGCGGCGCACCATCGCTTCCGCGAGGCGGCGCTGCACCGGATCGTCGTCGACGATGAGCACGGTTGTCGACATGCGGTGCGCCTTGGGTTTCGCCGGCCCGATGCCGGGCCGTCTCGACGCGAGATGGCCGTGGTCGGTGACTGTTTCGTTTCGAACCGCACGTTGCCGAAAGAGCGTAAAGCTCCGCTTAACGACGATGGGCAGCCCTCGCGTCGTGCTTCACGTTCCTGCGACCCGATGATCGGCGCCGGAATGCGTCGCCTCGGTTGATCGCGAGCCCCTTGCGCTCGATATCATGGCCCTCGGCGCCGGCGCGCCGGAACAGGGGCGCGGCGCATCGATGCCGCAGAGGATCAGGACACCATGTCGAGCCGAGCCGTCGTTCGCCCTTCGCGCATCGTCCGCGTCGCCGAGGGCAGGAATTCGGAGGTGCCCAGTGCGGCCCGGGCCGCCGCCCGTGCGGTCGACCTCGGCGCCCTGCCCGAATGGGACCTGAGCGACCTCTACTCCGGGATCGACGCGCCGGATTTCCAGGCCGACCTCGCCCGGGCCGTAACCGCCTGCGCGGCCTTCGCCGAGGATTACGCGGGCAAGGTTGCCGAACTCGCGGCTGCGCCCGATGCCTCGGAGCGGCTCGGGGCGGCGGTCAAGATTTACGAGGGGATCGAGGACCTTCTCGGCCGGCTGATGTCCTTCGCTGGCCTCGTCTATTCGGGCGACACCACGGACGAGGCCCGCGAGAAGTTCTACGGCGACACGCAGGAGCGCCTGACCACGGCCTCGGGCCACCTCCTGTTCTTCACCCTCGAACTCAACCGCGTCGACGATGCGGTGATGGATGCCGCCATGAGCGGGGGACCGCTCGCGC
The DNA here is from genome assembly GCF_022179305.1 of Methylobacterium iners. Classification (GTDB taxonomy): domain Bacteria; phylum Pseudomonadota; class Alphaproteobacteria; order Rhizobiales; family Beijerinckiaceae; genus Methylobacterium; species Methylobacterium iners. Next base: position 40,929 of record NZ_BPQP01000001.1, read on the forward strand.
ATTACCGCCCCTGGATCAAGGATCTGCGCCGCGAGAAGCCTTTCCAGCTCGATGACCGCACCGAGAAGCTGTTCCTCGAGAAGTCGGTGACCGGCCGCGCCGCCTGGAACCGCCTGTTCGACGGCACCATCGCGGCCCTGCGCTTCCCGGTCCAGGGCGAGCAGCTGACCCTGGAGCCGACCCTGAACCGTCTACAGGATTCGGACGGCGCCGTGCGCAAGGAGGCTGCGACCGCGCTGAGCGAGGTGTTTCGCGCGAACTTGCGCACCTTCACGCTTATCACCAACACGCTCGCCAAGGACAAGGAGATCTCCGACCGCTGGCGGGGCTTCCAGGACGTCGCCGACGCCCGCCACCTCGCCAACCGGGTCGAGCCCGAGGTGGTCGCGGCCCTCGTCGAGGCGGTGCAAACCGCCTACCCGCGCCTGTCGCACCGCTATTACCGACTGAAGGCGCGCTGGTTCGGCGTCGAATCGCTGCCCTACTGGGACCGCAACGCGCCGCTGCCGCGGGTCGACCAGCGCACGATCCCCTGGACCGAGGCGCGCGACATGGTGCTCGACGCCTACGGCGCCTTCTCGCCGCGCATGGCCGCGATCGCCCGCGACTTCTTCGACCGGCGCTGGATCGATGCGCCGACCCGCCCGGGCAAGGCGCCCGGCGCCTTCGCGCATCCGACGGTGCCGTCCGCGCACCCCTACGTGCTGGTGAACTACCAGGGCAAGCCGCGCGACGTGATGACGCTCGCGCACGAGCTCGGCCACGGCGTCCACCAGGTGCTGGCCTCGCCCAATGGCGCCCTGATGGCGCCGACGCCGCTGACGCTCGCCGAGACCGCGAGCGTGTTCGGCGAGATGCTGACCTTCCGCCGCCTGCTCGCCGCGATCACCGATCCGCAGCAGCGCCGCGCCATGCTCGCGGCCAAGGTCGAGGACATGATCAATACGGTCGTGCGCCAGATCGCCTTCTACAGCTTCGAGCGGAAGGTCCATCTGGCGCGCGGCGAGGGCGAGCTGACGGCCGACCAGATCAACGCGCTCTGGATGTCGGTACAGGCCGAGAGCTTGGGCCCGGCGATCGCCCTCGACCCGAGCTACGAGCCGTTCTGGGCCTATATCCCGCACTTCATCCACTCGCCCTTCTACGTCTACGCCTACGCCTTCGGCGATTGCCTCGTGAACTCGCTCTACGGCGTCTACGCGCAGGCCGAGGACGGCTTCGTCGACCGCTACTTCGCGCTCCTCTCGGCCGGCGGCTCGAAGCCCTACGGCGAGTTGCTGGCGCCATTCGGTCTGGATGCCCGCGACCCGGCCTTCTGGCAGATCGGGCTCAACATGATCGAGGGGATCATCGTGGAGCTGGAGGCGATGGAGGGGTGATCTTCGCAAGTCACTGCTGACTGACGGCCTACGGGATGTTATACGCGCTGTACAACATTCTGTGGGGACGTCATGAAGCTTGAAGTGAAGAAGATCGGCAACTCCACCGGGCTGATCTTGCCGAAGGAATTCCTTGCCAACCTGAACCTCGCACAGGGCGATTGGCTGTATGTCACGGAGAGCGCCGACGGCTCGGTGCGCCTCTCGCCCTACGATCCTGCCTTCGAGAAAGGCATGAAGATCGCCGAGAAGGCGATGAAGACCTATCGCAATGCCCTCGCCGAACTCGCGAAATGAGCGAAATCGTCTGGCTGACGAGCGATCTGGTCCAGGCCATCCACGCGCATCAACTCAAGCTTTTCGGCGGGCCCGCCGGTCTGCGCGACGCGGGCGCGCTAGAATCCGCGCTGGGGCGGCCTATGAATCGAGCGGCCTACGGTGAGCCCGATCTCGCGGAACTCGCGGCAGCCTACGCATTCGGGATCGCGAAGAACCATCCCTTCGTCGACGGCAACAAGCGTGCGGCGCTGCTGGCACTCGTAACATTCTTGGGCCTCAACGATATCGACTTCCTCGTCGAGGAGGCGGAGGCCGTCGTGATGATCCGAGGGCTTGCTGCCGGCGAGGTGGACGAATCCGGCCTCACCCGCTGGATTCGCGACAACTGGCCGAAGGCCTGAGCCGGGCCGCGACCCACGGACCCACGGCCTAGCAAGCGCGCAGCGAAGGCTTATCTCGGGAGCATCCCGACGCGAACCCGTTGAGCCCGATGGCCGATTTCGACAGCGAAGCCAACCGCTTCTCCGCCCGCGCCAGCCGCTACGCGCGAGTGGGCGCCAATGTCGGGGGCGTGGCCGCACGGATGGCGGGCGCCAAGCTGTTCGGCTTCAAGGGCGAGACGCCGACGAATGCGGCCGCGCTGGCCCAGGCGCTCGGCGGCCTCAAGGGGCCGATCATGAAGGTGGCGCAGCTCCTCGCCACCGTTCCCGACCTGCTGCCGCCCGAATACGCGGCCGAGCTGCAGAAGCTCCAGGCTGACGCGCCTCCGATGGGGGCGGCCTTCGTGAAGCGGCGGATGATGGCGGAGCTCGGCCCGGATTGGCAGGGCCGTTTCGCGAGCTTCGACCTGAAGCCCGCGGCTGCGGCCTCCCTCGGTCAGGTCCACAAGGCGACCAGCCTCGATGGGACTGCGCTCGCCTGCAAGCTCCAGTATCCGGACATGCAATCGGCCGTGGAGGCCGACCTCAAGCAGCTTGAGCTCGCCTTCTCCCTGCACCGCCGACTCAGCTCATGGCTCGACACCCGCGAGATCGCCAAGGAGATCGGGGCCCGGGTCCGCGAGGAACTCGACTACGAGCGCGAGGCCAAGCACGCCGTCCTCTACGGCAACGTCCTGCGCGACATCGATGCCGTTCGAGTGCCGGCGATCCACCACGATCTTTCGACGAAGCGCCTGCTGACGCTGGGCTGGCTGGAGGGCGAGAAGATCCTGACCTTCGCGGATGGGCCGATCGAAGTGCGCAACCGCCTCGCCCAGGCGATGTTCAAGGCCTGGTGGCACCCCTTCAGCCGCGCCGCCGTGATCCATGGCGACCCCCATCTCGGCAATTACACCGTGTTCTCCGAGGGCGGGGAGCCGAGCGGCATCAATCTCCTCGATTACGGCTGCGTGCGCATCTTCCATCCGCGCTTCGTCGGCGGTGTCGTCGACCTCTACCGCGGCCTCCTCGACGACGACCGCGACCGCGTCGTTCACGCCTACGAAACCTGGGGGTTCAAGAACCTCAACGGCGAGCTGATCGACATCCTCAACATCTGGGCACGCTTCATCTATGGCCCGCTGCTGGAGGACCGCACCCGCACCGTCGCGGACGGGGTCAAGCCCGGCGATTACGGCCGCCGCCAGGCCTTCGAGGTGCATCAGGCGCTCAAGGAGCGCGGGCCGGTGACGGTGCCGCAGGAATTCGTGTTCATGGACCGGGCGGCGGTCGGCCTCGGCGCGGTGTTCCTGCACTTGCGCTCGGAGCTGAACTATCACCGGTTGTTCGAGGCCGAGATCGAGCGCTTCTCCCTCGACGCGCTGGCGGGCCGGCAGGCCGAAGCGCTGACCGTCGCGGGGCTTCCCCAGCCGGTCTGACAAAAGGCGTTGAGCGATTTTCTCCGCCCCATGTCTCGCGCGCATCTCGATTGCGAGCCGCCGATGCTTGCGCTAAGTCCGCTGGGAAGCAATCAAGAGCGTGCCCAGGGGACGACGACGAAATGGCCGATACGAAGACCGTGTCCGGTTTGAACTACAGCCCGGCGATGGACCAGAAAACTCACGAGCAGACCTATCGCGGCTTCGTTCGTTTCGTCGAAATCGGCACCACCGTTGTGATCTGCTGGGTGCTCGCCCTCGCGATCGGCGGCGTCCATGAGGCTTGGCTCACCGCCATCTTCGGCGTGATCGTCTCGGGCGCGGCCGGAGCGCTCGGCGCTCTTTCCCCGGCCATCGGATGGAAGGCGCCCACCGCGGTCGCCGTTCTGCTGCTCCTGTATCTCTTCTTCGGCTGAGACGACCGTCCAGCGCGAAGCCGTTCCGACCGAGGGAGAGTTCCTGAATGCGCGTTGCTGTCTTGTCCGAGACGGATTCCGCGGAGCCGCGGGTCGCGGCGGTGCCCGAGACCGTGAAGAAGTTCAAAGCTCTCGGCGCGGAGGTCGTGGTGCAGGCGGGCGCCGGCAAGGCGGCCGGAGTGCCCGACGCGGAATACGAGGCGGCCGGCGCCACCATCGCGGTCTCCGTCGAGGAGACGGCCCGGGACGCCGACCTCGTCCTGAAGGTCCGCCGGCCCGAGGCGGCCGAGCTCGGCGCCCTCAAGCGCGGCGCGGCCGTCGTCGCGATCATGGATCCCTACGGCCACGAGGCCGAACTGACGGCGATCGCCGAGGCCGGCTTGAGCGCCTTCGCCATGGAGTTGATGCCGCGCATCACCCGCGCGCAGGTGATGGATGTGCTCTCCTCGCAGGCCAACCTCGCCGGTTACCGGGCGGTCGTCGACGGCGCCGCCGAGTACGGCCGCGCCATGCCGATGATGATGACCGCCGCCGGCACCGTGCCCGCCGCCCGCGTCTTCGTGATGGGCGTCGGCGTCGCCGGACTCCAGGCCATCGCCACGGCCCGGCGTCTCGGCGCGGTCGTCACCGCCACCGACGTGCGGCCGGCGACCAAGGAGCAGGTGGAGTCGCTCGGCGCCAAGTTCGTCGCCGTCGAGGACGACGAGTTCAAGCAGGCCGAGACCGCGGGCGGCTACGCCAAGGAGATGTCGGCCGAGTACCGGAAGAAGCAGGGCGAGCTCGTCGCGACCCATATCGCCAAGCAGGACATCGTCATCACGACGGCGCTGATCCCGGGCCGGCCCGCGCCCAAGCTCGTGACCGAGGCCATGGTCGCCACCATGAAGCCCGGCTCCGTGCTGATCGACCTCGCGGTCGAGCGCGGCGGCAACGTCGAGGGCGCCAAGCCCGGCGAGGTCGTCACGACGGAGAACGGCGTCAAGATCGTCGGCCATCTCAACGTCCCGGGCCGCCTCGCGGCGACGGCGTCGAGCCTCTATGCCCGCAACCTCTACGCCTTCGTGGAGACGCTGGTGGACAAGGAGACGAAATCGCTGGCGATCAAGTGGGACGACGAACTCGTCAAGGCCACGAACCTGACCCGCGACGGCGGGGTGGTCCACCCCTCCTTCCAGCCCAAAGCCTGATCCCCGCCGGAGGACCTAGAATGGCCACGCTTCCATCCGATCTGGCGGCAGAGCAGGCGCGCGCCGCCGCGGCCGCGGCCCGCACCGCCGCCGACATCGCCAAGGGTCATGCCGACCAGGCCCAGAGCCTCGCCGACAGCCTCGGCCACGGCGTCGCCGCGGTCACCGGCGGCGCCATCGATCCCGTCGTCTTCCAGCTCGCGATCTTCGTCCTCGCGATCTTCGTCGGCTACTACGTCGTCTGGTCGGTGACCCCGGCGCTGCACACGCCTCTGATGTCGGTCACGAACGCGATCTCCTCCGTGATCATCGTCGGCGCGATCCTCGCGGCCGGCGTTCCGCTCATCGAGAAGGGCACGGGCTGGGCCCGGTTCTTCGGGTTCATCGGCATCGTCTTCGCCAGCGTGAACATCTTCGGCGGCTTCCTCGTCACGCAACGCATGCTCGCCATGTACAAGAAGAAGGCTTGAGACGATGTCCGAGAACGTCTCATCCCTGCTCTACATCGTCGCCGGCATCCTGTTCATCATGGCGCTGCGGGGGCTCTCGCACCCGACGACGTCGCGGCAGGGCAACCTCTACGGCATGGTCGGCATGGGCCTGGCCGTGCTCACCACCCTGATCGGCCATCCGCCGGCGGGGATCGGCGCCTGGTTCCTGGTGCTTCTCGGGCTCGGGATCGGCGGCGGCTTGGGCGCCGTCATCGCCAAGCGCGTGCCGATGACGGCCATGCCCGAGCTCGTGGCGGCCTTCCACTCGCTGGTCGGCCTCGCGGCCGTGGCCGGCGCGGCGGGCACGCTCTACGCCCCCCAGGCGGTCGGCATCCTTGAGAACGGGCACATCCATAAGGAATCGCTGTTCGAGATGGCGCTCGGCGTCGCCATCGGCGCGATCACCTTCACGGGCTCGGTCATCGCCTTCGCCAAGCTCTCCGGGCGGATGTCGGGCAAGCCGATCATCCTGCCTCAGCGCCACGCCATCAACATCGCGCTCGGCATCGCGCTCGTCGGCCTCATCGCCGTCTTCATCGGCACCGAGAGCAAGGCGCTGTTCTGGCTGATCGTGATCCTGTCCTTCGTGCTCGGTGGGCTCCTCATCATCCCGATCGGCGGCGCCGACATGCCCGTCGTCGTCTCGATGCTGAACTCCTACTCGGGTTGGGCCGCGGCCGGCATCGGCTTCACCCTGGGCAACCTCGCGCTGATCATCACCGGCGCGCTCGTCGGCTCGTCCGGCGCGATCCTGTCCTACATCATGTGCAAGGCGATGAACCGGTCGTTCATCTCGGTCATCCTCGGCGGCTTCGGCGGCGACAGTGCCGCCGCAGGAGCCGGTGGCGCTGTCGAGACCCGGCCGGTCAAGCAGGGTTCGGCGGACGATGCCGCCTACATCATGAAGAACGCCGAGCGCGTCATCATCGTGCCGGGCTACGGCATGGCGGTGGCCCAGGCTCAGCACAGCCTGCGCGAGATGGCCGACCTTCTCAAGAAGGAGGGCGTGGATGTGAAATACGCTATCCACCCCGTGGCGGGCCGTATGCCCGGCCACATGAACGTGCTGCTGGCGGAAGCCAACGTGCCCTACGACGAGGTCTTCGAGCTCGAGGACATCAACGGCGAGTTCCCGCAGGCCGACGTCGCCTTCGTGATCGGCGCCAACGACGTCACCAACCCGGCCGCCAAGACCGACAAGGCCTCGCCGATCTACGGCATGCCGATCCTCGACGTGGAGCGGGCCAAGACCGTGCTCTTCATCAAGCGCGGCATGGGCTCTGGCTATGCCGGCGTCGAGAACGAGGTCTTCTTCCGCGACAACACCATGATGCTGTTCGGCGACGCCAAGAAGGTCGTCGACTCGATCCTCAAGAACCTCTGAGACTAATGCTCTCCTCCCCCTTGTGGGGAGGAGTTGGAGGTGGTTCCGCTAGCCTCCGCGCGAGGGTCACCCAGCCACCCCCACCCTCGGTCCCTCCCCACAAGGGGGAGGGAAGGTGCCTCGCCTGTCGCAATCGCGCAGCAGCCTCGTGGCGCCGATCAGGCTACACTCGCCCTCGTGTCAGCCACGCTCCTCGATTCCCCGCGCGCCTTCCTCGACGTGCAGCGCTCCATCCTCGGCCGCCCCTGGCGCGACCGTTGCGCGGATGCCGCGACCCAGGCCTACGCGGCCACGATGACCCAGGCCCATGGTCTGCCGGACCTCCTGGCCCGGGTGCTCGCTGCCCGCGGCATCCGTCCGGGCGAGGCCGAGGCCTACCTGCGCCCGCGCTTGCGCGAGCTGATGCCGGACCCCGCCTGCCTCCTCGACATGGAGGCCGCCGCCGAGCGCCTGGCCCGTGCCGTCGAGACCCGCGAGACCGTCGCGATCTTCGGCGATTACGACGTCGACGGCGCCGCCAGCGCCGCGCTCCTGGCCGGGCATCTGCGGGCGCTGGACGTGCCCGTGCATGTCCACATCCCCGACCGGATCACGGAGGGCTACGGGCCCAACGTCGCGGCCGTGACGGCCTTGGCGGGCGAGGGCGCGACCCTCCTCGTCACCGTCGATTGCGGGACGGCCGGGCATGAGCCGCTGGCGCACGCGGCGGCGCTCGGCCTCGACACCATCGTGCTCGACCATCACGGCGCGCCCGAGGCCCTGCCCATCGCCCGGGCGATCGTGAATCCGAACCGCCTCGACGACCTCTCGGGCCTCGGCCATCTCTGCGCGGCGGGCGTCGTCTTCCTCACCCTCGTCGCACTGAACCGCCGCCTGCGCGCACGAGGGCGGCTGGACCTCCCTGAATTGACCGGCGCCCTCGACCTCGTTGCGCTCGCCACCGTGGCCGACGTGGTGCCGCTCGTCGGCCTGAACCGCGCCTTCGTCGTCCAGGGCCTCACCGTGATGCGGGCGCGGGGCCGCAAGGGGCTGGCCGCCCTCCTCGACGCCGCATCCTTGAGCGAGCCGCCGGAGGCGTGGCACCTCGGCTATCTCGTCGGCCCGCGCATCAATGCCGGCGGCCGTATCGGCGACGCCGCTCTCGGTGCCCGCCTCCTCGGCACGGAGGATCCGGCGGAGGCAGCGCGGATCGCGGCCGAGCTCGACCGGCTCAATCGCGAGCGCCAGGTCATCGAGGCGGAGGCGGTCGCCGAGGCCGAGGCGGCGATGGATCGCGAGCTCGCGGGAGACCCGGATCGCCCGGTCCTGGTTGCAGGCTCCGGCGACTGGCACCCCGGGATCGTCGGACTCATCGCGGCCCGGCTCAAGGAGCGGTTCCGCCGTCCTGCCTTCGCCTTCGCCCTGCGGCCGGACGGCAGCGCCGTCGGCTCCGGGCGCTCGATTCCGGGTGCCGATATCGGCCGAGCCGTCCGCGAGGCGGTCGCGGCCGGCCTCATTGCCAAGGGGGGCGGCCATGCCATGGCCGCGGGCGCCACCCTCGCCGGCATCGACCTCGCGCGGTTCGGCGAGGACATGGCGCACAGGCTGGCGGATGACGTCGCCCGGGCCACTGCCGTGGAGGCCCTCCTCATCGACGGGACGGTCAATGCCGGTGGCGCGACGGCCGAGATGGTGCGCCTCATCCAGCGCGCCGGTCCCTTCGGCCAGGGCGCGCCCGAGCCCGTCTTCGCCTTGCCCCGCCACCGCATCGCCGATGCCCGGATCGTCGGCAACGGCCATGTCAGCGCCAAGCTGCGCAGCCGCGACGGGCAGGTTCTCGCCGCCATCGCCTTCCGCTCGGCCGAAGGTCCGGTCGGTCGGGCGCTCCTGAGCGGGATCGGGCGCGATTTCCATGTCGCCGGCACCCTCAGCTGCGACAGCTGGCGCGGCAGCGAGCGGGCGCAGCTCCGCATCGGGGACCTCGCGCCCTGCGACTGATCGGGGGCCGAACGCGATCTTCCGGTTGACAGCCCCCGGCCCCGATCCTAAACCCCGGCCCACACCGCGTTTGCGCGGAACGCCACGCGGGCGTAGCTCAGTTGGTTAGAGTGCCGGCCTGTCACGCCGGAGGTCGCGGGTTCGAGCCCCGTCGCCCGCGCCACGGTTCAATCCGTCTTACTTTCCGCAAAACTTGGCCGCCGAAACAAAAGGGTGGGCTTTCTTGTTGCCTTGCCGGCGCAGGAGGCGGCACCCCGGACGGGCCCGCTGTTCGCGTCGACCTTGCGAGGGCGCGGGATGAGCGGCTTCTACTTCCTGTACTTCACGGTTTGCATGGCGAGTTCGCCCGACACCTGCGAGGCGCGCCGTCTGGCCCTCGACGTGCTGGACGCCAATGGCTGCATCCACGTCGCCCAGCCGCAGCTTGCGCGCTGGATCGGGGATCATCCCGAGTATCGCATCGCCGCCTGGCGCTGCGGCTCGCCCCCGCGGGACCGGGGCACGCGGATCTGAGCGTTGCCTGGCGGGCACAGCGGTTCACCGGCTTATCGCGACGTGAAGTGATGCCGCGTTTTCGCCGCATCGGGCCGGGATGGCGTGAGGATCGCCATCCTGAAACCCAAGCTCGCACCGATGTCGCCATCCCGCCCGCGCCGCACCTTGCCCCTCCTCGCCGTCGCGCTGACGCTCCTCGCGCTCGCAGGCTGCGGCGCCCCGACGATCCTGAGCGAGGCGGACCTGCCGACGAGCCCCGTCGTCCTCGACGAGCAGGCTGCCGCCGCGGCGATCTCCCGCTACCGCGCCCAGCACGGGCTCGGCCCCGTCATCCTCGATCCGAGCCTCGTCCGGGCCGCCTCCTATCAGGCGCGCTCGAACGCGCAGGCCGGCCGGCTCAGCCACGAGATCGGCGGCACCTTCAACGCACGCATGGCGGAGGCGGGCTACGGCAGGGTCCACGGCTCGGAAAATCTCGGTGCCGGCGCCAGCACCTTCGACGAGGCCCTGGCGCGCTGGAAGGCCTCGCCGGAGCACAACAAGAACATGCTCATCCCGCAGCTGAAGCGGGTCGGCATCGCCCGCGTCGATGCGCCGGGCTCGCGCTACAAGCGGTTCTGGGCGCTGATGATGGCGGGCGGCTGAGGGGCTCGCCTGGACGAGGTCCCGGGGATCGGACCGCCTCGGACGTCAGTGTCCGGAAGCTTTGAGTTCCACTCAGGTCCGGACGGGGCCGGACCCTCCCATCCTTCCGGGCCTGAGGTGCAGGAAGCTGCGCTCTCCCACCGCGGCCTCGGCGACCTGATCGATGGCGTCCAGAAGGTCGGCGACCCGCTTGGGTTTGGCCTTCTCCACAAGCGGATCGACATGAACCCGGCGCGTCTCCGTGCGGCCGGCGATGAGTTGAGCCTCGCTCAGGCGATCGAAATCACGTTTCGGCATGGCCTCTCCTTGTAGGGAAACATACCCAGAACGTGGTTAACGATCGGTTACCGAGACGAGGCCCCGCTCAGCGGTCCCCCGCGCCCGAGAGAAGCTTCTCGATCTGAGCGAGGCCGTTCTCTCGGGCCTTGGACTCCGTCGGGTGGTTGCGGTCCGAACGCTGCACGAGCTTGCCGTTCTTCCGGATCGCCCAATGGTAGAGACCCCCGGGCGCGCTCGGCGCCAGAAGCTCGAGAGTGTAGGGATAGGTGTTCGTCATTGTATCGCTCATCCCGCCCTTATGCCACGAGCGGGCAGCCATGGCCAAGGCCCCGTCACGCAGGCGATTTCGCGCTGGGGCACGCAGCCGCACATGGCTCCTGCACTGGAGGGCCTATTGGGCCGACGGGCTCGAACCGCCGACCCGCTCCGTGTAAAAGAAGCCTTGTAACGACAGGGACGTCGGGAGTGCACCTAGAGCGATCATCTCGCTCTAGTACCCTGTCACGGGTTGATGCAGGATGGGGCAAGAGGGAGCGTGTGTTGCACGCTCTGCACCCCGAACTGCGCCCTGGGCATGATGGCGGGCACTGGCCGAGAGCTTCTTGTAGCTCATCATCCGCAGAACCCGGCTCAACGTCCGCTCGGAAACCGAGACGCTGGGACCCTCGAACAGGATCTGAGCCAGATCGACCAGCCGCCAGCGCAACACTCCTTGCGCCGCCGGTATCGGCCCTTGCTCGACGAGAGCACGCAGCACCTCGCACTGCTCGGCATTCAGACGCGGGCGCGAAACGGGGCCTTGCCGCCGATCAACGTCCGCGCCGTTGGCGTCGAAAGCTAGGACCTAGTCCCGCACCGTCCGCAGTCCACCCCCGCCCAGCGCGGCAGCTTCCGCGCGTGAGCTGCCCGTGTAGATCGCAGACAAGGCAAGCAGGCGGCGAGTCCGATTCGGTCGCGCGAGCATTTTGCAGCGCCCGCAGGACCCCTGCATCGACGTCCGATCGCAACGGTGCGGGAGCGGCCATACTACCTTCCTCAGGCTTCAAACCCGAGGACTGGAAGACAGCCTGTGCCCCATCGCTAACCCAGCGTGCGTCCTACTCAACGAGGCTTGGTACCAGCTCAAACGAAAAACGCTGTGATGATCCTCCGGCCGCAGCTCTAAACTCGCCGTTAACCTTCATCAGTAATTTCGGATCATTAGTGGCTTGGCGCGGGCTGTACCTGCCGCCGCTCATGGATGGCAAATTATGCGGCTGATCATCGGCGCAATAATCGTCTTCGCCTGCGTCTTCGGCAGCTACGCGGCAATGGGCGGCCACCTGCATGTTCTTTGGCAGCCGTGGGAGTTTGTCATCATCCTCGGTGCAGCGATCGGTGCCTTCATCATCGCCAACACCGGGCCGGTGCTCAAGGCCGTGCCCGCCATGCTGGGCATGCTCATGAAGGGTCCAAGATATAAGCAGCAATGCTATGTCGAGCTGCTGGGGATGCAGTATTCGCTGTACAAACTCGTGAAGCAGAAGGGTTTGATGGCGCTCGAACCGCACATTGAAAATCCGAGCGAGTCGACCCTGTTCAACGCCTTTCCGACCTTTGCGGCGAACCATCACGCGGTTGAGTTCGTCTGCGATTACATGCGCATGGTGACGATGGGCGTCGACAACCCCTACGAGATAGAAGCTCTCATGGATGCGGAACTGGAGACGCACCACCAGGAGCAGGCGCGTGTCGTTTCGTCCATGCAGGCACTCGCCGACGGTACGCCGGCGCTCGGCATCGTCGCCGCCGTGCTCGGCGTGATCAAGACGATGGGGGCGATCAAAGAGCCGCCTGAGGTGCTGGGACATCTCATCGGCGGCGCGCTTGTAGGCACCTTCTTCGGCGTCTTCATCGCCTATGGCTTTTTCGGGCCCATGGCGCAGTCGCTCAAGAGCCTCTTCGAGGCCGAATCCAAGTATTACACGTCACTCAGGGCGGGTCTCCTCGCCCACATCGCCGGCCAGCCGCCGGTGATGGCGGTAGAATTTGCCCGCAAGGCTCTGATGAGCGACGTCCGCCCGACCTTCGACGAAGTGGAGACGGCAACCGCCGCTCTGCCCGCCTAGATCTGACGCAATCTCGAGCAAGGACTCGATGGCTATGGCCCTCAGGCCGATCATCGTCAAAAAGGTCAAGAAGGCCGCTCACGAACACCACGGCGGGGCCTGGAAGATCGCCTATGCGGATTTCGTGACCGCCATGATGGCGTTCTTCCTGCTGATGTGGCTGATCAGCATGACGACGCAGGAGCAGAAGAACGGTTTGGCGGAATACTTCGCGCCGGCGGCTTTGAGCCCTGCAACCAGTGGCGCTGGCGGAATGCTGTACGGCACCGCCCTGGATACTTCAGGCAACAAGTCGTCCACGCCGCGCGACGCAGCGAGGGGAGTTGCTGAGCAGGCAGACCGAGCGCGCCCGACCAGTCCGGGTCAGCCCAGCGATTTCGATGCCAGCCGCCCGGCCGCCGGCGCGCAGGCCAACCACAGCGCCATAGCTAGCCTCCGGCAGGCAATACAGGACATGCCCGAAATTGCCGAGCTGTCGCGCAACATCCGGATCGAGCCGACCAATGAGGGCGTGAACGTCTCCCTCGTGGACGAGGACGGCAGCTCGATGTTCCCCGAAGGCTCGAGCCGGCCGAACGACCGCACCCGCCGCCTGCTGGAGCGCCTGGCGCCGGTGATCCGCAAGATGCCGAACCGCGTCGCGGTCACGGGCTACACCGCCACGCCGCGGCCCGGCACGCGCCCGCCGGCCCCGCCCTGGGAGCTCTCGGCCAACCGGGCGATCAGCGTGCGCGAGACCCTGGCGGGCAGCGGCGTCCCCGACGACCGCTTCGCCTCGGTCACCGGCAAGGCCGACACCGAGCCGATGTTTCCCGACAACCCCTACCTCGCGCCGAACCGACGGGTGACGATCACTCTGCTCAATGCGAGCCTGCCGGTACCTCCCAACCTTTTTCGCTGACGACAAGGCGCCTTAGAGTCCGTTCGAAATCGAGATCCGTGCGCGCGGCTTCTTGGGCTGTGTCGAGGGGGTGGGGTTCAGGAGGGGCTGCAGGCTGAAGCACGGATCGCTCTGGACGAGGAGCGAAGCATTGGGCGTCCGCCAAGCTTCCTTTGATCGGGTGCTGGTGCTCGAACTCATCGCCGGCGACATCGTCGTCATGGACAACCTCGGCAGCCACAAGTGTCCGGCCGTGCGGGTGGCGATCGAAGCCACAAGCTCCCGCCTTACAGCCCCGACTTCAATCCTCACGTTTTGCGGCGGTGACGCCGGGTGAGGGCTCCAGTGCTTACAATCCCTACGTGCTTCACTCAAGATGGGATGCACCCCCAGTGCGCCTCCACTGATGATCCCGGCGTGCAGTTCAAACTGAGACCGAGGCTAAGCTGTTGAAAATCCGGTGGGCGGTGACGGGCTCGAACCGCCGACCCTCTCCGTGTAAAAGAGATGTCCTACTCGGGCGCGCTCCCGATCCTCTTCGTGAAACCTTGGGATCGGCGGGGTTTTCCAGGGATTTTCGGGGTTCAACCCGGGGGATATCTGGGGGCGGTTGCCGTCCTGTTCACCGGCGCTGGCGCGAGACGCTCTCGACCACCCGGCGCAACCGCTCCGGCGAGTGGTGCCCGTAGACCGTCTCGATGACCTTCTCCGTGGTGCCCATGGCGCCGGCGATCAGGCCGAAGGGCACGCCGTCCTGGACGGCCCAGGTCGCGAAGGTGTGGCGCAGGATGTGGGGCGTGACCTCCGGCCCGAGGCCGGCCGCCTTCCGCATCGTCTTCCAGGACCGGCGCACCTGTTTGACGGGCAGGCCCTCGAACTCGATGACGTTGGTCACGCTGTCCTTCTTCCAGCGGACCATGTGCGCCTGTAGCCGGCGCGAGAGCGGGACCGGCGTGCGCCGCTTCGAGCTTTCATCTTCGCCGGTACCGCGGCGCGCGACCATGCCGGCCCGCAGGTTGACCCATCCCCCGTCCGTGGTTGGAAGCCAGCGCAGGCTCAGGATCGCCTGGTGCCTGGTGCCGGTGTAGAGGCCGGTCAGGACGAAGCGCGCGACGTGCCGTGCCTTGTCGTAGGCCTCGCCCTCGGCATCCCGCGGGCGCCGCCAGATCTCCCGCCTCGTCCTGAAATCCGAGGCGACGTGGCGAAAGCCGAGCGCCGCCCAGAGCAGGCGCGCGGCCTCGGATCGGGTGAGCCAGCGATCGCGCGGCGGTGCCTTGTCGGGCAGCGTGACCACCACGGGATAGAGGAGCTTGTGCTCCCGGTGCGCGAAGCCGAAGGCGGCCGAGAGCACGCCGAGCTCGCGAAGCGCCGTCTGGGTTCCGACGCGCGGCACCTCGTCGAGCGTCTTGTACCGGTAGCCGGCACCGACCTTGTAGCGGGCCTGGGGCTGAGAGGTGCGCCAGCGGACGTAGGCGCGGCAGACGTTCGGCGTGGCGTGGGCCACCATCTTGCCGTCGAAGAACTCGCAGAGGTGCGGGTTGGCGCTGGTGACGACGTCGGGCCGCTTGGTCTGCGGCGCCCGCTCCGTGGTGTAGAGCGTCAGGACGTCGAGGATGGCGACGCGAGCCGGATCACCTGTGCCGAAGTCCGGCCGGTGCTTGGCCGCGAGGTACTCTTGGAGCTGTCTTTCAGCCTGCGGGTACTCTCCATGAGAGCAGCCCGTGCTGCGTTCGGGGTGGCCGGTGTCGCGGATGTACCAGCGGTCTTCACGGCGACGGTAGTAGAGGCGGGCGCCTTTGGCTGGACGAGACATGCTTTGCGCATCCGCTTGAGGTCGCCGAGGGTCGTGAACAGCTTGTTGCCGACCTTGAAGATGTCGAGGCGGCCGCGCTCGCCCTCGGCGCGCAGGCTCGCCGCCGTCACGCCGGCAGACTCGCCGAAGAACACGATGGCGGCAACGTCGAGCCGGAGTGGTTGATCGTCCGTTAACGTCGCCAGATCCGGGATGATGGGCTTAGCCACCCGCGTCCTCCGGCACGCTGGTCCGGCAGTCTTGCAACTCGACGAATGTTTCGCCGGGCAGGACCTCGCGCATGGCTTCGGCCGCCTCACGGGTGCGCCACATGCAGCCGTAACGGAGCGAGCCGTCGGCCCGGCGGTAGACGTTGCGGCAGTCGCCGAGATCGGCGGGGATGGCGCTGGTCCGACGATCCTGGTCAGACATGGCGCACCTCCGGCATGCCGTTGTGCTCGACGCCGTCGAGGAGCCGGCCCGCGGCCTTCTTGCCGACGCGGGTCACGGCGATTTCACCTTCGGCCTCGTCGGGATAGCGATCGTCAGGGACGTCGAGTCCGCCTTCGCGGTCCAAGATCATCCAGTCCGGACCTCGCATCTCGGGCGCCCAGGCGCCGTACTGCTTGAAGTGGAAGGCGACCCTGGCCGCCTCGCATTGATCACGGATCGCGCGGGCCCAAGCCGGGTGCATCGGCCGCGCACCGGGTCCGCTCTCCCCGCCGACGATGATCCAGTCGAGACGGGAGCCACGGCATGGGTCCGGCTTGACCGGCGTCATCGTCTCGATGCCGGTCAAGGCATCCACTTCCAGCGTACCGCCGCCAAGCATCTTTAGCACAGCGCGGAAGTCGATCGGCCCGAGCAGCGGCTCGGCTGAAACGTACCGCACCGCCGCCGGCGTCGCGAGCAGGTCCGGGATGCGCTGGTCCGCTCTGCGCTGATCCTCGGCCGAGACGCCTTTCCAGACATTCGGGAGCGGCCAGCCCTCCGGGCTCTCCATCTGCACCACGATCTGCCGGCCGCGCTCCATCTCGGCGAGCGAGCTCTTGGCAGTGATCTTCGCCATAGCCATGGCGATGCGCGCCTTGACCAGGGGGTGCGTGAGGTATTCTCGCATCCGCGCCGAGCGCTTGGTGAGGACCTGGAAGGTGTGCCAGTCGGCCAGCGCCATCACTGCGAAGACGCGGTCGATCCAGGCGTCCGGCACACCCGGCGCGAAGAGATCTCCATGGGCGCAGACGAAGATCAGGCGCGGCCGGCGCCACTGGAGCGGCTGCAGGAGCCATTCCTCATTCAGCCGGACTTGCCCGTTCCAGACCGGCCCCGCCGCAGTATCGAGGGTCAGGCCTGCGCGAGACGGATGGTTCTTGAGCCGGGTACCGGCGAGGCCCATCGCGTAGCAGTTCGTGCAGCCGGGCGAGATCACGGCACAGCCTGTGATGGGGTTCCAGGTCGCATCGGTCCATTCGATGGTGCTGGTCTCAGCCACGGCGGGCCCCTTCCGCGTCTTGGTCTGCTGGAGCATGGGTTGCGGCTTGCCCCTCGCGCAGGCTCGCCTCGAACGCCGGCATACCGCCGCCGCCAGGACCAAAGTGCTTCTCGATGGCCTCGGGGCCGATCAGCCGGCGGGCGCGCTCCAGGTCCGCAGGATCGTCCAGGCGGAAGGTCGCCAGCGGTTTCGGACCGTCGGGGAACGCCGCGCGGTAAGCCTTCTCGGCTTCCCCTTCGCAGGCGAGGCACCCTCGGCCGTAACACCACCGGCAGTTTATGTAGCGATGCCCGTCGAACCTCACTCTGTGGTTAGCCACGCCGGGCCTCCTCGATGCGACTGCGGATGGACCGGGCCTTCTTCGCGAGGGCCAGGGCGTTGAGCCGGCCGGCCGGGACCGTGCGCAGCGGCGACGGCTTCCCGACGAGCACAGCCCGGGCGTCGTCCGGATAGGTCGCGATTTCGCCCTCGGTGAAGCCGGCGGCGCGGAGGTGCGCGTCGGTGCAAGCCCCCTCCGGTCCCCAGGCGTGGTCGCGCATGGTCTCGGCCATGAGCAGGATGCGCTGGCGCCGATCGGGCGCGTGGCGGGCGGCCAGGATGAGGGACGGCGCCGTCATAGCAAGGTGTTCTCGCTTGGCCCCACGATGCCGGCCGCCTCGCGCCGGTAGGGCATTTCGATAAGCTCCTCCTCGAAGGCCATGAGCTTCCCCAAGTCGTGCGTTTGGGGCTGAACGGTCGCAACCCAGGCGAGGACCTGGAGACCAGTGTCGGTCGTGCCCGACCACACGCGGCAGGGTGTGCCCTGCACCAGTTCGAGTTGGCCGGTTGGTTCAAGAGTGAGCTTCATCACTTCGGACCTTCGATCTGCAGGAAGGGGACGAGGGGCGCGAGCTCGCCCCTTTCGTGAGCCAGGGCCATGCTCTCGCGAACGGCCTCGCCAAAGGTGACGCTCGCGCCCGGCGGCATGGTGTTGGCGAGGAACTCGTCCTCGAACACGACGATGCCGACCTCGACGGCCTCCAGCTTCGCCTTGATGACCAGGGCGAGCGCCCGCCACCTGGAGCGGCAGGCCTGCTCCCAAGCCTCGCGAGCCGCCGCCGGCGTCCGTGCCTGTCGCCGTGCCTCAGTGTGGGTGAAGGCCCGGCTCTTCGGGTCGGGCATCGTGAGCCGGAACAGGATGCGACGGCCGCGCATCGTGAAGGTGATCGCGGCCTGAGTGTCGCTCTCCATGTGCGCGAACTCAGTGGCGCCGTACCGGCGGACCGTCGTGCGCACCTCGGCGATGCTCTTGTCCGTCGATACGGACGTGTCGGCAGCGTAGCGGCGGCTCATGTTGCACCCCCACGCGCATCGACGGCCGCCAAGGCGCGCTCCCGCATCGCCATCCGCACGCCGAGCGGCATGCGCCGCGCCTCCTCGACGCTCACGCCGGCGATCCCAACCATCTCGCCCGGTGGGCGCGGTATCTCGACATGGTGCGGCCGCCAGAGATGCAGGCAGTAGGGATGGTTGTTGATGTGGTCGGCGGCCGGAACGTGGAGCTGCATCGCGCACTCGTCGTCCCGGAAGAAAAGCTCCTTGATCCGGGACATCTCAGGCCAGTTCGGGCAGCGCTTTCGGTGCGAGACGCTGACGTGATCCCAGTCCATGAGGGCGGTGGCGATCACCCGCAGCGTCGAGCCTGTCGCCGGGCACGGCACGTCGAAGCACCCGCCGTAGGACGTGTTCGCAGGACAACCCGGGAGCCGGATGGCGTAGGCGTCGAGGAGTCGAAGGTCCCTCATGCCGCCGCTCCGATGTCGAGCGCGTCGGCCGGCGCTGTCCAGGGCCAGAAGCCCTGCGCGCCCTTGGCCGCGATCGGCGGCTCGAACGGCAGGATCCCGGTCAGCGGCCAGGCGAAGTTGCAGTGCTCGGCGCGGTCGCTGTCGTTGAGGACGCCGCCAAACTCGCCGACGATCTGGTCGGCCCGGACCGGCTCGCCGAGCACCGCCGTCCCCAGGACGTGGGAGAGCGGCAGGATCCCGGGCGAGGTGTGCGCCTTCTCCAGGATCGGGATGGCGATGTCCGGCCGGAGGCACGTCGTCCAGGCCTCGTCCGAGCGGAGGCGCACCAGGAGGTCCGCGATCTCGTCGCGCTTCACCTTGCGCGCGCCGGCATGGATGCCGATGCGCTTGCCGCGGAGGGCGCGCGGTGCGGCCCAGCCCCGGAACTCATAGGGCTTCGCGCCGAGCACGATGAGCGTCGCCCACGGTTGCCAGATCGTGATGCAGGGAAGGTTCGGCATCAGGCGCAGGCCTCCAACCGGGCTTCGCGGCGGGCCAGGGTCATCAGGCGCTGCCGCACGGAATGGGGCTGTCGACCAAGGTGCCGGGCGATCTCGCTGACGCTTCGCTGCTCGGCTTCCATCGCGAGGATCTGCGCATCGTCCTCGGGCGTGAACCGACGCACCATGTACCCGTTGCGGGTCGTTACGAGCGGACCGCGGATCTCTATCGAGACGCTCGGCGGCTTGGGTGTCTCCACGCCGAGCCGGAGGCACTGGTACGAGACCGCACTCACAGAGCAGCCCAAAGCTCGGGCAATGACGGCGTGCGTCTTGCCCCGTTCGCGCATCTCGACGAGGCGGTCTAATTCGGCGTCTGTCAGCTTGCGGGTAGGCATCAGGCCGCGGCTCCTGTCGTGGCTGGAGTGGTGGCTTGGGTCGGCCGCACGCCGCGCTCGGCGAGGGCTTCAAGGTCGGGGATCATCTCGGCCGCGAGCTCGTCGCGGCTGTACGTCCAGCCGGGAAGGCACTCGTGGGAGTAGCGGTCGTTCTCTCGCAGGAGACCGGGCAGCTTGGACCAGGTTGTGAACCACATGCCGCGCCGCGGCCGGGCGAGGTCGGCGTGCATGGTGCCGGGCTCGCCCCACTCGGCCGGCTCGGCGAGGGCAGCGCGCAGCGCGCGAGCCGCTTCCGCCGCGGTAGCGCGCTCCTGCATCGTCGGCGCCGGCAGCGGCTTGGGCTTCGCCGGGCGCTTGCGCTCGGTGCGCGCCCACTTCGCGACCTGGTCGTAATCGACGCCCGACAGGGCCTTCCACGCGGCGCGGCACTGCTCCAGGTCGAGGCACGCGATCTCGGCCGCCTCGCGCGGCAGCTCCAGCTTGTCGGCGAGGAAGCCAACGAGCCGGGACGCGGCGAGCTTCTGGGCGCCAGCACCGTTCCCGGCCTGCCGGATGATCGGGTCGAGGCGGCGCTCCTGGAGCAGCTCGCGTGCGTTGCGGGTCTCGGGCCCGGCCGGCGTGCCGATCGGCGCCCCGGTGTCGGGATCCGCGAGGCACCAGGCGTCCTGACAGACCCCGCAGGACCAGACTTGCGCGAACGAGTGCGAGGGATCCCGCAGGCCGGCGTCCATGCCCAGGACGCTCTGGGCTTCGGTCCCGCAATCGGCGCAGAACGGACCCGTCATCACCAGGTCCACCCGTAGCGCTCGAAATGCCGCGCCCGGCGCTCGTCGCGCGTCCTCCAGCTCTTGAGACGGCGCTCCAGCCGGAAGGCTTCACGCTCCGCGTCGCGGATGCCTTGGTCGATTGACGGCGGGAGCGGCCAGTTGAGTCGACGCGCGGCATGGTCGGCGACCGTAGCCCGAAGCGAGCGAGCCGTTAGGTTCGCAGCGGCAATCGCCGCCACGATCGCGTCCGTCCCATCTTTCAACTGGACGTGGTCCGAGCCAGCGCAGACCAAGCCGCGCTGGTGGTGGAGGCGGACCTTGCCGTCCATCTTGAGGGCGATCCGGCGCCCGCAGACCTGGCAAGCCGCGCCGTTCATAGCCCGGCCCTCGCCATCTCCGCGACCATGCGGACGCGCTCCTCGCGCGAGTAGCCGGCCTGCCGCAGCCTGGCGCCGTCGGCGCTGTACCCCCGCGGGTAGATGCGCCGGGACTCGTAGAACTTCCGGGCGTTCGCCTTCGTAAGCTCCCGATGACAGGGCATGTCCCGGACCCAGTTCAGGACGCCCGGGTCCGTAACGTCGAGGGCCTCGGCGATCTTGCGGATGGAAGCGCCGTCGGTCCGCATTGCGCGGGCCTTAGCTTTCAGTTCGGCGTAGAGGATCCCGCTGCGCGGGTGCCGCGCGGGATTGCAGGATATATCGGCCGTCCACTTCCGGACGGTGTCGCGGCTGATATCGAGAGCCGCGGCGATGGCCTCCAAGGAATGGTGCTCGGCCCGCATTGCGCGGGCCTTGGCTTTCAGCTCGGAGTAGGGGACGCCGCTGCGAGGGTGGAGGAGAACCGTGGTCATGCGGCCTCCCTGATCGCGAGGCGATCCCGGAGCGCGGCCTCGCGGCGGGCGAGCTCCTCCAGGAAGGCGGCGACGTCGGCCTCGATGGCGGCGATCGCCGTCTCGTCGCGTGGGACGCGCACAACGAAGATCCGCATCTCGTCGGGCATGCGAGGATCGTAGGAGACGAAGTCGCAGAACTGCCGCCCCGTGCAGGCCATCTGGAACTGCATCTGCGGGAGGTAGTCTTCAGGCGCCGTGCCACGGAGCAGGGTGCTCACATGGGTGACGCTCATGGGCGCCTTGATCTCGATGAGGCCGTCGGCATCAACGAACCCATCGGGAGAGGCGCCGGCCTGCGAGTATCGTGGGTGTTGAACAAAGCCGACCTGCACGACGTCGACGTCGTGGAGGAACTCGTAGGCTCGGCGCGCGGCCGGCTCCTGCTCGGTTCCCCAGAGCATTTCGACGGAGGTGAAGTGCGGCGTCGCCTGACCGGTCAGCCGCTCGGCGAGAAGCTGAACCATGTACTTTTCGCGGGCCGCAGTGAACTTGCCGGCCTTCGTCCGTTCGATGACGTCGGCGACACGGGAGGCCGTCACGCGGCCTAGCCGCGCCTGGTGCCACGCAGCGCTCCCCTGGATCATTTCAACGGCGCTCACTGGCGACCTCCTGAGACTGTCTTGCGTAGAAATCGCGCATGTTCCGGCGCCGACAGGCTCGGCACCCGCGCTTGCCGTCTGGCCGCGAATAGAGATTTTCGCCGGAGAGCTCGTGACCGGCCGCGCAGGTAGTCTTCACCGCACGGGGTCGCTTATTCTTGCTCTGGACCTCACGAGTGGCCCACACGCAGTTGCCGGGCTCGTAATTGCCGTCGTTGTCCAAGCGCTCGATGGAGTGCGCCGGCGATGGCCGTGGCCCCATGTCGGCCAAAAACTGCGAGAAATCTTTCCAGGCGGCGCAGACGCTAATGCCGCGACCGCCATAGTACTTGTACGCCTCAAGCTTCTGGTTGGTGCATCGGGAGTGCATCCCCGACCAGCAGGTATATTCCGGCGCGCGCCGTCCGCGCCGGTTGGACCCGTGGGTTACTGCGCCTGGAATTCCGCCCGGACCGAACATCAGCGCCCCGCCTTGCGCTTGAGCTGATTGACGGCGAACTGGAACTTGCTGGCCGGAATGTCCGAGATGCTCTCGGCTCCGATGAACCCGAGGAAGCGGTTCACGTCAGACCGTGTTTCTCCGATCAGCCGCCGGATCGTCTCGGCCTGTTCGTCGGAGACGAACTCGTCCCCGCCCTCGTCAGCCGGAGCGACCCGGTTGCCGTCGTTGTCCTCGTTGGTGAGGGCCACGTTGAAAACGAGGAGCGTGAGGTACCGTCGGCCGTAGCTCATGGTGGAGCCGAAGGCCTGGATCCCCGTCTTGTTGGCCCGTCCCTGCGCGCCGGCTCCGTCGGCCGGCAAATCGGCTTGGTGGCTGCGTGAGAAGCCGCCGGCGTGGGCCACCTTGCAGACCAACCGGTAATGGCCCGCGAGAGGGCAATCGACCGTGTCGAAAGACAGGCTGAACCCGTGCTTGGTGTAGATCGGGGTGATCGCCTGGGCGATGTGCTCGAGCTTCGCGTAACGCGAATTGGTGTGGCTGTTCTCCGCTCGGCGGAGGACCTGGGGCAGTTCGGCCTGCGCCGCACTCATTGCGGCGTTGAACGCCGTCTCGGCCTCGCGGGCGAGCATCTTCTCCCGCATCTCGAACAGCCGCTCCATGCGGTCGAGGTCGACGCTCGGGTCGCGGGCCGCCCGCTCGATCAGTGAGAGGATGGTGGCCGGCTCCCCCGTGGGCGCGGGCGGCGTGGGCTCGTCACGCGTGGCGACGTCCTGCTTGAGGGCGGGCGTGCTCATCTTTCCTCCTGGAGCTTGGCGAGTTCGGCCCGCACCGCGTCGAAGTCGGTCGGCGCGCGGTTGCGGCGGGCGTGGTTGGCGCGGAAGACCTCGAAGAGGTGCTCCGCCATGCGGGTGTCCTGGGCGACGGAGTCGACCGACACGAAGCGGTCGTGCAGCCACTGCGCGGCGACAGCCGGCGGGATCTGGTCGAGGGCGGCGCTCACCGGCGCACCCACAGGCCGAAGAGGAAGGCGACGGCGCCGGTGATGAAGCCCGGCACCAAGGCGAGGATTCGGACGATGTGTCCGCCGATCGCCTGGGCGGTCTCCACGGTGTCGGCCGGCGTCTCCGCGCCGCCGACGAGGCGGGTCGCCACCTCGTGGACGGTCCAGATCGCGGCGAGCAGCAGCGGCCCAGCGACGAAGATCAGGGAGGGGGCCATCACGCGGCGCTCTGCAGGCGGGGGGTGGTGACCTCACGCGCGTTGATCGACAGCGCGGCGATGAGGTCGGCGAGGCTAGCGTGCCATTCGGAGGCGGCCTCGCGGAGCGGCGTGGGCACGTCGGCCCAGCGGAACCAGAGGCTTCCGGGCGAGCCGTGGGAGAGGGCGACGCACCACTCCCCAGTCTCAGGCTCGCGGTAGACGAGGCCGGCCCGCATCCCGTCGATGACGAGGTCGAGCATGTCGCGATTGGGATAGGGTGCGAGGGCGAGGTGCTGGCGCATCAGAACCAGTCCTCGCGCGGGTCGTAGTCGTGGCTCCGATCGAAGTCGTGCCGCTCCAGGATCTCGGTCTCGATCGCCTCGCGCTGGTCCGTCGTCAGGAGCGAGAGGACGTTGGCGCCCGTGATGTCGCGCGCCGAGGCGACCGAGATTTCGGCCGGCTCGGCCGGGTAGCAGTCCTCGGGCAGGCCGAAGGTGTTGCCGGGGCAGCCGTAGCTGTCGATCGTGAACTCGATGTCGAGCGTGCGCTCGCCGTCTGGATCGCGAGGATCGGCGGCGGTGAAGGAGACGGTCACCATTTCTCGGCTCCCCGCATGTCGACGACGTGGGTCAGCGCGATGCAGCCGTGGCCGCCACTGACCTGAACAACCGCGGTGTGGCCGCTCAACACGTGGGCGCCAGGCTCGACGATCCTGACGACGTGAAGCGTGCCCATGCCGATCGCGCCGGGCCAGACGCCGATGGTGTCGCCGACGCTGTGCTTCGCGTTGAAGCGATCGCAAGCGATCTGCATCTTCTTCGGGGAAAGGCGACGGGGGCCGGCCATCACGCCACCCGTCCGTAGCGGCCCTCGAAGGGCACCGGCTCCGTGATGCCGAAGGCCTCGCGGACGGCCAGGCGCTCCGCGGCGTAGCGCTCGGCATTAGCCTGAACCGCCGCGATCGCCCGCATGATCGCGGGGCTTTGGGTGGGGAGGATTCGTGCGGTGGTCGGCGGGCCTTCCGGAAGCGGGAGCTTCCAGGCGCCGCGGCGGCTGTGGCGGGAGAAGGGCACGGGCGGGGCTCCATCGCGGGGAGGCGATGGAGCTACGTTACGTTCGACGTAACCTGAACGTCAAGCGCAATGTTGCGTCAGACGAAACTTTCCGGAGGCTGTCGTTTGCACCCGGTTCTAGGGTGTAGGCAGAAACGCAAAAGCCCCGCGTAGGCGGGGCTCCGGGGCTGCAAAGTTGCTGACGCCACAGCCGCTTTACGCGACTGTCCCTGATGAAGGCGCGCTACCGATCCATTCTGATGTAGCAAGGATCGTTGAAGGCTCCGCAGCCCTTGCTCGACATCTCGATGTAACAAGGATTGCGGCTGCTTGAACCGCATCCGTTCAACTGCGCCTGGGCAGGTAGGATCGCGGGCTTCAATGCAAGGGCTGATAGTGACAAGGCGATTATGGTCAAGACAATCTTCGTGTAACCGTCGATCATTGGTTTAGCCTCGCGCCTTTGGTTGTTTTTAGCCGTCCGTTCCTGTCTTATCACCCACTATAACCCGCATGATGGTCACTATCTGCTCACGTTCAGCTTCTTTGGCGCGCTCCCATAATGACCAGGGTGCGCTCGTATCTTGCGGATTGCGCATGATTAAGTCAGCGGGCTCACACATCAGCGCGTAAGCACAAGCTTCTAGGAAATCCTGCGTGTAGCTAGAAATGTAGTTTTCAACTCGAGATATACTCGCCTTGGTCGTCGCCATACGCTCAGCAAGCTGCTCTTGTGTAAGGCCACGATAGGCCCGCCACTCCGCGATGAAGTGTCGTCCCCGCGCGCGGTCACCTTTAACTCTCCTCGGCATTTCGGGAAGTTACACGAGGTGTAAACAAGCGTCGTCCACATCCCACGCAACAACCGCTTGACGACTCGGTTACGTGCAACGTAACCATGTCGGCCATGACGACGCATCCTCTCCGAGAATACCGGGAAGCCGAGAGCCTGAGTCTCGACGCCATCGCCGCTTTGGTAGGGCGGTCGAAGGCGTCGATCTCGCGCATCGAGACCGGCGACCAGCAGCCTTCGCCTGAACTAGCGCGGGCTATCAGAGACGTGACCGGCATCCCGCTTTGGAAGCTCAGGCCTGATCTTTGGGATGCCCCAGAGACTCCGCAGCCCGAGCGGGCTGCGTGATGCGCTGGCCCCTCTCGATCATCTCGGCCTGGCTGAACGACCGCATCGATGCGCGGATCAGGACCCTGCAGGCTGGCGACCGCGCCGATCATACGAGGGCCGTGAAGCTTCGCGGAGACATCGCGGCGAGCGCTGCACCAGCTGCGGGCGACCTGGAGACGTCCGAAACCAGGTCGATCCTGCCCGGTGTGGCGGTGGCCAGTCGGGGCGAGCCGTCTCCCCTTGGCCGACGACTGCACCAAGGCAGGACGACAGGAGGTAAGGACCCCGCCGTCCTGCGGTGGTCGGTGTGGTCTACTCCCGTTGGAATGAGGCTCGAACTGACGGTCGAGCAATCCCTTCCAGAAGGCTGCGAAGGACGCGCTCCACGAGGAGGTGCGGGCTCGCTGACGGATCTGCTTGCGGGCCTAAAATGCCTGGGCAGTGAATTATTAGACGAGTTTGCGCGTCCGGCTCGTCGAGGGTCACCGTGATGGTGCTGTCCTCGCCCTCGTCTCCGCTGAACGACACGATCGGATCGTTCGGTTCTTCCGTCATTCAAAGCTCCATCGGGTTGGTTCGCACCTCCGATGGTAAGCGGCGCGGGCCGCGTGTCGACTTGTCCACGCGGCCCGCGTTCGCTTCGTACCTCCGCGCTCGGCCTGCGCTCCCCAGCCCGTCCGATCGCGCGTCTGCGTCTCTCGTTCATCGCGATGCGAGGCGCTGAGATGTCGTTCGCCCCGACCATGCGCGGCATGCTCTCCCCTGCCTCACCCTCGATGCCGGCAGCATCGAGGAGAGCCATGGGAAAGTCGCACCTTGTCGTCGCCCAACTGGGTGATGCCGAACGTACAACTGTCCAGGAGCGCACCACTGCGTTCCTGCGCCAGGTCTACCCGACCAAGACGGCCGAGAACGTCGCGGCCGATACGGGTATCTCCGCCAACACCATCGCGAAGTGGCTCGACCGAGGCTCGGCGCCGACCTCCTGGGCTTTCCTGCGCCTGCTCACCGCTTACGGACCCGAGCTCGCCTGTGCGGTGATGACGGACCCGCCGGCTTGGCTCGATCGTGCCGCGCGCGAGGAACAGGCTCGTCGCCTTCGATGTGAGATCGCCGACCTACAGGCGCGTCTCGATGGAGCGGGGCCATGAAGGCCGGCGGCATCGGTCGGTTCCTGCGCGCGGCCTCGGGCGCGCTGCTGCGCCTGTTCGCACGGGCCCTCCTCATCCCCGTTCGCGGAATCGAGCGGCTGGCTGATCGGATCGATCCGCGGCTGTCGTGGCCGGTCGGCCCCAACGGCCGTTCGCCGCCTGCATCTCCACCCCGAGAGTGGGACCCCCGCCTCTGGGATCGCACCGGCGGCCGGACGGCGAACGAAGCCCGTGACTGAGCGGGTCCTATTCCGCCGCGGCGCAAGAGAGGCCGCCGCCCACCTGGATTGCCCGGCGCTGGGCCGGGTCTGAGGAGCGCCCATGCCGCCGTTCAAACCGACCCACGTCTCCCACAAGCTGGTGGAGGCCTATCCCCTCGTCGAGCTGCAGAAACGGGACGACGGGCGCCACATCGCGATCGTCGACGTCGGTGGATACCGGTCGCCGATCGAGGTGCCGGCCAACATCACAGCGCGCGGCGAGCCCGAGCCCGGTTCGATGCTGGTCCGGTACGAGCCCGACGAGGCGCACCCGGAGGGTTACATCGCGTTCTCGCCGCGTGGGCCCTTCGAGGGTGGCTATCGGCCAACCGGCGCGGATCTGGTCGACTCCCTCTTCGGCATCCTCCGCGAGACCCTCACCAAGCTCGGCCCCTCGCGGGAGGCCTCCGTCACGATGACGAACCTGGACACGGCCCGGCTCTGGGCCGGGAAGATCCCGCGCCTCGGCCGCTAGACCCACGTCCATCGGGCGGCGCGGTCGCGTCGCCCTTCATCCGGAGGAGACCCGACCATGTCGACGAACGAGCAGGCCATCGAGCGCGAGATCCAGGCCAGAGGGCTCACCGCACCGAGGCTCACCCCGGGCGATATCGACGCGACGATCGTCGGCGAGGCCTACCACCGCTTTCCGGGCACAACGCTGATCGTGTGCGCCTTGACCCTGCGCAACGGGTTCACGGTCACCGGCGAGAGCGCCGCCGCCAGCCCTGAGAACTTCGATCCTCAGATCGGCGAGCGGATCGCCCGGGAGAACGCCCGCAACAAGATCTGGGCGCTGGAAGGCTACCTGCTCCGCCAGCGCCTCGCCGCCGCGGCCGATGCCGCCCGCGGCCAGGACGACGCCGTCCAGGCCTCCGCGCGCTGACCCTCCCGCCGCTTCCGCGCGTCCCGCGCTTCACCCCGGAGAGCACCGTGTCCGATCTCGTGAAAATGCTCGTGCAGGCGACCGACCTCGCCGAGCACCAGGCCAAGCACTTTCTGCAGCTCCTCGCCGAGCACATGCGCGAGCAGCTCAGCGACATTGCCGGCGGCAAGGGCCAGGTGAAGGACCTCGAGGAGGTTCGCGAGAACTTCTCCGAGCTCCTGACAGAGCAGGCGGCCGAGCTGCACAGGGCCTTCGGCGAGCAGCTCGACACCATCCGCAACGACATGGGCGAGCTGCGCAAGGCGGCCGACGCCGCGCTCCAGGCGAGCACCGCCGGCGCAACGGTCGATCTGGCCCCGCTCACGGAGCAGGTCGAAGCCATCGAGGCCGCCGTCCGCGAGCTCCCCGACCTGGAGAAGCGTCTCGGCGCCGCCGAGACCAAGCTCAAGGCCCTCGCGAAGAAGCCCGCGACTGCAGCCGCATAGCCCCAACGAAAAGGCCCGGCCCACGTCGTCAGCGCGGGCCGGGCGGTGTCGATCTCGTCTCTTGCGTAGGCCCCAATGAACAGCACAGATCGCCCATCCGGGCAAGTAGACCCGTCGTCAGTTGCTGCCGATCAACTGAAATCTTTCATCGAGCGAATAGAACGGCTCGAGGAGGAGAAGGCCGGATTAACTTCGGATATTAAAGACGTCTACGCGGAAGCAAAGGGAGTTGGCTTCGACCTCAAGGCTCTTCGCAAAATCGTGAGCCTCCGGAAGAAGGACCACGCCGAGCGGCAAGAGGAAGAAGCCATCCTGGAGCTCTACCTCCAGGCGCTCGGGATGGCCTAGCAATGGCCGCCCCCACGTTCCTCCCCAGTCAGATTCACGCCATGGCCCTCGCCCTCTTGGAGCGGGAGCGAGCGGAGGGCCGCAAGCGCATGTCGCTCGGCGCGAAGGGCCGGAAAATTTCCGGACCCTCCGACGTCCGCGATCGCGTCGGCCGCCACTTCGGGATCTCCGGCCGCCAAGTCGAGAAGATCGCCGACGTCTGCCGCGCGGCCGAGGCCGACCCAGTGCGTTACGGCCACCTCCTCGAGGAGATGGACCGCACCGGCAAGGTCAACGGCCCTCACACCAAGCTCCTGCGCGCCCAGGACGAGCTGCGAGTGCTCAACCTGCGCCCGATCGAGGGGCGCTTCCGCACCCTCGTCCTGGATCCCGCATGGGGCGAGGACAACATCTCGGCCGCTGCCGGGCATACCTACGCCCTGCAGTCCGTCGACGAGATCGCGGCGATGCCCGTGCCCGACTGGGCGGAGGACGATTGCCACCTCTACCTCTGGGTCACGAACAACGTCCTGCCGGTGGCCTGCGATCTGATCGCGGGTTGGGGCTTCGCCTACAAGACGGTGCATACCTGGACCAAGCCGGACATCGGCCTCGGCCGCTACTTCCGGAACAGCACCGAGCACGTCCTCTTCGCCACGCGCGGGGAGCTGCGCACCCGGGCGCCGGCGCGCTCCACCCGCACCGATCACGACTGGCCCGTCGGCGAGAACAGCGAGAAGCCGGAGGGCTTCTACGACCTGGTGCGCGCCTGCAGCTTCCCGCCCTACGGCGAGGCGAACCAGCGCAAGCCGCGGCCTGATTTCACGAACCTCTACGAGTCGGCCCCGCTGCTCATGGCGGCGGAGTAGCCGCCATGTCCGTCGAGGCACGCACATGGGCGAAGACCGTCACCGTCGGAAACTCCACGGCGAAGGCGGTGCTGCTCGCGATCGCCGACTTCGCCAACGACCAGGGCGAGGCGTGGCCGAGCCAAAAGGCCATCGCCGACCTGACCGAGTTCACGGACAGGTCCGTGCGGGCCGCGATCGCGAAGCTCGAGGAGCTCGGCTTCCTGCAGTGCGAGGCGCGATTCCGGAAGGATGGCGCTCGCACCAGCGACCGATTGCTCCTCGCGATGACGGCTACCCCCCGGAAGGACGTTCCGGGGGGGTCGGAATCTGGTGCCTCACCCCCGGAAGGACGTTCCGCACCCCCGGAAGCACGTTCCGGACTCACTTCGTTTGAACCGTCACAGAACCAGCACTCGAACCAGAAGACGAGTGGCACTCCGGCCGAGCGCGAATCTGGACTGCCGCTAGAGCAACGCGACGACCAGGCCCGGCAGGATCGTCGAAAGCAGGTCGACGCGGCGGTTCGATCGCTGTGCGCCATCACGGGCAAGAGCCAGGTCTCGGCCCGGGCCGCCATCGCCTACTGGCTGAGCCTCACCTTCGACGAGCTGACGACCGTCTCCGCCCTGATCGCGGAGGCCGACCGGCGCGAGGTGGTCGATCCCTCGATGTGGATCGAGCGGCAGATCAAGCGCCGCCGCTTCCAGGGCCAGGACCCGCCACCCGGGAGCCAGCAGGCCCCGACCGGGCAAGCCGCCCGAATGCTCGAAGTCCAACGCAGGCTGAAGGAGAGGAACGATGCAAACGGCGGGGGCAGTGGCAACGGTCAAGCGCCTGGAGCTCGAGGCGACGATCTCGGCGTTCCATGGGCGGCTGGAGCCCCATCCGGTCCTTCCGCACCGCTTCTGCGTGCCGCGCGGCGCGGCGCCTACGACGCAGGAGAGGCAGCAGCTCTGCGACGTGCGCGCCCGCCTCGAGGCGCAGCTTGAGCCCTGCCACGACGAGCTGGCGATCGAGGCCGTGGTCGGCCAGTACCTCCTGGGATACGAGCAGGGCCGCGGCGGGAGCGACCTGAACACGGCCGCCCTCAACGGGCGCTACGTGAAGGCCTTGAGCGGCTTCCCCCTGGCCGCGATTCAAGCGGCTGTCGATCGCCTCGACAGCGCCCGGCCGCTCATTCCGCGCAAGCCTACGTTCCGGCCGAACCCGGCCGAGATGGCGGAGGAGGTTCGGGCGGGCACGATCGCGGTCCGGGCCCGCCTCGTCCATGTGCGCCAGGTCCTCGAGGCCGAGGTCTACGATCCACCGACCGAGGCGCAGAAGGCGAAGGTGGCCGCGGCCGCGGCCGAGTTCCTGAAAACCCGGCGCGTGCCGCTGGACGATCGGGGCGACGCCTTCAACGACGGTCGCACGATCGAGCACGAGCCGGTCCCCGGCCGAGCCGAGGAGCGCGAGCGCCAGGCGCTCGCCCAGCAGCTCGCCGGCCTGCGGGAAGCCGGCACGGATCCCGGCCTCGGCCGGCTGATGTCCAACCTCGACCGCCGGCAGGCCGCGCGATGAGCGCCGCGCTCGCATATGCGCTCGGCCTTGAGGCTGAAACCGTCGCGATCTGGCGTCGAGAAATCGAGCTGATCGACTCGTACAAGATCCCGTGCCCGGGTCAGTCCTGGCGACACTGGCCGCGGGTCCAGGCCGGCATGCTCCTGTTCCTAGACGACTGGGGCGTCGCCGCGATCGAGGCGGGCTGGACCGATATCGGTCTCTTCGGCGTGCATCGCCGGATGGGTGCGGTCCGCGCGGACTCCACTGGCGCCCTGGTCACCTTCACGCCCTACCAAGTCGAGGCGCTCGCTTCCGGCGAGATCCACTTCGTCAACGGCCTGGTGGACCGCGGCCTGACGAACCCGGCCGAGAGCATCCCGCTCTGGTCGTTCGTGAACGGGGGGCGTCGCTGAACCCATCCGGGCCGGACCCGCCATCTGCACCTGCCGGAAACTGGAAGGGGCCAGACGTCGATCATTGGCTCGTCGCAGCCTTTCGAGCCATGCCTATGACCGCGATCTACGCGCCGCGGGGCAACACCTTGGCGACGATCGCCGGCAGCAACGTCCCCAGCGCGACCTTCGACATTGTCGCCTTTGCCGTCACCGTGCTCGGCCCGAAATCGGACGAGCTCCGCGCCCTCCTAATTTGGGCTCGGACCAAGGCCACCCGGGGCGATATCGGCGGATCGATCGCACAGTTCTGTGCGGAAAAACGCTGGCCTCGCTCAACGTTCGAGGACCGGCGCCGGCGGGCAAGCGAACGGATCGCCGAAGCCAAGAACCGCGCCGACGCCGCAGGCAAGTGATGGCGAGTAACATTTGCTTGACACCCGTAAAGCGGGAGCCCGACGACTGCCTTGTTCTTAAGCAGTGAGGCCCGCCGTGGCAGTGAAGGCAGCCGAGTCCCCTCTACTTCTCAGCATCTCGGCCGTCCGGAAGCGGAAGCCGTCGGCCGAACGCCGGCGCGACCCGCGCGGCGATCGGTACAATCCCGTTGGCGCCTACACGCCAGGCGTAGGCCTCGCCCGCGGTCCGCAGGCCTTCGGCATCGGCACTCCCATCGACCAGCCGAAGAAGCGCATCGTCGTGACCCTCAAGGACGACAGCGTGACCGCTGCCGTTGCCGATCCCTACGAGCCCGGCAAGCGCATCCAGGCGACCGTGAATCGTCGGGTCGACGTGCTCGAGCACGAGCGCGCCAACGGGCGCATCACAGTCTCGCAGTATGAGACCGCCCGCCAGGTCCAAGCGATCTTCGAGAAGGCCAGCGGCGCCCGAAACACCGGCGACGTCGACTATGGCGATGTGCGGATCTCTGACCCGTCTCGCCGGCCCGAGACGCTGGACCTCGACTTCATCCGCGCGATCAGCAACGCCCGCGAGGTTCAGGCCCTGATGCGCCGGGTTCACGCGGCGATCGGCGAGACGCCGGCGCACTTCCTCCGCGAGCTGCTCTGCCGCGGCGGCACCATCAAGGACTATGTCCGCTCCAAGGACATGCTCGCCAGCGACCGCAAGGTCACCGAGATCGCCGTCCGGTTCCGGTACCTCCTCGAGGTCCTGGACGAGGCCTTCGCCGCCCGCGGGCTGGTGGTGAAGGACGAGAACGGCGATCGCGTCATCCGCGCAGAGGTCGGCACCGCCACCGGCGAGGAGACCGACGAGCGCGGCCGTGTGGTCCCAGCCGGCCATGGGCATCTGTGGGGAAGGCACCCTGCCGAGGACACCGCGGAGTAGGCATGCCAGGATGCTCCCTCTGCAAGGAGGAAGCGCATGCTCTGGTTAGAACTGACATCCTACGACAAGAAAATCCTGGTCAACATGACAACGGTTGCAAACATCGAACCGTATGAGGATTTCACGATCCTGAAATTCGCGACGGCCTCTGGGCAAGGTATCCACCAAGTGCAGGTAACGGAGAGCACCGCTCAAATCGAACGACTGCTCAACAGGGGCAATGCACTCGTGAGCCGTTGACCCGACGGCCGTTCCGCGTCACAACACCACCGTCCGAGACGACCGCCCGCAGCCGCAAGGCCCGCGGGCGTTTTCGTTTTTATCCCCCTTATATCGCCGGCTGCACATGACCGCTCACGAGATCGCCCACGCGATCGAGGACGAGGCGCGGGCGTTCAGCCGCGCCCGCTTCACCGATCAGGCCTCCTACCTGGAAGCCAAGGACGCGCACTGCCGGCGCATGATCAACCTCTCCATGTCGATCGCGCGCGAGCTCGGCACACCGCCGCGTCTGAGCCTCGGCACCGGCCGGCGCCAGTTCGGCGAGGTCCGCTTCGACGTCCAGCTCCGCACCCGCAGCCGCGTTAGACTTGGTACTGGCCCTCGTTCGCCATCGCCTCTTCGTCGCTCCGGATGCGCCTGATCACCTCAATAGCCTCCTGCAGGGCGATCATGGGTCTCGGGTCGATGTTGCCAGTCGTATCGCTGGCAATCTCGTAGACGGCGTGGCGCCGCAGCGCGATCAGCTTGGCCTCTGCGTACTGGGCATAATCGGCGGACTGGCTGGGTCTGTAATCGGTCAAGGTTCAGCTCCGGGTGAGCGGTGACGCAGCCATCGTAGGGCCGATCAAACCCATCCGAAATGTCGTGATTGGGGAATTGTCCTGGTAATTCCCCAAACCCTCGAGGGCCACGCCTAAAACGCTATGAGTGACAGCGGTTTACAGGCGCTTTCAGGGTCGCGGCGCACCAGCCGCAACCGGGCCAGAATAAAAACCCAAGAGGCCGCCAAGGCGGTCGTTGCCACCCGGGCCGTCGGATACCTCCGGGTCTCCACCGATGAGCAGGCCGCCACGGGTTTCGGCCTCGAGACCCAGGAACGCGCCGTCCGCGCCTTCGCCGAAAGCCAGGGATATGAGCTCGTCGACGTGGTCACAGACGCGGGCGTTTCAGGCGCTACGCGACCTGCAGAGCGAGCCGGCTTCGCTCGCGTACTGGAGCTTTCTGAAAGCGGGCGGGTCTCTGTCCTCCTGGTGTACCGCTTCGACCGGCTCGCCCGCGAGATCCGCTACGCCGTCACCACGGTCGCCGAGCTCGCCGAGCGACACGACGTTGGCATCCGCAGCGTCACTGAGCCCATCGACACCGCAACCCCTATGGGGCGGACGGTTTTCGCGATCCTCGCCGGCATGGCCGAGTCCGAGCGCTTCACGATCCGAGACCGCACCGCCGGCGGCAAGCTCTCCAAGGCCGGCCGCGGCGGGTTCGCCGGCGGCCGAGCTCCCTACGGCTACCGTACGGACCAGGTCGGCAACCTCGTCGTCGTCGACGAGCAAGCCGCGATCGTCCGCCGGATCTTCAAGGAGCGCGGCCCGGCCCGTCGGCCGAAGCGGACGCTCCAGGCGATCGCCGACGGCCTCAACGCCGACGGCATCCCGTCCCCCACGGGCAGGAAGTGGCGCCACGACGGCGTGAGCTACCTGCTCGACAACCCGAAATATCGCGGCGCGATCGAGTACCTGTTCACCTGGACAGGCACCGAGCAGCACGTCCTCCAGCCAGGCGCCCACGCCGCGATCATCGGCTGAACGGAACCCTCACAGCATGAACGCTTTCGCCGCCGCCCTGCGCCTGCAGGAGGATCGCAATGTGCTGCTCGCTCGCCGGCAGCAGCTCCGGATCCTGGACCACATCGCGGGCAGGCCGCCCAAGGTCCTGCGCAAGCTGCGCCGCCTGACGCTCGAGAGCGCGACCCGCCGCGTGCTCGGCCTCAAGGGCCACCGCTGACATGACCGACGAGCCGGTCTGCTCCGTCTGCTCGAGGCTCACGCGCCTGTCGTGTGAGCAGCCCAACTGCCCGACGCGCGTGCGCGCCGTGAACCTGGCGCTGGTCTCGGCCGTCACGCCGATCGCCGCGCTCAAGCGCCAGGCCCTCGAGGTCGATCGCGCCGTCTTCGACGAGGGCCGCCTCCCGAAGGTCGCCGAGTGGTCCGGGATCCTGGAGATGATCCTCAAGCTCGATGAGCGGCCGTCGGCTACCGAGGACGGCGCCGAGTACTCCGACGAGGAGCTCGAGCTCGCCCGACTCCCCGCGCCGGCGATGAAGCCCGCCGGCAACGTCGTCCCGTTCCGGAGGCGCTGACATGAAGATCGGCGCTGCGATCGACGCCCTCGAGGCGGGCAAGCGTGTGGCCCGCGAGGGATGGAACGGGAAGCGGATGCACCTGGAGCTCCAGGTCCCGGATGCACACTCGAAGATGTCGCTTCCCTACGTCTTCATGTTCACGGCCTGCGGAAATCGCGTGCCGTGGCTCTGCTCGCAAACCGATCTGCTCGCCAGCGATTGGCAGGTCCTCGAGGCGGACGCCTGATGCCTCGGCTCTGCGCGCTCCTCCTCCTCGCCGGCGTCGCCCTCGCGTCGCTGTCTCACCGCCCTCGCACCGCTGTCGCGTGGGGCCTCCCGATCTCGCGGACGGTGCATTGATGACCCTGCTCGTCGCCTTCGTCTGGGGCTACTTCGCCGGTTGGGCCTGCCGCTGATGGACTGGACCTTCCGCCTGGCGTTCGAGCTCGAGACGCGCCGCGCCGATCATCGCGTGGCGTTCTCCATCGGCCCGATCGGGACCGCGGCCTCCCTCGCCTGTGTCGCTCTCCTGATCTGGGGCCTGTGATGCTGCACACCTTCGTCGACGAGTTCGTCCGCACGGACGAGCCGCAGCCCCCGATCATCGAGGCCTGGCGCCTCGCGCTCCTGTTCGTGGCCATCGCCGCGATCGTTTGGGGCGTCCACGTCCTGGTGGCGATGCCCTGATGCAGCTCGTCGCCGTCATCCTGGTCTGCGCCATCACTACGGCGCCGGCCGACTGCACGCGCGAGTCCGCGCTCGACGTCGTGGTCCGCCCTGTGGCCATGCCGATGGAGTGCATGAGCCAGGGCCAGGCCCTCGGCGCCAGCGCCCTCGACGTGCGGCGCGAGGACGAGCGCTACCTCATGGTCCGCTGCGAGAAGAGGGCGAGCTGATGTTCCGCGACTGGGTTCTAGCCGCCTGCGACCTGTTCTTCGGCGCGCGCCGCCCGTGGCGGGATCTCGAGCTCGAGGCCGAAGCTCGCCGCCAAGCAATCGTGGCCTTCCACATGCGCCATGCGGAACGGATCTGGACCGCCCGGGACCAGGCCTGGGCGACGCTCAGCCCGGCCGAGCGCGAGTTCCTCCACGGCTCACACTCCGGAGGCCGCTGACATGCCCGTCCTGAAACACGGCGACGTCGTCGTCATCGTTGGCGCCGTTGAAGTGCGCAGCGAGCTCACCGGCCAGCTCGACACTGTCCCGACCTATCGCGTGGTGGTCGAGGACCGCGAGAACGCCACCATCACGCTTGAGCCGGTGTCAAAGGGCGTGCTGCAGGCCATCGCGCCTGAGAAATACGAGGCGGCCGTCGGCGAGCTTCGCGCGCACCGCGAGCTCAATCCCATTCGCACCCGGCACCAGCTGCTCAAGGAGATCGGCGCGCCGCAGCTCGAGTCCCTGGCCGACGTCGAAGCGCGGAACGATGCGCGTTGGGCAGCGGCGCTCGGCGGCAGGCCCCCGCAGTAAGCCATGTCCCTCACCGACAAGCAGGCCGCGTTCGTCCAGGAATACCTGATCGACTTGAACGCCTCGGCCGCCGCGCGTCGAGCCGGCTACAGCGAAGCGACGGCCGCGCAGGCCGGCTACGAGAACCTGAGGAAACCTGAGATCGCCGACGCGATCGCCGCGGCCCAGGCCGAGCGCTCGCAGCGCGTCGAGATCACCGCCGACCAGGTCCTCCGCGAGCTCGTCGACATCGCGCGGACCGACGCCAACGAGCTGATCGAGCACCGGGTTGGCTGCTGCCGGTTCTGCTGGGGGCTGGACCACCGGTACCAGCGCACGCGCAACGAGATGGTCCGCGCCGAGGCGACCCACGCCCTCGACAACGAGGCCCGGATCAAGAAGGGCGAGCCCACGACGCTCTTCGATCCGGAGGGCGGCATCGGCTACGTCGGCAACCGCGAGCCGCATGCCGACTGCCCGGAATGCTTCGGCGAGGGCATCGGCCGCGCCGTCTTCAAGGACACCGCGAAGGCCTCCCCGGCCGCGCGCCGCCTCTACGCCGGCGTGAAGATCACCAAGGACGGAATGGAGATGAAGCTCCACTCCAAGGAGCGCGCCGTCGACCTGCTGTTCAAGCACCTCGGACTGAGCGCGCCGGACCGCCACGAGCTCACGGGCAAGGACGGCGCCCCGATCGAAACCCGGGACATGAGCCCGATGGCAGCGGCCCGCCGCATCGCCTTCACCCTGGCCCGCGCGCAGCGTGAAGCCGCCAAGCCCAAGGACTGACTATGGACACCACCGACAGCTTCGCGCCCAAGCCGAAGGGCACCATCGCGATCGCCGCGACCGTAGCCACGGCCGCCACGGCTCTCGCCACCAACGACCAGGTGCGCATTGTGAACAACGGCCCCAGCGACTGCCGGGTCGAGTTCGGCAAGGCTGACACCGTGGCCGCGACGAAGCCGGTCGTTGGCGGCGCCTTGGGATCGGTGCTCCTGAAGGCCGGCACAGTCGAGATCTTCAGCGTGCCGCCCAACACCACCCACATCGCGACGCTCGGCGAGACGGGCAACGCGGCCCTCGAGGTCACGCCTGGCGTCGGTCTGTAGTCATGGCCGGGTTTTTCGTCCCTTCTTCCGAGCGGCGCGAGCAAGCGCTCTTCGAGGGCCGCTACTTCGTCTTCACGACGGGAGAGCAGACCCTCGGGTCCTCGCAGTTCCTGAACGTGGTGATGTCCAACCCGGCCAATTCGGGTAAGCGGCACATCATCACCAAGCGACGCTTCGACAACAGCGTCGTGAGCGGTAACGCACCGCTCTCCTACGGCGGCATCGCGCTCCCGGTTCTGTACGCGACAGGCACGACCGGCCTCGTCACGTCGAACGGCTCGAACCTCACCCGCGACGGCGTGAACCCTCGGCCAGCTTCCCTCCTGACCCTGCAGGCTCTCGTCTCCGCGACCCGTCTCAACAACGCGGCCGGCAACGCGAACCCGACTGGTGCCGGTAGGCTCGCGACCGGAGGCATGCCGACCAAGCTCGAGGAGTCCTTCATCCTCATGCCTGGCACGACCTTCGGCCAGTTCATCCAGGCCCCCGCCGGCCTCGGCGCTTCGGTCAACGCCGGCCTGACCTTCTACGTGATCGAAGAGCCGCTCTAGGCGCCTTCACGCTCGAAGCCTCCCCCTCCCACAGCTCGAACCAACCGGAGACCAGCAATGGCCGACGTCGTCTATTCGCAATCCAAGATCATCACGCCTGGCACCCCCGTCGTCCCAGGCACCGGCATCGGCATCGCCGGCGGCTCCGCGGCCGGGATCGTCATGCTCAAGATGGCGAACGGCGGGAAGTATGCCGTGAAAGCCGACACCTCGCACGCGCAGATCGACGGCCTCGCCGTCGTCGACGTCATCGCGGCCGAGACCACGGCCGTCGGCGCCATCGTCTCCGTCCTCTCGTAGGCGCAGCGACCTTCCCCGGGCAGTAAGGAACAGCGACATGGCGGGCTACCGCAAACCCTTCGGCGGCGGCTCAGGCTCGCCCAGCCCCAACGTCTCGGCCGACGGGCTGACCTACGTCTACACGGGCTTCAAGCCGAACACGGCGGCCAGCCTCTTCGACGTCACGGCCGGGGGTCCCGCGCTCGCGACGCAGAACGCCGACGGCACGGGCAAGGTCACGTTCGTGCTCGCGACCAAGCCGCCGGTCGGGAACGCGATCGTCATCGATGGTCAGCAGCGGGTCAGCGCCGGGACGGTCCAGGCCGCCCCGGTGGTTCCGGTCCAGCCGGGCGGGGTCACGTACCTCTTCATCAGCACCGACTTCATCACCGATCCCGATGACGCGGTGATGCTGGTCACGGCCATCGCGCACAAGAACGCGGGTTTGGTGGTCATCGACAGCGTCATGGCCTCGGCCAACGAGACCTTCGTCCCGGCCGGCATCGACGCGCTGATGCGCAAGTACGGGGCTCCGGTTCCGGTCTACGTCTACAAGGGCGCGGTCAGCTCGGTCCCGTCCGGTTCGACGGCGAGCCTGTTCCCGAAGATTGCGCGCGATGCATTCGGGACGCCCTACGGCATCCAGAACAACACCAACGTCAATTACCCCGACACCATGACGGGGTGGACGGCCCGTCTCTCGGCAGTGCCGGATCAGTCCGTGCTCCTGAGCATCGTCGGATCGCCGGTCGACTTCATGGCCTGGTACGGCGCTTCGCCCGCCAACGCCGCGCTCGCCAAGGCCAAGATCCGCAAGATCGGCCAGATGGGCGGCGGCTTCCCCTCGACCTCGACGCCCGAGACCAACGCCAAGATCAGCGTCGCCGCGACGGCCGCGCTCGCCGCGATCCGCGACATCCCCATCGAATGGTCGGGC
Organism: Methylobacterium iners; assembly: GCF_022179305.1. Taxonomy (GTDB): domain Bacteria; phylum Pseudomonadota; class Alphaproteobacteria; order Rhizobiales; family Beijerinckiaceae; genus Methylobacterium; species Methylobacterium iners. Next base: position 80,239 of record NZ_BPQP01000001.1, read on the forward strand.
GTCGAGATCGGTGCGACGGTCCGCTCCGGCCCGCCGCTCTACACCGACCCGACCGCCGACCCGCTGCAGGCGATCTTCGACCAGTTCGAGCAGGAGGGCAGCGGCACCAACCTCGTCGGCGGCTTGCGCCAGTCCTACGACCCGCTTTCGCTCGATGCGCTCGTGCGCGGGTTGGGCGACCGCTACACGCGCAGCGCGCCGGGCATCGTCAACGTGGATGCGTCCGGCAACACCTCGTTCGCCGCCCAGGCCGACGGCAACCACACCTACCTGGTCAAGGCGGCCAGGGGCACGACGGCGCAGACGGACGCGCTGCTCGGCGCCGAGCTGAACGCGATCGTCGCCACGGTCACGGCGCCGATCCCGGCGAGCGTGCGCGGCCTCGGTCTCGACCTTAACGAGGGCACGCCTGTCCAGTTCGTGCGCGACCCTTCCTACAAGGGCGCAATGGCGATCACGGGCGCCAACGCCGCGACGACCACGAACGATCCGACCCGCGCCACCGCCCCCAACGGCACGAGCAGCGTTTTCCAGTTCTCCGGCGCCCAGTACCTTGAGAGCCGCGACCCGCTCTTATTCACCGGCAACAGCCTCGCCGTCGGGGCCGTCATCAATCCCGACGCCATCGCCGGCACGGGGCTCAAGTACGTCCTGGCCGCGCGGACGACGGGTTCTGGGACGCCAGTTCGCTATTGGGAACTGGCGCTGTTCGAGGGCCGGATACGTGCGACCGTGTGGGGCAACGTCAACGGCACGTCGCCGTTCGAGCTGACTGCCGATACCGCGTTGCCGGTCGGAACATGGGCCCTGGTCCAGATGCACCAGGACGGGACGACGCTGCGCATCCGTCTCAATGGCGTCGAAGCCAAGCCGAGCATCGCCGCCACGCTGAACACCGCGACGAACGTCTGCGGCGTGCAGATCGGCGCGCAGCGGCTGGGGTCCATCGCCAACTTCTACAACGGCAAGATGGCGGCTTTCGATTTCTTGGCGGGCACGAACCTGACTGTCGCGCAAGCACTCGCGCAGGAGAACAAGCTCCGCGCAATCGCCACCGCCAAGGGGATCACGCTGCCATGATCGCGTTCGCCACACCGCTACAACGCCTTCGCGCCAACAGCAGCGATCAGTTTGAGAATGGGGCTCGCTACCTCTACCCGTCCGGCCGGCCCATCACGCGCCTGCGCTACCTCGGGCAGCAGGATGGGCAGCACTTCTACGCGGCGGCCGACGATGCCGCGGCGACCCTACCGCCCGCCAAGGCCGCGCCTCCCGCCCCGCACTGGTCCGAGACCCTGCCGGCTGCGGTGGGCTATCCCGACACGCTGAACGGGGCGCTCCTGCGCATCCGCTCCAGCACGGCGCAGAAGAACGGCCACGTCATCCTGGATCGCTCGACGCGCGGCGGCTACCGCATCGTCGAGGTCGATGCCGGCGTGCTCGCCCACGACATCACCATCGGCCGGCTGAAAGCGGAGGACATCTTCCGCTGCGGCGTCCGCGTCCGCGGCGATCGCTGGCACATCCACGATGTCATCCTCAAGCACGGCGCGCACCGCAACACCGGGAGGGACCTGCCGGAGGGCATCGAGGTCCATGACGGCACCGGCCACCTGTTCGAGGACTTCGAGATCTCCGGCTTCTACATGGCCGACGTCCCGGGGCAGTACACGAACGGTGACTGTATCGCGACGGAGGGCGGCACGGGCGGCATCGTCCGACGCGGCCGCTGCATCGGCGCGTCCGATGGCGGCATGGATCTCAAAGGGATCTGGTACGTCGACGATTGCTACATCGCGGAGTGCAACCGGGCTCTGCGCGCCTGGGACGAGGTGACGGTCGGCACGCTGCGCATCCACAACCCGGCCGGGGCCGCGCTGTGGCTGGCGAAGAACGCAAAACTGACGGTCGAGCGGCTGATCGTGACCAGCGACCGGCCGTGCATCCTGTTCCGGTCCGAGAGCGGCGGCCACCTGACCGTGAAGTCCGCGGACCTGTCCGGCGTCGCACCGGGCTCCACGCTCAAGCGGCAGGATGGCTCCGGCGTGACGTGGGACCTCAGTCCGGGCTGCGTGCTGCCTTAGCAGCACCCGGCTTGACCCGACGGCCCTTTCTCGACGAATAGTCAGGCTCTCCCGGTGCGCATGGCTTCGAACGCCCTGTAGATCCGGGACCTAACGGGCGGCGCTCCTCCAGGCGTCGCCCGTTTGCGTTTGGAGACACCCCGCCAGCATGTCGCTCCTCGACGAGCTCATCACCTCCCTCGGGGTTCTCCCGGAGGCGGAACGGGAAGCCGTGACCCGCGACGCCGTCGAGGCGACGCAGGACCTCCTGCTGATCCCCAACCCGGGCCCGCAGACCGACGCTTACTTTTCCGAGGCCGACGAGCTCTACTACGGCGGCCAGGCGGGCGGGGGTAAGTCCGGCCTGCTGATTGGGCTGGCGCTCAACGAGCACACGAGCAGCCTCATCCTTCGGCGAGTGAACGCAGACGCTGCGGAGCTCGCCGAGGAGGCCTGCGGGTTCGCCGGTGACCGCGGTTCGTACAACGGCCAGAAGCACGTCTTGAAGGTCGACGGCGGCATTCGCCAGGTCCAGTTCGGCGGTTGCCAGTTCGAGGAGAACAAGGAGCGCTACAAGGGCCGCGCGAAGGATCTCTACGGGTTCGACGAGATCTCGGATTTCACGCGCACGCAGTTCAAGTTCATCACCACCTGGAACCGCTCGAGCAAGCCCGGGCAGCGGTGCCGCGTGGTCTGCGCCGGCAACCCGCCGACCCGTCCGGAAGGCCTCTGGGTCCTCGAATACTGGGGCCCTTGGCTCGACAAGAACCACCCGAAATACCCGACGGCGCCGGGCGTGCTGCGCTGGTACACGACGGGATCGAACGGCGAGGACATCGAGGTCGAGGGCCGCGGCCCCCACATGATCGACGGGCGCGAGGTCTTCGCGCGGTCCCGCACCTTCATCCCCGCGAAGCTCTCGGACAACCCGTACCTCGCCGGCACGAATTACCAGGCCTCGCTGGACTCGCTCCCGCCCGAGCTGCGGGCCGCCTACCGCGACGGCAACTTCCAGGCCGAGATCAAGGATGACGCCTTCCAGCTCATCCCTACCGACTGGGTAACCGCCGCACAGGCGCGGTGGCACGAGACGGGTCGCAACGGGTTCGCGATGACAGCGATCGCGCTGGACCCTGCCGGCGGCGGCGCGGACGCTGCCGAGATCGCCGCGCGGTACGGGGGATGGGTTTCTCCATTCACGACCGTCCAGGGCAAGGAGACGGCCGACCACTCGATGATGGCCGGCCGCGTAGTGGCGCTGCGCCGCGACGGTTGCCCCGTGATCGTCGACGGCGGTGGTGGCTATGGTGGCGCGACCACGATGCGCCTCAAGGACAACAGCATCGAGGCGACGGCGTTTGTCGGGTCCGAGGGATCGACGGGCATCACCAACGATGCCGCGAAGCTCGGCTTCGTGAACCGCCGTGCCGAGGCGCACTGGCGTCTTCGCGAGGCCCTGGACCCCGACCAGGAGGGCGGCTCCATCGTCGCCATCCCGCCCGGCAACGAGGTCAAGGCCGACCTCTGCGCGGTGCGCTGGGAGCTCACCCGGCAGGGCATCAAGATCGAGAGCAAGGAAGACATCAAGAAGCGGATCGGCCGCTCGCCCGGCAAGGGCGACGTGGTGGTCATGCTCTTCAGCGAGGGCGACCGGGCCGCCAAGCGCTCGAAGGCGCGGCGGTCCAACGGCCTGCAGGCCACGGCGAACATGGGCTACGCCCACATGCGGAGACGATGACAATGGATAATCGCACCGCGATCCGAACCGGGCTGCTGCTCAACAGCGCCCTCTACCTGGTCGCCATCGTGGCGATCGGCCTGGTGCAAGGCTCCACGGCCGCGCCTCGCCTCGCCGTGGCCTCGCTCGGCGTCGCTGCGCTCTCGTACATGGCGCAGGAGATCGAGGCGCAGCTCCCCGAAACCTACAGCACTGCGCTCACCCGGCGCGACGTCGCCCTCATCTCATCCGTCGTCCTGACGGTCGGCTCGATCCTGCTCGGCGCTGTTGCCGGGCTCGCCCTCATCTTCTGACGGAGCACACCCTCATGGCTTCCCTATTCGGCGGCGGCTCCCGCAACCGCGCTCCTGCTGTGACCCCGGTCGCGACCATGCCCGACGAGCAGAACCCGGCCGTGCTCGCCGCCCGGCGCCGCAGCATGGCCGAGGCCGCGTCCCGCGGCGGTCGCGCCTCGACGATCCTGACGGCACCGGAGAGCGGCACTCCGCTCGGCGCGTCGACGACGATCGCGGGCTCGTCGGACTATCAGGCCAGCTCGCTCGGCGGCCGCTGAACCCATCCGGACGCCGGCGAGGACCTGACGCACCATGAAGCAGCGCGTGAAAGAGCTGCGTGGACAGGGCGACTCCCTGTTCGCGCAGAGGGCTCCCCTCATGTCCTTGTGGCAGGAGATCGCGGAGAACTTCTTCCCGCAGCGCGCCGACTTCACGCGCGATCGCGCCGTCGGCGAGGAGTTCGCCCGCGGCCTGATGACGGGCGCGCCGGTGCTCGCGCACCGCGAGCTCGCCGACCAGTTCGCCGCGATGCTCCGGCCGCGCGGCAAGAACTGGTTCGGCATGACGGTCGAGGACGACCGGATCGCCAACGACGTCCAGTCGAAGGCCTGGCTCGAGGCCAAGGCCAACACCATGCGCCGGATCATGTACGACCGGCAGTCCGGCTTCACCTGGGCGACCAAGGAGGCCGACCAGGACTTCGCCGCGTTCGGGCAGACGGTGATGAGCCAGGAGCTCAACGCCAACGGCAACGGCATCCTGTACCGGACCTGGCACATCAAGGACTGCGCCTGGGCCGAGAACGCCATGCGCCAGGTCGACACCATGCACCGGGTCTGGAAGATCCCGGCGCGCTCGGTGCGCAAGATGTTCCCGAAGACTTACGATCGGAAGATCGACGAGATCTGCAAGACGGACCCGCACCGCCTCATCCCGCTGCGGGACATCGTGATCCCCTTCGACGAGTACGATTACACGGACAAGGCCGCGCTCCGCCGCGCCGCCAAGTTCCCGTTCATGCGGATCTACATCGACTGCGAGCACGAGACGGTGCTCGAGGAGACCCCGATCCGGCGCAACGTCTTCTCCGTCCCGCGCTGGGCGACGGTGTCCGGGTCGCAGTACGCGCACAGCCCCGCCACCGTCGTCGGCTTGGCCGATGCCCGGCTCCTGCAGAAGATCACGCTCACCCTCCTCGAGGCGGGCGAGAAGGCCGTGAACCCGGCCATGGTCGCGGTCGCGGACATGGTCCAGGGCGGCGTGAATACCTACGCCGGCGGCGTGACCTGGGTCGATGCTGACTACGACGAGCGCAAAGGCGAGGCGCTCCGGGTCCTCGGTGAGGGCAAGGGCCAGCTCGCCTTCGGCGCCGACATGGCCGACCGCTACGAGAGCCTGATCAAGCGGGCCTTCTACCTGGACCGGATCAACCTGCCGCCCGCCGGCGGCGCCATGACGGCGACCGAGGTCCGCACCCGGGTCGAGGAGTTCATCCGCGCCGCGCTCCCGCTCTTCGAGCCCATGGAGATCGAATACAACGGCGCGCTGGCCGAGGAGACCTTCAACCTCGCCCTGGAGAACGGCGCCTTCGGCAACCTGATGGACATGCCGCAGGGCCTCCGCGGACAGGAGATCAAGTTCACCTTCGAGAGCCCGCTCGAGCAGGCCAAGACCCGGGACAAGGCCACCGCCTTCCTTGAGGCCGGCCAGCTCCTCGCCGCGGCGACACAGATCGATCCGCAGGCCTTCGTGGAGATGGACGTCCGCACCGCCTTCCGCGACGCGCTGGAGGGCGCCCAGGTCCCGGCGAAGTGGATCACGCCCGACGACCAGGCGCAGCAGGTCCGGGCCAGCCTGCAGCAGCAGCAGCAGGCGGCGCAGGCCGCGCAGGAGGTCGGTGGAGCCGCGCAGGTCGCAACGACGGTCGGTGATGCCGCGCTGCGCCTCCAGGAGGCCGGCCTCGTCCCGCAGGCGGCGCAGCTCGCCCAGGTCGCAGGAGCTCCGGTGTGAGCATCGCCTTCAGCACCACGCGCGCCGTCGCCGACATCGATCCGATGTGGGTTGAGGTCGCTCAGGCCAGGGGGCCGGCCGACTGGTTCGACAAGCTCCCGGCCGAGATCCGCGCGGCGACGCTGGACAAGCTCCCGAGCCCCGCGCGCGACGTCGTCCTGACCGTCACGATGCAGGACGCCGACACCGTCCTCTTCACCGCCTCCGCGAGGAACCCGTGAGCCGCAAGCCCGTCCCCGCGCCGGCGGTCCAGCCCTGGACGCCGATCACGCCCGATCGCTTCGACGTCTTCGCGCTCAAGGCCCTCCAGGAGGGCAAGGCCAGCGAGGGCCAGCAGAAGCGCGCGCTCGCGCTGATCATCACCCAAATCGCCGCGACCTATGACCTGCCGTTCCGGCCGGGCGGGTCCGAGGGCGACCGCGCCACCGCCTTCGCGTCCGGCAAGCAGTTCGTCGGGCAGCAGATCGTGCGGCTCCTGAATTTCGACGTCGACCGTCTCCCGCAGAGTGAGAGCACATGACCACGGAAGCCCCCGCCGGCGCGCCGGCCGAAGAGATCGTCACTCCCCCCGCGGGCGCCCCTGAGGCGCCCGTTGTCGTTTCGGAGGTCACGCCTCCGGCCGGAACCCCGCCGGCGGCCGCTCCTGGAGCCGCTGAGACGGGTTCGACCCCGGCCGCGCCCAAGGACCCGGGCAAGACGCTCGCGGCCGACGGCGGTACCGCTGACGATCCGGCCAAGGCCGGCGACGCCAAGTGGCCCGACGACTGGCGCGAGACGCTGGCTAACGGCGACGAGGCGCTGCTCAAGCAGCTCAAGCGCTACACCTCGCCCGCCAACTTCGCGAAGGCCGGGCACGAGGCGCAGCTCCGGATCCGCGCCGGCGAGGCCAAGGCGCCCCTGCCGAAGGACGCGACGCCCGAGCAGCTCGAGGCGTTCCGCAAGGAGAATGGGATCCCGGAGAAGCCGGAAGGCTACGAGCCCAAGCCCTCGAACGGCTACGTCTTCGGTGAGGCCGACAAGCCCGCACTCGACAGCTTCAAGGCGCACGCGCACGCCCACAACTGGACCCCCGAGCAGTTCAACGTGGCGGCCGACTGGTACGCCCAAGAGCAGGAGCGGATGGTCGCTGCCCAGGCCGAGCAGGATGCCGGTTTCAAGCAGGAGGCCGACGACCAGCTCCGGGCCGACTGGGGCCCGGACTATCGCCGCAACCTGTCCACGGTGCAGAACTTCCTCGCGACCGCGCCCGACGGCCTCGCCGATCGGCTCCTCGGCGGTCGCCTGGCCGACGGGCGCCGCGCCGGCGACGATCCCGCCATGCTGCAGTGGCTCGCCCGTACCGCCCGCGAGCTCAACCCGCTGGCGACCGTTGTGCCGGCCGGCGTCACCGACCAAGGCAAGGCCGTCGCCGACGAGCTCGGCGAGCTGAAGAAGATGATGGCCGATCAGCGTTCCGCCTACTGGAAGGGTCCGGACAGCGTGAAGAACCAGGCCCGGTACCGCGAGCTGATCGGTGCTCAACGGCAGGCCGCCAAGCGCGGTTGAGCCGACGGGCGTTCTGTGTCAGATCGCTATGGCGGGCGGCGGTTCGAGCGAGAGCTCACCCCGCCCGTCTTTGTTGGTGCGGTGACACGGTGGAAGTCTGCCGGCCGTAGGACGCTCTCCGGAGCGGATCGCATTGCGGGGTTCCCTGGCAGGCCCCGCCCGCACCAACACCTGACATCCCCGAGTTCCCCTCCGTAGAGGCGAGAGCTCCCCTCATTCGCCGCCCCTCACCCGGGCGGTGTTTTCGTTTCCGGCCACCGCCGGGAAATCCCCGCCACAGGCGAAGCCCCTGACGACCGCACCCGGCCCCGCGCTCCGGCGCGGCCACCCCGACCTGTGCGCTCACGTCCGGCCACCCGACGCCCACGGCTCTCCTCACATCACCAGGAGCCAGTCATGGCCGACACCGCATATTCGGTTCAGTACAAGGACGAGTTCATCGAGGGCTTCGAGCAGGGCTGGTCCGTGCTCCGCTCCGCCGTCACCGTGGACGCGCAGACCAAGGGCAACCAGGCCGTCTTCGACATCGTCGACAGCGGCGGTGCAGCGGCGGTCACCCGTGGCGTCAACGGGACCATCCCGGCCCGCGCAGACAACGATACCCAGGTCACGCTGACTCTGCGCGAGTGGCACGACAAGCCGCGCAAGACCTCGTTCAACATCTTCGCGTCGCAGGGCGACGGCCGCGCCAAGATGCAGATGTCGACCCGCAAGGTGATGAACCGGAAGATCGACGACGACATCATCGCGGCCCTCAACACCGCGACGAACACGATCACCGGCGGCGCTGCGACGCTGGCCCTCGTCCAGAACGCTCTGGCGAAGCTGGGTCGTCAGGACGTCGAGGTCGAGGACGAGGAGCACATCTTCTGGCTCGCCTCGCTCTCGTTCCGCGCCGAGCTCTACCAGATCAAGGAGTTCAACTCCGCGGACTGGGTCGAGACCAAGCCGCTGAACGGTCCCGTGCAGCGCTACAAGCGCTGGGCGGGCGTGAACTGGGCCTTCTCGAACCGCCTGCCCGGCGTCGGTACCGCCAACGAGAAAGGCTTCCTGTTCCATCAGGCCGCCATCGGTCACGCCGCCAACATGACGGAGGCGTCCATCGCCGCCGGCTACAACGACGAGGATGACTACTCCTGGGCCCGCTCGTCCATCTTCATGGGCTCGCAGGTGCTTCAGAATAAGGGCATCCTCGTCGTGCCGCACGACGGCTCCGCCGTCGGCTAAGGCCGCCTGCCACTGGACCTAATCAGGACCGGGGCGGCAACGCTCCGGTCCTCCTGACCATCCGACATCCAGGAGGCACATCGATGCCCTACAGCCTTGCAAACCCGCCGACCCAGCGTCACCAGGACATCGGCAATCGCGGCCCGGCCGAGTGGGCCCTCGACGGCTCCGACGCCCCGTCCGTCGTGGCCGTCACCGGCTACATCTCCAACGCCCGCGACCTCGGCATGAAGGCCGGCGACGTCGTGCGCTACCGCCAGAACAGCACGCCTCCGGTCCTGCACCTGTTCTACGTGGCGTCGATCACCGCCGCCGGCGCGGCCGACCTCACCGACGGCGCGGCGCAGCCGGCCGCCAACGCGACCTAAGCCCGGGCCTCACGGCCTGACGCCAAACAGGGGCGGTCCTTCGGGGCCGCCCTTTCTCGTTTCCGCTTCCCTCCAAGAGGTGCCGCATGGCCCGCCAGATGACGAACCCCCGCATGGGCCACGCCGAGCACAAGCGGAACCACTACCGCTGCGTCCTCGAGATCGGCACGTCCGTCGAGGAGGTGCTCCACCCGATGTTCTTCATGAACATTTCAGGGGTGAAGCCCGGCGACATCATCGAGTGCGTCAGGGAAGACCTCTCCGGCATGATCGTCCTCCTGGTCCGCGCGGCGGATCGGACCGCGATCAAGACCGGCATCGTGTCGGGCGCCTTCTTCGACGACGAGCTCGAGCGCCCCGAGGCGCCGGCGGAGGATTTCCGCACCGAGTTCAACGTCCAGGACAAGTGGCGCGTGGTGCGCATCTCCGACGGCGAGGTCCTGACCGCGGATCTCCCGAGCGAGGCGGCCGCCAAGAAGTGGCTGACCAACCACCGCAAGACCATCGGCTGATCGCGCGTCATGGCCGCGGACAAGCTCGCCCTCTACAACGAGGCGCTGGGGCACCTGGGCGAGCGCAGGCTCGCCTCTCTCGCTGAGAACCGCGAGCCGCGCCGTGCCCTGGATCAGGCTTGGGCCGCGGCCGTCCTCTACACGCTCGAGCAGGCGAAGTGGTCGTTCGCGATCCGCTCCGTGCAGCTCGCGCCCGTACCGAGTATCGCCCCTGGGTTCGGGTACGGCCTCGCCTACCAGAAGCCCAACGACTGGCTGAAGACGACGGCGGTCGCGACCGACGAGCGGTTCACGCACCCGCTCGTCCGCTACACTGACGAGAGCGGCTTCTGGTGGACCGACACCGATCCGCTCTTCGTGCGGTACGTGTCGACGGACCCGGCCTATGGCCTCGACCTGTCGCGCTGGTCGCCGACCTTCGGCGAGTACCTGGCGCTCCGCCTGGCGCAGAAGACGTGCCAGCGGATCACAGGCTCGACGAGCCTGATGGGCGACCTGGTGAAGCTCGAAGACGTGGCTCGCAAGCGCGCCAAGTCGAACGACGCGAACAACACCCCGCCCGTGTTCCCGCCGCCCGGATCGTGGGTCCGCGCCCGCACCGGACGCATGAGCAGCGAGGGTGAGAGCAGCGGCAGCGCCGGCCTCACGACCACGTCGGACCCCCAGCTCCCCACCGACTTCATCACCGTCACCGTAGACGGCGGCCTGGAGGGCTGATCGATGGCAAACGTCTCGGTCAAGGTCGATCGCGTCAAGGAACGCCGGTCGCGCACGCCAGGCTACCGGCCTGGGATGAACGGCTCCCGCGTCCTCGATGACGGCGAGCCGTTCGTGAACTATGCGGACATGGTCCGCTGCATCGGCACGGATGACGGCACCTTCGTCGAGTATTCGCTTACGGCCGACAAGGTCACGCCGGAGCTCGCCGACCGCACCATTACGGTCAAGGAGGTCCTGAGCCGACAGGTCGACGTCCGAAACTACGGCACGGTGACCATCGGCAAGAACGCGACCGACGCCCAGATCGTCGAGAGCACCCGCGCCGTTCAGCGCGCCATCGCGGTGGCCGTCTTCTTCAAGCTGCAGAAGGTCATCTTCCCAGCCGGCGACCTCGTTCTCGGCGGCACGCTCGGCGGCAACGGCGCGGCCCTTGTGATGACGCAAGGGAAAGACCTGATCCTGCAGTTCAACTCCACGACGATCTGGCTGACCGGGTCGACGTCGAACGACCAGGGCGGCCTGGTCGATTACTGCGGCCTGATCTGGTTCGACCGCTGCAAGGGTCGCTGCGGCTTCGAGGGCGAGCTCACGATCGAGCAGCTCAACCCGCCGGTCAATCAGGGCGGCATCGTCGCCGTGGTGCCGGGGCAGTACCTCGAGGTGCAGCTCGACTGGGTGCCGACCTGGACCTCCCTCAACGTCGTCTCGCTCTGGAACCTCCTTGAAGGCGTCCAGGGCCTCGTCTTCGTGCGGGAGAATACCCCACTGCAGCCGGTCGCCGGCACGCCGGGCCGCTATCGCATCCCGACCAACCTGGCGGGCACCGCGGTCCTCAACGAGGCCTTCTCCGGCATCCCCTCGCTCGTCGGGCAGCGCATCACGATCCAGCACCGGCAGTACGGCCGCGACTGCATCATCGCGCGCGACTGCGAGACCATCGTCATCCCCTCGACCGTGACGCTCCATTCCTGCCTGGGCTCAGGCATCTACGGCGTCCGTGCCCGCATCCTGTCGGACATGACGATCGAGGCTGGGTTTCACAACGGCATCAAGCGCCAGATGGGGATCTCGTCGGACGGACCGCACCTCATCAACTGTGCGGGCTCGGTGATTGGAGGCCAGGTCTTCGACACCGGCGACGACGCGGTCAACCTGGCCGGCTACATCGCGCCGGTCATCTCGCGCGACGGCCCCAACCAGCTCACCGTACAGTATCTCGCTCCATTCGAGGCACTCCCCCGGCACGGCGAGCTGATCGAGATCGTCAACGCGAACTACAGCCGGATCGTCTTCACCCAGGCGCTCAACCCCGTCGCGAACCCGGGTGCCGGCACCTACACCTTCACCACCCAGGCGCCACTTCCCGCCTTCACGGCGACGCCCTGGTACCTGCTGGTGCGCGAGGGCAGCATCGGTTGTCAGATCAAGAGCGGCTTCCGGTGCGGCCGCACCCGCGCGGCGGGCATCCGCAGCAGCATGACGCAAGTCAACATCGGCGACATCTGCGTCTCCAACACCCTCTACGAGGCGGTGGTCGGCGGATCGTTCTTCGGGCTGGAATACGCCGTCTATGAGGACGTCGTGCTCGGCGAGGTCGACGGGTTCAACATCGGCATGTCGCGCGATCCCGTGCGGCCGGCCATCGCCGCGATTTGCTTCGATCCCCTAAAGCCCGACGGCAACCACGTGGGGAAGGGCGCCGCGGGCAACCTCACTATCAAGGGTGCCCATATCCGCAACGCGAACTGCCGCGCGCTCTACGTCAGCGGTTCGCTCAAGGCCACGGTCGGCAAGATCGTCGCCGAGAACATCAACCGCTTCCCCGTGGCCCGGGACGGTCTGCCCGCCGGCGACTTCGCCCAGTTCGTGAACTGCGAGGAGGTCGAAACCCGAGACTTCTCGCCCTTCGGCTCGGCGCCCGGCTTCGTGAACCTGCAGGCCCTGACGCGCCTGTCGGGACGGGGCTGGCGCAACTTGGTCACACCGAGCGGCGGCGCAACGGTCATCGATGTCGTCGCCATCGACGAGTTCCTGTCCGGCTGGAGCCCCTATGCCGCCACCGTGCGGGCGGGTGCCGGTACGCTTGTCGCACCGGCGTTGGTCCTCGGCTTCTGGCGCCGGGTCGGCAAGACGATCCAGTGGCGCGTCCGCGCCAACCTTGCCGGGTTAGGGACCGGCACGGGCGAGTTCGTCGCGAGCATTCCGGCCCCGGTTCGGGGGTACGCCGAGGCGACCGGCAAGGAGTTCGCGCAGACCGGCTACGGCCTTCACGCGGTCGCCCTCGAGGGCGGCGTCGAGATGGCCTTCACGACGGCGGCCAACACGATCAACGGCGGCTCGCCATTGGCGGCGAACGGTCAGTACATCGTCGGCGGTACCTACGAGTCCCTCTGACCGCCCTCGTGACCTCGATCTGCTGCCCGACCTGGTCGCTTCGGCGGCCTTTTTCATGTCTGCGCCGGAGTAGCTGATGGGCCGCCAGAACGCGCCGCTCCAGGCGTTCAACCGTGGAGAGATCGGCAAGCTCGCTCTCGGCCGCGTCGACGTCGACCGCCTCCGCCTGTCGGCCGAGGAGATGCGCAACTGGGTCCCGCACACCGTCGGGCCGATGAGCCTGCGCCCGGGCCTTGCCTTCGCGACGCCGATCCGCGGCAACCTGCGCTCCTACGACATCCCCTTCGTGTTCTCGGTCACCGAGCGCGCCATCCTGGAGATGACGGCCGGTGTGATGCGGGTCGTGATCAACGATCAGGTCGTGACCCGGCCGGTGGTCGCCTCGACCTTCCCGGCCGGCGCGATGACGAACCCGGCCGCCTGGTCGATCGCGTCCAACGGCGGCGGCAACGCCGAGATCGGTGACGGCGCGATGCTGCTGCGCGGCCAGTCGATCGGCGGCGGTGTCTCCGCGACGGCGTCGTTCGCGATGGCCTCCCCGGGCGTGGAGCACGCGCTCCGGATCAACATCCTGGCTGGCCCCGTCACCCTGCGTGTGGGCACACAGGGCGGCGGCGACGACCTGGTCCGCGAGGCCTCGCTCGGAACGGGCGTGCACTCCCTGACCTTCACGACGACGGAGCCCACCGTCTTCGTCCAGTTCGAGAATACGAGCTACCAGACCTTCACCGTGGGCACCGTGGCAATCGAGCCCGCCGGCCCGCTCGAGCTGCCGACCCCCTGGCCGGAAGCCGCGCTGCCGCTGCTGCGCTACGAGCAAAGCGGCGACGTCGTCTTTGTGGCTTGCCTTGGCTTTAAGCAGCGCCGTATCGAGCGCCGGAGCCGACGGTCATGGTCCCTCATCGACCTCGTTGTCGACGACGGCCCATTCCAGGGGTTTCCGACCAAGGACCTCAAGCTCAAGTTCTCGGTCGGACTGGGCTTCGGCACGGTGACCGCGACCCGCCCGCTGTTCCGTCCGCAGCAAGTCGGCTCGCTGATCCGCGCCTTCACCCCGCAGTACAACCACGCCTTCCGGATCGGCGCGGCGCAGAGCTTCACGCCGCCGATCCGCGTCGCAGGCGTCGGCGAGGACCGCGCGGTTTCGTACACCCTCGGCGGCACCTTCGTCGGAGAGTGGGAGGTCCAGCGATCCTTCACCGGCGAGTTCAGCGGCTACACCAAGGTCCAGGAAGGCAGCGGCGTTCTCACCGGCAAGATCACGGACGGCTTCGACAACTCGATCGTCTGGTACCGGATCGGCCTGAGGAGCTACACCTCGGGAATGCTCGTCGCGCAGCTCTTCCACGGCGGCGGCGGGCGCACCGGCATTGCTCGGATCCAGGAGTTCATCTCGTCGACCGAGGTGAGGGTGAGCGTCCTCCAGGCCGTCTCGTCGGACTTTCTCACGGAGGACTGGCGTTTCGGCGACTGGTCCGACGTGGTCGGGTATCCCTCGACCGTAGCCCTTCACGACGGCCGCCTCTGCTTTGCTGGCCGGGACAAGTTCTGGGCATCGGTCTCAGATGCCTACGGCTCATTCGCCGACACCATCGACGGCTCGAACGTCGGGGACTCGTCCGCGATCTCGCGCTCGATCGGCTACGGGCCCGTCGCCATCATCAACTGGCTCTTGCCCTTGACGCGGCTGATCGCCGGCGCCGAGGGCTCCGAAATCTCGATCCGCTCCTCGGCGCTCGATGCGCCGATCACGCCCGCCGGCGGCATCACGATCAAGGATTGCTCCACGCAGGGATCAGCCCGGGTCGCGGCCGTGAAGTGCGACAAGCGCGGGCTCTTCGTCCAGCGCTCCGGCCAGCGGCTCTACCAGTTGGCGTATGACGTGAACTCGCAGGACTACGAGGCCGGCAACCTGAACCGGCTCCACCCCGACCTCTTCCTGAACAACCCGATCGTGCGCCTGGCCGTGCAGCGCCAGCCCGACACGCGCATCCACTGCCTGCGCGCCGACGGCACCGTCGCGGTCCTCACCTTCGAGCCGCAGGACCAGGTCGAGGCCTGGTGGCGGGTCGAGACCGATGGCGTCGTCGAGGACCTCTGCGTCCTGCCCGACGCGGTAGAGGACATGGTCTACTACACCGTGCGCCGGACGATCGGCGGGGAGCAGGTGCGCTACCGCGAGCGGTTCGCGCGTCTCGATCAGTGTCGCGGCGGTGCGCTCAACCGCATGGCCGACTGCCACATCATCTACCAGGGCTCGCCCAAGAGGACGATCGACGGGCTCGGCCACCTGGAGGGCTGCAGCGTTATCGCCTGGGGCGATGGGCGGGATCTCGGCACCTTCGACGTCATCGGCGGCCAGGTCACCCTTCCCGATCCGGTCTCGGCGGCCTGCATCGGCCTCCCGTACCAGGCCTGGTTCAAATCCTCGAAGCTCGCCTATGCCGCGCAAGGCGGAACCGCGCTGAACCAGGTCAAGCGCGTGGTCAGCGTCGGCCTGATCATGGCGGACGTCCATGCCCAGGGCCTGCAGTACGGCCAGGATTTCGAGGTCATGGACGACCTCCCCCTCGTCGAGAATGGCGCCGACGTCGAGCCGGACGCGGTCCGCAACGCCTACGACGAACCGATGATCTCGGTCCCCGGCACCTGGGACACCGACAGCCGGCTCTGCCTCACAGCCTCGGCTCCGCGCCCGGTGACTGTCATGGCGGCCGTGATCGAAGTCGAGACCAATGGTTAGCATCGGCCCGACGACGGCCGAGGACGTCGAGGTCTTCCTCGCCGAGCCGCCGGCCTGGCGCATCCGGGCGATGACGGCACGGATCGATGGTGCGCCGGTCGCGATCGGCGGGCTGTCCTACCTGCCCGACGGCACCGTCGTCGCCTTCCTCGAAGGGTACGCCGCCGTGAAGCGCTACCCGGTCGCGGTCCACAAGGCCGTGCGCCAGGGCCTCGCCGACGCTGCCCGCCGCGGTGTCCGCCGCATCGTCACGATCGCCGACGAGGGTGTCGAGGCCGCGCCGCGCTGGCTTCAGCGCCTCGGCTTCCGTGAAGTCAGCGCCAACGTGTACGTTTGGGAGGCATAGGTGGCCGAGCTAGCAATCATCGGGGCGGTGGTCAGCGGCCTCGGCACGCTGGCCTCCGCGTCCAGCACGATCGCGGCCGGCAACGCCGCGCAGGACCAGGCGGAGTTCCGGGCGCGGCAGGAGCGCCAGGCCGCTCAGGAATCGCGTGCGGCCTCGCAGCGCGCCTCGCTCGACGTCCGCCGCAAGACGGCGCTCGCCCAGTCGACCCTGCAGGCACGCTCGGCGGCCGACGGCGGGTCCGCCACCGATCCCGGCGTGATCGCGCTGGGCGAGAGCATCGCGGGGCAAGGCGAGTACAACGCGCTGGCCGAGATGTACCGGGGCGAGAACCGGGCGCGCGGGCTGGAGCTGCAGGCCGAGGGCACGGAGATGTCCGGCCGGGCCGCGGCCGAGGGCGCCCGGTCGCAGGCCTTCGGGACCATTCTCTCCGGCGCCGGCTCGATGTTCTCGCGGTTTGGTGCGCCCTCCGGCACAGCAACCGGCGGCAGCGACTACGACTCCGGTCTTCCCAATCTTCGCTTCAGGTGATCCATGGCTCGTCTCCCCACGGGTGAAGACCTCGGCGGCCCGGGCTCGCTCGTCTCCGGTCGCCCGATCGCGACCTACGACGTCTCCGCCGTCGCCAAGGGAGCCGAGGCGGTTGGCAGGGGCGCGCAAGACCTCGGCAATGCCGCGATCGGCGCCGGCGTCCAGGCCATGCGCAAAGAGGAGCGCCAAGCGGAGACGCTGGAGGAAGCACAGGCCCGAGCCGGGATCGTCATGGACATGGCGACCCTGCGAGCAGAGCTGCCCCAGGCCACCACCGATGAGGGTCTGGAGCAGTCGGTTCGTGAGCGCGCGGCCGCCGCCCTTGAGCAGCGATTGGCTGGGGTCACCGACCCGCGCCGTCGGGCGCTGCTGCAGGAGCAATACCGGCCAACCGTGAACGAAACCGGCATCGCAGCGCAGAGCAGGGCCTTCTCGCTCCGGACTGATGCCGAGAAGGCGGCGGCTGTGCAGACGCTGCAGAACCTCAGGGACACCCCGGATGACGGCGATCCGAACATGAAGACCGAGATCATTCGGGCTGGCCATGGGGTGATCGATGGCCTGGAGAACGGCGGATATATCGACAGGGCTTTGGCGGCCAGGCAGCGCCAGGAGTGGGCGACCGGTTACGCGTTCGACTCCCTTAAGAAGCTCCCGCCCGTCGAGATCATTGCGGCATCGCGCGGAGGTTGGGAAGGCGCCTTGATCCGTAGGGAGTCCTCGGGCAACCCGCGTGTCGTGAACTCGCTTGGATACGCCGGGCTGTACCAGTTCGGCGCCCCGCTCCTGCAGACCCTCGGTCTCTACACGCCTGGTCAAAACGAGGATCTAAAAGGCTGGTCGAAGAGCCCGAAGGACGCACCGGGCAAGTGGTCGGGCACCTTCGCCATTCCGGGATTTCCCGGTGTCCGTACCCTTGCCGACTTCCGCGAGAGCCCAGAGGCGCAACGCGCGGCGTTCCAGGCCTCGCAGACGTTCTACGATGGCGAGATCGAGAAGCGGGGGCTTGGCCAGTTCATCGGTAAGACGGTCCAGGGCGTGCCCATCACGCGCGAGGGTCTGTACTCGATGATGCATCTGGGCGGCGTCGGCGGCGCCGAGGGTGCGCTCCGGCGTGGCGAGAATGCCAAGGACGCGAACGGGAGCGGCGTTCTCGATTATGCTCGCATGGCCGCCAACGCCGGGCCAGGGGACCCTCTTGCGGGCTTCCTCAACCGGGAGCAGCGGGAGCTGCTGGCGAAGAACACTCAGGACCAGGTGATCGACCAGGACCGCAAGGCCCAGGCGACGCGCATCCAGGAAGCGTCGGCTCAGGCCGAGACGTTCGAGCGCAGCATCCTGGACGCTAATGCCGGCCTCCGGCCCATGATCAGCCGGTCGAGCATCGAGTCCGACCCGACGCTTGACGAGCCCCGCCGGAACACGCTTCTGCGCCAGTACGACAGCACCACGACCGGGCTGCGCGAGCGGGCCGCGGCCGTCGAGGCCTTCAACTCGGGCGCGCTCGATGGCGACCCCTTCAACGCGGACAAGCGCAAGCAGATTGGATTGGCCTACGCTCAGGTCGTTCCGAGCCCCTCCGTCCTCCTGCAGTCCGACGAAGCCGCCGAGCGCGCCCGCGTCGTCACGGTCGAGGTCGCCAAGCGTACCGGCGTGGTCCCCGAGGCTGTCAGCAACCTGGTGCGCGGAACCCTGGTGGCGACAGACCCGGTGCGCGTCGAGCGCGGCCTCCTGGTCGCATCTCGCCTGATGGCGGCGAACCAGCATGCTTTCGCGACGGTCCCGGGCCGGGAGCAGATCGAGCAGGCCGCGGCCGAGTTCGATTACCACCTCGGCATCGGCCGCTCCGCGCAGGAGGCCGCGGCGATCATCGCGGAGCGCAATGACCCAGCCTGGAAAGCCAAGCTGCCGGGCATGCGCTCGAACGAGGCCGCGGCGGAGTTCATGAAGGAGCTCAAGGACGAGAACACGATCAACGAGGCCAGGAAGCGTCTCGCGACCGGCATCCTTGGCTTTGGGCGGCCCGACCTCGCGTTCGACGACCGGCAGATGGCTCGGATCAACAGCGACTTTCAGCGTGAGGCTCTGCTGGAGTACCAGCGCACCGGCAACAAGGATTCCGCGACGAGGCTCGCCATGGACCGTCTCGTCGGCGACCCGAGCACAGGCCGCCGGGGCATCTATGCCGCGACGAACATCACCGGCACGCCCACCATCATGAAGTACGCGCCCGAGGCCGCCCCGGGCTATCCGCCCGTCGGCGGTTCGAAGGACTATGTCGCCGACCAGTACATCGAGGACGTGAAGGCCCTGACCGGCCGGGAGATCAAGCGCTCCGATATCGTCGTGGTGCCGACGAACGCGGCGGCCGAGCAGCAGATGGCGCGGGCGTTCAACGCCGGGCGTCCCGTCCCCTACGTGCTGGGGTTCAAGGATGAGAAGGGCGTGCTCCAGGCCTTGCCGATGAACGGGTCCGTCGGCTTCGTGGCCGATCCGGATCGCGCCCGTCGGGCGCTGGGCGAGCGCTTCAGTGCGGAGCAGGCACGAAACCGAGCCGCGGCGACCGCGGTGCCCGAGCCGTTCGGACCCTGATCATGCCCTTCCTCGACATGCGCAGCGAGACTCCCGTCGAGCTGCAGGCTGACGCCTTCCGGCCGCTGGGGCAGGACGCCCTGGACGCGCCGGCGGCCGCGCCGCCCAAGCCCGATCCGAACGGCCCTTCGCTCGTCGGCGCCGCGTTCCGGCAGAGCAACATGATTGCCTCGGCTCTGTCTGCCGAGGCCCTGAGCGTCGGCGACGACATCGATCCGTCGTTCGACGCCTGGGCCTTCGTGAAGGGCACGCCCTACGAGGCGCGTTGGCAGAACTTCACGGGTGCGTTCAACCTGCCCCGGGCACAGGCCATCGCGCGCGACATCGATCGCGAGGACGAGGATCGTCGTCGGCTCGCGCAATCGCCGATCGCCGGCACGCTGCTGGAGATCGGTGCGAGCATCGCCGACCCGACCATCCTGATTCCCGGTGCCGCCGTCGCGAAGGGGGCCCGGGCAGGGGCGACCGTCGCGCGTTCGGCCCTTGCTGTCGGTGCGTCCGCTGCAGCGCAGGCCGCCGTTCAAGAGGGGGCGCTCCAAGCCACGCAGCAGCTGAGAACAGGGGAGGAGACCGCCCTTGCTGTCGGCGGGTCGTTCCTGCTCGGCGGCCTGGTCGGCGGCGCCGGCGGGTACATCTTCCGGGGAGCGGATTGGGGCAAGGCCTCGGCAGCCATCGATCGCAGCTTGGCCGATGCGCCCGACGCGGCCGCGCGCCTCTCCGAGTTCGAGGCCGGGGTTGCCGAGGGCATTCGCGCTGAGGCCGGCTCGGTCGGCGCCGCCGCCGCGCCACGGCGCAGCCTGGAGGACCTGGACCTCAGCGGAGCCGCAGCTCGGCAGGTCGGGCAGGCGACGGCATGGCTCAATCCCGCGAACCGCCTCGCCTCGTCCCCCATCGCGGAGACACGCGAAATTGGTGAGCGATTGCTCAAGAACTCGACGTACCTCTCGATGCACGAGGAGGGCCGGACGCTCGGCGTCGCCGCCGAGACGGCCATGATCGAGCACACCGGGCGCAACGCTCGCGCGCTCCAGAGCATGGGCGAGATCTGGGCGGAGAGCCGCAAGACGATCGGGATGACGGAACAGGAGTTCCGGGAAACCGTCGGGCGTGCAATGCGCCGAGGCGACGTGGCCGACCCAGCCGATGACGGCGCCTGGGCCTCGATGCCACGCCGGTCCGGCGAGGATGAGGCGGCCTATGCCGCCCGGAGGCAGGCGGCGGCCGGCCCCGTCTCGGCGGCGGCGAAGGCGTGGCGCTCGACGCTGTTCGATCCCTTGAAGGATCAGGCCATCGGGCAGAGGCTCCTGCCCGAAGACGTGCAGCCCGAGACGGCTGTCTCCTACTTCTCGCGAGCCTGGAAACGCGAGAAGCTCATCGCGCAGGAGCCGCAGTTCAAGGAGATCGTGACGGAGCACTACGCCCGAACGCTCGGTGGCGAGTACGCCGCGGCGCGGGCGAAGGTGGCAGGGGACCTCGCCGAGATCGACGCGGAGATCGCCGCAGCTCGCGCAGCAGCGGGCCCGGCCGACGACACGATCGTCAAGCTCGCAACGCGTCGGGCCAGCATCGAGCGGGCCTTCTACGATGCCTGGGAGGTGGAGCGTGCCGGCGAGAACGTGTCGATCGGGGGCGGCCGCGCCGACTTCCGGGAGGCCGCACGCGCGATCGCCGACGAGGTCTTCGACAAGCTCACGGGCCGCAACCTCGACGTGGCGCCCGACGGGCTTAGGATCACGGCGAAGGCCGTCGGTCCGCTGAAGGAGCGCACCTTCAACGTGCCCGATGCGCTGATCGAGGACTTCCTCGATCACGACGTGTCGACCGTCGGCAAGCGCTACGCCCGACTGATGGGCGCAGACGTGGAGCTCGCCCGCCAGTTCGGCACCCCGGACATGGCGGAGGCCTTCACGCGCATCCGGGAGGGCTACCGGCGGCTGCGCGATCGCCTGGACCCAGCCGACGAGGCTGGCCGTCGGGCGCTCGACAAACGCGAGCAGGCCGACCTCAAGGACATCGGAGCCCTCCGCGACATGCTGCGTGGGCAGTACCGGCCGGACTACGCCTCGCAGACCTTCGACAAGGTCGTGCGCTCGGCCAACGCTCTGAACTACATCCGCCTCATGGGCGGGGTCATCACGGCGAGCCTGAACGACATCGCGCGCCCCGCGATGGTCCACGGGCTCGAAGCCTTCGGAACCGGCCCACTCGCCCGCCTGCTCGGCTCCAACCTCAAAAAGGAGGCGATCGGCCTGTCGATCAAGGAGGCGCAGCTCGCCGGCAACGTGCTGGAGCGGGTGCAGGCCTCGCGTCTCGCCTCGCTCGTCGACGTGACGGACCCCTATCGGACAGAAACGGCCCTCGACCTCTTCCTGCGCCGGATGACGGAGAAGGCGTCCACCTGGAACGGCATCCGGTGGTGGACCGACACCATGAAGGGATGGGCCTCGACGGTGACGCAGAACCGCGTCCTGCGCGGAGCCGAGAGCTACGGCTCGCTGCCCGAGCGGGAGAGGGCCTACCTCGCATTCCTCGGCATCGACCGGGACATGGCCGAGCGCATCGCGAAGCAGGCCGCCGAGCACGGCGAGGAAGTCGAGGGGGTGCGGGTCGCAGGGTCGGGGGATTGGGGGGACGAGGGTGCCCGACGGACCTTCTACGGCGCGATCAACAAGGACGTCGACAGCATCATCATCCAGCCGTCGGTCGGCGATCTGCCGTTGTTCGTTCATACCCCGCTCGGCAAGGCCGCGTTGCAGTTCAAGAGCTTCACGCTGGCCGCTAACCAGCGCATCCTCCTTCGCGGTCTCCAGGAGGACCAGACGCGGTTCTGGGGCGGCGTCATGGCCATGAGCAGCATTGGCGCCTTCATCGCATTCCTGAAGGCCTACGAGGGGAACCGGCAGAACAAGCTCTCGGACAATCCCGGCTTCTGGATCGGAGAGGGCCTGGACCGCTCCGGAATCCTCGGCTTGCCCTTCGAGATCTCGAACACGGCGGAGAAGCTTGGGCTCTACGGAATCAAGAAGGCGGGCGTCGACCTCGGCGAGGTGCTGTTCCCCGGCGTTTCGGGTGCCGAGGGGGCGAACCGCTACTCCTCCCGGGGCAAGGCCGGCGCTCTGGCCGGCCCCACCGTCGGCATGATCGAGGACGCCGCGACGGTAATGACGATACCGGAGAGCTGGGCTCGCGACGGCAAGGTGACGGACGCGCAGAAGACCGCCGGCAAGAACCTGATCCCGTTCGGCACGTACCCTGGGATGAAGCAGCTTCTGAACTATGCCATCCTGCCGCCGAACGACCAGAAAAGGCCGTGGGAGTGATGGCGTTGCAAAGAGCCCTTTTCGGTATCGCTCTGCCGTTTTTAATGCCGGCGTTTGTGTGGGCGTCACCTGTGGAACTGGAGGGACCTGGCGCGGAAGAGTTTCTTTCTAGCGTTAGAAACGACCCGACTTACACAGCGCTATCCAGTTCAGATAAAGAGGTAGCCTTGCAAAGTGCAGCTACCTGGTTCGTGAACTGGCATTGTCAGCAACCGGTTGGTGACAGAAATTTCAAGCACCTAACGCCCCCACAGTTATTTGAGCAAGATGCCTTCGGGCGCTTCTCTCAGCTTGAGCGAGCACGCATCTATATCCTTGGTGTGCTCTGGAAGCTGTCTGTGACAGGCGGAAAAGGCAGCTGCCGGTTGGCGGCCGACATCCTCGGCACAGATGCTGGCAGATAGGGGTAGGCTTCCCCGTGGGTGGCTATCTCGGGCGGGTATCCAGGTGGCCTGAAATCGGGGACCGCCAGTCGTCCAGCTTCATCAGGCAACCATCGCTTCGGGCCCGCTGTAGCCGAGCCGCTCCCGCGTCCCCTCGCGGGGATGGATGGACGGGCCAGCAGAGCTGGTATGGGTGACAGCCTACAACAGGCCGGCCCGTCCTGCGGCCGAAGCCGCAACCGTGATCAGCGTCCGCTGCTAGAGCGGAGCGCTGCAAATTGGCGTGCCATTTCGGCGATTTGGTTCGCCGTCCTAGTGGCTACGTCGAAAGGGCTCTCGGGTGCCTCGCGCGAGAGACGCGGCGGGGCCATCGAGGCAAGCGTTGAGCGGAGGTCGCGGGGCTGCACCACGTCGGCGCCCGGCAGATGGGCGACGTAGGCGATGAGCGCGGCGGTCTGGCCGGCGACCTCGTCCAGGCGGGCCGCGATGGCTTCGAGCGTTTCCTCGGGCGAGCGGCGCTGGTTCACTTGAGATACCCCTTCGCTTTCAGCCAGTCGGACAGGATCTTCGCCACAAGGGACGAGATGGATCGTGCATCATCCGCAGCCGCCTTTGTGAGTGCGGCGCGGATGTCCGGCTCAAGCCTGATCCCGAGTGGAGTTGTTTTTGCCATGGCTGCAAAGCGACTACAAACGTAGTTGACATTAGAAGTCAACTGTAGTCATATCGTAGCTGCAAACGCAAGCGGCCGAACGAGGTGCTGGTAACACCCCGGTCGGCCTAACCACCACCGATCCGCGGGAGATCGACAATGGCTGACCGTGCCACTAGCACGTCTCGGCGAGCGCTACTCTCTGGCCTCGCCGTTGCTCCACTACTCACCGTCCCGACGGCCGCGTCAGGGGCACACCCTGACGGCGCGCTCCTCGCGATGGAGCCGATCATCGAGGCGATCTGGTCTGAGACCGATCTGCTAGTCCGTGAACACTGCAAGGCAGAAAACGCCTACTTCCAGGACCGGACGCCTGACACTCTCGCGGCCAACCAGGCTGCAGCTATCGCCTACTTCGAATCAGACCGCCGGCTCCTCACAGCCTGCCGCTCCCTGGCGAAGCTGCAGGCCACCACGCTCGATGGACTGATCTGCAAGGCACGGTTGACCGTCCACGAAGACGAAGACCTCGTCGAGAGCATCGTCGCCGACCTGATCGCGATGGGGGCTCGGTCCTGATGGCGGCGCTCCACTTCAAGGCGCCGAGCCCGCGCGACCTCGTCGCCGACGCTGCGAAGCAAGCCTTCGAGGAGGCTGGCGGTGACGTGCGCGCTGCGACCGCGAAGCTCGAAGCGCGGGTGCGCGCCGAGTACGGCTTGCGGGAAGCCCTGACCGATCCGCTGATCTCGAACGCCTGCTACGAAGCGGTCCGTCGGCAGGTCCAGGGCGCGCGCAAGGCAGTCTGGAACCCTCCGGCTCGCACGGAGAAGTTCACGCCCTCGAAGGTGTCCGGAGCCTACCGGGTGACGCAGCTCGCGGCTGGGACGCTGCTGATGTTCCCGTTGCCCGGCGGCAAGAAGCTCGGCGACGCGACCCGCGAGGAGATCAGCGCCGCGGCGAGCTTCTACGAAAGCCAAGCCGAGGACATGGGCACGAAGGCTCGCTGGCTGCGGCTCGTCGCCCAGTCCATGCCCACGACCGCGACGGCCGGCGACGTGCTGACCGACGGTCGCCTTCGCGAGCTGCAGGAGGCGGCCCGTGTTGGCTGAGAATTCAGAGATCGGCGTCCGCGCCGATGGCGAGAGCGGCCACGCACAGCCTGGTATCCATGCTACGAGTGCCGCTCTCGCCGCCCCGATCGCCGAGCTGCGCGAGCAATGGCGTCGCCGGCAGGCTTGGCACCGCGCAGAAAAGGCCCTGACGCTGCAGGCTAAGGCCCTATGCCGCCGCCTCGCAGAGGGCGGCGACAAAGCCGAGGCCGATCGCATCTACAAAGCCGCGCTCGGCACCGGCTCGCACCAGATGGCGGACGTGGCACTCGCCGCGATCTTCCCGCTCACGGAGGCTCGCGACGGCATCGCAAAGCACCGGGCGACCGTGGAGAAGCGCTTGGTGAAGCTCGCCAAGGTGCTCCCGGTGGCCCCGTGGGTCGAAGAGACCCGCGGCGTTGGCCTGCTCTCTCTGGCAGCGATCGTCGGCGAGGCAGGCGACCTGTCCGCCTACGCGAACCCTGCAAAGCTGTGGAAGCGAATGGGCCTGGCCGTAATGCCCGACGGCGGCCGGCAGCGACGCGTCGGCGGCGTCGAGGCGCTGGATCATGGGTACAGCCCGGCGCGGCGCTGCGTGATGTGGAACCTCGGCGCGTGCATCGTGAAGGCCGGCGGGCCTCTCAAGGCGGTCTACGATGCCCGGAAGCTCTACGAGGCCGACCGCGTCGAGACGAAGGCCCATGCCCACAACCGGGCACAGCGCTACCTGGAGAAGAGGTTTCTTCGGGACCTCTGGTCGGCTTGGAGGCGCGCGTCGCCCTGTTGAGCCGACGGGCGTTCCACCGTAGAACCGTAGCCTGCCGGCAATGGCTGGCGGCCCCCGACATTCAGATTCGAGATCTCTGCGGCGCAGGCCGTGGAGAAGCCGGGCCGGCCGATCGTAGAGTGCTGCCCTGAGAACGGTTGCCGTGCCCGGCACCAATTCGAGAAGGGCCGGAAATTTTCCGGACCTTGCCACCCATTGGGTAGCGAAACTTTCGCACCCCTCCCGACCCCGATCACTCGCTACGAGGCCGCCCCGCAAGGGCGGCCTTTTCCGTTTTGGAGGCCGCCTGTGTCCACTCTCATCGATCGTTTGGCCGGCGTCTCCGACGGGCTCGGCCACAAAGCCCCCGCGATGTGCGCCTCGACGGGCCCGCTGGTCCTCTCGGGCCTGCAGATGGTCGACGGCTTCCAACAGGTCGAGGGTCCGAAGGGACGGACGCTGGTCAAGGACCAGACGAACCCGGTCGAGAATGGGTTGTACGATCCGTCATCCGGTCCCTGGACGCGGTGCCTCGACTTCAACGGCGCGCGCGACGCGGTCAACGGCACCCAGGTCGTCGTGGCCGGCGGCAGTCAGGTCGGCGCCGTGTTCCAGGCCTGGTTCGACCCGCCGTTCATCATCGGCCAGTCGGGGATCACGTTCAGACCCGCGAATGGCGTGGTCTCCACCGCCCCGTGGACGGCCTACACGCCCGTCGTGACGGCCGCGGTCGGAGCCTTGGACGCCTACACGTCGAGCGCCCGGTACGTCATCGAGGGCAAGCGGCTCCACATTTCGCTGAATATCCGCATCCCAGCGAACGGCGTCGGTACCGCCGACGGACCACTCCGCGTCGCACTCCCGCCTGGCGTCGTGATTGCGGGGTTCTGCGTCGGCTGGGGCCGTGACAACGCCGCGGGCGGCGGCGAGATGCTCCAGGCATTTGGGGGAGGCGGCGACACTCAGCTCCTCATCTATGTCTACGACAATACTTCGCCCGCGCGTAACGGCGCCGACCTCTACTTGGGGGTCACCACCGAGATCGTCTGACGATCTGACGCTTTGCACCATAGCCCGCCTCGCGCGGGCTTTTTTTATGTCTGGAGCACCCCGCACCATGAAACTCAGACACGACTGGCGGGCGCTCGTGCGCCACGCCTGGAGCCTCCGGCTGTCCGCTCTCGCGACGGTCCTCTCCGGCGCTGAGGTCGCGATCGGCGTCTTCGCCAGCGACCCGCCCATCCCGCGCGGCGCCTTCGCGGCTCTTGCGCTCTTCGTGACGGTCGCCGCCGGCGGCGCGCGCCTGGTCGCCCAGAAACCACTCTCGGAGGACGCCGAATGAGCCGCCTGACCAGCAAGAAGATGTGGGGCGGAGCGCTCACAGCCACGGCCGCCGGCGTGTTGGCGACGATGACGGTCACCAAGGACGAGGGCGTGCGCCTCAAGGCCTACCGGGACATCGTCAACGTGCCGACGATATGCATCGGCGAGACCAAGGGCGTGAAGATGGGTGACGTCTACACGCGCGAGCAGTGCGAGGCGATGTTGCTGCGTCGTCTGGACGAGTTCGCCGGCAAGGTCGAGCACTGCATCAAGAAGCCGATGAGCGACAAGGTCCTCGTGGCCTTCACCGGGCTTGCCTACAACATCGGGTCGGGCGGCTTCTGCAAGTCGACGACGGTGCGCCTCTACAACGAGGGCCGCTACGCCGAGGCCTGCCACGCCATGACCCGGTTCAACCGGGCCGGCGGGCGCGTCATCCCGGGCCTGGTGTCCCGGCGCAAGCGCGAGGAGGCCATGTGCCTCGAGGGGATCAAGGCATGATCCCCGCTCTCGCCTTCCTGCAGAACGCCTGGACCGCGTTCTCGCCCATCGCGGCGATCGCCGGCCTCTCGGGCATTGGCCTGCTGGTGCTCGCCTTCGTCGGCCTGTCCTGGCTCCCCGGCTTCCTGAAACGTCCGCTGATCTTCGCGGGCGTGGTCCTGATCGCCGGCGCCGCGATCTACCAGGCCGGCCAGGCCAAAGGCGCTCACGACGCCTTCGCCCGCGACGCCGCCCGGGCGCTCGCGGCCGAGAAGACCCGCACCGCGATCGCCAAGGACATCACCGACCGGGTCTCGATCCAGGCGGTGCGCGACCTCGCCGAGATCCAGGCCACCAACAAGAAGCTCCAGGGGATCAACGATGTGCTCGCCAAGGATTCGGAGCGGGATCGCCGCTGCACTACTCACGACGACGCTCGCCGGCTGCGTGACCTCTGACGGTCCGGCCGTCGTCGATCCGTTGGCGCCGAGCCACCGGATCACGCTGCCGGCACCGCCCGAGGGCGTCGCCGAGTGTCTGCGCCAGGCCTTCCCCGAGATCCCCGATCGCGCCCTGACCAAGGGCGACGTCGTTCGGATCATCGGGGCGGCAAAGGTCCTGGACCGATCAAAGACCGCCTGCGGCGCCCGCGCCGTGACTTGGATCGAAGCGGTACGGCGCGAGCTCGCCCGCTGATCCACCATCCCAACCCCACCCCCGCAGGGGGAGGTGGTCTCGTTAATTTCCGGCGCCTCGATCGTGAGGGCAGAAATTAACGTGCCTCCATGAGAGGCAAGCCGCTTTGGCTTTCACAATCATCGGCTCGTGAGAGCCAACCCGCGCGACCGGAACGCCGGCGCGCCACAGGCCTTGGGGGCCCGA
The DNA here is from genome assembly GCF_022179305.1 of Methylobacterium iners. Taxonomy (GTDB): domain Bacteria; phylum Pseudomonadota; class Alphaproteobacteria; order Rhizobiales; family Beijerinckiaceae; genus Methylobacterium; species Methylobacterium iners. Next base: position 108,194 of record NZ_BPQP01000001.1, read on the forward strand.
TGACATGACCACCGCAGCACCGCACGTCGACTCTCGCCTGTCGACGCTGGAAACCCGCGTCGAAGGCTTGGCGGGTTCCATGAAGACCGTCGCCGACGCCGTGAACGGCATCCGGGACAAGCTCGACCAACGCGGGCAGACCCCGTGGGGCGTGATCTGGTCGGCCGTCGGCGTCGGAATGACGGTCCTAACAATGGTCGGGGGCCTGGCCTATTGGCCGATCAACACCGGAATTTCAGAGCTCAAGCACGGGATCGTTGCGCTCCAGGAGCGGAGCGACAAGCGCCTCGAGGGGCTTGCCACGACACAGGTCACCCGGGCCGAGCATGAAGTCCACTGGCGGATGCAGGAGCGGCTCTACGATTTCCAGCGAGACCGCATCGCCCGTGTCGAGAAGCGGCTCGAGCTGCGTCTCGATCGCCTCGAGCGCCCGCACTTCAAGGAATAATCCACCGTCTGTCCACCGTCGGTCCACAGGCCGGCTGCGCCCGGGGCTCAGGCCTCGGGCGCTTTTTTCGTTTTAGCCTTCATCGCAGGAGGGCTGTACGGCTTTTGCGTTGAGACCGGGCGAGCGCTGGCGACCTCCAGCACTCGCGCACTGCCCCGCAATCTCTTCTTCGCTGGGGGAGGGGATGCAGCGATCGGCGCCTCGATCGGACGAACGCCTAGGAGGGTATCAAGCTCCTCAGCCGCGGCTGCTCGCATCGCAGCCGCCAACGCTGGGGATCGGGCGAACCACTCGCCAATCATACGGCTCTCGGCAAGGTGGAGGTGCAGCCGGAGTTCCAGGGAGTGATGCGCCGGGCAGCTCTCGATCACGGCGAGGCGGTAGGGGCATCCGACCTGGACGTTAGCGAGGCGCATGTAGAGCGACGCACCTGAGTACCCGACTTTCACGGGATAGCTTAAATCGTCAGGTCGCGAGATGAAGTAGATGTGTCCGTTTGGGTAGCGGTGGCGACGCCGCTTCACGCGCTTCCGGGTCTCATCATAGGCCGCGAGCATTTCCTCCGCCTTAGCTCGCTCATTCTCAGCGCATCCGGTCGAGACCTCGCCCTCGCGAAATCGGATGACCCACCGAGGAGCGCTTCCCCGCTTTGTCCGGAGGTACAAGCGCGGGGGCAAACCAGGGCGTCCCATGGGGTTTCCGGGGAGAGATCAGGGGGTAAGCCCAGATACTACTCCACTCCCCAGAAACAACACAGGGCAAACCACTGTAACGACTATGAAAGTAACGGTGGGCGGTGACGGGCTCGAACCGCCGACCCTCTCCGTGTAAAGGAGACGCTCTACCAACTGAGCTAACCGCCCTGACCGCGCCGGCTTGGTAGCGGAAGGGGCGCGCGCGGCGCAACCCCTCGCGCGCTCCGGCGGCCCGTTCATGCGAAAAGGCCCCGGGGTGCACCCCGGGGCCTCTCCATGTCTCGCTCTCGCCGCCGCGTCAGTGCGCGATGACCGTCGCGCCCTCGTCCTCGCCGATCACCGGACGGGCGGGCTGGGGCAGGGGCTCCTCCCACTCGATCGGCTCCGGTACGCGGACCAGCGCGTGCTGCAGCACCTGGTCCATGCGCGAGACCGGTATGATCTCCAGCCCGTTCTTCACGCTGTCGGGCACCTCGGCGATGTCCTTGGCGTTCTCCTCCGGGATCAGCACCGTCTTGATGCCGCCCCGTAGCGCCGCCAGCAGCTTCTCCTTGAGGCCGCCGATCGGCAGGACGCGGCCGCGCAGGGTCACCTCGCCGGTCATCGCCACGTCGCGACGGACGGGAATGCCCGTCAGCGTCGAGATGATGGCGGTGGCCATGCCGATGCCGGCGGACGGCCCGTCCTTCGGGGTCGCCCCCTCGGGAACGTGGACGTGGATGTCCCGGCGCTCGAACAGCGGCGGCTCGATGCCGAAATCGATGGCCCTCGAGCGGACGTAGCTTGCGGCCGCCGAGATCGACTCCTTCATCACGTCGCGCAGGTTGCCCGTGACCGTCATCTTGCCCTTGCCGGGCATCATGACGCCTTCGATCGTCAGC
>NZ_BPQP01000002.1 GCF_022179305.1 Methylobacterium iners
GTGCCGGTGGCGAAGTCCGTCACCACGTCCGCTACCCGAGCCGTGTCGGAGGCGTACCAGTTCAGGTCGTAGGTGTCCCGACCTGCTCCGCCCGTGAGTGTGTCCTGCCCCGCGCCGAAGGACACAGCGTAGAACTGGTCCGCGCCCTCGCCACCAGATTGGGTGTTTGCGCCCTCGTGGTCAAAGAAGTCGTCCTCGCCGTCCCCACCCTCCAGCGTGTCGTTGCCAGCATTGCCCTGTAGATAGTCGTTGCCTGCCCCACCTGAGAGCGCGTCGTTGCCCGCGTCACCCTGAAGGTAGTCGTTGCCCGCCTCACCTATGAGCGTGTCGTCGCCACCAGCGCCCGACAGGTAGTCGTCGCCCTCACCACCTGTAAGGGAATTGCCGCCACTGCCGCCTGCAACAAAATCGTTGCCCCCGCCACCAGTGACAGCAATGGGCGCTCCACCATTCAACGCGATGCTGTGAACAGCGCCAGTCAAGGTGAGCACGATGCCCGTGTTGGTCTCGTCACCCCAGAGGCTCAAACCTTCGACGTCAATTGCCGCTGTTTCGTTAGCGTATCCGGCCCCGAGCCAAAGCTCATCGTAGGGCGCAGCAACAGCCAGAGCAGCCTGGATCGTCGGATAGTCGCTCGGAATAAACAGCGTCGCCATGGGAATTTGCCCGCATCAGTTCTGTTTTCAGGCGAGCGGCTTGACCCGAATCGCCGGTAACAGTTCAGCCCGTTCCGATTGTTAGAGGCGAACCAATAGGGGCGCATCATTCATATGAATGATGCCAGCCGGTTTTTTTACGTATTGTTAAGGCTGTGGCTGACCCGTCTCAGGGCAGGATCGAGAGGCGGGCAACCAGCGCCACGAGCTCAGACTGCCGGCGTGTGCGCGTCTTGACGAAGATCGCTCCGAGCTGCGAACGCACGGTCGCCACGCTGAGCCCCTGGCTGCGCGCGACCTCGCTCGGCGTGGCCCCACATGTCAGCAGGACCGCCAGCCGCGCCTCAGCCGGCGTCAGGCCAAACATCGCCTCCAAGGTTGCCGGCCTGACCGGCGGCAGCTCATCAAGATCAATCAGGATCACCACCGTGTGCGGACCTGCCAGCCCCGCCTGAGGCAGCGGCATCGCTTGCAGCACCAGAGCCCGCTGACCAGGCCGGCTCAGCTGCACCCAGCTCTCCGCATCAAGGCGGAAGCGGGTCTCAGCGCGTGAGAGCAGCGCCTTCATCACCGCACGACCTGTCTCAGGCAGGGCGGTAACGATCTCCTCTGGTAAGTCCAGCTCCCGCTGCAGGAGGACCCTGGCCCGCTCGTTGAGCGCGGAGACCTCGCCGTCCGTTGTCAGGATGAGCCCACCACACCCCATGCGGTTGAGCGTCTCCAGCAACGGTAGGCCAATCAGCATGCAAGGCGTCGCTCCCCCTGCCTCCCTGCCGCGACAACCTGAGCGAGGCAAGACCTGCCTTGCTGCGCGCCTGTGCTCTCCGCTCTGGCTCAGTACTCTGCTTGCGCTACGTCACGGGCAGGGCCGCACCCTCCTGCATGCGGGCGCGCACCCAATCGTCTGCTGCCGCAAGGGTGGAGAAAAGTACGCCCTCGCCCTCGCAGCGGCCGAAGCCAACCTGCAGGAACCAGCCGACCTCGGCGGGCACGAGCAGGGCGGCCAGGTGCTGATCGACCCAGACGAGCTGGGCCGGCTCGTGCGCCTGCTGGGTGGCTGCGGTGACCGGCTGAAACCGGACCTGAAGGGTCATCAGACGTCTCTCGAAGAAGGGCCGCCGAGCCTCAGAGGCGAGCTCGGACATTGGCGCACAGCTGGGCTGAACACTCGCTCTGCACCCCCGCGCTGTCCATCCGTCATATGGATGAGAGCGTAGCAATCCGTGCAGAAGCTTGAGGATGGGTCAAGCTCGACCGCGCCCAGCTGGTAGAACGTCCAGCCGTTAAGGTCGAGACGCTCTGTTCCAGAGCGCTCGACCCGCGAGAGGCTGCTTCTCAGGACGATAAGGCGCTGCTGATACAACGAGGTTGGTTCGAAAGCTGAATGTCCGCTTCCAGCGGATTGTGTTGAAAAACTCGGGAGGCGGTCGGAGCGGCTCCTGCGACGTAGCTCAGCGCAGAAGAACTTTCCACCAAGCTCCTGAAGATTTGCTCGCTGGGGTAAAAGAAATCCTGTTAAGGGAAGATTGTTCCTCTCTGCGGTAGGGCGCATGCACTGAAAAGTGCCGCCACCGAGTTTTTCAACACAATCAGCGCGGAGCTGTCGCCGGCCAAACTTCCGCGAGACCTATTCCGGCACACCCTCTCCGCACCCCCAGGCACTGACCTGAACCTTCCAACAGGCCACGTTGCGACCCCAGCCTGAGGCTCAGCCGTTGATCATCAATCTCGCGATTGGCCCGCCGGGCATTCGAATTCCGGAATGCCCGGGAAATTAAATTCAGACGCCCCCCCGAAATTTCGGACCTTGGGAATAAAAAAAATCTGCGCGTGACGGTCCCTGTGATGAGCCCCTAAAGGACCGCCAGACTTTTCGCCCCCCGGTACCCCTCAGTCCATCGCAAAGCGGGTCATCCGCGCTCGGATGCTCTTTTTCTGGTGGCAGCTTCCGCAGAGCACCTGCACGTTGCTCCTATCGAGTGGGGCTCCGCCGTCTCGCTGTTCCTCGACGTGATCGAGGTAGACGGTATTGGGAGTGGTGCCGCAGGCCTCACAGCGTCGTCCTCTCTCTGCAATTACGGTCGCGCGGAATTGCTGCCAGGGCGCCGAGCTGTAGAACTTCAGTGAGGGGTCCGCCTGCAGGCGTGCCTTATAGCTGCGGGTATTGAAGGGCTTGACGGTTCGCGTGTCGATTGGGGTCAACAGCGGTTTGATCTGACGAAGGCGCGGGCGCTTCATTTCAATTGTCCTTGTCAATTAAATCGAATTTCCTAATCGGAGACCTCATTCCAGCCCCTCAAAAATGCCAATTAATTCGAAGCCTGAACCTCTTGACGCCTCAGGCCGTGATGAGGCTGGACAGTGCGGCCGCGGCGGCATCGATGTCCGCGAATTGCCCAATTGCTTCGCCTTCGTGCGAGTAGGCGTACACGGTACCGGCCCGGCTACGGACAACCGATCCCAGATGAAGCTTGCCGCGATATAAAACGAGGGACACTGTCCGCTCCTGAACGCACGTCGTTTACACGTTCAGAATTGCACGGTTGCTTGGTCGAGTCCAATCTGGACTCCAGCCATTTGAATTAGGCCTGGGGTTCTAATTGCGAATTCGAATTCGGGCGTGAATTAATTCGGATGCCCGTTAAATGCCGCTAGCAGCGACATTTGGAATTCGACCCGCTAATTCGGTGCTGAGCTAATTCCGACTTACGTCTTGCTGCGACGAGTCAGCGATGCTGGTCCAGGTAGCCCATTGCGAGCTGCCCGCGTGCCTGTCCAAACGTGCGTGAGGCAGAATTACCGCTGTCGACGGTATTTGGATGTGCCCTTGGGGCGCACCTAACGTGGCCGAGGCAGGCACAATCGGGAAGATCTTCCCGATTGCCGTTTCACGATCCTCGGGACACTCGCTCGTACGCATCGCGGGTCGACGCAGCCGAATTGTCCTTCACCTCAACCGAGGGAACAGGCGCCCCTGGAAAGGGCTGACTGTCGTCCTCGCACTCATCACAGCGAATAGCGCCATGATCTCGGATGCTTCCGGCATCGCCACAGTCCACGCACCTGAGGTCAACGGTTGATGCCTTTTTCGCAGGCTGAATTAATTCGCCTCGAAATAGCGGGAACATGTCCTCGTCGCATTCCTGGCATCGGATCTCACCAGTATGCGAACACCGGATCCAGCCGGGCGCACCGCACTCATGGCAGCATTGTTCAGAGGTACCAGCCTCCTGAGTCACATCCTCCCTCGGTAGAGTATCTTCTGAGGTAGACCTCTGAGGTAGAGAGGGGGGTTCCACAGACCCCTTATCTGGGCACGTTTTTCCTGCCTTATTGAGGGGGGAGTTTTTACCCCCTAAAGGCTCTCGCACCTCGCCGGTTACCGGGTCAATTCTCACCCCTAAAGCGGCAGCCTTCAGGGCGGTCTGCTCCTGAATTTGCTTCAAGGCGAATTCAGCCTGTCGTTTTTCCGAGGCCTGATTATTGGCCGTTTCAATTGCCGCGACATTGTCCTCGAGGAAAAAATAGAGGGTCGGCCGACCCCGCTCGCCCTCGACGGTCTTAATCCAATTCGCTGCCTCCATTCGGCGCCGGAATTTCCGGAGCTTTTTGGTGTCCGTCCGCGGCAGCTCGTCGACCAACAAGGCGTCGCTGATCTTGGCCCATCCTGTCTCACTGTTTCGCGCCTGGGCAATTCGGTAGGCGATCCGGAAATCCGCGTCCCGCACGGACTCGTCACAATCCATCGCCTTCAGGATGCGGAATAGATTGGCGATCTCACCAGACAGGTGAGGCTTAGGTTTGCGCTTTGAGTTCGACATCAGGCATGGCCTCTCCCGCCGGCTCACGACCAGCGGAATGAGACGGGTCTGTCCTGTCGTGGCAGGCAGTGCCGGTAGCGGCCTCGATTGCGTCGAGGAGCAAGCGCAGGGTCTGCCGCGCCTGTGGGATGCTCAGGTCGATGTGATCAGACCGGCCGCGGGCTTGGTCGAAGATGCGCAATTCGATGACGGGCTGAGTTTCGGACCGATAGCCCTTCATCGTCAGCTTGCGCTGAGCGAGACCGTTCAAGCCGCCTTTGAATGTCCGCTCTCGCTTCGTCATGCGGCCGGTTCCTTTCAGTGCAGCGATGCGACGAACGGGGCGATGCGCTGGATCTCGTAGCAATAGGACACCGGATAAGGGTCCTCCGGAACCGTGCCTTCGCCGTAGAGGACGCCCCACCATTGGTGCAACGTCATGTCCTGGCTATCGGATAGGACACCGTGATCGCTGCGCTGGAGGCGTCGGGCTAATTCGAGCGGTCCGCGGTATGCGGCGCTCGAGAGTTCGAGCAATTCATCGCGATTGTGGAACGCCTCAGCAATCGCCCTGTGGGCTTCTGAGCGGGCTTCAGCCCTTTTTTGCTGATCGGAGCCACCGAAGTTCCAGGGTGCTGGTACGATCGTGCCCATTAGCTCCGCCCTCCGCGAATGATGGCTCGCCGAGCACGACGCTCGACCTCGACAGGTGGACGCTATGGGGCTGATACGGCCGTTCTCTCGATCTGCTCTGGCTCGAGCGCCGTCAGCGGAACAGTCGAGGCGGCAGGCTCTGCTACGGACTCCAGAGGTCGCTCCGGTGCCCGAATGCTCAATCGGCGTTCGAAGACGTCGAAGCTGTCACCAAAGCGTTCTGCAAGGCGCCGCGCCTCCTCCTCGGCTGTCCCTAGATCCGGATGCTCATAGGGACGCTTGCCGATCGACCTTAGCGCACCCGTCTTCGAGGCCCGCCTGATCACGACGAAGCCAGCGCCGATGCTCTGTGGTGGAATGATGCGCTTGCTGCGTTTCACCTCATTGTCGTTCCTCATCGCCGCAATGGCGCGCGTAACAGGTCCCACCTGCTCGGTTGGCCGGATCATGCTACTTCCTGGTTCAGTCATCGGTGACTCCTCGAGGATCCGTGGCGAGGCTGAGGGGCGCGTGCAGGCGTTTCCTCAGCCGTTCTCATTCCCGGAGAGCGCCGGGCCGCACAGCCGCGGTCTGCGGCCGATCTCAAAATGCTGGTGATGATCTCAGCGAGGCCGTCGCGCTGTCCGCGAGCATGTACCCAGCCAAGACATTTAGAGGCCCCACAGTTAGGGGGAACGGAGGTATTTGCTTCGATTTTGGGGGTGCGCGAAAATCTCAGAAACGGTTCTACAGCTCGCCAGCTTCGGCCTCAGCTTTTGAGCGATTACAGTCGCTTCTCGAACATGCTCGCGATCCGAGTCGGCTAACTGCCGGGCGGCGGCTGCTACCTTCGTGGCTGTGCTTCGGCCTTCGCCGTAGTGCTCGCCTGCGCCATGTGCAGAGCGTGTCGACGGATGAACCGCCGATCGCGGGCACGGGGAAACGGGAGGATGATCGCGCTCATGATCCACCTGCACCAGCGATAGCGCTACGGATCACCTCGACATCAATGGTGCGCTCAACAGTCTGCCACCATGCCTCCTCCTCAGCATTCATGGCATCACCGAAAGCTTCACCGAGCACTCCCATCGGAGTGCCAGGAAACTCTGCTCTCGCGGCGCCCCAGGGGTCGCGCCCTTCAGCAATAGCGTTGCTCATGCAAGCGACGATCGCCGCGCGAACTTGCTGGCGAACGTTGCTCATGCCGCGCTCCGACGAGCAGCCGAAGCACGTGATCGCTCCCAAGTTTCAAGCTGCGTGAGGGGATAGAGCTTGCGCCGATTGATCACCATCGGCTGAGGAAAGCCCAACTCTTTATCTCGGTCCCAGCGATTTAATGTTGCCGCCGAAATTCTATAGCGAGCGCGAACCTCGCTGCTGTTAAGCCAATTCTCTGTGTCGCTCATCGGTCGCTCCCGTTTGCTTATGGGCGACCGTTTAGATATCCGCGCTTTTGACCGTCAGGTATCGCGAGCAAAATTCAAAAAAGCGATTCAAGCGGCCCAAGGGACATCTTCTTTTCGCTTCCGCATCGGGTCAGTCCGCCACCTTTCACACGCGGATCGAAGCGAATCGGGGTTCGGCCCTTTAATTTGCGCCACCTCATGGATGAGCGTGAGAAAACGAAATGTCGGGCCATCTGGGGTCGACGCGACCTTATTGCCCGCTAATTCCCAGAACTTGAAAAGACGGGGCCATAAGACTGTCGCATCGAAGTCTCTGTTAGCCTCCTGCATCGTGGGCAACATGTAATGGAAACTGAAACTTCGGTCGTTCGTAGCGAGTCTAGTTGCGTTGGTGTCGATATTTTGAAGAAGTCCTGGCATATCGTGCACGTTTAAATCGTCCGTACCCCACAAAGGCCGGCGATAAAATATTTTTGCTAACTCAGGTGGCAGCAAATCAGCTTCCTCAAGTCCGGCAGTTACGTTACGTGTGAGCGTAAAATCAGAAAGCAATATATTGAGTTTCCGCGCTGCAGCGGCTATTTGCAAAAGTTTTTGCTTCGACTTGACCCTAGTTGGAATCCTATTTTTTGCAGCGAGTTTTAAGAAATAACCAAGCAGCAATCCAGCGATAGCGATCGAGGCGGAATCGACTTCGATTTCGCTCGTCAAATTGAGAGCAGCTTTAAGACGTGCCCGCTGATCCGCCGAAAATACATCTGTAAGTTCTTCATCGAAGTTCATGACGCGCGCCTTTCCAGTCGTACGACTTTGGCTACTCCGGAAACTAGCCCGTCGAGATGCGCGGCCCACAATTCCATTGCTCGCCTTCGTTCGTCCGCGAAGTCGTGGCGTTGGTAGACCCCAACGATCCCGCCGAAAGTGCCTGACGTGTGATTCAGCGCCTTCTCCACGACGTGCACTGGAACGCCGAGGCGAGCACATCCACTCGCGAAGGTTCGCCGTAGGTCGTGGAGCCGCCAGGGCGCCAAGATCTGCCCTTCGGGCATCTTAGCCGCCGCTAGCCGGTTGAGCCGGTCGTGCGCTTTGCTCACGCCAGAGAATGGCGTCTTGCCGTTGGTCGTGAAGACAAACCGAGGTTCTTTGCCGATGCGCGGTAGGGCAGATAATATGCTGACGGCTCGAGGCGCGAGAGCGACGACGTGCGCCCGGTCATTTTTGGCCCGCTCTCGAGGGAGCGTCCAAGTGGAGGCCAGAAAGTCAAATTCTCGCCAATCCGCCTCCAGCACCTCGGATCGGCGCTGGCCCGTCAGAATCAAGATCTGAACAGCTTGCCCAAAGGGTTTGCCAATCTCTTCGGCCGCTTTCCAGATGGCGACGAGCTCGTCGTCGGTCAGCACGCGGTCGCGTGCAATTTCAGGGGAGGGCGGCTTGAGCCCCGCCATTGGTGAAACCTCGAGCACGCCCCGTTCGACGGTCCAGGCGTAGAACCGGCGCAGGGCAGCGAACAGTCGGTTCGCATGAATCGTGGCGCCGCGCTCCACCACGGCGTCGATGGCGTTCAGGATCTCGCGCCGGCCGATGGTGCGGATATCCTTCCCCTGCCAAGGAGAAAGGTCACCCTCTGTGAGAAATACCTCCGTCTGACGCCAAGTCCGGTTCCTAGGTTTGGCATACCGCGTGATGAAATCCGCTGCGACCGTGCCAAACCGCATGTTGACGACGGCCGCCTGCTCAATCTGTGCGGTCGCTTTCTCGCCAGCGGGATCACGCCCTTCGGAAACGGCCTGTAGCGCCTTCCGCGCGCTCTCACGAGCATCACCGAGGCTCAGGCGAGGGTAAGGCCCCAGAGTGTACTTCCGCGGCTTGCCGGCCGCCCTGTAGCGCACCGCCCAACTCTTGGCGCCACTCGGCTGGATGACGAGGTAAAAGCCGGGGAGGGCGCTATCGGGAAGCTCGAGCCGCTTACTCGGGTCGGCCTTCGCATGCTCGATGCTGCGGGCGGTGAACGCGGCCACACTACATCCCTCTACTACCCGTGAGGACCTTCGCGATCAGGATCAGCCGATCCGCCCGGGTAACGCAGGGGTAGCGGGCACAGCGTGCCTTGCCGTGTTACCCCATGAGTGATGAATGAGCGATCATTGCGCGTCAAGCGTTATCAATTACGCGATTTGAATGAGCGACGATGCACTGATTTAAGCGGCGGTGAAATAGGCCTGAAATGGACTTTTAATCTGTAGGTCCTGGGTTCGAGCCCCAGCGCGCTCACCATTTTTCTGTTCTCGGTCAGAGACCTTAGCGAAGTGGGCTTGCTCTTCAGGCTTGCGCCGGAGACGAAGGCTTCCGCTGGAGCGAGGACGCCGATCCTCACCGAAGCCGCCAACGGCGTGGTCAGGGCCTCAGGCCCAAGCCTCAGCTGCTCGTCGAGGGGCGGATCGCTCGCGGGCCCTTCCTACCGCTGCTCAGGCATCGGGTATGACCGCCCGCGATCCATCGGGCCTTTGCGCGGGACGCGGACCTTACCGACGCCTCCGCTCGAGCCTCGGGCCGGCTCCATCTCCAAGTTCCGCGGTCAGTGCCGCCGCTCGGCATAGATCGAGAGCGCGTTTGGCGAGTAAGGACCCGGCCGCTCGTCCTCGGTCGCGGCGAGGGGCCGGAACTGCTCGCGCTCCATGTCCTCGATGGCATGACCGATCACCGACCAAGGATCGCCGTTCTGCGCGATGATGACCCGAAGCGCCGCGACGAGCTGCTCGTGGACGTCAGACATGATGTCCTCCAACCGTGAAGCTGAGCACATGAGCACAGCATGTATCCCCCCCGCTGTGCGCTTCCTCACCTGAATGCCGGGTGAGGAGTGTCGGCGCGGAAGGCTGAGGCTCGACGTCCGGCTGCCCCAAGGAAACCGCTCGGGCACGAAAGACGACGGGGTGGTCCCGAGGATGGGCGCCGGCGGACAGGAACAGTGCCGGTGATCGGATGTTTCTCTGCACCGAAGGTTCAAAGGAGTCGGATCATGAGAAAGCTTGCCGCCATCGCCCTGTGCCTCGCCTTGACGGGACCGGCCCTGGCCCAGTCGCTCGGCGAGAAGTCCGGCGCGAACTCGCTGCTCGGGATCAGCCCGTCCACGGCCGATTTCGTGACGCAGGCCGGGATCAGCGACATGTTCGAGATCCAGTCGAGCCAGCTCGCCCTGGAGCAATCCGATGACGCGACGAAGGCCTACGCCAAGCAGATGATCGCCGACCACGAGAAGACCACGGGCGAGCTCAAGGCCCTGGTCGAGGGCGGCAAGGTCCAGGCCCAGATCCCGACGGGGCTCGACACCACGCATCAGGCGAAGCTCGACTCGCTCAAGACCCTGAAGGGCGCGGACTTCACCAAGCAATACCACAGCGAGCAGGTGACCGCGCACAAGAACGCCGTCGATCTCTACAAGCGCTACGCCGCCGAGGGCGAGAACGCCGAGCTGAAGGCCTTCGCCGCCAAGCACCAGCCGCACCTCGAGCACCACCTGAAGGCGGCCCAGGACCTGAACAAGTAGGTCGGCTCCACCGGCGCCGCGCGGTCGCCAAGCCGGCCCGCGCGGCTTCAGGCCGACGTCCCACCCTTCGTCCCACGCGAAGGCTGAGTCCCGATCTTCCGTATTGCGAACGGTTCCAATTCGGCTTCTATCCTGCGTTGCGGCATGGAATTCCTGCCGGCGCGAGGGTCGAAGACGGATCGAGGGCATGCAGGCAGCGGGGCTCCTGAGCGGAGAGGGTCTGGTCGTCGCGACCGCGCTCCTGCTCGTCCTCTGCATGGGGCTCTGGGCGAGCGGACTGGTCGCGGAGATCGTCGCGGCGCTGCTGTTCTTCGCGGTCGCGATGCTCCTGCGGCTCGCGCAGCCCGCGACGGTGTTCTCGGGCTTCGCCTCGTCCGCCTTCTGGCTCGTCCTCGGCGGCATGGTGGTCGGGCTCGCGATGACCCGGACCGGCCTCGGCGACCGCCTCGCCCGCACCCTGAGCGGCAGCCTTTCGGGCTCCTATCCCCGCCTCATCGGCGGTCTCGTCGCCTTGTCCTTCCTGCTCTCCTTCGTGATGCCCTCCAATCTCGGGCGCATCATGCTCCTGATCCCCGTGGTGCTGGCGCTCTGCGACGCCTTCGGCCTCGCCCCCGGACGGCCCGGCCGCTGGGGCGCGGTGATGGCGGTCGGGCTCGCGACGCCGCTGCTCTCGGCCGCGATCCTGCCGGCCAACGTGCCCAACCTCGTGATGGCCGGCACCGCGGAGACGCAGTTGGGCCTTCACATCGCCTACCTGCCCTACCTGCTCCTGCACGCCCCGGTGCTCGCGCTGGCCAAGGGCGTCGTGCTCACGATCGCGCTCGTGCGCCTCTTCCCCGACCGGCTCGCCGGCCCGGCGGCGGCCCTCGCGGAGCCGGCGCCGCTCTCGGCGCGGGAGTGGCGTCTCTCCGTCATCCTCGCCGCGACCCTGGCGCTCTGGGTCACGGACGGCCTCCACGGCATCGCGCCGGCCTGGATCGGCCTCGCGGCGGCCGTGCTCTGCCTGGCGCCACGCATCGGCGTGCTGCCCGCCGAGGCCTTCGCCGCGGTCAACCTGCGCACCTGCTTCTACGTCGCCGCGCTGCTGGGCCTCATCGCGGTCGTCGCGGAGACGGGCCTCGGGGCGCGGCTCGGCCACGCGCTCCTCGGCGTCGCGCCCCTGGCGCCCGGCGCCGACGCCCAGAATTTCGGGGTGCTCGTCCTCCTCGCCACGCTCCTCGCCTTCGCGGTGACCGCCAACGGCGCGCCGGCCCTCTACACGGCGCTCGCCGGGGAGATGTCGCAGGCGAGCGGGCTCGACCTCATGAGCGTCGTCATGGCCCAGGTGGTCGGCTACTCGGCCCTGTTCCTGCCCTATCAGGCGCCGCCGATCGTGCTAGCGATGGGGCTCGGCGGGGTGCCGTTCGGCGCGGCGACGCGCGCGACCGCCATCGTCGGCGCCCTCTCCCTCGTCGTCATCGCGCCCCTCGATTACCTGTGGTGGCGCGTCCTGGGGCGGCTGGCATGACGACGCGCCGCACCCCGAACCCCGCTTGCCCGGTCGCGCCGGGCCGATACCTCCCTGGACGCGATCCGGGGAACTTCCGCGCGCGTTCCCGCCTGCACCCTTCTTCGAGCCGAGGATTCTGACGCCGATGGCCCCCACCGTCCGCCCCACGGTCGCCCAGCCGCTCTCGCCCCACCTCCAGATCTACCGCTGGACCTGGACCATGGCGATGTCGGTGTTCCACCGCATCACCGGCACCGCGCTCTACGCCGGCATCGCCCTCGTCGCGATCTGGCTCGTCGCCCTGGCCTCGGGGCCCGCGGCCTACGACTGGGTCGCCTGGTTCTTCGGCTCGATCGTCGGGCGCCTAGTGCTGTTCGTCTACACCTGGATCCTGATGCACCACATGCTGGGGGGCCTGCGCCACTTCATCTGGGATTTCGGCCACGGGCTCGACCGCGAACGGCGCCTCTGGCTGTCGCGGGGCACCCTGATCGGCTCGACCCTGCTCACCATCCTGATCTGGGCGCTCGCCCTCGTCCTTCGCTGAGGAGCGGACAATGGTCGACAACCGCCAGAACACCGCCGTCACGATGCGGACGCCGCGCGCCCGGGTAAAGGGGCTCGGCGCCTCGGGCCACGGCGCCAGCCATTGGTGGATGCAGCGGCTCACCGCGGCCGCGAACCCGTTCCTGATCCTCGGCTTCGTCGTGATCATCGCGATGATGTCGGGCCGCGCCTATCCGGAGGCGGTCGCCCTGGTGTCGCACCCTGTCGTTGCGCTCATCCTGATCCTCGCCGTGATCTCGGTGACGCTCCACATGAGGATCGGGATGCAGGTGATCATCGAGGATTACGTCCACGACAGGGGATGGAAGCTGATCGCCCTGTTCGCGAACAACTTCTACGCCGTGCTCATCGCGGTGGCCTGCCTCTACGCGATCCTTCGCGTGAGCCTGGGCCGCATGGTCTGAGCCCCCGGAACTTCGAGGAATTTCGCCAATGGCCAGCAACGGAACGAACGGCGGCACGCCCGCCTACACCATCCACGATCACACCTTCGACGTGGTGATCGTCGGCGCCGGCGGTGCGGGCCTGCGCGCCACCGTGGGCTGCTCCCAGGCCGGCCTGCGCACCGCCTGCATCACCAAGGTCTTCCCGACGCGCTCGCACACCGTGGCGGCGCAGGGCGGCATCTCGGCCTCGCTCGGGAACATGGGCCCCGACGATTGGCGCTGGCACATGTACGACACCGTCAAGGGCTCGGACTGGCTCGGCGATCAGGACGCGATCGAGTACCTCGTGCGCAACGCGCCGGCCGCCGTCTACGAGCTCGAGCATTGGGGCGTGCCCTTCTCCAGGACGGAGGAAGGCAAGATCTACCAGCGGCCCTTCGGCGGCATGACCACCGAGTACGGCAAGGGCACGGCCCAGCGCACTTGCGCGGCGGCCGATCGCACCGGCCACGCCATGCTCCACACCCTGTACGGGCAGGCGGTGAAGTACCAGACCAACTTCTTCATCGAGTACTTCGCCCTCGACCTCATCATGGACGACGAGGGCCGCTGCCTCGGCGTCATCGCCATCGACCAGGCGTCGGGCGAGATCCATCGCTTCCGCGCCCAGATGACGGTGCTCGCCACCGGCGGCTACGGCCGCTCCTACTTCTCGGCGACCTCGGCCCATACCTGCACCGGCGACGGCAACGCCATGGTGCTGCGCGCCGGCCTGCCGCTGCAGGACATGGAGTTCGTGCAGTTCCATCCCACCGGCATCTACGGCGCCGGCTGCCTCATCACCGAGGGCGCCCGCGGGGAGGGCGGTTACCTCACGAATTCCGAGGGCGAGCGCTTCATGGAGCGCTACGCGCCGTCGGCCAAGGACCTCGCCTCGCGCGACGTGGTCTCGCGCTCGATGACCATGGAGATCCGGGCCGGCCGCGGCGTCGGCAAGAACAGCGACCACATCTACCTGCACCTCGACCATCTTGATCCCGAAATCCTGCACCAGCGCCTGCCGGGCATCTCGGAATCCGCGAAGATCTTCGCGGGCGTCGACGTCACCAAGGAGCCGATCCCGGTCCTGCCGACGGTCCATTACAACATGGGCGGCATCCCCACGAACTATCACGGGGAGGTGCTGACCCTGAAGAACGGCAACCCGGACACGGTGGTGCCGGGCCTGATGGCGCTCGGCGAGGCGGCCTGCGTCTCCGTCCACGGCGCCAATCGGCTGGGCTCGAACTCGCTGATCGACCTCGTGGTGTTCGGCCGCGCCGCGGGCCTGCGCTGCGCCGAGATCGTCGAGCCGAACGCCCGGCAGATGGATCTGCCCAAGGGCTCGGCCGAGAGGGCCCTCGGCCGCCTCGACCGCTTCCGCTACGCGAACGGCGGCACGCCCACCGCGGTGCTGCGCGCCGAGATGCAGAAGACGATGCAGAACAATTGCGCCGTCTTCCGCACCGGCGAGGTTCTGGAGGAGGGCAAGAGCCTCATCCACAAGGTCGCCGCCGGCACGGCTGACATCGGCATCCAGGACCGCTCGCTGATCTGGAACACCGACCTTCTCGAGACGCTCGAGTTCGACAACCTGATCGGTCAGGCGGTGGTGACCATGGAATCGGCAGCCAACCGCAAGGAGAGCCGCGGCGCGCATGCCCGCGAGGACTTCCCCGATCGCGACGACAAGGAGTGGATGAAGCACACCCTCGCCTGGATGGACGACACCTCGAAGCAGGTCAGCATCGATTACCGGCCGGTGCACACCTACACGATGTCGAACGAGATCCAGTACATCGAGCCGAAGGCGCGGGTTTACTGACGAATAGGTCCGCTCCTCGTCAGATTGCGACTTTTACAAGGACATAGGCACGCCAATTATGGCCCAGTTTACCCTACCCAAGAACTCGCAAGTCACCGAGGGCAAGACTTGGCCCCGGCCACAGGGGGCCAACAACCTCCAAGAGTTCCGGATCTATCGCTGGAACCCGGATGACGGCGCCAATCCGCGAGTCGACACCTACCAGGTCGACCGCGACGATTGCGGGCCGATGGTGCTGGACGCGCTCCTCTGGATCAAGGCCAAGGTCGATTCAACGCTCGTCTTCCGCCGCTCCTGCCGCGAGGGCATCTGCGGCTCCTGCGCCATGAACATCGAGGGCCAGAACGCGCTCGCCTGCACCATGGGCATCGACGAGTGCCAGGAGCACGCCAAGGGCAAGAAGACCGGCGCGGTGCGGATCTATCCCCTGCCGCACATGCCCGTGATCAAGGACCTCGTGCCGGACCTCACGAACTTCTTCGCCCAGCACGCCTCGATCGAGCCCTGGCTCCAGACCGAGACGCCGGCCCCCGAGGGCGAGTGGAAGCAGACGCCGGAGGACCGCGCCCGCCTCGACGGGCTCTACGAGTGCATCCTGTGCGCCTGCTGCACCACGTCCTGCCCGAGCTACTGGTGGAACGGCGACCGCTTCCTCGGACCCGCCGCCTTGCTGCAGGCCTATCGCTGGCTGATCGACAGCCGCGACGAGAACACGGGCGAGCGCCTCGACGCGCTCCACGATCCGTTCCGGCTGTATCGCTGCCACACGATCATGAACTGCGCCAACACCTGCCCGAAGAATCTGAACCCGGCCAAGGCGATCGCCGAGATCAAAAAGATGATGATCTCGCGCGAGATCTGAGGCGCACCTCTCCTCCCCCTTGTGGGGAGGAGTTGGAGGTGGGGGTGGCTGGGTGACCCTGCCGCTCACTAGGCGGAACCACCCCCACCCTCGATCCCTCCCCACAAGGGGGAGGGAAGCGACTGCTACTCCGCCGGGGCGGGATGGCCGCCCGGTTCCGGAGCAGCCTCCGGCTTCAAGCCCTCTTCCACGTCCTTGCGCCGGAAGAAGCGCATCACGACGACGAAGAACACCGGCACGAACAGCACCGCCAGCACGGTCGCCGAGATCATGCCGCCCATCACGCCGGTGCCGATCGCCTGCTGGCTCTTCGAGGCGGCGCCGGTGGCGATGGCGAGTGGCACGACGCCGAAGATGAAGGCCAGCGAGGTCATGACGATCGGGCGGAAGCGCAGCGTCGCCGCCTCGATGGTGGCATCGACGATCGAGGTGCCGGGCTTCCAGAGGTCCTTGGCGAACTCGACGATCAGGATCGCGTTCTTGGCCGACAGGCCGATGATCGTGATGAGCCCGATCTTGAAGTAGACGTCGTTGGGCATGCCGCGCAGGTAGACCGCCGCCACCGAGCCGACGACGCCGAGCGGGATGACCAGCAGCACCGAGAACGGGATCGACCAGCTCTCGTAGAGCGCGGCCAGGCACAGGAACACGATCAGCACGGAGAGCGCGAGGAGCAGGGTGGCCTGACTGCCCGCCTGCTTCTCCTGCAGCGACTGCCCGGTCCAGGCGTAGCCGAAGCCCTTGGGCAATTGCTGCATCAGGCGCTCCATCTCGGCGATGGTGTCGCCGGAGGTGTAGCCCGGCGCCGGCTCGCCGGTGATGCGCACCGATTGATAGCCGTTGAAGCCGATGATCTGGGCCGGGCCGACGCTCCACTTCAGGTCGGCGAAGGACGACATCGGCACCATCGTGCCCTGCGCGTTCTTGACCCCGTAATTCAGGAGGTCGGTGGCCTGCAGACGCTGGAGGTCCTCGGATTGGACGATCACGCGCTGCATCTTGCCGCGGTTCGGGAAGTCGTTGGTGTAGACGGAGCCGAGATTGACCTGGATCGTCTGGTTGATCTCCTCGAAGCTGACGCCGAGCGCCGCCGCCTTCTCGCGGTCGATGACGAGCTCGGCCTGGGGTGCCGGCGGCAGGCCCTCGACATAGACCTTCTGGAGCACGGGGCTCTTCTTGGCGAGCGAAAGCAGCTGCTCCTGCGCCGCCATCAGGGCCGAGTAGCCCTTCTGCGCCCGATCCTGCAGGCGGAACGAGAAGCCTGAGGCGTTGCCGAGGTTGTCGATCGGCGGCGGTTCGAGCGCCTGGATCACCGCGTCGCGGTAGCCCGAGAGCGCCTTGTTGGTGCCCTCCACGAGCTTGGCCGCGGAGTTGGCCGCGTCGCGCTCGCTCCAGGGCTTCAGGGTCACGAAGGCCTGGGACGTCATCTGGCCCTGGCCCGAGAACGAGAAGCCGTTGACGATCGTCACGGTCGCCACGCCGGGCTGCGCGAGCAGGTGCTCCTCGACCTTCTTCACGGCGGCGGCCGTGCGGTTGAACGAGGAGCCGGGCGGCGTCTGGATGTCGACGGTGAAGAAGCCCTGGTCCTCCACCGGCAGGAAGCCCTCGGGCATCCGCACGAAGGCGTAGGCGAGGCCGGCGACGAGGATGAGGTAGATCACCATCACGCGGCCCGACCGTGCGATGAGGGCCGAGACGCCGCGGCCGTAGCGCGCGGTCTCGCGGTCGACGAGGCGGTTGAACCAGCCGAAGACCCCGCCCTTGGCGTGGCCGTGCCCCTTCTCGACGGGCTTGAGCAGGGTCGCGCAGAGCGCCGGCGTCAGGGTGAGCGCGAGCAGCGCCGAGAAGGCGATCGAGGTCACCATCGCGATCGAGAACTGCCGGTAGATGATGCCCACCGAGCCGGGGAAGAAGGCCATCGGGATGAACACCGCGACGAGCACCAGCGTGATGCCGATGATGGCGCCGGTGATCTGGCTCATCGCCTTCTTGGTGGCCTCCTTCGGGGAGAGGCCCTCCTCGTTCATGATGCGCTCGACGTTCTCGACGACGACGATGGCGTCGTCGACGAGGATGCCGATGGCGAGCACCATGCCGAACATCGTCAGCACGTTCACCGAGAAGCCCGAGAGCAGCATCACCAGGCAGGTGCCCATGAGCGCGATCGGCACGACGATGGTCGGGATCAGCGTGTAGCGGATGTTCTGCAGGAACAGGTACATCACCACGAAGACGAGCACGACCGCCTCAATCAAGGTCATGAAGACCTTCTTGATCGAGGCGTTCACGGCCGGGGTGATGTCGTAGGGAATGTCCCACTTCACGTTGGAGGGGAAGAACTGGGACAGTTCCTCCATCTTGGCGCGGATGGCCGAGGCCGTCTGGAGGGCGTTGCCGTCGGGCGCGAGCGTCACGGAAATGCCGGCTGCCTCGCCGCCGTTGAGCCGGGTCGTGAACTTGTAATCCTCGCCGCCGAGCTCGATCCGCGCGATGTCGCGCAGGCGCACGTTGGAGCCGTCCGGATTGGCCCGCAGGACGATCGCGCCGAACTCCTCCGGCGCCGTCATCTGCCCCTTGACGATGATCGGGAAGTTGATCGGGTTCGTCGAGGGGCTCGGCTGGGCGCCCACCGCGCCCGAGGCGATCTGCGCGTTCTGCGCCGTGATCGCCTTCGAGACGTCGGAGGCGTTGAGCGACAGGCCCCGCAGCTTGTCGGGGTCGATCCAGACGCGCAGGCTGCGCTCAGTGGAGTAGAGCGTGGCGCGGCCGACGCCGGGAATGCGGCGGATTTCGTTGATGACGTTGCGGATGAGGAAGTCGCCGAGCGCGATCTCGTCCATCGAGCCGTCGGGCGACACCATGGTGATGATCTGGAGCGTCGCGGCGGAGGCCTCCTCCACGAGGGTGCCCTGCTGGCGCACCTCCGCCGGAAGCCGCGCCTCGATGCGCTTGAGCCGGTTCTGGACCTCGACGCCGGCGAGGCTCGGATCGGTGCCGGGCTGGAACTGCGCGGTGATCTCGACGACGCCGAACCCGTCGCTGGCGGATTCGAAGCTGAGGATGTTGGCCGCGCCGTTCAGCTCATCCTCGATGAGCCGCGTGGTGCCCGTGTAGAGGTTCTCCACCGAGGCGCCCGGATAGGCGGTGGACAGCGCGATCGAGGGCGGCGCGATGATCGGATACTGCGCGATCGGCAGGTTCGGGAGCGCGAGGGCGCCGCCCAGGCAGATGAACAGCGCGATGACCCAGGCGAAGACCGGACGGTCGATGAAGAAGCGGGCCATGGCTCAGCGCACCTCGACGACCGGCTGTGCCGCCTGAGGCACCTCGGTCCCGTCCGGTTCCTGGGCCTTGAGCTCCGCCTGGGCGACGCTCCCCATGGGGTCGACGGGCTTGACCTGCATTCCCGCGCTGATCTTCTGGACGCCCTCGACCACGACGCGGTCGCCGGGCTTCAGGCCTTCGCGGATGACCCATTGGTTCTCGACCACCGGCCCGACCTCGACGGGCTGGAGCATGACCTTGTCGCCCTCGCGCACCACCCAGACCTCGGACTTGCCGTCATTGGTGCGCTGAACGGCCTGCTGGGGCACGGCGATGGCGTCGGTGTCGATGCCCTGCTTGATCCGCGCCCGCACGTACATGCCGGGAAAGAGCTCGTCCTGCGGGTTGGGGAACAGCACGCGCAGGGTGACCTGGCCGGTGCTCGGGTCGGCGGTCACCTCGGAGAACAGGAGCTTGCCGGCGGAAGGATAGAAGGCGCCGTCATCCATGATCAGGCGGACGTTCGCGGAATCGTTGGCGAGCCGCGAGAGCTCGCCGCTGGCGAGGTCGCGCCGGAGCTTGTTCAACTCGCCGACCGATTGGGTGATGTCGACGTAGATCGGGTCGAGCTGCTGGATCGTGGCGAGGTTCGCCGTCCCGCCCTGCTCGACCAGCGCACCTTCCGTCAGCAGCGCGCGGCCGATGCGTCCCGAGATCGGGGCGCGCACATCCGTGTAGCCGAGGTTGAGCCTGGCGCGATCGCGGGCCGCCTTGGCGCCGGCGACCTCCGCCTCCGCCTGCTTCTGCGCGGCATAGGCCGAGTCGTATTGTGCCTGGCTCGCGGTCTGGCGCGAGAGCAGCTGCTCGAGCCGGTCCGCCTGCTGCTGCGCGAGCACGAGGGCCGCCTCGGTGCGGGCGAGCACGGCCTCCGCGCTCTGCAGCTCGACCTGGAACGGCGCGGGATCGATCTTGTAGAGGACGTCGCCCTCCTTGACCAAGCTGCCCTGCTCGAAGGTCCGCTTGATCACGAGCCCGGCGACGCGCGAGCGCACCTCCGCGATCCGCAAGGGTGCGACGCGGCCGGGCAGGTCGCGCTGGTAGGGGATCGGCTGCGCCTTGACCGTGACGATGCTGACCTCGGGCGGCGGCGGCGGCACGGTCGCGGCACCTTGCTGCTTCTGGTTGCAAGCCGAGAGGACGAGCAGGATGGCGCCACCGGTGAGTGAGGCCGGCCAGGTCCAGCGGACTTGGTTGATGAGGGTCGTCACGATCGATCTGCTCCTGCGGCGTTCGTCAGTGCAGGCCGCATTCGCAGCCGCCGCCAACGTTCCATGGATAATCTCGAGCCCTTCGCCGCAGCCGGCTTGCGCGGCTCGTGGCTGTGGCAAGCGCCGGGCCACCGTGATCGGGGCCCGGACGTAGGATGCAGGGTGCACCGCGGGAAGAGTCCGTCCGTTCCGCCCCGCAGAGGCGGACGGCGCGGTGCGTCGCGCACGACCTTGACGGTTGTGGGGCAGATCGCACGATGCGCCGGCGATGCCGCGGCTCCGCGCGGAAATGTGATCGCGCGAAGAGCGTCTCAGGCCGCGAGGCGGGGAGGGCGCTCCGGAAGGCGCCCGTCGGCTATCGAAGCCAGGTCGATCTGGGGCCGCGGCAGGCGCCGACCGGCATCAAGGTTCGACGGCCCTGCATGGGCCGAGGCGCCCTGCCAAGGGTCACCGGCCACCTCCTCGGCATCGATCGCAGCGATGCCGAACGAGCGCGACGCCGGCTCGGGGACGTCCGGCACGGCCATCTGGATCACCGCTCCGGATGCTCCGCCCATCTCGGTCGGCGCCGTACGGCCATCCGCTGCGACGGCGAAGACGAGGAGCAGGATCGAGAGGCAGACGAGCAGCGACGGCGCGACGCGCCCGAGGCTCGCGCGGGCCATCACCTTCGATGCGAGGTCCCCGAGGGAGGAGCGGCGCATGATCGACATGGAAGGCTGCAATCTCACGGTTGTGACAGTGGTGGCAGGCTGGGCCGCCTGCAATCGACCTGCGACATCCTGTCAAAGCTCCGAACCATCGTGTTCGGTAGGAGCACCGGGCGTGGTGAACATTCCGTTGCCGGAATCCCACGCGCGGGCCGCGTCGTGGCGGCCGGCGGTTGACCTGCCCGGCCGTCGCGGCCAAGCCTGGCCCGCTTGAACCGCCGCAGAGCCCCTCAACAGGACCCGACATCCCGTCTTCGCCGGCGATGGCCCGTCCGGTCAGAAAGGAAGTCCATGCGTCAGCGCCGCACTCGTCTCGCAATCGCATTCCAAGTCGGCGCGCTCGCCGTCGCCGTGGCGGCTGCGCAACCGGCGCCGGCGGGCCCGTTCGACAGCGGCCCGATCGCCGACTTCATGAACATCTTCCGGGAACAGGCGATCCCCCGCGAGACCGTCGCCTGGACGGGCGGGGAGAAGCCCGGCACCATCGTGATCGCCACCGGCAAGCGCCGCCTGTACTACGTGCTCGGCGGGGGCCAAGCCATCCGCTACGGCGTCGGTGTCGGCCGCCAGGGCTTCTCCTGGGCGGGCGTGAAGACCGTGACGATGAAGAAGGAATGGCCGGACTGGCGGCCGCCGCCACAGATGCTGGCGCGCCGGCCCGACCTGCCGCGCTACATGGCCGGCGGCCAGGACAACCCGCTCGGCGCGCGCGCCCTCTATCTCGGCTCCTCGCTCTACCGCATCCATGGTTCGAACGAGCCCGAGACGATCGGGGCGGCGGTCTCGTCCGGCTGCATCCGCATGACCAACCGGGACATCGTGGACCTCTACGATCGGACGCGGGTCGGCACGAAGGTCATCGTGCGCAACTGAGAAGCGCGGCCGTCCGGTCCCGGCCGGCCCGGCCGGGGAGGGCAGGTTTTGCTGGAAATCGATCAAAGCCTCATCGCCGTGCTGTTCGCGGTCGCGGCGGGGGCGGCCTGCGTCGACGCGATCGCGGGCGGCGGTGGTCTGCTGACCCTCCCGGCGCTGCTGCTCGCCGGGCTCGATCCCGTCGCGGCCATCGCTACGAGCAAGCTCCAAGCCAGCGCCGGCACGGTCTCGGCGACGATCGCCTTCGCCCGACGCGGACTGATACGCTGGTCGGAGGCCTGGAAGATCGCCCTCGCCGCCGGCCTCGCCTCGATGGCCGGAGCCCTGTGCGTGAGCCTGCTGCCGCGCGCGGTGCTGGAGGCCGCCGTGCCCGTGCTGCTCATCGGCATCGCGCTCTACTTCGCCACGGCCCGGCGGATGAGCAGCGAGGACGCGGCCGCGCGGGTCACGCCGGCCTTCTTCGCGCTCACCCTCGCCCCGGCGGTCGGCTTCTACGACGGCGTGTTCGGACCCGGCGCCGGGTCCTTCTACATGATCGGCTTCGTGACCCTGCTGGGGCTCGGCGTGGTCCGGGCGACCGCCCACACAAAGCTGGCCAACGCGGCGAGCAATGTCGGCAGCCTGGCGCTCTTCGCGCTCTCGGGCCACGTCGTCTGGACGATCGGTCTCGCGATGGCGGCGGGCGCCTTCCTCGGCGCGCAGGTGGGCTCGCGCCTGGCGATGCGCCTCGGCGCACGGCTGATCCGGCCGCTCCTCGTCACCATCGCCTGCGCGATGGCGGTGCGGCTGCTGGCCAATCCGGAGAACCCGCTGCGGCAGGCGGTGTCGGGGCTCTTCGTCGACGGCTGAGGATCAGCGCGGGATGAACGCCCAGTAGTCGAGATCGAGGATCACGGCGGGGTCGTACCCTTCGCCCTGCCGGTCCGGGTACGCGCCGCAGGGCTGGTTCTTCGTCGCCACCGTGCGCAGGCGCAGGGCTCCGATGTCGGTGCGGCCGGGCAATTCGGCCCTCTCCACCACCTCGCTCCAGGCATAGACCGTGTCGCCGGCGAAGAGCGGCGCCACGTGGCGGCCGGCATTGATGCCGGCGAGCGCGAAGGCGTTGGCGAGGCCGTTGAAGCTCAGGGCGCGGGCGAGCGAGATGACGTGGCCGCCATAGATCAGGCGCTTGCCGAACTTGGTCTCGCGGGTCGCCACCGCATCGAAATGCACCTTGGCGGTATTCTGGTAGAGCCGGGTCGCGATCTGGTGCTCGGCCTCTTCCACCGTCATGCCGTCGACGTGATCGATCTTCTCGCCGGCCTGATAATCGGCGAAGCGGTGAGGGCTCCCGGCGAGTTCGAGATCGTAGGCCGAGGCATCCAGGGGAGGGAGCGCGCCGGCGAGGTCGGAGGGATCGACGACCTTGGCGAAGGTCGGCACGTGCTCCTGCGCGATCGTCGCCTCGGGATCGCGCTTGCGCACGAGCACCCAGCGGCAATAGCTCAGCACCGTCTCGCCCTTCTCGTCGGAGCCCGTCGAGCGGACGTAGACCACCCCGGTCTGCCGGTTCGAGCTCTCCTTGAGCCCGATCACCTCGGAGACGGTCGAGAGCGTCTCGCCGGGATAGACGGGCCGGCGGAAGCCGCCCTCGGCGTAGCCGAGATTGGCGAGCGCGTTGAGCGAGATGTCCGGCACCGTCTTGCCGAACACGACGTGGAAGGTGAGGAGATCGTCGAGCGGGCTCCGCGGATAGCCGATCGCCCGCGCGAAGGCGTCCGAGGACTGGACCGCGAAGCGCGACCCGTAGAGGGCCGTGTAGAGGGCGACGTCGCCGCTCGTCACCGTGCGCGGCGTGGCATGGCGGATGGTCTCGCCGAGGCGGTAATCCTCGAAGAAGCGGCCGGGATTGGTCTTCATCGGCGTCAGTCGCGTCCTCTGGGTCGCCAAGCCGCGCTCAGCGGATGGTGACGGTGCTCGTCGTCGGGATGAACTCGTGCAGGAGGCGGCTGACGAAGAGCAGCAGCAAGACGAGGACGATCGGCGAGAGATCGACGCCGCCGAGATTGGGCAGGATGTTGCGGATCGGCCGCAGCGCCGGCTCGGTCAGCCGGTAGAGCACCTCGCCGATCTGGGAGACGACCGGGTTGCGCACGTTGACCACGTTGAAGGCCACGAGCCAGCTCAGGACCGCGCTCGCGATCAGCACGTAGATGTAGAGCTGCACCACGGTGTCGAAGAGCCAGAGAAAGGCGTTCATGCGCGGGTCCGATGTCCTCGTCGGCCCGTGCACGTGCTCGGCGGCTTCGCGCGCGACGGCTCGGGGCTGATGCGGAATTGACAGGCCAAGCCGCCCAAGCCTACAAGGCCGGCGCCTCGGAAGGGGCTGTAGCTCAGATGGGAGAGCGCCGCAATCGCACTGCGGAGGTCAGGGGTTCGAATCCCCTCAGCTCCACCAGGTTTCTTGCAAGCCTGGTGAATGGCTTAGGTCTCATTGAGGCGCACCACCGGTAACCCTGAAGGTCAACCTGTCACACTGGTGTCACACCGGATGACGGGAACGACAGGGAATGGCTACAATCCGGAAGCGGGGTTCATCCTGGCAGGCCCAAGTGCGCCGCCAAGGCTCTCCACCTATCTCAAGAAGCTTCGCCCTGAAGGCTGATGCTCTCCGGTGGGTCCGGGAAACAGAGCGCTCGATCGATAGGGCGGACCTGCCGACCACTACCAAGGACCTTCAGCGTATCACCGTGGCTGACCTGCTGGCCCGCTATGAGGCGGAGATGACGGTCAAGAAGCGTGGGACAGACCGGGAGCGCTACAAGCTGAGGGTTATTCGGTCGCACCCTATCGCAGGCCTTCCCCTGGCCAAGCTGTCAACCGTGGCTGTTTCTCAGTACCGTGACGATAGGCTGAGAGTCGTACAGGGTGGCACCGTCAGGCGGGAGCTGGCCATCCTCCAGCACTGCCTTGAGGTCGCACGAAAGGAGTGGGGTACACCGCTGCTGACCAACCCTGTCCAGAGCGTCACCCTTCCTGAGCCCTCCAGAGCCCGGGATCAGCGCCTTGAGGCAGAGGCAGGACAGAAGCTCCACGCCGCCATCGGATCAGCCCACGCTTGGTACCTGAGGCCTCTCATGGAGTTGGCCATCGAGACAGGCATGAGGCGCGGCGAACTGTTGGCCCTCCTGTGGAGCCATGTCAGCCTGGAAAAACGAACGGCCCACCTCCCCATCACCAAGAACGGCCACGCTCGGACGGTGGCGCTTACACCCAAGGCTATTGAGGTACTGAGGGCGCTGCCTAGGACTGACCCTCGTGTCTTCCCTGTCAGTGGCAATGCCGTTCGCTTGGCTTGGGAGCGCCTGAGGGTACGAGCAGGACTGCCGGGGCTACGGTTTCACGATCTCAGACACGAGGCTGTCAGCAGATTCTTTGAGGCAGGACTGAGCATCCCTGAGGTCGCCCTGATGTCCGGCCACCGCGATACCCGGATGCTGATGCGCTACACCCACTTGAGGCCTGAGGACGTGGCTGAGAAGCTCGCAAGGGCAGCGAGCGTCAAAGAGACGAGCATACCTACCCTGGGCATTCCCTAAGCTAAGCCTTAAGCTCTTACCACAGCGCCGCTGGCGGGAGGGCCGGACATGGAGAGCTTGGATGTCGTTGCTGAACGAGTGCGACGCCTAGACCTCTGGGAAAGCCTCCAAGCTAGCGGTGCGCCTGTACATCTCCCCTCGCTGCTAAATGAACAACGAATATTCTACGGCGGCCGGGGCATCTGGGTTCATCAAGATCGAACTAAAGGCTTGGGAGGCAGTCCAAGCGGCGTCTCAGTTTCGCTTCTTCATACTGGATCCTCCTACGCGGATGATTTGAGCGAAGACGGTGTGATCTATCACTACCCGAAAACTAAGGTGCCGGGCCGGGATCAATCGGAGGTCGAAGCAACGAAGGCTGCCATGCGACTTAGGCTTCCGGTCTTTGTCGTCACCTACCCTACTCCTGGTGCCGCCACACGAAAGGTTCACCTTGGGTGGGTCCAAGGCTATGACGATGCTGAAGGGTGGTTCTTGGTCACGTTCGGTGACGCTCCAGGAGAGATAGCTGAACAGGGCATTGAGGAGGCAGCGTTCACCCCCGTGGGGCCTAAGGTCCGCAGGCAGCAACTCACTAAGGCTCGCATAGGTCAGCCTCGGTTCAAGTTCAGGGTCTTCCAGCGATACGGCGGACGGTGTGCTGCTTGCGGCCTTATCGTACAAGAGATGCTCGAAGCTGCTCACATTATCCCGGCTGAGCACGGTGGAACCGATGATCCCCGGAACGGCCTAGTCTTGTGCTGCAACCATCATAGCGCTTTCGATCGGGGTTTGCTTCTGATCCACCCGGAGACATTGCGGTTTGAGGCTCGGGATCATCTTCTCGAACACATCCAGGTAACTCAAAGCAGCCTTTCTTCCTTGCCCAACAAGCCACACCCGGAAGCGCTGCGCTTAAGATGGCAGATGCAAATGGAAGAGGCTCGTCTTCAGCGGCCAGAAGCTCTTTGAAGACTCCGCTTGCTCTCGCATGGTGGAGGCTTGACCGGCTTTGTGAGGTTGGGCGGCCCCAAGAGGCTGTAAGTGCTCCGCTGCCGTTTGCAGCGATCCTGGAAGCTTCCTCGGCTGACTATTTAACAACAGCAATCTCCTGGCGGGGTTGTTTATGTGTGAGTCTAAGAGGGACTGCTCAGGCCGGGTATTACAGCCACGGGAAGAGCCAGTGACGAACCTTGAGGCTGCTCTTAAGTGGCTTGGTGAGATAATGATCTGACAGGGGGAACTACGATGCCTCAGCCGCTACTACGCAAAGTCAAATCGTGGAGCCCAAATCCTACCTGGGTGAGAGATCATCGGCCAGAGTGCGTAGCGGCGATTGGGCTGATTGTATTGGCATGGATCAGATTAGAGTCTGAGCTGCGGTCTATGATTTCAGGAGTCATGGGCCGGAGTTCAAGAGGAGATGACGGCGGATGGGGCATCAATCCAAACTGGATTGTGGACAAAGTTATACAAGAGACTCAAACAAACTACGCTAGGGTAAACATCACTAATTGCATCCTCAGAGAACTTCTCAAGGATGATCCACTAGAGAAAGTGTGGATCAGACTAGCTGAGCGTCTCAACTCAGTGGCGCATCAGCGCAACATAATAGTCCATTCAGAATGGGCTTGGTCCGAAGATGCTCCTGAAGGAATTATACAACTATGCAGTGATGAAAAACATAAGTTTTGGATAGAAAGTGACTTCGCTGATGTATTTTCCAGAACCAAATCCCTTGAGACCGATATTCATGCGTTCATGCGGGAGGTGCTTATCGCAATCCACGATCGAAGGGTTACGAGATTTGTTACCCCTGAGATGATCGTAAAGAGTGATGCTGGTCGTGACTAACGTCACACACTGCCTGCGAACAACCCCATAGGCCCAAGGGTGCCGTAGCTAACCCCTGCCAACGATCCCGCTCTTCCTTCAACTCATTAGCTCGACGCTGTTCGACCTCTAGGGCAGCCCTGAGTGCATCCACCTGTGAAGCCCTTTGCCGCTCTAGGTCACTCTCTTCCCGTAGCTTCTGGTATCGCCCCTGTTCGGCCTCTAGGGCTGACAAGACCTGAGGCTAACCCCTGATGAAATGGACACCCAAGTCCGACACACCGAGAACTAAGCACCCTTGAAGCCGTTGATCCTCTAAAACATCGGAGGAACGCCTGTCATGAGTGGATGCTGGCTCTGCGACACCGGACAGGGTGTGTTTCGCATTGAGATCAAGCCTATCGCCGGGCAAGTTGGCTTCGTCATTTTCTTTGAGGATGAACCACTTGGGTGCTGTCCTACCGCAGAGGCTGCTTTAAAACGGTTGGTTCAGTGCGAAACCTACAAGCCAGCCAGTGGCCTCGACATCAGGCGGCTGAACGTGCCGACCGTGATCACCGACTGGGTGTATGCAGCAGAACCTGCGGCCCGCTCTTCAGCCTTACATGTGTAATTCATTGTGATGACAAAGCTGAAGAACGACTAATGCCGGAAGGTTGGAGCATGGCGCGGCAGTTGCTCCCTGTACTCCTAAGAACCGGCCTAAATCACCACTAACCTCTGAGACGCCTACCCTCTAAGCCGCTTTACCTGTGTGCCCCCGTGCCACCCCCTCCCGTCCTTTGATCAAGCAGAGGAAGGGCATGGGTGTACCTTAGGAGACTGCCACCTCCATTTCGATTGCGTGCAACCGATCTCCAATATACCATGCGTCGCTCATTCGATCCCTCAACCCCGGGGATCATCATCGCTGAGCCTGAGTGGCGCAAAGCCCTCTGACCTGACGACGATTAGGTTTAGGGCTCAAGGTGCAGCGATGACAGCCAACCCACATCAGCAGTCTGCAGCCGTCCTGATCGTTGAGGATGACCTGTTGGTGCGCATGATCTCCAGCGACATTCTGACGGACGCAGGGTTTCGAGCCTTTGAAGCCCACGATGCTCAGGAAGCCATGACCTTGCTGGAAGTGCGAACTGATGTGCGGGTTGTGTTCACCGACCGGAACATGCCGGGCGAGATGGATGGGATTGGGCTCGCTCGCCTTGTCAGGAAGCGTTGGCCTGAGGTTGGCATCATTGTGACCTCCGGTAAGATGCAGCCTGCGCCGGGTGATCTGCCTGAGGGTGTGAAGTTCCTTCTGAAGCCTTATCGCCCTTCAACACTGATCGAGGAGGTCGAAGCGTTGGTGAGTGCAGGCGGCGATGTCGAGCAAGGTGCTTCCGTGCTCCCAGAAGGCATGGTGATGCAGAGCCCGGTCATGGCTGAGGTCGGTGGACAGGGCATCGCAGCGGCAGTAGCTGAGGCTGACAAGAGCTAGGTGGCAGTCACGGCCGAGCTTTAGGCATAGGTAGAAACCGACTCATTTGCTGCAAACCCCAGAGACCGTCACCCTCTACCTCAGTCCACCTATGTTCCCCCCGTGCCACCCCCAGACCCTCCTGATTGAAGAAGGGGGTGAGACAGCTAGTGGGATAGTTCAGCCGCGAAGGCCAAAGAACGACAGGATAGCGAGCACGACCACAACTAGGCCGATGATGTAGATGATATTATTCATGGTGGTGCCCTCACTAGCAGTAATAAGCTTCAACATCCCGGAAGGCTTAGGCGTTCCCGAGGTGTTGCTCTGACCAGCTTGGTCAGGAGGTTTTTGCAAGGGCTTCCCCAATCTCTGCCCCTCAGGTCGCTTTGAGTGAACAGCGTAGCCACGGGTTCGCCACCGTGGAGGGATGTCAGCCTCGCGCGCTCATGTTGCCGCTCATCTTCTCGCAAGAAGCCTTCTTACCCTTCATCCTGGCGTAGTTCATCGCCATGCCACCCTTGCCGCACATCATCGCGCCTTTGCCCTTGCTACCACCACCGCAGCAACTCATGGCGAATGCAGGTGCAGCAGTGAGGAACAATAGGGTGACAGTGGCCGCTGTGAGCTTCTTCATCGATCATTCTCCATCAAGTCACCCACATACATAGGGCGGGATAGGGAGAACGTCGGCAGGAGCCGAAACACTGCAAACTATTGAAGCCGCAACATTCTAAAAGATTTCAACTGTGTTCCCCCCTCGCGGACAAACACCTACGTACGCGAGAGGGCTTGTTCAGGAGTAGGCCTTACTTACCCTTAAGGGTGTCTTTGATGCCGCCCACAACGTTCTGGACCTTGCCCTTCACCTGGTCCGCAACGCCCTCGTTTTTAAGCTTCTCGTCGCCCGTTAACGTACCGACACCTTCCTTGACCTTGCCGCCCAGGTTTGTAGCCGATCCTTCGACGCGATCCTTATCGACAGCCATAGCGACCTCCTTGCTGTTGCAGGTGTCATTGCACGGCACCTACAAAGAAACGGACGGTGAACCTAAACCGTTCCGATGCTCTCCAACAAGTAGCTGGCAACGAGCAGATGGTGACCTATTGAAGAGCGAGCAGGCTAAAGGTTTTACATCGAAGGAATACGTCAAGATATGAAAGCAATCCTCATACACATATTTCTTAGTGCCACAGGAACGCCTCTTGACAATGGAGTTCAGATTGAACCGACGATCTATAGCCCTGAGGAATGTAAATATGAACTTATTCGCTTGAAGGTGGATCGAGCTATTCAGCAGGTTCAGGTGAAGTCCGAATGTGTCCTGATCGGCCCTCGTGACCTTCAGAGCCTCGCCAAGAGCGCTACGGAAGCTGTGGGCAAGTAGAGCAGATGACTGCGCTTAAGGAACTAGGAGGCTCGAAGGACGGCGTTTACGTAATGACTGAAAGTTTCATAATGATTTGAGACCTTTGCCCCCTCAGCCGCTTCGCCCGTGCTCCCTCCGCACCTCACCCCTCCGGTCACCTCGATCAGACACGGGGGTTGATTCCCTCCAGCACCTCGAAAAAGTAGTACCCGGTCACCCGCGAGGCTTCCGTTGCGGCCTGAGGTACGAAGCCAGACGGAGGCTCTTCCAAGGTGCTGGTGCCGCTGTAGGCCCAGGTCTGACTGGTGACGAACAACGGTACCGGCTGATCCTGGCGAACCGCACATCGTAGGGAGGGCCGCTGCTTCCGGTAGAACACGTTGAAGGCAGCGTAGGCCGCGAGGTGTCGATGCATCTTGCCACTTCCCAGTCTGGGGGCGGCCTTGAATCACAGCAGCAGCAAGCGTGGCAATGTCACTGGATGGGGCAAACCAAGCTGCAATCTGATCGGCTTCTCAGTGTGTCTCATGTGGCACAATGGGAGCTGACGGCTGATTGATACGGAGATGTGAGACGCCTACCCTCTACCCCGCTTCACCCGTCTTCCCCCCTCTGCCCCTCCAGATCGCCTTTGATTGAGCTGAGGTAGAGAATGGGTGTGCCAGGGTAAGGCCTCGCTCAGGCGTTCTGCACGGGCTCTGCATCGGCAAGCGAGGGGACGTAGGCGCACCACCCACAATGCCCTTTGTCGGCTGCCTTAGGGGCGTTCCATTGGGAGCATTCAGGACAGACCTTGAGGGTGAATGAGCCACCTCTGCGCAGGGCTTGGCCGCGACCCTTGAACGTGATCGGCTCGCCACTTTGAGGACGGTTCGGTTGTTCGCTGGTCACCAATGATCGCTCCCCCATTGCTTCTGGGGTACGAGCATATTGCGGCGCAACATAGGCTGTGATTGCCAATGTGCCGCTTCGAAGGATCGGTGTCGGCTCAAGAGCAATCGCTACGACCTACGTCCCCTCCCTTTCAATCAGGACCTCATTCCCGCCGGGGGGCTCACTCACGGTCTTGCGGAGGGCTGTCCGGGCAGAGCCGTGTGTCGCCCGGGCTGAGCGATGTTCTGCTGCTACCTCCAATCCATCTGTGATGTGGGCCGGGAGGTTTGCGGCAGCCCAATACGGGATGAGCAAAGCGATCTCTCGGCCATCTGGAGCCTTGAACCGCAGAGCTAGTGTGTCGCCGCCGTCCATTGTCTCAACGCTCGTAAAATCAGCGACCGAGAGGACAACGGGTTTCACACTGTGAGGCACGATATGGCTCCGACCTACGCTGTCCCGCCCTCGCAAAAGCCCGGCCAATCCTCAGGGTCCGCACCTTGAGCGACTAAAGGAATGAACATCGAATTGACTGCCAGTTCCTCATGACTTTACATTTGTCGCACCGGACGTAGCGACTGGTGTAAGATGTCCATGCATGCCGGCAAGTACGTGGCCTACTACCGCGTCTCAACGGATCGGCAGGGTAAGAGCGGGCTAGGGCTGGAGGCACAGGAGCAGACCGTCAGGGACCGGCTGAACGGGGGTGATTGGTCTCTCGTCGGGCATGTCACCGAGGTGGAGACCGGGACCAACAAGAAGGTGAGACCGGAGTTGGACCGGGCCTTGGGGCTGTGCCGGGTCATGGGTGCCAAGCTTATTGTCGCGAATGTCTCTCGGCTGACCCGTGATCCTGACTTCATGCGCAGGCTGGCTGACGCTGGAGTGGAGGTGGAGTTCTGTGACCTGCCCAAGGTGGAGGGTGCGGTGGGGACCTTCATGCTTCGCCAGATGCTCGCTGTGGCTGAGCTAGAGGCCGGAATGATCAGCGAGAGGACGAAGAAGGCGCTGGCAGCGGCCAAGGCACGAGGGGTGAAGCTCGGGGGTGATAGGGGCAACCTGCCTGAGGTGGCGGAGAAGGGGCGTGCTCTCAGCCTCAAGACACGTCAGCAGCGGGCATCACAGAAGGCGGCCGACCTAGCTCCGATCATCAGAGAGCTTCAGGCATCCGGGATCACCAATGCGAGCGGTATTGCCAAGGCGCTGAACGACAAGGGCATCCCAACGAGTAGGGGTGGTACCTGGCAGGCCATTCAGGTTCTGAGGGTGCTGGCACGGGTGTGAGAAAAAAGTTTTGGCACAGAACGTGGCACAAAGGTCATCCAAGTCATTGTAGCGGAATACATCTGCAGCGGATGTTCCAGAACATAAAATATTTATTGCTGTTGACACCCATGTAAGCGTATTCGAGAAAGTCATGCCTGCCTCTCCCAAGGTAGGTATGCGGATATGCCTAATGCACAAATGGTGTCATTCACCGGGTTGCTCGGAGAGAGCAGCTACGCGGTATGGAAACTATTGCTCGAAACACGCCTCTGCCAAGAGGAGACATGGCGATTCCCTACAGAAGGGTGTCACCAAGTCCGACCTTAAACCGTACATTGAGTTGATACAGGAGAGGAGAGCTAAGCACCCCGAGAAGAAAGCATGGATATCAATGGAGGAGAGATGGAAGGCTCAGGTGGAGATATGCGTTGGCATAGCCAATGATCATGGGCCTATGAACAAGTACAAGAGAATAGCAGCGAAGGAGATTGTGAAGGTCGGTCACAACGTCGAACATAAGACTGTCGTTGATACCGTGTTGGCGATGTACCTTTTGCAGGAACTCGAATCACGACGCTTTAGGAGTGACCTAGCATTTTGGACTCAGCTTGTTCGCCGGGTGAGAGGGTTGACCGAGTTGAACTCAGGAATGTGGGTCGACCCTAAGACACTCAGGCGGAAGACCGCTGCGATGGAGTTATGCCCAAGGGCGGCCGAAGCCATGGTTTTCTACATCAAGCAAGCCCTGGGGGTATGCGGGCTGTGGCTTGCTGCCTTTGAACGAAAGGAGGAGGAACGCAGACGACAAGATGCCTTGAACTTCTTTGCTGAACTGAAAGAGCTTGCCTGACGTACTAGCGCAAGCACGGTCACAGACGACAATCGCTCCAAGTCCGGAAACACTGAAGACAAAACCGGACCTCACCTGATTCCCTGCTCCGAAACCGAGGCTTATCAAGGCCGGCTTCCATGCCGTATGCCATTGCAGAAACACGTCTTTTTGGATCGAGGGCAGTTTGGGGGAGCGGAGAACAAAGAGCCGAGAGCAGTGCTTCCTTATAGAGAAGACATAAGATTATGACACTTAGAAGAGAGACATAAAGGACAATGATACATGTCATAGATTCAGAAATGGGAAGTGGTAAGACAAGAGGTATCACTGAGTGGTTGGAGTCAGATGTATCGACACAATCCAATGACACTAAGTACATCTATGTCACACCCTTCCTAGACGAAGTTAAGCGTGTGATGCAGTTGTGTCCTCAGGCCAACTTCCATACACCTAATAATGAGGATTGGTCGACAAAGAGCAAGCATCTGACACATCTCGTCAGTAAGTCACACAACATAGCTACGACACATTCGTTATTCTCACTGATCACTCAGGATATGTGTCGCATGCTTAGAGAAAGAAGATACGTTCTTATCCTAGATGAAGTGATGGAGTGTGTCTCTAAGTACAACGCGTTATCTGATCATGATATCAAGGTGCTTCTTAAGTCAGGATATGTCTCGCCGTGTGAGAACACAAGCAACCTCATATGGTCGGAAATTGATGACGATAAGTACATCGGTAAGTTCGGCGCAGTCAGACACCTTTGCCTGAATCGAAAGTTAGACCTTTACGGAGGCAAGGTCCTACTTGAGACATTCCCCATCGAGTTCCTTAACTGCTTCTCAGAAGTCTACATCCTGACTTACCTCTTCAAAGGATCAGCGATGTCGTCATATCTGAAGGCTCATGGTCTCACCTATGAGATGCTGACGATACAGGACAACAAGATCAAGCCTTGGTCGGAGTTCTGTGATGAGAGTTCGAGAAAGCGTGATCTAAGAGGGTTGATCACGATTTACGAAGGACCAATGAATAAGATAGGAACCAAGATTGGTCAGTCGTGCCCGTTATCTTCAACATGGTATGACACTCAAGCGACCCAGAAAACTAGCGCTATTGCCTCTCTGAAGGCCTCCACGGGACATTACTTCAAGAAAGTTGCTGACACACGAGCCATCGATAACGCTTGGACCGTCTTCAAACCCCAGGTGAAGCGACTCAAAGGTGACGGTTACTCCAAAGGTTGGATACCGGTGAACTGCCGTGCAACCAATCAGTACATCGACAAACGATCACTCGCCTACCTTTGCAACGTGTTCCACAACCCAACCATCGTCCAGTACTTCAAACAGCGGGGAATCGCGTTCAACCAAGATCTCTATGCTCTCTCTGAAATGCTCCAGTGGATCTGGCGGTCTCAGATCAGGCGGTGCGATCCCATACACCTCTTCATTCCATCTGAGCGAATGAGAGGCCTGCTGTACCTCTGGCTTAACACCCGGAGTACACCCGAGTTGATCAGACAACTTAGCTGATCGCTGGGTCACAGCGGCTCAATGCCGTCCCGAAGAACCATCAACTATGGAGATTACCGTACGTAAAACCAAGAAACCCAGCGTCTACAAATCCTACCTCGGTGACACCCTCCTCTGCACTACCCGTCAGCCCTTCTATGACGGAGCACGGGAGCTACTGAGGATGGGCTACCCAAGTGAGACAGTGGTGAACATGCGTCACCAGGGGAAGACTTATCCGTCCTTCGTTCCCACCACGCTTGGCGAAGCTGCAAAGCTCACCGTGATCGAGAATGATCAGGAAGGGCCGAAGCTGGTGAACCACCAAGCCAACCCCTTCGCTGAAGCGAGACGATGACGAGCAGACGGTTGCCGCGTAGGATCGATTCTGAGCGGTAGCCATACGACCACCAGCGGCCGAGAAGGTCTTTCCGGGTTCACAGTACCTCGGAGGCTTACCGGCCGCTGGTGAACGTGCTTGCTCGATGCTGATTGCGGAGTTCGATCTTCAGATGCGGCTATTAGTACTCATCACTGCTAGCGCTCATCCGGCGTGAAATGTAGTCGCCAGAGTAGGAGCGCTGGCCAAAGATCAACCACGCTAAGCCGAAGCCAACTGCTCCAGCCACCAACCAGCCAGTCATCGTTGCGTTATCGACTTCACCCATCGCTCGGCTGCCCTGGCGGTAGTATGCTGCACCACGACTGGATACCTCATCCCAAGCATCCGATGCTCTACTGGTGACGCCTTCGAGAGCCTCCCGAGCCTGATCAGCCATTCCGCTGCCACCAGATTGCTGGCTCGGCCGTGAGCCGCCTTGTCCGCCCGACTGGCTCCGAGTTCCGCCTTGTGGGTTGTTGGGCATTTGCCGCTCTCCCTATCGGTTCTCGTACAGGCCTCTTTCCTATCGGGTTCAGCACGACCTCAGACTGCTTCCAGAACGTAGCTCATGCTGCCAGCCGATGGTGACCCGCTACTGCAACGATCCACCGTCGCTGAGTGATCCCTACCTACTGCTTCCTGGCAGCCTCCAGGATCAATTCTGAGCACCAGGGCAGCGTCACCAGCGGCAACGAAGCGATCTTGAGTCCCTGAGTAGCCTGGGGCCAAACAACGGCTGTACGAGGGCGCTTCCTGGGGTGTTGCTCGGGTCAGACTTGAGGGAGAGTGCTCGGCAGTGTTTCGCTTGGTGTTCTCCCTCATCTTCCCCTGACTTAGGCTGTTCGCCTCAAATGTCCTCGCCCTTCGATACGCTGCGCCGCTTCCTCGCTGAGGAGATGCGGATGTCGCACATCTACCAACCACTGATGCTGAGGGCGCTCCTTGAAGGCGGTGGCTGGGCATCAACACGCACGATTGCAGCGTCCTTCTTGGAGCGGGACGAGAGCCAGATCGACTACTACTCAGAGATCGTGAAGCGGATGCCAGGGCGGGTGCTCTCTTCCCACGGTCTAGTGAAGCGTGAGGGTCATGGCTTCCGCTTGGTTCCTGAGATTGCTCATCTGACGCAGGAGGAGAAGGCGCAACTCCAACAACTCTGTGATGATGCAGTCGCCGCCTACATGGTGAAACGAGGCAAGCGGCTGTACGCTCATCGTCACACTGCTCCCGGCGATGTCTCAGGTAACGACCGCTATGAGGTGCTGAAGAGGGCTGGCTACCGCTGTGAGCTATGCGGTGTTCCGGCCGACGAACGTGTACTGCACGTGGACCACATCGTTCCTCGGCGGCATGGGGGAGGCGATGACAGGGCCAACCTTCAGGCTCTCTGCTACCTTTGCAATGGGAACAAGGGAGCGAGGGACGACACCGACTTCAGAGCGGTCCGTACCAGTGCTGATGCTCGTGAGGCAGGGTGCCCCTTCTGCGATCATGAAGGCCGGGAACTCGTAGCTGAGAACAGCCTCGCGGTAGCCTTCCGCGATCTTTACCCGGTCACACCTCTGCACACCTTGGTTGTCCCGCGTCGGCATGCACTGACGTTCTTCGACCTCTACGAACCAGAGCGGAGAGCGATGAACCTGCTGCTAGACGAGGTGCGTGCTCGGATCGAGAGTGCTGATCCATCGGTCACAGGGTTCAACATCGGGATGAACTGTGGTGAGGATGCAGGGCAGACGGTGAACCATGCACACATTCACCTGATTCCGCGACGGAATGGTGACGTTGAGCAGCCAAGGGGTGGTGTCCGAGGTATCATACCAGGCAAGTCCAGCTACTATCCGTCCTCGCAAAGAGCCAGGTCAAACGATTAAACGCAGCCCGCAGGGTTCAGGCAATGCTGTGAGCAAAGGTGCTCAGGCATCCTTCCAAGCTTAGCAACACTCAGGCTTTGCGGCTGGCGGTACGTGATGAAACGTATCCTGACATTAGTGCCGAGGCTGCGTAAGATCCTTGGACTACCAATTGCATCATCACTGCATTCATGAAGACAGACGAGAGCGGCCTGCCGTACAGAGCTCCCTCAATACCAATGGCTAGCGCCAAGCCTGTTATGACTAGCAACATGATAGGCCACTTGAAGGCCCATCCCAGAACCGCTCCAAGTACAGTGAAAATGATAATACTCATGACGTGCCACCTGAAATGGCATCTGAGCATACCTACGTACAATGGAGGATACAAGACTAAATCGGCGTAGCTATTGTGCAAGGCAATATATCAAGTGCACCGCAGCAATTATGGAAGAAGGAAACTCACCAAGCTGTAAGCGGCCCAGGCGAGGAACATCACCCAAATCAGCGTCAGCGCGAAGCCGAGGGCCATGATGACGGGGATGGAAAGATTCTGGACGATGTTTTTGACACCCACGAGTCGTCGAGAGAGCTTCAAGCCGCCAGCGCGACGAGTGGGTCCCTCCGTTGTCATCTTTGAGGTGCTTCGCTGCAAGACGACAGACCCGATCTGAGTCCAACTCGGTGTGGCTTAGGGTTAGGCGCCCTTAACGCCGCAGTAGGAGAAACCGTTCAGAGAAAGATCAGTTTGTAGAATTCTTATGTCGAGGCACTGCCGCAGGCGTCTCCTTACCAGCAGGCTTTCGCTTAAGCTAAGCAGTAGACTACGTATGTTTATTACCGCACTTCGGCAGCGCCAAGACGGCATTACCCCTGGTCCGAGCAAGGTAGGCACTGGCAAGCTGAGCTACGTCTCTCGGAGTACGCTTGTGGTTCGATGCGTCAGCCATGAGTGACCCTCCATGAGAACGGAACAGGAACAACACGATTCCGTTCCTAGGGTCAAGCTTGGATCGGACGGAGGCTCAGAACCCGCGAGACACGGCGATGAGAATGCCATTCAGACGGTGTGCGTCATGCTCGCATTCACCTGATCCCGCGACGAAGGGGGACGTGGCTGAGCCAAGGGGCGGAGTGCGTGGAGTGATCCCGGGGGAGGCAAGCTGCTAGGCTACACTCCTGCGCCGCCAAGGCTTCACCATCAGGACGAATGCGAGCACCACTCCGGCGGCGTACCAGCCATGAAGGGAGTGGTAGCCTTCCTCTGGCGTCCAAACGAAACCGCCCAGGAAAACGAAGCTGATCCAGTCCGTGAGGATTCGGAAGGTGAGAGCCCAAGGCGTTTGTGTGATCGGGTCTGACTGATAATAGGCGAAGCCAAGGTTGGTCAAAGCAAACAGGAGCCCACCGAAAGGTAGACCGAGAAACAACGAGTATATGGCCTTCAGGAAGATGGTGGGCCAATCGTTCCGTGGCGCTGCAGCCATGAGCAATTCCTTAGGTGCATGTGCCCGATACGACTGATTTGTCCGATTGATTTTGAAGCAGTGTAGGTATCTGAAGCAATATGCTAGGCTCCGATCCCCTTTGAAGCCAGAGCGCCAGCAGAAGCTTGACACTGTACGGCGGCACTTCCTGGCTTTCGCTCTGGTCGGACTTGGAGGAGAGTGCCAGCAAGGTATTGCATGGTGTTCTCCCACCCAAAGAGGATCGTCAATGATTGATGCTGAGCAGTCGCCCTCAGTCCTTCAGTGTTACAAAGACGATTTGCCCCTTCAACGTCGAACCGGCTGACCAGCCATAAGCGCGTTCAGGATTGCCTCACGTACCTCGTTGCTCAGACTTGAAAACGGCGGAAGGTTAATTGCGACATCACGAGTGACTGGAAGCTTGTTCTGCCCGTCAAAGATTGCGGCTGCACTCCGCTTTACTTCTTCCAGCGTAAGCTCCTCGGTTTGAAGAAGGTCGCCGACTGTGGGAGGAAGAGAGTTATCATACATTGGGTACGTCGCACATTTCATGAGAGATTAAGGTCTTTAGGTAGGAACGTGAACGTCGCTTCGGGTGAATGGCAGCCACCCAGTTCCTGCAAGACTGACGTGGCGTGACCATGGCGTTCAGCGAGGTAAGCTCGGAACCCGCGAAACACGGCGATGAGGACAACCGTCAGCAGAAGGGAGAAGCAGATCGAGCCGACGCAGCCGAGCCGGTTGGTTCCAGGTGAGCGGCGAAACACAAGCAGGTGAGGGGACTTCGGCCTAAACTATCAGGGTCAAGCTTGTCACAGTGGTGTCACAGCGCGTGTCACACCGATGCTCAAAATCGGCACTCAGCGGCCTCTTGCAAAGGAGGTATAAGCGGGCTACCAAGAAGATGTAACGGGTTGATTCATAAGGGTTTACCGGTTTCGGCGCCTCGGAAGGGGCTGTAGCTCAGATGGGAGAGCGCCGCAATCGCACTGCGGAGGTCAGGGGTTCGAATCCCCTCAGCTCCACCAGGCAGTCTCTGAAAAAGCACGAGTTCTGGGTGCTTTGGGAGAATGCCGGTGGCACAGTGACTTAGCCCCTCAGTTTAGCAGCTTCGCCGGTCTCTGGCTGACGTTCCAGGTCCAAGTAGGCCTGTCTCGGGCTCTGTCTCAGCTGCTTCAGAAAGCGTTTCCGCAGATGCTCGGATGCGAGCTGATGCCGCACTGCTTGATGGCGCCGGCAGGTCTGGTGCACTGGTGAACCGTCATCGTCGTTGGGGCACAGGAACGAACGCCATCGTTCCTGCTCGATCGTCAGCGATCAGTAAGCATCTCAACGCAAGTCGCTGCAGCTAAAAACCGAGCGCCTGCTCCTGCTCAGTCCAGGCGGCGGGCAGGGCAACCAAGTTCCTGATGCCGATGCCGCGCGGCAGTCGCCCGTCTACGATGGCCTGCACGATGGCGGGCG
>NZ_BPQP01000003.1 GCF_022179305.1 Methylobacterium iners
GTGCCGTTGCTGGTGTGGGCGCGGACGTTGCCATGAGCGTTCTCCCTGTCGTGCAGCTGACGTGCGGCGTTCTTCTGATTGCGCTTGTCACGCTTTGTTGAGCCCCACGAACACCCGAGTGGCATCGGTGGAACATCGACTGGTATGCATTATTTGGTATACCAGTGAGAGTGGCAAGCGAAATATTTCTGTTAGCCTCTCCGGTTGCACTCGATAGCGATCCGCGTGCTCGGTCCTTGCCGTTCGCTTTGGTCCGCTGCAACCACGACGATGCTCTGTGCTGTTTTCCGCGCCCAGATTACGACGGCCACTTCGCCCTAAGTCCCTATCGCCGTCCTCGATCCTTCTCCTCAGCCGCACGGCGTAGGGCCTCGGCCAAGGCACCTCCGGGCGAGGCGCCGCCGAAACTGGCGCCGCTGGGCGCCGAGGTGGGAGCGGATTTCTGCTGAGATTGGGCGAGCGCCGGCCGGCCGTCGCGGTTCCGGGGGCGGGACGCGTCGGCATCATCCGAGCGCATGCTCAGCGCAATGCGCTTGCGGTTGGCGTCCACCTCAATCACTCGCACTTGAACGACGTCACCGGGTTTTACCACCTCGCGCGGGTCCTTGACGAAGCGGTCGGCGAGCATCGAGATGTGGACGAGCCCGTCTTGATGCACGCCGAGATCGACGAAGGCGCCGAAGGCCGCGACGTTGGTCACCACGCCCTCCAGCCGCATGCCCGGCGTCAGGTCAGAGATCTTTTCCACGCCCTCTTGGAAGGTGGCGGTGCGGAAGGCAGGGCGCGGGTCGCGGCCCGGTTTCTCCAGCTCGGCAATGATGTCCGTGACCGTAGGCAGGCCGAAGGTCTCGTCGGTAAAGCGCGTTGGGTCCAGGGCACGCAAGGCGCTCGTGTTGCCGATCAAGGCGCCGATGGGCAGGCCTGTGGTGACCAGGATGCGGCGCACGACGGGATAGGCTTCCGGATGGACCCCCGAAGCGTCGAGGGGGTCGTCGCCGCTCCGGATGCGCAGGAAGCCCGCTGCGAGTTCGTAGGCCTTCGGCCCAAGGCCA
This sequence comes from Methylobacterium iners, assembly GCF_022179305.1. Taxonomy (GTDB): domain Bacteria; phylum Pseudomonadota; class Alphaproteobacteria; order Rhizobiales; family Beijerinckiaceae; genus Methylobacterium; species Methylobacterium iners. The sequence continues at coordinate 1,053 of NZ_BPQP01000003.1, forward strand.
GCGACCTTTTTCAGGCCGGCGCGGGTGCGGAACGGGCCCTTGGCGTCGCGCTCCACCACGATGTTGCCCGCCACCCGCTCTGTGAGACCAGAAACCCGGGCGAGCAGGGGGGCCGAGGCGATGTTCACGTCGACGCCGACACTGTTGACGCAATCCTCCACCACGGCGTCCAGGGCCTTTGTGAGCTGGCCTTCGGCGATATCGTGCTGGTACTGCCCAACGCCGATCGCCCGAGGCTCGATCTTCACCAGTTCCGCTAGCGGATCTTGTAGGCGTCGGGCGATGGAGACCGCGCCACGCAAGGTGACATCGAGGCCGGGCAACTCCGCGCTGGCGTACGCCGAAGCCGAGTAGACCGAGGCACCAGCTTCCGACACCATCACCTTGGTGAGCGCCAAGTCGGGCCGCTTGGCGATCAGCTCGGCGGCAAGTCGGTCGGTCTCACGCGAGGCGGTGCCGTTGCCAATGGCGATAAGCTCGACCCTGTGCGCAAGGCAGAGTTTCGCAAGCAAGCCGAGGGCGCCGTTCCAGTCGCGCCGGGGCTCGTGCGGATAGATCACGTCGGTGGCCGCCACCTTGCCAGTGGCATCGACCACCGCGACCTTCACGCCGCTGCGAAAGCCCGGATCGAGCCCCAGGGTCGGGCGGGCACCGGCGGGAGCGGCGAGGAGCAGATCGCGCAGGTTGCCGGCAAACACCGTGATGGCGCCGGCTTCTGCGACCAGGCGCAGGCGGGCGCGAAGATCGGTGTCGATGACTGGTTTGAGCCGCGTACGCCAGGCTTTACGCACGGTCTCCATCAAGAAGGCATCGCCCGGTCGGCCCTGGTCACGGATACCGAAGGTTCGGGCGATGCGCATCTCCTGCGAGGAGGGCATGCCCTTGGCCGGCTCCTCGCCCGCGTCATCGACGAGGGTGAGATCGAGCACCTCCTCCTTCTCGCCCCGGAACAGGGCGAGGATGCGATGTGAGGGCAGGCGTGTCAGGGGTTCGGTGAAGGAGAAATAATCGCCAAATTTAACGCCGACGGCTTCCTTGCCGGGTTTGACCGACGAGACGATGCGGCCATGCTGCCAGCCGGCCTCGCGTAGAGCGCCCATCAGGTCGGGGTCCTCGCTGAAACGCTCGATCAAGATGGAGCGGGCGCCATCTAGCGCGGCGCCGACATCGACGGCACCCTTGGCCGCATCGACAAAGGCGCCGGCCGCTGCGCCCGGATCGCCCTCCGGTCGGGCGAGCAGCGCGTCGGCAAGGGGAGCAAGCCCAGCCTCGCGGGCAATCTGCGCTTTCGTGCGGCGCTTTACCTTAAACGGAAGGTAGAGGTCTTCGAGCCGGGCCTTGGTCTCGGCGGCGAGGATGCGTGCCTTCAGGCTGGCATCGATCCGGCCCTGCCCCTCGATACTTTCTAGGATTGCAACCCGCCGCGCCTCCAATTCGCGCAGGTAAGCGAGACGGACTTCGAGGTCGCGCAACTGCGCATCGTCGAGGCCGCCGGTAGCCTCCTTGCGGTAGCGTGCCACGAACGGCACCGTCGCGCCGCCGTCGAGCAACTCCACTGCGGCTGCAATCTGGCGCTCGGCGACCCTTAGCTCGGCCGCGAGGGTAGCGGTGATAGCGGCCATAACGGCACTCCTCAAAGAAGGGCCGCGGTGTCTACAGGCGCACACAGAGGCAGGTCAAACTGGTGCGGTGCGGCCCCGGCGCTCGACCACCCAAGGCGCGAGGCCTTCCTGGGATGTCATCCTGTAGCCAACGCTGAGCGAAGCGCCAAAGAACCTGGAGCGGCAAACTCGTTCTTCTCGTTTTGGAACGGAATCCGCAGCGGCGCTTGTTCCGGCGCACTGGTGGATTCAAGCAGCGCTGGCGGGAAGCTTGGTTTCTCGGCGCTTCGCCGAGCAGGCGCTATTTGCGTTGATGGCGCTCAGGCATTTGAGGTCAGCAATGGGTGGAAAGCGGTCATTCGCCTGATGCGATGAGCTGTCGGACGTGACCCATAGCGGACCTCGCGAGTGTCTGTTTGTGGCCTATAGACTTACTGGCTGCCGCTCTTCCCGGACGATGTCGCGCCGCTTGTTGCAATGATCCTTGCAGCTTCATCGGTGCGTAGAAAGGATACAAAGCGCGCGGTGGCACGATCTGGTTTTTCCTTCGCCACGCTGAAGAGCTGTATCGATAGGGGGTAACCGGGGGAAGAATTGCCCTCGGTTGAAGCTTGCATCCCATCAAGTGAAACTGTTCGAAGCTTCGGCTTCTCTGTTGTGAACTGCAGGAGCGTCATTCCAGCAAAGGAGTTCGGAATCTTCTCAGCGGCCTCTAAGTTATCCTGATCCGTGGCTGCCACAGGCACGTCTGGTCGTTGGCGAAGCTTATCCATCGCCAGGCCCATGCCGTCGAATTTGGCGAGCAGAAACAACGTGGCGCTCTCGCTCTTTGGTCGAAGGACCGGCTTGATCTCTTTGCCGTCCGGCCATGCTGTGAGCCGACCATCGTAGATCGCAACAACATCAGCCTTCGCGAGCGCTTGTGGCTTCGCGTGAGAGGTCACGAAGATGTAAGGGGTGTCGAGGAAGGGGGCGCTGCTGATGCCCTTTGCCTTTTCCTCAGGCTTCAGCATCCGGCTGCTGACAGAGAGGTGAAGCGCGCCTTCAGCAACGGCCGCAATTCCACCGCTACTACCAAGGCCCGGCACTACCTCAACCGTATCGCCCGGATGCGCTGCGCTGAATGCTTCAGCCAAACGCTGCATCAGAGCGAAAGCTGCACCTGTCCCGCCGACCTTGATCTCGTCGGCTGCAACTGGAAGGATCCCCACCGCGAGGACGGATGTGCTGAGAACGATTGCAAGGTTTTTGCGTAACATCCGACATCAATCTCCGACGAACCCGCCTCCATTCATGTCGGCAGATTTGAACAAAACCTTAGCGGTCGCCGCTTTCTTAGGCTGAAGCACCGCAGCTGCGTTTTTTTGTTCACACGCACTGTCTAAGCTTTGGGCACGTTAACTGGTTGAGAGGCATTGGCTCGGCACGATCACAGCCCTGTGATCTGGACCTCACCTCATGCGCGCGCCAACCCTACGACGGCTCATTAACGTCATCGGCCTCGTCATCGCGCTGATCACGACTGTGGCAATTCCCGCTACCTACGCCTCGATCTCCTACATGGCTCAAGGGGACCTGATCAGCGCAGAAGCTCGCCTGAACGCTTCGCGGGTCGCTCGCTACATTTACCAACACACGGCGATGTGGACGTTCCACAAAGTTCGCCTCATTGAAGTGATCGAACTGGCCGTCAGCGACGATGAGAAGGTACGGCAACGCATCTTCGCAGGCGACGGCAGGCTTGTTGTGGAGGACGGGGAGGCGCTTCCCACCCCTACCATGAAGCGCTCCGCTCCTATTATTGTCAGCGGCAAGGAAGTCGGACGCATGGAGGTGGAGGTCAGCGCTCGGCCTCTCATTGAGCGGACCGCGACGGTCTCGCTGTTCAGTCTTTGCCTGGGCCTGCTGGCCTACCTCAGCATCCGCATCCTACCCTTACGCGCGCTAGACCGAACCATACGGCAGCTTGGTCAGCGCGAGGATCAACTCGCGGCCACGAACCAGCAGTTCGAAGCGGCCTTGACCAACATGCCTCACGGTCTCAGCATGTTCGATGCACAGGAACGTCTGGTCCTGTGCAATCGCCGCTATGCCGAGATGTACGGCCTCCCACGCGACCTGATCGAGCCCGGAACCAGACGGGCTGACATCGTCGCCTTCAGAGAAGCGGCTGGCATCGGCATCATCGGCACGACTCCCGTCAATCAAGATGCGGACGTGGATCCATGTTCCGGAACCATGGTTCTCGACAATCAGCATCAGAACGGTCGTACCGTTCGGATCAGTCGAAAGCCGATGAGCACGGGTGGCTTCGTCTCCTCTCACGAAGACATCACGGCCATTCGCCACGCTGAAACACGCATCGCGCACATGGCGTATCACGACGCGCTCACCGAGTTGCCGAACCGTGTCCAGTTCCATCAGGAGATGACACGCGCGCTGACGCGTACTCGCCAGGGTGAGAGCTTCTCAGTTCTCTGCCTCGACCTCGATCACTTCAAGTCCGTCAACGACACGCTCGGGCATCCGATGGGTGACGCCCTTCTCCGAGCGGTCGCAAAACGGCTGCAAGGCTGCGTACGCGAAACTGACGTCGTGGCTCGCCTCGGCGGTGACGAGTTCGCGGTTGTTCAAGCGAGCACCAATGAGCCGCACATTGCCACCGGAATGGCCCAGCGCATCATCGAGGCGCTGAGCGCGCCCTACGAACTCGATGGGCACCAGATTGTCATCGGTGTGAGCGTTGGCATTGCCGTTGGACCGGACGACAGTGAGGACGCCGACCAATTGATGAAGGCGGCGGACATGGCTCTGTACCGAGCCAAGGCAGAGGGGCGCGGTACGTACCGCTTCTTTGAGGCCGAGATGGACGCCAAGATGCAGGCGCGCCGGGCACTGGAACTCGACCTTCGTGGCGCGCTTCAGAACGGCGAGTTCGAGGTCCACTACCAGCCGCTCGTCAATCTCGCCGCCAACAAGGTCAGCGGTTTCGAGGCGCTGCTGCGCTGGACCCATCCCATTCGGGGCCGTGTCTCACCTGCCAACTTCATCCCCCTTGCCGAAGAGATCGGCGCAATCAATCAGATTGGAGCTTGGGTTCTGAAACAGGCCTGTGCCGACGCCGCGCAGTGGCCTGACGACGTGCGTGTCGCGGTGAATCTGTCTGCGGTGCAGTTCAAGAGCCAGACGCTTGTTCTCGACGTAGCGGCGGCACTTGGCGCCTCGGGGCTGAGCTCTCGTCGGCTGGAGCTTGAGATTACCGAAAGTGTGATGCTGCAAGACACCGAGGCAACCCTGGGTACTTTGCATCAGCTTCGTGGTCTTGGCGTCCGCATCTCGATGGACGATTTTGGCACGGGCTATTCGAGCTTGAGCTACCTGCGCAAGTTCCCCTTCGACAAGATCAAGATCGACCAATCCTTCGTTCGCGACCTGCCGGACCAAGCTGACTCTGTGGCTATTGTCAGGGCTGTGACGGGGCTTGGCACCAGCCTTGGCATGTCCACCACGGCTGAGGGTGTCGAGACTCAAGGTCAGCTTGATAGGCTGCGGGCTGAAGGTTGCACCGAGGTACAGGGTTGGCTGTTCAGCAAGGCTTGTCCGGCAGCAGAAGTCGCTGGCCTGCTCACGAGCGTCGCTAAGCGGTGTTCAGCAGCAGCCTAGCAGCAGTGCACCCGCTTGGGTGAGGCTGACCGCTTGTACCATCGATACGTAGCGATAACCTGCGGCAGGACTTTCAGTCTTGGTGTGGAATTGGACAGGATTGGCTCGGCATAAGCCAGCCGGCCACGGCACGAAACGGCTGGTGGCCGACCTGACGCTGGATCGCTCCATGCTGCAGGACGTGCTCAAGTGAAAGTGGTGAGGTCCGCCGTTGGCCGTGAGGTCGCCGGTCACCTGCGGGTGGCCTACGACATCAGCGAGCGTCGGGCCTGTCAGGCCACCAGCTTCGGTCGCTCGTCCCAGCGCTACAGAAAGCGGTCTGATCCGCAGGTGGCGCTTCGCATGCGGCTGAAGGAGCTGGCGGCCGCACGGGTTCGCTACGGCTACCGGCGGCTCCACGTCCTGCTGCGGCGGGAGGGCTGGAGGGTGAATCACAAGCGCACCTACCGGCTCTACCGCGACGAGGGGCTGTCGATCCGGTCCAAGCTGCCCAAGCGTAAGCGCGCCTGGCGCTATCGCGAGGGCCGGCCGGCGATCGGTGAGCCCAGCGAGGTTTGGGCGATGGACTTCATGTCCGGCCGTCTTTTCGACGAACGTCCGTTCCGGATCCTGACCGTTGTCGATTGCCACACGCGAGAGCCGCTCTCGCTGACGCCGAGAGCGAACTTCCGCGCCCTCCAGGTGACCGAAGCGCTGGACGCCTTAGTCCGAGTGCGAGGTCGGCCAAAGAGCTTGCGGGTCAACAATGGGCCGGAGTTTGCCGGGCGCATGCTCGACCGATGGGCCTACCTGAACGGGGTTGAGATCACCGCTCCCGACCGGGCAAGCCGACCGACAACGCCTACATCGAGTCGCTCAACGGCCGCCTACGAGCGGAATGCCTGAACGCCTCGTGGTTGCCTCGCGCTGGCCGATGCGCGCGAGCGCATCGAGGAATGGAGGTGTCGCGATAACGACGATCGACCCCACACAGCCCTGGGCGGCTTGACGCCCCGAGCTTTCGCCAACCACGCTGTCACAGCCCGACAACTTGCGTAGGTCGTGGACCAAAAACCGGGTCAACTCCAACTGGCTCGAAAGCCATACCTCAGGGCGGACCACTTCGGTGGGGGCGGATCACATCGACCTTTGACATAATTATAATATTTATCAGTATAATTATAATATCTCGATGAGTTCTGCTGCTCGCTGTCCGAGCCGTTCGGCGCCATGCTCCCCGACGACGACTGTATCCCCCCAATACAAACGTTTATTGCCATCATTCGTCTGGATCATCGGCTTGACGATGAATGTTGCATTGGCCTCAATACGCCAGTCGCGCATGGTAGCATCTCGCGGTTTGTAGATGCTGATCGGGGCGTCGTCACCGAGGCCTCGGCCGTGCATGATGAGGCTGCACCGGAAACGCTCGTCGCTCATGGCAGCGATGATGTTCGATATTTGGCCGACCGTCGCACCCGGCCGAAGGGCCTCGTAGCAGCATTCAATCGCTTCCTGCTGACGGTGGAATAGCTTTTTGTAGATGTCTGGGGCACGACCCAGGAAGACGGGTTGCGTGTTCTGAGCGATGTAGCCCGCCCAACGCGCCTCGGCCTCGACAGAGATGATATCTCCGGATTGAAGCGGACGGAGTGACGGCATGTACTGTGCAGAAGGTGGCTGCGGCCAACCTGCCGACCACAGGATCATGGTCGGCACCTCACCGCCTCGCTCCACCATATCCGCGAGCATCCGCGCGTAGACGACGTTTTCCGGGACACCCGGATGCGCTTCGCGAAGGAGGACATCCACCGACGCCTCGACGAGCTCTTCAGCCTTTCGGAGAAAGGCAAGCTCTTCCTTGCTCTTTACGAAACGCGCCTGCTCCATGAGCAGGTTCGCGTCGAAAATCTCGGCAGCAGGTAGCGCACGGATCAACCCGTCTAGGATGCCGGCAGACGTTACCCCTTCAGGAAAGCGGGTGTTGCCGGCAAGGCCCGTCACACCAATCCGCCCTCGATCAAGACCGAGCTCTCTCAAGCGGTCGATGCTCATTTGCGTGTAGCCCCAACCGGTATCGATGGGACGTATGTCCGTGACCCAATCCTGTCGTTGCAGCCAGAAATCTCTATGGACATCCGGGCTCGTGATCGCCGTCACCTCGCCTGTCAGAGGGAAGACGCAGGCCGCTTGGGAGCAATTACCGCCTATCCCAGTAAGATAGCGGACATTTGCTTGAAAATGATCCCATAGCCCGGTGTTGGGCGGAACGAAGATGGCGTCGAGGTGTGCTTCGGCCATCAGGTTTCTGACTTTCGACCACCTAGAGTCACGCTCCTGCACCGAGAACTTCGGCACGTCCTCTACCAATTCTTGCTTCATCTTCGCATCCTTCTTCTGCCTGCTTCGAGGACGGGCTGCCCGGCGGTGGGCGGCGCGTCACATGATGCCGGCGCCGCCTATGCCCCAGCCATAGGCAACCCCGGATGGGAATGCGCCGCGGACGCCTTTTCAGCTTGGCATCGCGCCCAAGACGCCGAGTTTCGACCCGTTCTGCGCGGCGTGCATCTGTCAGGCATCCGCCGATAAAATGTCTGATGGCTGTCAAACTGACAGTTGGCTACCAAACACGGCGTAGGAGTTCTCGTTCCATCGGTTGATGACGCGACCGTCATAGCCCGGCTTAGTCCAGCCACGCGGCTAAGCAGATGAGCCAGGCGGATTGAGACCGGAACCGGTTACTCCAAATCGAGTTGAATGCGGTAATGACAGCATGCTGCTATTATCGCAGCGAGTTGGCAATCCGGAGTTCACATGGGTACCCTGTCGAGAAAGGCCTCGAAGGACACCGACCGCCTGCGCCGGGCGTGGTCGGGTCTCGTCGTCGAGGTGTTCCGCCTCAACGGCGACCTGATCGAAGGGGGGGACGCCCTGGTGCAGGACCTCGGCCTGACCAGCGCCCGCTGGCAGGTCTTGGGCGCCGTCGCCCTTTCCCCGGTCCCGCTGCCGGTCGCCCACATCGCCCGCAACATGGGCCTCGCTCGCCAGTCGGTGCAGCGCGTCGTCGACGACATGCGCGACGACGGGCTGGTCCGAACCGAACCCAATCCTCACCATCGCCGGGCACCGCTCGTTGCCATGACCCCGCGGGGCGAGGCGGCCTACGAACAGGCCATGGCGCGCAAGGACCTCTGGGCCGACCTGCTCGCCGAAGGGATGTCGGCGGAGGCCATCGAGGCCGCCACCACCCTGCTGCGCACGCTGCAGCAGCGGATCGGCGCCTCCCACGGACACATCGCATCCATCGCCGCGACACGAAAGGAGACACAGGAATGAACCGCGCCGAAGCTGAGCAGGGCTACGATGCCGACGTAATCGTCGTGGGTGCGGGGCCCATCGGCCTGACGACGGGCAACGCCCTGCGCCATCACAGCCTCTCGTGCCTGCTCCTGGAGGAACGCACCGAAACCAAGGCGTACTCGCGCGCCAACAACCTCTGGGCGCGCCCGCAGGAGCTGCTCGCCGGCATCGGCCTGCGCGACGCCCTCGCCGAGAACAGTTACGCGATCCACACCATCAACTTTTTCAATAACGGGACGCCGACGACGCCCATCCCCATCGCCGACGTCGCCAGCCCCTACCCGAAGGTGCTCTACAGCGGGCAGGACGTCATCGAGCGAACCCTGACCGGCGAGTTCGAGGCACGGGGCGGTCGGCTCGACCGGGGCTGCACGGTGACCGACGTTCTCCAGGACGAGACCGGCGTTACGGTGGTGCTCCGGCGAGGCAAGGACGGGCCGGAGGAGCGGCGCCGCTGCCACTATCTTGTGGCCGCCGACGGCGCCAAGAGCACGGTCCGCCCGATGCTCGACCTGGACTTCGAGCCTGAGTGGTTGCCGAACTGCATGAACCGGCAGGTCGATGCCAAGCTGTCCTGGCGGCGCTCGCTGGAGCCGGACCAGCTTTGGTTCTTCTACTACGAGCGCGGCTTTGCCGGCATCTTGCCGGTCTGGGGCGGGTACCACCGGCTGTTCTTCCTGGCTGACGACGCCGGCGTGCCAGACCGCGACCCGACGCTCGACGAGATGCGGGCGGTCGCGCGCGAGGTCACGGGCGACGAGACCCTGACCCTATCTGACCCGCAGTGGTTCAGCCACAGCCGTTTCCAGTACGGGGTCGCCCCCGGCTACGCGCGCGGTCGCGTCTTCCTAGCAGGCGATGCCGGGCACCTGTCGCTGCCGATCGGTGGCCAGGGCATGAACGCGGGCCTGCACGACGCGGTGGAGATCGCATGGAGACTGGCCATGACCCTGCGGGGCGAGGCGGCGCCCGTCATCCTGGACTCCTACGACGGCGAGCGCGGTGGCGAGCACGCCCGGCTGAGCGCGCAGCAGGCGCGCGGGTTCCGGTGGACCGTCTACCGCGGTCCGGTCACCGACACGGTGTTGGGTCTGGCCGCGAAGGCTCTGCCGAACCTGGGCTCGCTGCTGCAGGGCACCGACGACATGCAGCAGATGGGGGTCGAGTACCCGAAGAGCCTCCTGAACGAGGATCGCCTGTCTGGCTTGGCCAGCCTGCTCCGGCCGGGTCCGAAGCCCGGCGAGCGTGCGCCGGACGCGGAGGTGACGCACCGCGGAGAGACCACGAGTCTGTTCCGGTTCCTCTACAACCCGGACGGCCACACGACTGGCTGGGCGCTCCTGTGCTTCGACGGTCGATCCTCGGACGCGGGTGCCTGGCTACTCGACGCCGTCGAGGCCGTGACGCCCTGGACCTGGGTGCGGCCGCGCCTTGTCCTGGCCGGCCCCATGGTCGATGGTGCGGGCGTCCCCGTCCTCTCGGACATGGACGGCAAGGCGCATGGGGCCTACGGGCTGGAAGGTCGGCCGGCCTTGGTGCTCGTTCGGCCGGACGGGCACATCGCCTTCCGCGGCGACGCCGACCGGGCCGACCGGTTGGTCGCTTACTGCCGGAAGACTTTCGGTGCGGAGCCCGTACAGTCCATGAGCGCGCTTGCCGCCGTTCAATAGCGTGGAGGCCCCGCGCAAGGGAGGTGTCGGCTCGACACTTGGGGGCTGCCCTCGGTCCGGTCGCGCTCAGCCATCCAAATTACGCGCGTTTCTGCGTGCTAGGCGGGGCGCCCTGTGGTTAGGCTGATTGAGATCGAGCTTTGCTCCATGCACGCACATCTCATCTTCGCCCTTGCTCTGGTCCTTTCCGTTACCCCTGCGTCTGCCACCGAGGCGGTTTGGGCGGCGGCACGGGCTGGCGGGACGGTGATGTTGCTGCGGCACGCCAACGCTCCAGGCTTTGGCGATCCGGCGGGCTTTCGGCTCGGCGCCTGCGAGACGCAGCGCAATCTCGGCGAAGCGGGCCGTGCACAGGCCGCTGCGCTCGGCATACGCTTGAGGCGTGAGTCCGTCGTCGTGAACGCGGTTCGGTCCAGCCGCTGGTGCCGCGCTCGCGATACTGCCGCCCTCGCGTTCCCCGACGTCACGGTCGAGGCCGATCCGGCTCTCGACAGCTTCTTTGCCGATCGCAAGACCGAGTCGGACCAGAGCGCAGCCCTACGCGACCGCATTCGGGATTGGTTGGGCCGACCGGGTACCCTCGTGCTCGTGACACATCAGGTGAACATCACTGCACTCATCGGGATCGTCCCGGCAGAGGGCGAGATCGCCGTGCTTCGACCCAATGCGGACTCAGGGTTTGACGTGGTAGGCCGCCTCAGACCTTAGATGGCAGAAGGGATCTCAGCCCTATCAGCCCCCGTTCCGATCAAATAAGTCTGTTCTATCAGCCTGCCTCGAAGCGGATGCTCCGAAGGTCCGACATGGGTGGGAAGCAGACTTTGGCCTTTCGTCCCGGAGCGAACAATCTAAATCTGACCCTATTCTGTCGTAGAAGGCCTTCTCCATCGCGGGTGTTCAACGACTTGGTGCAAGGCAGTGCAGCTGGGGCTGCGGAACGGCGGCTCAGTTTTGTGAGGAGGCTGGCAATCTGTTCTTCACGAGGTACCTGAGCCCGCGATCGAACGAGGCGTCGTTGTTCCCGCGAATATCGACGCTGTAGGCCTGCTCCGGCGTGTCGCTCCGCAGGTCCTTCACGTAGAGGTTGATGTTCAGGATCAGGTTGGAGACCTTCTGGATCTCACCTGTGATCGCGACATCAGCCTTGAGCTTGCGGGCATAATCTTCCGCACAGCCGTTGCACCGGCGAAGATCTGACCCCTTGGTCACCTGCTCCTTCACCGGATCGGTAGATACGATCTCATAGCGGCCGCTCTCCTTCAGGAGGGAGCGAAGGAGCTCACTCAGAGGGCCTAGTCGGGCTCGGTCCGCTTCCGTAGGGCCAAGCATGCCCTGATCGGCCAACTGGAAGTCGAACACAGCCGCTTTGAGCGGTTCTGCCTGAGCGATCGTGCTCGTGAGCAGCAGCGCTGCGAGTGCGGAGTTCAACCGGAGCGTGGGGGTCATCAGCGTTGGATCCTGTGCCCGGTTAGCCGTGGCGTGGGCTCGTAGGCGGGGCAGACGCCGATAACGGGGTGATATCTCCGACAACGCGCGACCGACCAGTTCGGGCCTGCCCGTCGGCAGTCAGATTGGCCTAATTCCGCTAAGGCAGGCCAACGACTAGCAGCAGCGATCGACCTAGCCCGCCATAACTGTCGGCCCGTGGGCTCAAGACCGCTATGCGCCAGAACCAACCTTGGCGCTGTCCTCGGGAGCGGACGTCGTGCTTTTTACCCAAGAATGGCATGGGCTGGTCTGGACCGCTCTCATCCTAGCAGCCCTTCCATTGCCCTGATGCTGATCCGCCGAACTGATCTGCGCCCGTTTCTCGCCACCGCGCGCCATCGCAGCTTCCAGCGTCCGGGCTCGAGGTGTCTGAGCTTCCGTTGCCTAAGCAGCAAGAAAAGTGCCAAGCTTCCGCTTGCCGATTTTATCGAACTTATTGTGCTAATCTTTTCGTCTGGTCCGAGATCCCAGGCGTGGCCATTCTCCTCTTGCGCTGGCGGGAACCCGTCTTAGCCGACCTGCTGAACATCCACCCAAAGGATCCCTCTGATGAGCCAGATTGCCTATGCTTCCGAAGACCTTGCTGAAAACGCTGCGCGGAGTACTGCGCAGGACACGTTCCTGACCCGCTACGTTCCGGTCGCTGGTCGCGCCCTGATGGCCGCGATTTTCCTACTAAGCGGTGTGAACAAATTGGCTGCTCCGGGCGCCACGGTGGGATACATACAAGCCGTGGGCCTGCCCTTGCCACAGGTCGCTCTCGCAGCTGCCGTACTCATCGAGATTGTTGGTGGTCTTTTCCTGCTGGCAGGCTACCGCACACAGCTTGTTGCCTTGCTGCTGGCTGGTTTCACGATCGCGACTGCACTCGGCTTTCACGCCGATTTCGCCGACCAGAACCAGACCATTCACTTCCTGAAGAACCTTGCCATGGCAGGTGGCCTGCTGCAGGTCGTCGCTTTCGGAGCTGGCGGTTACAGTCTGGACGCCCGTCAGGTGCGCCGCTGACACATATGGCAGGGAGGGGAGGGCGTATTTGCCCCTCCCTGCGATGGAACTCTGGTCCAGGCAGCCAACAGCGCCAGGGCACGTCACAAGCTCAGCGTCAAAGAGACTAAGTTGGTCCACTTCCAGTCAGGCTAGCGGTCTAGCGTCGGCCTGAGCAGACAAGAACCCGGAGTATGGATGATGAGCGCAGTCGAACTTCTGCATCGACACTTTGAGACTTTGGTGGGCAACCCACTTCAGTGGCAGTCTCTTGTCGACGACGAGGTGCTCTGGGAGCTTCCCTTCGCCCCAGCGCTTGGGCATCCAGCACGTCTGACGGGACGCGCAGAGGTCGTACGCCACGCGACATGGTTTGTCGGAGCCGTCGAAAACTTTCGCTTCTTTGATCTTCGGGTTTACCCGAATGCTGATCCAGACCAAGCTGTTGCTGAAGTGAGAGCCGAGGGAGTGATCAAAGAAACCGGTCGACTGTACCAGCAAGAATATATTGTGTTTCTGAGATCGAAGGGCGGCAGGATCCTATCTCTGCGTGAGTATTTTGATCCCACCCGAGCGGCTGCGGCGCTTGATGTACCTCTGAAGCTCTGAGTGGCACTGCACCTACAATCTAAGCAGCCAAATGAGCTGGTGCGACAGGTCCGATCAGTTCGCTGAGCTAACCTCGGCCTGCTGACGAAAACGTTCAATCAGCCAGGACCCGGCTGGTCCTGGAAGAGTGTCAGTGCGATAGATCGCATCCATTACATAGTCACCGCCGATGTTATCGGGGAGGGCAAGCCGCACAAGGCGACCGGTAGCAAGATCATTGGCAATCATCGGCTCAGGCATGTTGCCCCAGCCAATCCCCGCCTTGAGCAGCATATGCTTCGCACTCAGATCAGCGAGCCGCCAAGTGCTTGTGCCGACCACCGCGATATCACGGCCTTTGGTGAGGTCTGACCGGTCTGTAAGGACGAGTTGCACATGGTTGCGCCCCGCTCCCGGTGGGTTGTTGACCGCAGTGGCCAACGAGTGGCCCGGGGCTGCAACCGGGATCATGCGGACACTGCCAACGCCAATCTTCTCGATGCCATCGATGGTTACGAGTGGACCCGCGATCCCAATTGTAGCGACCCGATCGAGCACGAGCTTGGTCACGGCCCCGAGCGACTCGATATAGAGGTACAGCGTCACCGTCGGAAACTGCTCCCGAAAACTCGTCAAGGCATCCAGTACACGGTGTTCGGGCAGGAGCGTGTCCAGCACGATGTGGAGCTCAGACTCAAGACCCTGCAGCATTCCCTTCGATTTAGCCCGCAGGCCGTCGATGCTGTTGATCACGGCGCGGGCTTCGCCGAGCACCATCCGCCCAGCCTCAGTGAGTTGGGGTTTTCGTGTCGTCTCACGATCGAACAGCGTAAGGCCGAGCTGCGCTTCAAGGTTGGCAACCGAGTAGCTGATAACCGAGGTAGCTCGGTTCAGTTTGCGTGCCGCACCGGCGAAGCTGCCTGTGTCAACGACTGCGAGCAGGACCTTCAGTTGATCGAGCGTCGGTGTTCCCGGCTCTGTTATCATGTCGATTTCCTCGAACGTAGCGTTCGAGCGTATGGCGGCTTTCTGATATGCCCGCTAGGCAAAGTTTCTCTGAGCCGGGTTGCTCAACTTCTGCGTCCCGAGAGGAGGAAGGACCCGTGAGCCTCCTATCCAATCAATCCGCTATCGAGCAGATGATCCAACGTGCGTGATAAGGATGCTAAGACCGCTTTGTCCGTCATCTGCTCACGCCCGGCCCGGCAGAAAACCACCCATACTGATCGCACACATCTATTCTACCTAGCTGCCTGGAAGCGGACACTCTGCAGGTCCGAGAAGGGTGGGTATCTTCCGACGGGTTTCAGTCCCTCGTAAGCTCCGACAATGTGTCCTCGCGCACAATCAAGTGCCGCAACACGGCACACAGTGCTGATCCCTAAGAGCAAGGGATGGTGCCAGACGTCCCGCATAACCAGATCCTTGCTTGGCGCGCGTTAGAGCGAGGCGGACTTCTATGACCTGCTTACGCGCGCCTGTTGCGTTCGATGTGATGATCGGCGGCGAGACGTTTCCCGCCTAGGGTAAGCAAAAATGACGGTTCTTTCGCTGCTGGAACTTGTCCGCGTCACGCAAGATACGGACGCTGGCACAGCGATCAACAATGCCCGAGACCTTGCAGCCCATGCCGAAGCGTGGGGCTACAGGCGTGTTTGGGTGGCCGAGCACCACAACATGGTTGGCATTGCCAGCGCCGCCACGTCGGTCGTTATCGGGCACATCGCCAGCGGCACCAAAACAATCCGCGTTGGCGCCGGTGGCATCATGCTACCGAACCATGCGCCCTACGTCATCGCCGAACAGTTCGGCACGCTGGAGCGGCTCTATCCCGGGCGTATCGATCTCGGGCTCGGCCGCGCGCCGGGAACTGATCAGCTTGCGGTGCGAGCGATGCGCCGCTCAGCCGATGCCTCGGACCAGTTCCCGCAGGATGTGCTGGAACTCCAGGCATTCTTTGCACCTGCCAGCCCTAACCAGCGCATCATCGCCGTGCCTGCTGCCGGAGCCAACGTGCCGCTTTGGATCCTGGGGTCGAGTACTTTCGGGGCGATGTTAGCGGCCGACCTGGGGCTGCCCTACGCTTTCGCCTCGCACTTTGCTCCTGAGATGCTCCTGCCTGCACTCGATGCCTACCGCAGCCGCTTCAAGCCCTCGGCCCAGCTCGACCGGCCATACGTGGTGGCCGGTATTAACGTCATCGCTGCTGATACCGATGCGGAAGCAACGCGGCTCGCGACCACACAGCAGATGTCCTTCGCTGATATGGTCCGGGGGCAACGCGGGCTAAGCAAACCTCCCATCGCCGATATCGAGACCTACTGGTCACCGTATGAAAAGGCTCAGGCCACGCGCATGCTGGCGCGTTCGATTGTCGGCTCTGTTCACACCGTGAGAGCGGGGCTGCAAGCGTTCGTTGCCGAGACGGGCCTGGACGAAGTGATGATTGTCTCCGATGTCTACCAACATCAGGCGCGACTGCGTTCGGTTGAATTGATCGCTGAGGCGATGACGCCATTGAACGCTCAAGCCCTCAGAGACGAACTTGCTTTGTGCTGATCTAGGCTGACCAATCCTAGGTTTCACATTGGAGGCGGAAGAGTTTGTCACTAAGGCAACAAGAAGTCGCAGCTTGGAGCCTGTGACAGTGTTGAAGTGGTCGATCCGAGCCGCCCTAACCTCTAGGTTGATGAAGGGGTTTCCATTCACGCTCTCACCAGGCGCTCGCAGCTAGTAATCGAAGTTTGGTGCGGACTGACACTAGCCTGCACTAGCGGCTTGGCCGAGCAGTGCCACCTTTCGTTCGTCGATAGCTTCCAAGCGACTATGGGCTTCAGCGACAATCTTGAGCTTTCGCGTCTCATCGAGCGCATGCACCACCATTGTCCCGCTTCGGCCGCGTAGGCGGTGCGTTCCAAGCGCTTCGGCTTCGATGCCGTCCGGAAGGACGGGTAAACGCGCGAGGACAACGTCCGAGATGAGAACATCCCGCCCTGTCTCACGGCACAAACCTTCCAGCCTAGCGGTCGTGTTCATGACGTCGCCGAAATAGGCGATCTTGTGCCGGTCTACGCCTACTTCCGCCGTGACAACACTCCCGCCGTGAAGCGCCGCGCGCATTTCGGGAACGACGCCGAAACGCGTGACCCACCCATCGTGATCTTTGCTCAGAGTACGGCGGATCGCGAACACACAGGCGACACACCGTGCCTGTTCGATGCCGCGCATGAGCGGCCAGGAGATGATGACCTGATCGCCCACATAATCGTCGACCTGACCACGATGCCGACGAACTGGTTCGGCAATCGCCCTGAAGACGGCCTTCAGCAGTTCCTGAGCGGCAAGGTCGCCATGCTTCTCCGCGTAAGCGGTCGAGCCAACTAGGTCGAGGAACAAGAAGATCCGCTCCTCGCTTACCGGCCGGTGATAGCGTCCGAGGAGGATGTTGGCGAAGGTCCCGCTGCCGAGCAGATCGCGCACTCGGAGCACACTGACGAACAGCGCCGACACAGCCAGCGCGTAAATGACGGGCCCGAGCTTGGGCGTCACCGCTTGCAACGGGGTCTTGTCCGTGAGGCCGAGCGTCCACATGAGTGAGCCGGTGACTGCCATTCCGACGAGAACCACGAGCAGGAGGCTGATCTCGGCGGCGGCGAAATAGGCAGGAGTCGGTAGGAGGCGTAAGCGGCGGCTGTATCCGGGAAGCAGGATGCCGCGCTCATAGGCGATAGCTACCACGCCGACGCAGGTGCCAAAGATCATGCCATCGACTGTCGGACCATCTTTGAACAGGAAGCCGAACAGCGCGCCGAAGCAGGCGCAGGTGGCGGCGATGACGATCCAGAAGGTCGCGGTGCCACTCGACATTCGTTGCTTCCGCTCGGACGCTGATGCCCGACGAGTGAAAGCCCAAAGCGGCGATAGCGTGACCGTTAGGAGCAATCTCCATGACAGGAAGGCTGCGGTACGCTTACCTAGCGGAGTAGCAGGGAGTGACTGCGACGTAGTGAAGATGCTGCGAGCGACGGAACTGCCACGACCGCTTAGCCAACAATCTGCTCACGGGCGGACAGACGGCAAGCCACCCACCCCGCCATATGCCTTCGATCATCAAGCAGCCCGGAAGCCGACACTCCCAAAGGCCGAGAAGGGTCAGAAGGCTGCGTCTGGAAGCGGTGGCTGAAGTCGGCTTCGGTTACCAGCAAACCTCGAAAGCAGACTTGCTTCGCCTCATTGCTCCAGCAGCCTTTTCACCAGATCTAATCTTGCTACGCCGTCGGTAGACTGACTTTCTATGCCCAAAATTCCATGGTCAATTAGATCAAAATTTATATCTCGATTGTGCAAGCGCATGAAAGCGAGCGAGGGGTGTGCCTTGGTCTCAATGGATTATCTCATCCCACGGAGCAGGCGACGGGAAGACTTCGCCAAGAAAGGCTAGAAACGCCCTTGCATTCGGGTTACCGCGCCGGCTTTCTGGCCACAGTGCCGTGATGACCGAGCGCTCGACCGCAAATTCCTGCAGGAGGGGCACCAGCGCACCGCGCTTTACGTATGGGGCCGCGACGTAAGTCGGCGAAATGCCGATGCCGCCGCCTGCCTCCAGGATGGCGGCCACGGCATCGCTAAAGTCCGTAACGATGCCAGACACGGGCGTGAGTTCAATTGTGCGTCCTCCCACTCGGAAGGGCCAACGCAGGGCCCGGCCCGTGCTCTGAAAGCGGAAGTTCACGCAGTCATGGTGAACCAACTCGTCTGGGTGCTGCGGCGTGCCGCGGCGCCTGAGATAATCGGGCGAGGCGAAGGCGCAAAGCCGGTGCAGCGCGAGCTGCTTGGAGATCAGGCGGGAGTCGGCGAGTTCGCCAACCCGGATCGCGACGTCGATGCCCTCCTCAATAAGATCCACGTAGCGGTCGCCCAGGCGTAGATCGACCGACAGCTTCGGGTAACGCTCGCGGAACCGGGGCAGGGCTGGGGCGAGCAGGTGCACACCGATCGGGAACGGTGCCGTGACCTTCAGGGTGCCTGTCGGCTCCGAGCGCGCTGCGACAGCAGCCTGCTCGATCTCCTCGGCCTCACGCAGGAGGCGCAGCGCCCGTTCGTGCAGGTCGCGTCCTTCCGGTGTTAGAGTGAGCGATCGTGTCGTTCGGGTGAATAGGCTCAGCCCTAAGCGCTCCTCCAGCCGCTGCACGCTTTTGCTGACTGCGGACGGCGAGATCCCGAGTGAGCGTGCTGCAGCGGTATAGCTACCCAGTGAAGCGGAGCGCGCGAAGGCAATGATACCAGTGAGACGGTCGAGGCCGATCTGTTCCATAGTGGCAAGACTGAAGCGAAAAGAAGCACCATTTTCAAGATCTGCGCCAGCTTCCATTCTCCTTCCCACAGGCACGGTACTGCTGCCGAACGAGAAGGAATTTCGCCATGAGCAGCGCCCTACAGGATCGCACCGTCGTCATCTTCGGTGGCACCTCAGGCATCGGTCTCGCAGCCGCTCAGCAGGCCAAAGCCGCAGGGGCCAAGGTCGTAGTGGTGGGCTTCAACGCTAACGGCGCCGAACGCATCGCAGCTGAAAACGGCTTCAACGGCTGGCGCGCTGCCGACGTCACCCACGCGGAGTCCATTGTAGCAGCTCTCGCCGACATTCCTCATGTCGATCACCTCGTGCTGCTGGCTGGCACATTCGTGGCCGGCAAGGTCCTGGAGGCGGAGGTCGAGTACCTCCAGCGCGCTTTCGACGAGCGGATCTGGGCGGCGGTGCACACCATCCGTGCCCTTGGCGACCGGCTTGCTCAGGACGGTTCCGTCACCTTCATCTCCGGTGCGCTTGCGGATCGTCCGACGGCCCAGGGCACAGCAGTGCTCGCGGCAGCGTCCGCTGCCATGGAGGCGTTTGCCCGTGGTCTTGCGCTGGAACTTGCACCTCGACGCGTGAACACACTCTCGCCGGGCACGATCGACACGCCTCTACTCGCCAGGACGCTGGGTGCACACCGGGACGCTTATGTCGCCGCGCTGACCGAGAAACTGCCGACCCGCCGCTTGGGCACGGCCGAAGAGGCGGGTGCCGCCGTCATATTCCTGATGAGCAACGGCTTCATGAACGGCGAGACCCTTCACATCGACGGCGGCTCGCGCGTCATCTGACTTCATGAACCCGGCCTTAGGTCCCATGGCCCCGCTTATGCACGGCTAAACCCCTCAACTCAGGAGAACCCCTATGAGTTTTGTGACCACCGGCGACGGCGTGGAGATCTACTACAAGGATTGGGGTCCGAAGGAGGCACAGCCGATCGTGTTCCATCAC
>NZ_BPQP01000004.1 GCF_022179305.1 Methylobacterium iners
GGCCGAGTAGGGCGAGCGCGGGTCGTAGCGGCTCGCCTCCGTGAAGAAGGCCTCGGGCGGCAGCGAGCCGTAGACCTCGTCCGTCGAGACGTGGAGGAAGCGGAACGCCTCCTTGTCGGCGCTGCCCAAGCCCTCGTAGTGCGTGCGGGCGCCGTCGAGCATGACCTGGGTGCCGATGACGTTGGTGCGCACGAACGCACCCGGATCGGTGATCGAGCGGTCGACATGGCTCTCGGCGGCCAGGTGCATCACGGCCTGGGGCTGGAAGTCCGCGAAGAGCGCGTGGACGGCGGGCGCGTCGCAGATGTCGGCCTGCACCAGGCGGTGGCGGGGATCGCCCTCCAGGCTGGAAAGCGAGACCGGGTTGGCCGCGTAGGTGAGTGCGTCCAGCGTGGCGACCTCGTGCCCGAGATCGTGCACGAGGTGCAGCACCAGCGCCGAACCGATGAAGCCGCACCCACCCGTCACCAAAATCCGCATCGGCTGTCCTCTAGAAGGGGCTGTCGAAGGTCGCGAAAGCGCCTGCGGCGGCATCCTTGCCGGAGAGGCTCGCGGTCTCGCGCGTGACCGGCCACGCGATGGCAAGGTCCGGGTCGTCGAAGGCGATGGCCCCGTCATGGGCCGGATTGTACAGCCCGCCGGACACCTTGTAGGCCACCATCGTGTCGGGGGTGAGCGTGCAGAAGCCGTGCGCGAAGCCCGACGGAATGTAGAGCTGATGACCCTCCTCGGCATCGAGCCGCACGGCCACGTGCCGGCCGTAGCTCGATGAGGCCCGGCGCAGATCCACCGCCACGTCGAGGATCGCGCCCTGGATCACCCGCACGAGCTTACCCTGCGCGAAGGGCGGGGTCTGGAAGTGCAGGCCCCGCAGCGTCCCGACCGGCGCGGAGAAGGACTGGTTGTCCTGCACGAAAACGTCGGCGATGCCCGCCTGCGCCAGCAGGTCTGCCCGATAGGTCTCGCAGAACCAGCCCCGCGCATCGCCGTGGCGGATGGGAGCCACCCGACGCACCGCCGGTATCGCCGTCTCGATCACCTGCATCGGTCGATCCCTTGCGTCCGCCGCATCAAAGTCTTGGCGCGTCGTAGGCAAGCCCTGGTGCTGGATGTCAAGCCTTGCGCCCCCCCCGACGGGCGCGGGCGTTCAGCCCCTCTTCACCGCGGGCGAAGGACATGGTTCGGGCATGCTGCGGCATGCCTTGCCCCCCGCAAACGGGCAGGTTAGTTCATATGTGAACGACGTCCGATCGGGACGCGGATGGGAGGGAAGAAATGAATTTCGGACATCGTGCGCGCCTCGGCCTCGCCGGAACCCTCCTGGCTGGCCTCGTTCTCGGCGGCAGCGCGCTGGCGCAGACCGGCGACGCGAGCGGGGTCTGGCTCACCGAGACTGGGGATTCCAAGGTCCGGCTCTCGCGCTGCGGCGGCGGCTATTGCGGCACCATCGTCAGCACATCGGGCGCAGGCGTCGACGTGAACAATCCCGACGCCTCGAAGCGCTCGCGCAGCCTGGTGGGCGTGCAGATCGTCAATGCCTCGTCGGCCGGTTCCGACGGTTACGAGGGCACCCTCTACAATCCGAAGGACGGCAAGACCTATTCCGGCACCCTCAAGGTCAAAGGGCCCGGCACGGTCGAGGTCGCGGGCTGCGTGATGAGCGTGTTCTGCAAGCGGCAGACCTGGAAGCGCGTGAACTGACACCCGACATCCGGTCGAAGGCGCGGGCGTCCGTGCACAGGCACTCCGCGCCCGCCTCATCCCCCTGATCCGACAGCCTCCGCGACCGCGGCGAGTGCAGCCTCTGCACCGGCGCCGTTCGGGCCTCCGGCCTGAGCCATGTCGCGGCGGCCGCCTCCGCCCTTTCCGCCGAGGTGCTCGGCGCCGGCGCGAACCAGGGCAACCGCGTCGTGGCGCTCGGTCAGGTCCGCCGTAACGCCGACCACGAGCCCGGCCTTGCCATCGGTACCGATGCCGACGAAAGCCACGATCCCCGATGCGAGCTGCGCCTTGCCGGCATCGGCGAGGCTCTTGAGGTCGCGCATCTCGACACCTTCGACCACCCGCGCCATCAGTTTGACGCCGCCGACCTCACGGATGCCGTCGTCGCCCGACGCGGAGCCTCCGCCCAACGCCAGCTTCTTGCGCGCTTCGGCGAGGTCCCGCTCCAGGCGCCGGCGCTCCTCCAGGAGGGCGGCCAGGCGATCCGGCACGTTCGTGATCGGCGCCTTCAGGAGGCCTGCGACCGCGCCGAGGGCCCGGCTCTCCTCCGCCATGTGGTGGCGGGCGGCATCCGCGGTCATCGCCTCGATCCGGCGCACGCCGGCGCCGACAGCGCTCTCGGCGATAACGGAGATGACGCCGATGTCGCCGGTGCGGGCTGCATGCGTGCCGCCGCAGAGTTCCACCGAGAAGGCGTTGGGGCGGCCCCCGCTGGGCGAGGCGACGTCATCGATCGGCCGGCCCATCGACACGACGCGGACTTCGTCGCCGTACTTCTCGCCGAACAGGGCGCGGGCGCCGGATTCCTTGGCCTCCTCCACGCCCATCAGCTTGGTGACGATAGCCTCGTTCTGGAGCAGAACGGCGTTGGCGATGTCCTCGACGGCGCGGATCTCGGCCGGCTCCATGGGCTTCGGGTGGCTGAAATCGAAGCGCAGGCGCTCGGGAGAGACCAGCGACCCCTTCTGCGCGACGTGATCGCCGAGCACCTGGCGCAGAGCCTCGTGCAGAAGGTGCGTCGCCGAGTGGTTGGCACGGATCGCGCGACGACGGGTTGGGTCGACGACGAGCTCCGCCGCTTGCCCCGTGCCGAGGCGTCCCTCCTCCACAGTGACGTGGTGGACGAGGACATCGCCGAGCTTCTTCTCGGTCGCGGTCACGCGCACTTTGCACCCGCCCGCGGCGAGCCGGCCGGTATCGCCCACCTGGCCGCCGGATTCGCCGTAGAAGGGCGTCTGGTTGAGGATCGCAAGCCCGGTCTCGCCGGCCTCCAGGGCAGGAACCTCGGCCCCATCCCGCAGGAGGGCCGTCACGATCCCCTCGGCGGTCTCGGTCTCGTAGCCGAGGAACTCGGTCGCCCCGACGCGCTCACGGATGCCGTACCAGACCGTCTCGGTCGCCGCCTCGCCGGAGCCGGACCAGGCGGCCCGGGCCGCCTTGCGCTGGCGCTCCATCGCCTGGCCGAAGGCGTCGGTGTCGACGCCGATGCCGCGGGCCTTGAGGGCGTCCTGCGTCAGGTCGAGGGGGAAGCCGTAGGTGTCGTAGAGGGTGAAGGCGGTCTCGCCGGACAGGTTCTGGCCGGGGCCGAGGTCGCGGCTCTCCGCGTCGAGGATGGCGAGGCCGCGCTCCAGGGTGCGGCGGAAGCGCGTCTCCTCGAGGCGCAGGGTCTCGGCGATCAATCCTTCCGCGCGGATCAGCTCGGGGTAGGCCGCGCCCATCTCGCGCACGAGGGTGGGCACGAGGCGGAACATGACGGGCTCGCGCGAACCGAGGAGCTCGGCGTGGCGCATGGCGCGGCGCATGATCCGGCGCAGCACGTAGCCGCGACCCTCGTTGCCGGGCAATACGCCGTCGGCCACCAGGAAGGCCGAAGCGCGCAGGTGGTCGGCGATGACCCGATAGGAGGCGACGTTGCCGGGCTCGGGCGGACGTCCCACGGCGTGCGACACGGCGTCGATCAGGGCGCGGAACAGGTCGGTCTCGTAGTTGCTCGTGACGCCCTGGAGGATCGCGGCTATGCGCTCCAAGCCCATGCCGGTATCGATCGAGGGATGCGGCAGGGCGAGGCGGTTGCCCGGCTCGACCTGCTCGTACTGCATGAAGACGAGGTTCCAGAACTCGAGGAAGCGGTCGCCATCCTCGTCGGGGCTGCCGGGCGGACCGCCGCGCAGCGAGGGCCCCTGGTCGATGAAGATCTCGGAGCAGGGCCCGCAGGGGCCGGTGTCGCCCATCTGCCAGAAGTTGTCGGAGGTGCCGATCCGGATGATCTTGTCGTCGGAGAACCCCGCGATCTTCCGCCAGAGGTCGGCCGCCTCGTCGTCGTCGGCATAGACGGTGACGAGCAGGCGGTCCTTGCTCAGGCCGAATTCCCGCGTGATCAGCGTCCAGGCGAGCTCGATCGCCTGGGGCTTGAAGTAATCGCCGAAGGAGAAATTCCCCAGCATCTCGAAGAAGGTGTGGTGGCGGGCGGTGTAGCCGACATTGTCGAGATCGTTGTGCTTGCCGCCCGCTCGGACGCATTTCTGCGCCGTCGTCGCCCGGCTGTAGGGCCGCTTCTCGATGCCGGTGAAGACGTTCTTGAACGGCACCATGCCGGCATTTGTGAACATCAGCGTCGGATCGTTGCGCGGCACGAGCGGCGAGGAGGGCAGCACCGTGTGGCCGCCCCGTGCGAAGTAGTCGAGGAAGGTCGACCGGATCTCGTTGACGCCGCTCATCGCAAAAACTCTGTGGTGGTTCGGGGCCGGTCGCGCGCCACTCCCGATGGCACCGGGCGCGACCCCTCTTCGTGCCCGCGCACTCTTACGGACCTGACACGGCCAAGTCACGGGCCGAGTCACGGGCCGAGTCGCCCACTTCGCTTTGCGGAACGGCCGCGCTAGGACACCGCGCGTCCTGCCCACGACCGATTCAGGGATACCCGCGTGATGCCCATCGAAATCCGCCTTCTCGCCTGGGCCTGCCTGCTCGGCCTCGTCCACATCATCGCGGCCTCCGCGAGCGGATTGCAGCAGCGCGGCGGTTTCGCCTGGGCCGCGGGCAACCGCGAGGGTGAGACCCCGCAGGTGACCGGGGTCGCCGCCCGTCTGGAGAAGGCCTCGAAGAACTTCTTCGAGACCTTTCCGATCTTCGCCGCACTCGTTCTCGCCTGCGCGGCGATCGGGCGACACAACACAGCGGTGGTGCTCGGCGCGCACCTGTATCTCTGGTCGCGGGTCGTCTACCTGCCCGTCTTCGGCTTCGGCGTGCCCCATATCCGCTCGATCGTCTGGGTCGTCTCGATCGTCGGCATCCTGCTCGTCATGTGGGGCCTCTTCATCAAGATCCTGCCCTACGGCACCTGAGCGACGTCACTGGGCCTGCCGCACTTGCCGGCTCCGTTTGCAACCGCATATCGTCGGTGTTCAACCGCCCCGACGAGAGTGGCGGATACCCGGGAGACCTCGATGCGATCGGTTTTATCCGCCACGCTGCTGGCCGGCATTGCCGTCTGTGCGACAACGTTCGGCGCTTACGGCCAGGGAGCGGCGCCCGCCGAGACGAAGGCGAAGGCCGATTCCCTCGAGAAGCTCACGGGGATGCAGAGCACCGGCACCGTCGAGGCGCCGGAGATTCCGCAGACCGGCCGGCGCGCCGACGCGCTCCGCCGGACGCTCGCCAAGATCAAGCTGCCCGAGGGCTTCCGGATCGACCTGTACGCCATCGTGCCGGATGCCCGCTCCATCGCCGTCGGGCCCAATGCCGGCGTGCTGTTCGTGGGCACCCGAAAGACCAAGGTCTTCACGGTGACGGACCGCGACAAGGACCGGGTCGCCGACGAGGTCCGCGCCTTCGCGCCGGGCATCGACTTCAAGATCCCCAACGGGGTTTGCTTCTCGAAGGACGGCGTCCTCACGATTGTCGAGCAGAACCGGGTGCTGTCGTTCCCGGCCGCCGAGTTCTTCTACGAGAGCCCCGATGTGGCGGCCGGCATCCTCGTGAAGCAGGGCGAGCTGATCCCAACCTCCGAGGAGAGCTACAACCACACGGCGCGGGTCTGCCGCGTCGGGCCGGATGGGAAGACCTACATCTCGCTGGGGCAGCCCTACAACGTGCCTCCAGCCGCCAAGCGCGCGCTCTACGAGAAGACCGGTATCGGCGGCATCGTCCGCATGGATGCCGACGGCAAGAACCGCGAGGTCTACGCCACGGGAATCCGCAATTCCGTCGGCATGGATTTCAGCCCCGCCGACAAGTCCCTATGGTTCACGGACAATCAGGTCGACGGCATGGGCGACGACACGCCGCCGGGCGAGCTCAACCGCTCGGTCAAGGCCGGCGAGACGTTCGGATTCCCCTGGTTCGGGGGCGGAGCCGTACGCACGGTGGACTACAAGGACGAGACGCCGCCCAAGGATGCGGTCTTGCCGCAGGCCGAGCTGCCGCCGCACGCGGCCGACCTCGGCATGGTGTTCTACACGGGCAAGATGTTTCCGGCCTCCTATCGCGGCGGCATCTTCATCGCCGAGCACGGCTCGTGGAACCGCACCCAGCCGATCGGCGCGCGGGTGATGTACGTACCCGTCGACAAGGACGGTAAGGCGGGCACGCCGACGCCGTTCGCGGAGGGCTGGCTGACGGGCGACGGCGAGTATCTCGGCCGTCCGACGGACGTCGCCCTGCTCCTCGACGGGTCGCTCCTCGTGTCCGACGACACCGCCGGCGCGATCTATCGCATTTCCTATGAGGCGAAATGATCCCCTTCAGCGCAGGATGGGGGCGGCCGAGACGATCGCCCCCGTTCTTCGCGCGATCCAAGATCGCGAGACCCTGATGGCCCGTGATTCCCTTGCGCGAACGATCCTGGCTCTCGCCCTAGGCGTGAGCTTCGTCTCCGCCGCCGAGGCGGGGGACGCGAAGGCGGGCCGTAAGGCGGCCAGTGCCTGCCAGACCTGCCATGGGATGGACGGCCTGTCGAAGCTTCCCGAAGCCCCCAACCTCGCTGGCCAAGTCGAGATCTATCTTGCGAAGGCGCTCGGCGAGTATCGCGACGGCACCCGCAGGAACGAGGTCATGAACGTGGTGGCCAAGCCCTTGAGCGACGCGGATATCGCCAATCTGGCGGCATACTACGCATCGATCCAGATCGAAGTTATGCCGCCGGGGTAGTGCCGTACCAGATCGCCCTCTTCATCATCGAGGCGGTCACTCCGATACGGCACAAGATGACAAAAACCGCCGGGCGCGATGCCCGACGGTCTTCGTTTCGTCCGTTAAATCCGTCCCGATGAGCCTGACTCACCGGGAGCCGTGCGTCAGGCTTCGCCCTCGTCGAGGTCGTCGTCGGTCGGCGTGGCGTTCTCCAGGATCTTCTCGGCGACGAGGCCGGAATTCTGGCGGATCGAGGCCTCGATCTTCATCGCGATGTCCGGGTTGTCGCGCAGGAAGCCCTTCGAGTTCTCGCGGCCCTGACCGAGCCGCTGACTCGCATGCGAGAACCAGGCGCCGGACTTCTCGACGATGCCGGCTTTGACGCCGAGGTCGATCAGCTCGCCGACCTTAGAGATGCCCTCGCCGAACATGATGTCGAACTCGACCTGCTTGAAGGGCGGCGCGACCTTGTTCTTGACGACCTTGACGCGGACCTGATTGCCGATGGCCTCGTCGCGATCCTTGAGGGTCGAGATGCGGCGGATGTCGAGACGCACCGAGGCGTAGAACTTCAGGGCGTTGCCGCCCGTCGTGGTCTCGGGGCTGCCGTACATCACGCCGATCTTCATCCGGATCTGGTTGATGAAGATGACCATGCACTTCGAGCGCGAGATCGAGCCCGTGAGCTTGCGCAGGGCCTGGCTCATCAGCCGGGCCTGAAGGCCGGGCTGGCTGTCGCCCATCTCGCCCTCGATCTCGGCCCGCGGCGTCAGGGCCGCCACCGAATCGACCACGAGCACGTCGATGGCGCCGGAGCGGACGAGAGTGTCGGTGATCTCCAGCGCCTGCTCACCCGTGTCGGGCTGCGAGATCAGGAGGTCGTCGAGGTTCACGCCGAGCTTGCGCGCGTAGATCGGGTCGAGGGCGTGTTCCGCGTCGACGAAGGCGCAGACGCCGCCCTTCTTCTGGGCCTCGGCGATGGTGTGCAGGGCGAGCGTCGTCTTGCCCGAGGATTCCGGACCGTAGATCTCGATGACGCGGCCGCGCGGCAGGCCGCCGACGCCGAGCGCGATGTCGAGGCCGAGCGAACCGGTGGAGACGGTCTCGACCTCCGCGACCTTGTCGTTCTTGCCCAGCCGCATGATCGAGCCTTTGCCGAAGGCGCGCTCGATCTGGGACAGGGCTGCGTCGATCGCCTTCGCCCGGTCTTTGTCCACCATCGGGTTTTCCACCACTTTCAATGCGGGCTGAGCCATCCGGCGGCATCCTTATGCATGGGGCGGGCGCGGTTCTCAATCTCGCGCCGAGACCGATTTTGTACTCTTTTTGTTCTCGTCCCGCAAGGGCTGCGGCGACATCAGCGCTCACCGTGCGATGATTTCCTTCACCGTCTCGACGAGCTGCTTCAGGCTGAAGGGCTTGGGCAGAAAGTTGAAGGCCTCGCCCTCGGGCAGGTTCTTGCGGAAGGCGTCCTCGGCGTAGCCGGACACGAAGATCACCTTCAGGTCAGGCCGGTGCTGGCGCAGGCGCATCAGGAGGGTTGGCCCATCCATTTCCGGCATCACGACGTCGGAGACGACGAGATCGATCGGCTGCCCCTCGTCGGCAATGATGCGCAGGGCCTCGACGCCGGAGGCCGCCTCCAAGACCGTGTAGCCGCGAGCCGAGAGGGCCCGGCTGTTCACGGCCCGGACTGGGTCCTCGTCCTCGACGAGGAGGATGGTGCCCTGGCCGGTATGGTCGGCTCCGGGCTTGCGCGGAGTGGGCTTGCTCGGCGCCGTGCCGGCCTCGCGCGGCGCGGACAGCGCCACCACCTCGGCCGACCCGGTTCCGACATCCGGCAGGCTTTCTACCACCGGCTCCGTCACCTCGGACGGCACGTGGCGCGGCAGGTAGATGCGGAAGGCGGTGCCCTCCCCCAACGTCGACTGCACGTCGATCGTGCCGCCGCTCTGCTTGACGATGCCGAACACCGTCGAGAGGCCGAGCCCCGTGCCCTTGCCGATCTCCTTGGTGGTGAAGAACGGCTCGAAGATCTTCTCCATGACCTCGGGCGGGATGCCCTCGCCGGTGTCGAGCACCTCTACGAGGACATGGTCCCCGGCGGGCGCGCCGGGCGGTCTGTCGTGGGTGTCCTGCACGACGTTGGCGGTCCGGATGCGCAGGCGCCCGCCCTCAGGCATCGCATCGCGGGCGTTCACCGCGAGGTTCACGATGACTTGCTCGAACTGGTTGACGTCCGCCTTGATCGGCCAGACGTCGCGACCGTGCTTGAGGTCGAGGTCGACCCGCTCGCCGAGCAGCCGCTTCAGGAGCAGCGTGAGGTCGGCCAATGCCTCGCCCACGTTCATCACCTCCGGCCGCAGGGTCTGGCGGCGCGAGAAGGCGAGCAGCTGGCGCACCAGGCTCGCGGCCCGGTTCGCGTTCTGCTTGATCTGCATGATGTCCTGGAACGCCGGATCGGTCGGCCGGTGGCTCGCGAGCAGCAGGTCCGAATAGCCGATGATCGCCTGCAGGACGTTGTTGAAGTCGTGGGCGATGCCGCCGGCGAGTTGGCCGACCGTGTCCATCTTCTGGGTCTGTGCGATCTGCTGCTCGAGCTGGCGCTGCGCGGTCGTATCGAGGGCGTAGAGGATGATGCCCTCGCGGTCCGCCTCGGCTCCGCTGGGCTCCGCGCCGGACCCGTCGGTGCCGGCCGGGCTCAGCCAGACCCGGGCCGAGCGGTTGCCCGGACCGGCCACGGCGATCTCGATCGGCTGGACCTCGGCGAGACCGCTGACCGCCTTGGCGAGCGCCGCCTCGAAGGCGGAACGGTCGCGCTCGGCCAGCGCCTCCCACATCGTCGGCTCGATTGTGCCGTCGCTTCCGGCGTCCGGCACCGACTGGCGTGGGACCCCGCCGAACAGCCGCGCGAAGGAGGCGTTGGCCCGGCCGATGCGGCCGTTCCGGTCCAGCGTCGCGATGGCGATCGGGCTGTTGTTGAGGAAGCGGGCGAGCCGCACTTCCGCCGCCCGCTGCGGCTCGTCGCTCTCGGCCCCGGCCGAGCGGTTCAGCACGAAGGTCCGCGAGGGGCCCGGCTTGCTGTCCTGCCCGAAGGCGACGCGGTGGTAGAGCCGGGCGGGCAGCGGATGGCCGTTGCGCCGTCGCAGGTCGATGTCGAAGCGGTCGGTCCGGACCTCCCCGGGCTGGCCGGCCGCCGTGACCAGCATCTCGGCACCCGGTGCGATGTCGGCCAGCCGCAGCCCGCCAGAGCCGACCGTGGCAAGGTCGTAGCCGAGCCAGGAGGCCAGGGTCGCGTTCATGTAGACGATGGCGCCGGCCGGATCGATCGAGAGGAAGCCGGCCGGCGCGTGGTCGAGGTAGTCGATCGCGTGCTGGAGCTCCTGGAAGACGTTCTCCTGGCGCTCGCGCTCGTGGGTGATGTCGGCCACCGTCCAGAGGGTCGCAGGCTTGCGAGGCCGGTCGACGGGGCGCACCGCGATCCGGAACCAGGCGAAGGCCCGCCCAGCCCCGTCGGGGGGCGGCGCCATCCGGATCTCCTCGACATGGGCGCGGCCGTCGCGGGCGCCCTGCGCCAGGCGGTAGATCGCCTCGGAGACCTCCGGCGAGCCCACGAAGATCCGCTCGACCGGCTTGAGGTTGGCGAAGCTGTCCCCGCCGGCGATGCGCAGGTAGGCCTCGTTGGCGTAGATGAGCCGGCCACCGTCCTCGACGACGATCCCGCCCTCCGGCGCCGCGTCGACGATGGCCTTGGTGATGTCGTCCCGCCCGGCCTGGCCGGAGAGCTGGATCGCACCGATGGCGAGCGCGAACAGGAAGAACACGCCGGCCATGGCGAGAAGCGCGAGCAGCCCGAGGATGAGCGGCTGGGCCTGGTCGCTAGCGACGAAGGAGATACCGACCGCCGCGCCGACGAGAAGCCCCGCCAGCACCAGCAGCATGCCGACGCGGCCGGGCCGCTCGGATCGGTCGATCGAACTCGTTGCAGGCGTCGTCGGTCCGCGCAACTCAGCCATCCGGCGCCAAATACTCTCTCACGCTCCGGGTTAGCGCTCCGCTTGCCGAGGCAGCAAGGGGGTATCCTGCGGAGCTTACCGAAAAGTCTCGCGAAAAAAGGTGCATAAACCGTGGCTTGCGGCTCCGCGCAATCACGCGGCCCGGCGCTTGAGGCGCAGGACGAAGCCGATCACCTCCGCCACCGCCCGGTAATGCTCGGCCGGGATCTCCTCGTCGATGTCCACGGTGGCGTGCAGCGCGCGGGCGAGCGGCGGGTTCTCCATGATGGGCACGTCGTGCTCGGTCGCGACCGCGCGGATGCGCAGGGCGAGGGAGTCGACGCCCTTGGCGACGCAGATCGGTGCCGCCATGCCGGGCTCGTAGCGCAGGGCGACCGCGTAGTGGGTCGGGTTCGTGACGATCACGGTCGCCTCGGGCACCGCGGCCATCATACGCTTTCGCACGCGGGAGGCCCGGATCTGCTTCATGCGGCCCTTCACCTCGGGGCTGCCCTCGCTCTCCTTATGCTCCTGCTTCAGCTCCTCCTTCGACATGCGCAGGCGCTGGTGCCAGCGGAAGCGCTGGTAGACGGCATCCGCCATCGCGATCACCACGAAGATGGCGAGGACGCCGCCCATCAGCTTGAGCACGAGGGTCAGCACCGCCTGCAATCCAGCGGCGGGCTCGAGCCGTGCGAAGGTCTCGAGACGGTCGCGCTCGCTCCAGAGGATGGTGCCCGCGACGACGCCGACGATGGTGAGCTTGGCGAGCCCTTTGCCGAACTGAACCAGCGCCTCCATGCCGAAGATGCGCTTGGCGCCGGCCATCGGCGAGACCCGCTCCCATTTCGGTCCGAGGGTCTCGGTGGTGAAGACGAGTGGGTGCTGCAGCAGACCGGCGGCGAGACCGGCCACCGCCACGAGCCCGACCGGCACGGCGAGGGCCTGAAGGCAGATCATCAGCGTGCGCAGGCCGATCGCGCCGTAGGCGTGCGCGTCGGAGGGGACGGCATGAGCGTTCATCAGGAAGCCGCGCATGCTCAATACGAGGGCCTGCGCGATCGGTCCCGCCGCGAGCAGCAGCGCCAGCGTAAAGGCCGCCAGGATGAAGAAGGTGTTGATCTCGGGGCTGTTGGCGACGTTGCCCTGCTCGATCGCCTTTTCGATGCGCCGCGGGGTCGGGTCTTCTGTCTTGTCTTCCTGCTCTGCACCTTCGGCCAAGGCTCAGATCCCCTTCTGCGCGCGGGGCGTCAGCGCCCGGTGAGCTGGACAAGGTAGCGGCCGATGTCGTCGAGAAAGACCCCCATCATGATCCCGAGGCTGCCGAACAGGATCAGCATTCCAATCATGACGGAGGCCGGCACGCCGACGAAGAACACCTGCATCTGCGGCATCAACCGCGAGATGACGCCGAGCCCGATGTTGAACAGGATGCCGAAGGCGATGAAGGGCGCCGAGATCTGCACCGCGAGCCCGAAGCCGCGCGCGACCGCCTTCAGCGCCAGGGTGGCGGCCTCGCCCATGCCCGGCACCCCGTTCGGCGGCAGCAGCATGTAGCTGCGCCCGATCGCCTCGAGGGCGAGGTGATGCAGGTCGGTGGCGAGGATGAGGGTGACGCCGAGCAGCGTGAGGAAGTTGCCGAGCGCCGCCTGCTGCCCCCCCATCGTCGGGTCGACGGTCATGGCGTATCCGAGGCCGAGCTGCTGCGAGAGGATGAGTCCGGCGGTCTGCAGGGCGGCCAGCACCATCCGCACGGTCAGGCCGAGCATCAGCCCGATCAGGATCTCGCCGAAGAGCAGCGTGATCAGCGCCGGTCCGGCGATGGCGCCGCCCTCCGTCGGCAGCAGCGGCCGGACCATCGGAAACAGGATCAGCGTGACGAGCAGCGCGAAGGCGAGGCGGATGCGCGGCGAGATGAGCTGCTCGCCCAGGCCCGGCATCAGCATGATCAGCGTGCCGACCCGGGCGAAGGTGAGCAGGAAGGCCGCCGCGATGCCGGGCAGGAGGAGATTCATGCGCTGTCATAGCACGGGCCGGAGCCCTCACCCGCCCGATGCGATGCGGGCGGCGATGCGGGTCATGTAGCCGGCGAGCGCGTCGCCCATGAAGGGCAGCATCAGGAGGAGGGCCGCGAAGACCGCGACGATCTTCGGAACGTAGATCAGGGTCTGCTCCTGGATCTGGGTCAGGGCCTGAAGCAGCGAGACCACGAGGCCGACGATCAGCGCGACCATCATCAGCGGCCCCGCGACCTTGAGGAAGACGAAGATCCCGTCGCGGGCGACGTCGAGGATGGCAAGGCCTGTCATTGGATTCTTTGCTCGTGCGTCCGTCGATCTCAATCGTCCCCTCCCCCTTGTGGGGTGGGGTTCGGGGTGGGGTGGTTCTGCCTGGTGAGCGGCAGGGTTACCCAGCCACCCCCACCTCCAACTTCTCCTCGCGAGGAGGAGAAGAGACGCGCTAGATCTGCATCCGCATGATCTCCTCGTAGGCCGAGATCACGCGGTCGCGCACGGCCACCAGGGTCTGCAGCGCGGTCTCGCTCTCGGCCACGGCCGTGACGACGTCGACCACGTTGGCCTTGCCACCGGCCACCGAGAGGGCCTGGGCGTCGGCGTTGCGGCCGGCATCGCCGACCTTGTCGAGGGCCGAGGTCAGGAGCTGGCTGAAGCCGCCGTCCGCGCCGCCGGTGGAGGCGACCTTGGGCATGCCGCCCTTCGGCACGCCGATGTTCTGGATCGCGGCGTAGGTCCCGGCCGCGAAGGCGTTGGTCGGCATGGGCTCGATCTTTCAGCTGCGGGAGGCCTCAGGCCTTGAGGATTTCGAGGGTCTTCGAGATCATCCGGCGCGTGGCGGTGACCATGTTGAGGTTCGCCTCGTAGGAGCGCTGGGCCTCACGCATGTCCATGTTCTCGATCAGCGAATTGACGTTGGGCATGCGCACCTCGCCCCGGGCGTTGGCGGCGGGGTTGCCCGGATCGTACTTCGTGCGGAACGGTGCGTTGTCCCGGCGAACGCGGCCGGCCTCGATCAGGCTGGCGCCAGTCTCGCGGTCGACCTGCTGGCTGAAGGTCGGGATCTTGCGGCGGTAGGGCTCGGCTCCGGCGCTCGCCGGGGCGGAATCGGCGTTGGCGATGTTCTCGGCGATCACGCGCATGCGGCTCGACTGGGCCTTGAGGCCCGAGGCCGCGATGTGCATCGATTTGATGAAGTCCACGGCACGGTCTCCTAAGGGTCAGCGGCGCTCAGCGCTTGCCGATCGCGATCTTCAGGGTCTCGAGGCTCTTCTGGTAGAGCGAGGCCGCGAGCGCGTAGTCGCCCTGGTTCTCGCCGGCCTTCATCATCTCTTCCTCGAGGTTCACGCCGTTGCCGCTCGGCCGGACCTCGAAGCCCTTGAAGCGGCGCGGATCGGCGGCCGGCCCGTCGCCGCCCCCGACGGCGATATGGCCCGGGCTGGTGCGGGCGAGCCCGCCCCCGTCGAGGGCGCTCGCGGGCTGCGAGAGCGCCTCGGCGGCGCGGCCGAACCGCGGTGCCGCAAGGTCGCGCGGCTTGAAGCCGGGCGTGTCGGCATTGGCGACGTTCTCCGCCAGGAGCTTCTGCCGCGTCTGATGCCACTGCATCTTGGTGCGCAGCATGCCGAGGATGGGCAGGTCGGTGACGGACATCGGCGCGGAGCCTTCCCGCGCGGTCGGTGAACCCGGCGCGCTGGGCAAAATCTGCCGCCTGCATGGTTAATGTCGGGTTAAGCCTTTCCTCGCGCGGGCACATCATCCCGGAAGGCGAATAGCTGTTAACGAAGTCTTAACGTTATTGCCCGGGCCCAAGCCAGCCGTGATATTGGCTCCGGCGTGTTGTGTTGGGCGCCTGCCCCTTGGAGCAAAAGATCGCTGTGTTGTCCTCGTTCTTCGGCTCGGAGGGCTCGTCCACTCTCCAATTCGCGATCATCTTTGCCGTCATCGTCACGCTGCTCGCAGCGATCGTGCTGGTGATCCAGAAGCTGACCCGCCGGGGCCTGTCGGTGAGCGCGAAGGCAGGGCAGCGCGGGCGCCAACCCCGGCTCGGCATCGTCGACGTGTACGAGCTCGACCGTGCGCGGCAGCTCATCCTGCTGCGTCGGGACAATGTCGAGCACCTGCTCCTGGTCGGCGGCCCGAACGACGTGGTGGTCGAGCGCAACATCAGCCGCGGCCTCGATGCCCGGGTCGCGGCGGAGCCGGACCTCCGGGCCGAGCCGGCGCCCGCCGCCGAGCCTGCCCGCACGCCGCCTCTGTTTCCCGCGCCTGCCTTCGTTCCGCCCCAGCGCAGGGAAGAGACCTTCCGGGAGCCGGCGCGAGAGCCGGCCTTCGAGATGCCCGTCGTCGTGCCCCCGCCCGTGCCGGGCTCCGTGACGCCCCCGCCCACGGTCGCCCGCCCGCTGGAGATGCCGCCGGCCGGGCCGGAGCCGGACGAGCCCGTGCTCGAGCTCGACGCCGAGCCCGAACCCGTCATCGAGCCGCCCGCCCCGCCGCGGCGCCCCGAGCCGCAGCCGGCGCGGCTGATGCCGCGCTCGACGCCGGCCCTCGTCAACCCGAAGCCGGACGTGGCCTCGGAGCGCGCCCGGGCCCCGGAGCCGCCCCTGCCGCCCCCGCCCGTGCCCGAGCCGGCGCCCGCGCCCGTCGCGAGCCAGCCGATGATGCGGCAGCCTCCGCCCATCCCCGCGCCCTCGCGCGCCGTCGATGCCGCGATCCTCTCGGACATGGCGCGCCAGCTCGAAGAGGCCCTGCGCCGCCCCCCGACGCCCGTGGCCTCCACTGCGCCCCCGACTGAACCCGCAATGGAGCTCCCTTCGTCCGTCGTGAGCCCCGAGCCCGAGGAGGAGGCGCCAGCGGCGGAGCCGGCGCCGCAGCCGGAGTCGGAGCCGCGGGTCGACCCGATCGCCGCGGCGATGTCATCGGCGGGCGAGTCCGCGGGCGAGGACGGGCTGTTCGAGCCGGAGACGCCGCCGCCCTCACTGGCGCCCCCTCCCCCGCCGGCACCCGAACCGCAGCCCCCGGCCCCGTTCCTGCCGGAGCCGCCGCCGAAGGTTTCCGCTGCTCCGCCGCAACCGAGCCCGAAGTCGCAGCCGCAGAATCCCTTCTCCGTCGAGGAGATCGAGGCCGAGTTCGCGCGGCTTCTCGGCCGCCCCCTCGACAAGAAGGGGTAAGCCTTGGGGCCGCACTCGTCGCCGGAGGGGACGCGTTGCGCATCCTGCTGATCAATCCGAACACCTCCGCCTCGGTGACGGATCTCGTCGCGGGCCACGTCCGCCGGATCGCTGGCGAGACGGCCGAGATCGTGCCCGTGACCGGCCGCTTCGGCGCCCGTTACATCGCGAGCCGGGCCGCCGCCGCGATCGCCGGTCATGCCGCCCTCGATGCGCTGGCCGAGAATGGGGCGGGCTGTGATGCGGTCTATCTCGCCTGCTTCGGCGATCCGGGGCTTGCCGCCCTGCGGGAAGTCTCACCCGTGCCGGTCGTAGGCATGGCCGAGGCCTCGTGCCAAGCGGCCTGCGAGGCGGGCGGGCGCTTCGCGATCGTGACGGGCGGCGCGCTTTGGGGACCGATGCTGACCGAGTTCGTCGCCTGGCTCGGCCTCTCCGATCGGCTCGCCTCCGTGCGCACCGTCGCGCCGACGGGCGACCTCATCGCGCGCGATCCCGAGGCAGCCCTCGCGGGGCTTGCCGAGGCCTGCACGCGATGCGCGACGCGGGACGGCGCCGACGCCGTCATCCTCGGAGGCGCGGCCCTGGCCGGCCTCGCCGAGCGCGTCCAGCCGACCGTGCCGGTGCCGGTTCTCTGCTCCGTCGCCGAGGGCACGCGGGCCGTCCTCGCCGCGGCGCGCGGAAGCCTAGTCCGGGGTACGGCACCTCCACTCGAGAGCATCGGTCTCGCGCCCTCCCTCGCACGGCTGCTGGCGCGCGGCTGAACGCCGCTTGCGCCGGCGGCGGACCCGACGCAGGTTGCGGCCGCGATGGTCCCCGTGAAACGACGAATCTCCCGCCTCTCGCGTTCCCTGCCGCTGGCAGGGGCGACGCTCGTCCTGTGCTCCGGCGGAGCCTGGGCCCAGAGCGTCTCCGTCGATCTCGGCACCGGCGGCGTGACCGAGCGTGCCCTTCAGCTCGTCGCGCTGATCACCGTCCTGGCGCTGGCGCCCTCCGTCCTCGTGATGGCGACGTCCTTCACCCGGATCGTCGTGGTGCTCTCGATCCTGCGCACCGCGCTCGGCACGCAGACCGCCCCGCCGAACGCCGTCATCGTCAGCCTGGCCCTGTTCCTGACGGCCTTCGTGATGGCGCCCGTGGGCAAGGAGGCCTACCGCAACGGCATCGAGCCGCTCATCGCCGGGCAGATCACGCAGGCCGTCGCCTTCGAGCGGGCCTCGGCGCCCTTCAAGACCTTCATGCTGAAGAACGTGCGCGAGAAGGACCTCAAGCTCTTCCTCGACATGGCCAAGGCCCCGGTGCCCGCCGGGCCCGAGGCGGTCGGCCTCGAGATCCTCACGCCGGCCTTCATGATCTCCGAGCTGCGCCGTGCCTTCGAGATCGGCTTCCTCCTGTTCATTCCCTTCCTGATCATCGACCTCGTCGTGGCCTCGATCCTCATGGCGGTGGGCATGATGATGGTGCCGCCCGCGACGGTGGCGCTGCCCTTCAAGCTGATCTTCTTCGTGCTCGTCGATGGCTGGACGCTGGTCGCGGGCTCGCTGGTCCAGAGTTACGGGAGCTGAAGCTGCCTCAGGTCGGCGGCTCGGCGGGTGCCTCGGCGTTGGCGGCACTGTCGCCGGGCCCTGCCTCGCGGCGGCCCCGCTCCGGCACCGCGCTCTCCGGATAGCGCTTGCGGTATTCCGCCAGGAAGGCCTGCAGCGTCTCGGCGCTCGTCGCCCGTGAGGCGATCTCGCGAAAGCCCGCCGTCCGCGCAGCGTTGGGCTGCGTCAGGAGCGCGAAGGTGCGGGCGTCGGCGCTCTCGGCCATCGGCCCCGCGAACTTCGCGCGCAGGCGCTCCTGCCCCAGCCCCTCGCCGGCGAGGCCGTAGGCGACGGCCGCGCGGATGATGTCGGCGCGGGCGACGTCGTCCAGCGGCGCGCGGCTGCGCCAGGCCTCGCCGACGAGGGCCTCGTGGGCCTCGCCGGCGTCGCGCCAGCGCCGGCCCGTCCAGAGGATATCGGCCCGCAGGCGCAGGGCGTCGGTGTCGGTCTCGCCCTCGATCGTCTCGAGGGCCAGGTCGGTGCGGGAGAGATCGGAGAGGGCACGCGCCCGCAGCAGCGCCCGGGCGCGGCGCAGATCCTCGGGCAATTCCGGAAGATGCGTCGCGTCCAGCACCTTGAGGGCCAGCATCGGCTTCTCGTCCATTAGCCGGATCGCCGCGACCCTGGCGGCGACGGCGGCCCGGGCGCCGCCGGTGAGACGGTGGTCGACCTGGTGCTGCAGCAGGTCGGCCGCCGAATCGAGCAGGTCGAGCTCTACGAGGCGGTCGGCGAGGCGCCGCACGATCTCGTCGCCGCGGCGACCGATCGGGGCGAAATCCTTGAAGTCGAAGTAGAGCGCGAGCACGGCCACTCCGGAGAGTGCGGCGCCGCGGTCGCCGAGGAACAGGTCGTCGAACAGCGTCTGCGCCGCCTCGTGGAGATTGCGCGCGACCGTCGATTCCGGCGCGATGGCATTGGCCCGGCGCGCCGAGAGAAACGCTTGCCGCCACTGCCCCGCCTGGATGTAGAGCTGCCCGAGCGCGGCGATGGTCTTCGATTCGATCTGCCCGCCGTGCCAGGTCATCAGCAGAGTCTCGAGGCTCTCGAGCGCATCGGCCACCGGCGTCTTGCCCAGCGCCTGCCCGAGGATGGCGGCGCGCAGTGTGGCCTCGGCGCCGACGGGACGGTCCAGGCTGTCGGCGAGCCGGCGATAGGCGTCGAGCGCCGCGACGGTCTGGCCGTTCAGCTCGTCGATGCGGGCGCGCAGGAAGGCGAGCCGCTCGCGCAGCGGCGTCTCGGTGGCCCGCGCGGTGGCCCCGGTGATCTGCCGGGTCGCGGATTCCCAGTCGCCGCTCTCGATGGCGGCCTCCGCCGCACTCGTGCGCAGCAGCGCCTGCAGGTCGTCCGGGTAGCGGTCGAGGGTCGCCGCGGTCGCGCGGAAGGCGGTGTCCGCGGGAGTCCAGCGGCCGGCCTTGGCATCGAGATGGGCGAGCCAGAGCCGCGCCTCGGGGTCGCTGCGGAGCGCGTCAGTGGCGAGGTCGGCGCGCGCCTCGGCGTCGCGGTCCATCCGCGCATGCGCGACGCCGCGCAGGATCGCCACGTCGCGGTTGCCTGCGAGCACCGGATCCTCGGCGGCCGCGACGGCGAGCACGCCGAGCGCCTCGCTCCAGTGCCCGTTGGCGATCATGGTCCGCGCGAGCGTCAGGCGTTGCGGCCCGCGCCCGAGGCGCGGCGCGTCGACGGCGGCCTGGAACTGCTCGCGCAGGGTCTCGCGCACGTCGCCGCGCCGCACGGCGTCCCACGGGCCGCGCTCGATGGCGAGGTCCCGGGCCGCGACGAGAGGCACCTCGGGATTGCGCGCCACGCCGGAGACGGCCATGCCGCCCT
This sequence comes from Methylobacterium iners, assembly GCF_022179305.1. GTDB lineage: Bacteria > Pseudomonadota > Alphaproteobacteria > Rhizobiales > Beijerinckiaceae > Methylobacterium > Methylobacterium iners. Next base: position 19,437 of record NZ_BPQP01000004.1, read on the forward strand.
CCCGGCCGATCGCGACGCCCTCGACATCGGGCCGCACCAGCAGGTCGTCGACATGGGCGAGCACGGCCACGCCTTGGCGGCTGGGCAGCAGCTCGAAATCCACGAAGGCCTGGCGCTTCGGGATGCCGGCGGGCTTCGGGCCGTAGCCCGTCACCACGGCGATGCGGGCGCCGTCGAACTCGAACCAGGCCGCGCCGCCCGGATTGGGCAGGGCGACGCCGATCCCGATCCGGCCGCCGGCTTCGGGGCGACGGATTGCCGACAGGCTCTCGCTGGCCGCAAGCCCCTCGCCCGCGACGAGCTCCCAGCCCGTCGGCGCGGCGGGATCACCGGTCGGGATCAGGTCGAGAAGGCGGTCGCGCGGCGCGACGAAGCGCAGCGCGAGGAAGTTGCCGGTCCGGGTCGGTTCGCCGACGGGCTGGAAGACCGGATCGCCCGGCGGGGCCTTCACGGGTTCCGCCGTCTCGAAGACCAGCGTCGCGACGCCGGCCCGCTCGAACAGGGCGGCGGCGGGCAGCCGGCGGAAGGGGAAGACCAGACCCGGGCCGGCGGGGCGTTCGACGATGACGCGCGCCGGCTCGCTGGCCGGCATCGGCTGCACCGCTGAGGCTGCTGGTTTCGCCGGCGCTGCGGGGGAAGCAGCAGGCACCGCCGCATCGGCCTGTTCCGCCTGTGCCTTCTCCGGTCCTTTCTCGGCGGCCTTCGCCTCGGTCGCCGGCTTCAGGCGGATGATGTCGAGGGTGGCCCCCTCCTCGTCCCGCCAGGTTCGCACCTCGTAGCCCGCCGCCGGCGTCACGAGCAGCCGGGCACCATCCGCGTCGGTCTCCGTGGCGAGGGCCTCGATCGCGGGCTTGGTGCGGCCGCGGGTGTCGGTCTCGTCGATCCGCCAAGCACCGGGCAGGACGAGCCGCGTTGCGGGGCCGACGCGCTCGAAGCGCGGCGTCGCCTCCGGCGGCAGGCGCAGGCTGAGGCGGGTCAGGGTCGGCAGTTGCGAGAGGTCGAGGGCGACGCGCCGGGGCACGGGCGGGGGCGTGGCGGCGCGGATGGCCGCCTCGGCGACCTGCGCCCGGCGGACGATCTCGGTCACGATCTCCGAGGGCAGCGGGGGCGGTAGGCCGGACCAGCCCTCCGGCAGGAGGTCGATGAAGACGTGCTCGGCGGCCGATTGCACGTTGACTCGGAAGGGCCGGACGAGCGCGACGCGCATCCCGGTCGCGTCGGGATCGCGCCGGACCACGGACACGTAGTCCGGCAGCTCCAGGGCGAGCCGTTCCGGTCCGGACGGGCTGCGCTCGCCGAAGCTCACGATCAGCACGGAGCCGGAGACCTTGGCCGTGACGGACACTGGCGCGTCGAAGGTGAGCGCGATGCGCCCGTAGCGGTCGGCCTGCGTGCCCTTGATCGAGGCGAGGCGCGCGGCGCTCGCCGGCGCGGCCCAGAGCAGGGCCGCCGTGACCAGCGCCATGACCGACGTCACGAACAGTCCGGCCAGGGGCCGGATTCGTCGTGTCGCGATAACGGCCCCCAGTCCCATCGCAGAACGCCAAACCCGGAGGCGGACAGTCTCGTCGAGACCGTCGCCCTACGCCACGCAAGTCCGGGCACTCTCCCCGATCGCGGCTAACGGGCGCTTAATGGGCGGGCGCCGGCCCTCACTTTCGGCCGACGAGGCCGGGGATCACCGTCCCGGCCTCGCCGAAGTTCTCCGCCGCCTTGGCGCAATTGACGGGGACGTCCTTGCCGTAGATCTCGGCATAGGCCCGCACCCGCAGGAGAAGGTCGCCCTGTTCGAGGTCGGACGGGTCGACGCCGAGGCGGGTGACGACGCCCTTGAGCCGCGCCTCGTCGGGCTGCATCTCGGGGCAGGATTCCTTCACGAAGCGGACGAGGCCGGCGAGCTTGGCCGCGTTGTTCTTCTGGCGCTCCGCCTTGGTGTCGGGCGGCCGCGCGTCGATCTCGGGCTGCGCCGCGAGCGGCGTCAGGCAGGCGAGCAGGAGCGCCGCCGCAAGGGTGTGCTTCACCAAGGGATCCCTCCTTCGAGGCTGTTCATCGGCCGAGCGCGATCGCCCGCGCGAAGGCGCTCGCGAACCCGCCGAGCGAGACGGTGATCGCCGTCGGCTCCTTCGCGTCGGGCTTCGTGGCGAAGATCGTGAGGGTCTTGGCCGTCATCATGGTGTCCGTCGCGAGCGTCGGAAGGCTGATCGGAACGAGGCATCCTTCCGCCGAGCAGGTCATGTAGGGCGCGCCCTTGCCCAGAGTCGCGTCGTCGAGCTTGAAGGTCACGCCGGGCTCGATGTCGAAACCGAAGGGCATCAGGATCACGCCATCGGCGCGCCCCTCGACGGGCGTCTTGAGCTCAAGGGCGAATTCACGGCGCCCGCTCCGCGCATTGCCCTGCGCCTGCATGACGACGCAGGCGGCGCGCGCCTCGTCGCGGCTGCAGTTCATGGTCCAGTCGGCATAGGTCTCGCTCACCGTGCTCGCCCCGGCGGGCCAGATGGCCGCGGCGGCCGGCGGTGCGGGCGCGGGAGCCGGGGCAGCCTCTTTCGGCGCGGGCTTCTTCGGTCGCGGCTGAGGCTTTGGCTTGGGCTCGGCCTTGGGCGCCTCCTCGGCCGGCGCCTCCTGCGCGCGAACCGGCGCGACGCCGGGTCCGAAGGCGAGGCCAAGGGCGATCAACGCCAGGAGCAGGCCGTGGGGCTTCGACAGGTGCATGCGGCGTCCTCAACCTTCCGCGACGGGCCGGGCCGCCGCGTACCCGCACGGGCGGGGCGAAGCAATGCGTCGGGACGGGCGCGCCGTCAGCGCGCCGGCCGCGGGCCCGGGTCGATCGCGGGCAGCTCGTTCGGCGGAAGGCCGGCAACGGCGGGTGCGGGCTGGGCGCCGCCGCGAGCCCGGCTCGCCAGCGCCACGGTCAGGCGCTCGGCCGGCTCCGACTGCATCAGGGCCAGGACCTCCGCCATCTTGCGGGGGTTCATCGCGAGGACGATGGGCACCAGCACGTCGAGGGCGAGCCGGTCGAAGACGCGGGCGGCGTCCTTCGGCTTCATCGTCTCGTACATGGTCACGATGTTCTTCAGGGCGGCCTTCTCGGCCTCGGCCTGCTGCGCGTTGCCGCCCCCGCCCTGGGTCTCGGACTTTTTGAGGTCTTGGACGCCCTCCTCCAGCTTGCGCTCCGCGGTGCCGATCACCTGCTCGCGGAGGTCGAGGGCCTCGCTGCGCTGCTTGAGGGCGTCGCGCCGCGACGCGAGCCGTTCCAGCAGCGCGCGCTCTGTGGGCGAAATCGGCTCGGCCGACAGGGACGCCTTCGGTTCCGCCTCCGGCTTGACCTCGGGCGCCTTCTCGCTCTCCTTCGGGGTGACGGAGCCAGTCGTCAGGGGATCGGGGATCTCGTAGCCGGTGCGGGCCTTCGCGATGACGCGGGCGAAGTCCGGCAGAGGGCCGCCAGGCACGGGCCGGTCGGAGCGCACGTCCTCAACGGCAAGCGCCGAGAGCTTGAGCACGAGCAGGCCGACCGCTGCGAGGGTCACGGCATCAATCAGGCGCAGCTTGTATGGCCGGGCCTGCGGGACCCACGCGAAGGTGCCGGGCTTCTTCACGCGGCGCGGCTCCGCAGGCGGCCCAGGGCCCGCTCCGACATGGCGCGTGCCGCGGCGGCAGCAGCGCCGAGGCGCTCGCCGTTGGAGGGCGCGGCGGGCGCAGGCTCAGGCTCGCGCGGGGAGGCCTGCACCGGCACCGGCCGAGGCCCGGCGACGGGTTCCGGCGCAGGCCTCTCGGCGGGCGCTGCGGCGGGCCGACCGGGCTGAGCATGGCTGACGATCGCGGCGATCCGCGCGATCACCGCCTCGCCCGCCGCGATGTGGCCGGAGAGGTCGGCGGCGTAGCGCTCGGCCGTACCGAGGCGCTCGCCCAGCGTCCGGTCGCATTCGTCCAGCGTTGCCCGCAGGCCGGCGATGGCGCGTTCCGCGGTGGAGGTCGCGATGACGAGGTCGCCGATGGTCTGCCGGAGCGCCGCCTCGTCGCCCTTCAGCTTGGCGATGCGTCGGCTGAGCCGCAGGGAGGAGAGGATCGTCGCCACGAGGAGCACGGCGACGAGGGCATCGGCGAGGAGTGTGACGAGGAGGCTCATGGCTTGGCTCACCCGTCGTTGCGGTTGTTCATGGAGGCCTCGAAGGCCTGGAAGGTCGTGCGCGAGCGCCGCAGGGGCCGGGTCAGCTGAACCGCGATGTTGTCGTCGATCCGCCCGATCCGCCCCTGCGTGAGCGCCCAGTCGCCGCAGCGGACCGTGATCAGGTCCGAGGGCTTCGAATCGAACATGATGGTGTCGCCGACCTTCAGCGAGAGCACCTTCTTGAGGGGCAGCATCATCTCGTGGAGCACGGCGTCCATCTTGGCGTCCGCCTGCCAGATCTCGGTGGCGAGGTGGCTCTCCCAGACGTGATCGCGGCCGAGCTTCTCGCCCATGAAGCTCTGCATGAGCAATTCACGGATGGGCTCGATCGTAGCGTAGGGAAACAGGATCTGGAGCTGACCGCCGCGGCCGTCCATGTCGAGCTTGAGGCTGATCAGGATGGCGGCGTTGGCCGGGCGGGTGATGGTGGCGAAGCGCGGGTTCGTCTCGATCCGGTCGATGCCGAAGCGGACCGGCGAGAGCGGCTGGAACGAGAGTTCGAGGTCGGTGAGGATGATCTCGACGAGGCGGCGCACGAGCTGCATCTCGATCGTCGTGAACGGTCGTCCGTCCAGGCGCGAGGACGAGCCGCCGCGCTTGCCGCCGAGGAGCAGGTCCAGGGTCGAGTAGGCCAGGTTCGATTCGACGGTGACGAGGCCCGAATTTTCCCAGGCGTCGGCCCGGAAGACGCCGAGAAGCGTCGGCAGGGGGATGGAGTTGAGGTAGTCGCCGAAGCGAACCGAGGTGATGTTGTCGAGCGTAACCTCGACGTTGTCCTGGAAGAAGTTGCGCAGGCTCGTCGACAGCAACCGGATCATCCGGTCGAAGACGATTTCGAGCATCGGCAGGCGTTCGTACTGAACGACGCCGGAATCGACGATGGCGCGGACGCCGCCCGCCCCCGAGGCGGAGAGCTCGCGCAGCGAGAAGCCGAGGACGCCGTCGATCTCGTCCTGGTTCAGGATGCGGTCGTTGCCGGCGAGCTCCGGGAGATTGTCGGTCTCCCCGTCCTCGATCATCGTCGCCCATTCGGCGGCGACGTCGCTGCTGCCCGCGGTCGTGCCCTGCTCGGCGAGCGCCGCGCCCCATTCGTCGGCGAGCGAATCGCCGCTGCCGCCGTCGCCCTGCTCGAGCAGCGCGGCGGACCAGTCGTCCTCTTCCATCTCGTCGGGTCCGGCCATGGCTCTCGGTACTGTCCTGATCGTGTGGGCCGGCTACTGGACGACCACGTCCTTGAAGAGCACCGCCTCGGCGCGGGCCGGATGGATCGCCACGTTGACCCGCCGCAGCAATTCCTCGCGCAGGCGGTACATGCCGGCCGAACCCGCGAGGTCGCTGGCGCGCAGCTCGCGCATGTAGACCTGGAAGGTGTCCTCGATGCGCGGCATCAGGGGCTTCACCTCGCCCTCGACCTTCGCGTCCTTCAGCTCCAGGGCGACCTTGATCTTGGCGAAGCGGGTCTTGTCCTGGCCGGGCTCGTTGGCGAGGTTGACCATCATCTCCCGCACTTCGAGGAAGACGATGGGCTTCTTGACCTCGGCCATGGCCTTCTCGGCCTCGGCGGCCGGCTTCTTCTTCATCATGAAGTAGCCCCCACCGCCGCCTGCGAGCAGCAGCACCGCGCCGGCGATCATGATGAGCTTCTTCTTCGAGCCCTGCGGGGCTTCGCCCTCCGCCGCCTCGCCTTCGGCGGCGGGCGCCTTTTTCGGCTTCTTGGCCATCTTGCGCGCCCTCAAAGGTCCGGGACCAAATCCCGCCGAGCATGTCGTGAGACACGGCTTCGTTGAGAGATATCGAGCGTCACGGTTAACGCGTCGTTAAGGCGGCAAAAGCTGCCGGGTCGGACCTGCCGAGGGACGGGATCGACTGGGGCCGACTATGAGCGTTCGTGCGGCTAACCACCTCTCAGTTCTAGGGAATTTCGGCCGCCGCCGGTTGGCACGGCCCATGCGGACATGATCACCGTCGCCGTCTCGCTGGGCCTGGTCAATCGATGCAGAACGCACTGTTCGTCGGAGTTTCGAGCCAGGTTGCGCTCCAGCGTGATCTAGAGGTGATCGCCAACAACATGGCGAACGTCTCGACCAACGGCTTCAAGACCCGCAACACCCGCTTCCAGGAATACCTGATGCCGGTGGCGAGCGCCGATTCCTTCAAGCGGCCCGACCGCAAGCTCTCCTACGTCATCGACCAGGGCACGGCCCTCGACCTTGGCCAGGGCCCGATCGAGCAGACGGGCAACCCGCTGCACGTGGCCCTGCGCGGCGAGGCCTTCCTCGCCGTTCAGACGCCGGAGGGCGAGCGCTACACCCGCAACGGCGCCCTGGAGACCGATGCGCAGGGCCGGATCGTCACCAGCGACGGCTACCCCGTGCAGGGCGACGGCGGCCCCATTCAGATCAACGCGCAGGAGGCCGGCCTCTGGATCGGCCCGGACGGGACGGTCTCGACCAATCTCGGCATCCGCGGGCGCCTGCGCCTCGTCACCTTCGCGAACCCGCAGGGTCTGACGAACCAGGGCGCCAACCTCTACGCCTCGCGGGACCAGCCGCAGGCCGCAGGCCTCGCCGGCAGGCTCGAGTCCGGGGCGCTCGAGCGCTCGAACGTCAAGCCGGTCGTCGAGATGACCCGGCTCATGGACGTGAACCGCACCTACACCATGGTCTCGAGCGTGATCTCACGCCTCGACGAGTTGCGCGGCACGGCGATCCGCCGTCTCGCCGACGTCGCTTAAGGATATCCGACGATGCGCGCGCTCTACGCCGCCGCCACGGGCATGGCGGCCCAGGAACTCAACGTCCAAGTCATCTCGAACAACATCGCGAACCTGCGCACCACGGGCTACAAGCGCCAGCAGCCGCACTTCCAGGATCTGCTCTACCAGAACCTGCGGCGGGCCGGCTCCTCGACCTCGGACCAGAACACCCAGCTCCCCGCGGGCCTGGCGATCGGCTCAGGCGTGAAGACGACCTCGACCGCGCGGGTGATGTCGCAGGGCACGCTGTCCTCGACCGAGAAGCAGTACGACGTCGCCATCCGCGGCGAGGGCCTGTTCCGGGTGACGCTGCCGGATGGCCGCACCGCCTATACCCGCGACGGCTCGTTCGACCTCTCCGCGCAGGGCCAGCTCGTCACCCGCGACGGCTACCTCGTCGATCCCGGCGTCACGGTGCCGAACACGGCGACCAGCGTGACGATCAGCGCGCAGGGCGCGGTCCAGGCGACGGTGCCGGGCCAGACCGCGCCGCAGGCGCTCGGCCAGTTCCAGCTCTCCCGCTTCGTGAACAAGGTCGGCCTGGAATCCATCGGCGACAACCTCTTCGTCGAGACCGCCGCCTCGGGTCCGGCGATCAACGGCCTGCCGGGTGCCGAGGGCTTCGGCAACCTGCAGCAGAGCTACCTCGAGGAGGCGAACGTCAACGCCGTCACCGAGATCTCGTCGCTGATCGCGGCGCAGCGCGCCTACGAGATGAACTCGAAGGTCGTCACGGCGGCCGACCAGATGCTCTCCACCACGTCGCAGATGTTCCGCGGCTGATCCGGTTCCTGAGGAGCACCCCGATGTACGCCCTGAAGCCGATCCGCCGCGTCGCCCCCGCCCGAGTCACCTGCCTGACCGCCGGCGTCGTGGCCCGGACCTTCCTCGCCCTCGTGGCGCTGGGCCTCCTGGCGCTGCCGGTGCTGGCCCAGGATGGGCAGCGCCTACGCCTGCGCGGCGACGTGACCGCCCGCGGCGACGTGCTGACGCTGGGCGAGCTTCTGGAAGGCGCCTCCGCCGAGGCGGCCCGCCGCCCGCTGTTCCGGGCGCCGGCGCTCGGCGCCACTGGCACCATCCAGGCCCGCCGGATCGCGGACGCGGTCGCGGCCCTCGGCCTCGGCGAGATCGAGACCGACGGCCTCGTGCAGGTCGCGGTGCAGCGGGCCGCCCGCCGCATCGGGACGTCGGAGATCGAGGCCGCTCTCAAGCGGGCGCTCGAGACCGCCCACGGCCTCGATCCCCGCAATCTGGCGATCCGGATCGACGGCGCGGCGCCGACCCTCCTCGCGCCGGTGGACCTCAACGGTCCCGTCGCCGCTCTCGACCTCGCCTACGACGCGCGCTCGCGCCGCGTCGCGGCGCTGGTGACGCTCGGCGAGCGCCAGGCCTCCCTGCGCGTCTCGGGTCAGGTGCTCGAGATGCGGGAGGTCGCGATCCTGGTGCGCGCGCTCAACCGCGGCGAGGCGATGACGGCGGCCGATCTCACGACCGAACGACGTCCCCGCGAGGCGGCTCCGGCCGACGCGCAGACGGGGGTCGCCGGCCTCACGGGTCAGGTCGCTCAGCGTGCGCTGGGCGCCGGAGCCGTACTGCGGGCCGGCGATATCGCGCCGCCCGATCTCGTGACCCGCGGCGAGGCTGTGACCATCGTGTTCGACGCCCCGGGCCTCAACCTGTCCCTTCGCGGGCAGGCCAACGAGAACGGCCGGCTCGGTGCCATGATCAACGTCACGAACCCGGTCTCGAAGAAGGTTCTCGCCGCCACCGTGATCGGTCCCGGCCGGGTCTCGGTGGGGCCGCCGCCGGCCCGCCAGACCAACGCCGCCCTCGACATCCGCTGACCCCGTCCTCCTGCCTCCGGCCGCCCCGATGACGCTCCGCCTGCCCCTCGCCCTCGCCGCCGCCCTGCTCAGCGGAAGCCTCGGCGCCTGCAACACCGTCGACCGCCTTTCCCAGATCGGCGCGACGCCCAAGCTCTCGGCGATCGAGGACCCGACCGCCCAGGCCGGCTACAAGCCGGTCCGCCTGCCGATGCCGGAGGTCCAGCCCGTGTCCTACGCGCCGAATTCGCTCTGGCGCACGGGCTCGCGGGCCTTCTTCAAGGACCAGCGCGCGGCGCGGATCGGCGATCTCGTCACCGTCAAGGTCAACGTGACGGACCGTGCCAACCTCAACAACGAGACGAAGCGCTCGCGAACGAACAGCGAGAATGTCGGACTGCCGAATGCGCTGGGCCTGGAGACCAACGCGGCCATCCTTGCCGCCGGGGTCAACCCGGAATCCCTGGTCAAGGCGACGTCGGACACGACGAGCGAGGGCGCGGGATCGGTTCAGCGCAACGAGCAGGTCACGACGAGCATCGCGGCGGTCGTCACGCAGATCCTCCCGAACGGCAATCTCGTGGTCGAGGGCAAGCAGGAGATCCGGATCAACTTCGAGGTCCGCGAGCTCGTCGTCGCCGGTGTGGTCCGCCCCGAGGACATCGAGTCCGACAACACCATCGAATCGACGAAGATCGCGCAAGCGCGCATCGCCTATGGCGGGCGCGGGCAGATCACCGACGTGCAGCAGCCGCGCTACGGCCAGCAGCTCGTCGACGTGCTGCTGCCGTTCTGACGGGCGGGCGGGGCGAGGCGGCCATCGCCTCGCCGGGTGGCGCCTTAGTGCTCGGTGCCGGGACGGTTCGGCCGCGGCGTGCCGCCATGAGTTTCCGTGAAGGCGGATCGGGCCGGATCCTTCTTGGCCGCCGCGACCCGGCCGCGCTGCCAGAGCGCGAAGCCAATGACCATGGCGAGCGTGGCGAGCGCCAGCACGATGATGAGATATTCGCTGTTCATTCCGGAATCCTCGTGGAGGGTATCCGTCAAGAAGCAGTGGGTCGCAGCAAAGTTCCGAAAGTGTTCATCGCTGCCGGCGCGATCTCCGCAAAGCTTTGCTGCGTGTTGATGCGCTGAGCTTGACTGTCGGAATGGCGACGGACCCGCTTCGATGGTCCGTCCAAGCTGTTAATTTCGCCCCCCCCGGTTCGGCATTGACGAAAGATGACGCCGATCGATGCAAGAGCCGGCGCCCCGTGCCCGGCCGGCTGGCGCCTGGAGGCTGTGGGATGGTACCCGGCGCCCGTGCTTCCCGTGTCAGACGACGAAACCCCGATGTCATCCTTTCCCGCGTCCTGGCCAATGCCGGAACGGCAACCCTTCGCAGGCTTGTACTGCCGCCTGGAGCCGCTTGATCCGGCCCTCCACGGCAATGACCTCTACGCCGTCGCCTCGGACCGCGACGCCGAGCGCCTGTATCGCTGGCTGCCCGACCCGGTGCCGACCTCCCGCGAAGCCTTCGAGGAGGAACTTCTGGCGGCGGCCGCGTCGACCGACCGAATGGCCTTTGCCGTGATCGACGGAGCCACGGGCCGCGCCGAGGGCCGCCAGAGCCTCATGGACATCAGCACCGCTCACGGCAGCGCCGAAATCGGGCACATTCTGTGGGGGCCCCGGATCGCCGGCACGCGCGTGGCGACGGAGGCGTTCTTCCTCCTCGCCGATCACGTGTTCGGCCTCGGCTACCGGCGCTACCAGTGGCGCTGCAACGCTCGCAACGGACCCTCGCGGCGCGCGGCCGAGCGCTTCGGCTACGCCTTCGAGGGCATCTTCCGCCAGCACCTGGTCCTCAAGGGCGAGAGCCGGGACACCGCCTGGTACTCCATCCTCGACCATGAATGGCCCGACCGCCGCACCGCCTTCAAGCGCTGGCTGGACCCCGAGAACTTCGACGAGGCGGGCCGCCAGCGCAGGCGCCTTTCCGAGTTCCGGCCAGCCTCCTGACACGTCTCTCTCCTACGGGGTCCCGAACGGATGATCCGTCCCCGGGTGACCGCCGACGTCGCGCAGCGCCGGACGGGACCGCAGGTCGACTGCCAGCGACCCGCAGAACATGCATCAGAACTGCCGCAGGTACGGTGCCGGTTTCTGGCCCAGGATGCGCCAGGTTCCGGCGAGGCCGAGGACGACGGCGAAGACCACTGCCAGCGCCGCAGCCACGAACGCGCCCGAGAGGTCGAGGCTGAATTCCAGCCGCATAACCCGCGTCACGATCACGAAGGCGGCGAGCGTGCCCGCGGCGAGGCCGAACAGGGCCGTGGCAAGCCCGAGCGCGCCGTATTCGAGGAGGTAGGCGGTGAGCAGCCGGCGCCGCGTCGCGCCGAGGGTCTTCAGCACCACCGCATCGTAGAGGCGGCTGCGGTGTCCGGCGGCCAGCGCGCCGGCGAGGACGAAGAGGCTCGCGACCACCGCCACCGCGCTCGCGCCGCGGATGGCGAGGACGAGCTTGCCGACGATGTCGTTGACGGCGTCGAGGGCGTCCTTGACCCGCACGCTGGTCACCGAGGGGAAGGCTCGGGCGACGTCGCGCAGGATTCCGGCCTCGATGCCCGCATCTGGACCGTTCGGCAGGGTCAGCGTCGCGAGGTCGCTGTGGGGGGCGCCGCGGAAGGTGCCGGGCGAGAACACCATCACGAAGTTGATGCCCAGCGAGCGCCACTCGACCTTGCGCAGGTTGGCGATCCGCGCCGTGAGCTCGCGCCCGAGGACATTGACCCTGACGGTGCTGCCAACTTCCAGCTTGAGGGCGCGGGCAAGCTCGGAATCGAACGATACCAGGGCCGCGCGGCCCTCCTCCGCGTTCCACCAGCTCCCCGCGATCAGGCTCGACCCCTCCGGCAGGTCGGCCGAATAGGTGATGCCGCGGTCGCCGTCGAGCACCCAGGCCGCGTCCTCCGGCGGCTTGATCTCGGCCGCCGGCACGCCGTTGAGGGCGGTGATGCGGCCTCGCATCATCGGCACGCGCTCGATCTTCGCGTTGCTCGCGGCCCTGCCGAGGAAGGCGTGGAAGCCGTCCGCCTCGGAAGCAGGGATGTCGAGGAAGAACAGGTTCGGCGCGCGGGCCGGCAGCGACGAGGTCAGCGTCTGCCGGACATTGGCGTCGATGAGGCTCAGGGTCACGAGGAGCGTGACCCCGAGCCCGAGGGAGAGCACGATGGACGGGGTCAGCGCGCCGGGCCGGTGCAGGTTGGCGAGCGCCAGGCGCGGCGCGGCCGTTCGCGGGCGAGGCAGGCGACGCGCCAGGGCCATCAGGCCTAGGGCGACGAGGCGCAGGAGGCCGAAGGCGAGGCCGGCCGCAGCGATGAAGACGAGCGCCACGCGCTTGTCGAAAGCGGTGACGACGGCGAGCCCGACGAGGGCTGCCAGCGCAGCGGCCAGGATCAGGCGATAACGCAGGCGCGTGCGCGCGCCGCTCCGGTCGACCACGTCGCGGAACAGGCCCGAGACCGGCACGTCATGGGCGCGGCCGAGGGGCACGATGGCGAAGGCGAGCGCGGTGAGAAGGCCGTAGGCGGCGGCCAATGCCAGCTCGGCCGGCGCGAGGGTCGGGTTGAGCGGAAGCGGCAGGTCCGCGCGGAAGAAGGCGTCGAGGAGGAAGGGCAGCCCGGCGCCGACGGCGAGGCCGATCGCCGTTCCGAGGCCGGCGATCAGCATCACCTGGGTCAGGTAGAGCCTGACGACCTGCCCCCCCGGGGCGCCGACGCTCTTCAAGGTCGCGATCGAGCCGCGCTTGCGCTCGACGAAGGCGTGGACCGCGTTGGCGACACCCACCCCACCGACGATGAGCGCGGTCAGGCCGACGAGGGTGAGGAATTGAGTGAAGCGCTCGATGCTCCGGGCGAAGCGCGGATCGGCGTTGGTGCGCGAACGCATCTCCCAACCCGCCTCCGGCGCGGCCTTGGCGATGGCGGCGGTACGCCGCTCGAGCTCGGCATCCGGCACCCCCGGAAGCTGCAGCCGATAGCTCCAGCGGTTGAGGCTGCCCGGCTGGACGAGGCCGGTCTCCGCCAGCGCGGCGTCGGAGATGAGAACGCGGGGGCCGAAGCCGATGCCGTTGGCGATCTTGTCGGGCTCGGAGACGAGGGTCGCCCGGATCGCCACGGGCTTGCCGGCGATGCTGACGCGGTCGCCGACCTTGAGGTCGAGGCGGGTCAGCAGCACGGGATCGGCCACCGCGCCGTAGGCGCCGTCCCGCTCCGCCAGGAGCGTGGCGAGAGGCACTGCCGGATCGGTGACGAGGTCGCCCGTCGCCGGATAGGTGGCGTCGACCGCCTTCAGCTCGACGAGGGCCGCGCCCTTGTCGCCGGCCAGCGCCATGGCCCGCAGCGTCGTGACCACCGAGACGGGTCCCTGGGCCTCGAGGACCGCACGTTCGGCCGGTGTCGCCGAGCGGTTGATCAGGCTGTAGGTGAGGTCGCCGCCCAGGATGCGCCTTCCCTCGCGGCCGAGCCCGTCGGTCAGCGAGCGCGAGATCGAGGCGACGCCGGCGATGGCCGCGACGCCGATCGCGATGCAGGCGAGGAAGACGACGAAGCCGGATAGCCCGCCGCGTAGTTCGCGCAGGGCGAGGCGCAAGGTGAGCGGGAGGCGAGTTTCCCGGGGAGCGGATCGGCGGCCACGATCGGCCTGCGGAAGCGTACCGTGCATGGTTCAGCCAGCCCGCCGTTTTGAGATCGGAACGTGACCGGGGAGGGTCGAAGTCAAACCCGACAAACCGGTCACGCGGCTACCGGCTCCTCGACCCGCCCCGAGCGCAGCCGAACGGTCCTGTCGCACAGCTTGGCGAGGCCCGGATCGTGGGTCACGAGGACGAGGGTGGCGCCGCGGTCGCGCTTCAGGGCGAAGAGGAGGTCGACGATCTGTCGGCCGGTCGCCTCGTCGAGATTGCCGGTCGGCTCGTCCGCCACGAGGATCGCCGGGTCCGGCGCGATGGCGCGGGCGATGGCGACGCGCTGCTGCTCGCCACCCGAGAGCTGGGCCGGATAATGATGCAGGCGGTCGCCGAGACCGACGGCCCGCAGCTCCGCCGCCGCGCGGACATGGGCATCGGGCTTGTCGGCGAGTTCGAGCGGCAGGGCCACGTTCTCCAGCGCCGTCATGGTCGGGACGAGGTGGAAGGCCTGGAAGACGATGCCGATCCGCCGCCCCCGGAAGCCCGCCAGGGCGTCCTCGTCCAGCGCGCCGAGATCCGTGCCCTCGACGAGGATGCGGCCGCTGTCGGGCCGTTCCAGGCCCGCCATGACCATGAGCAGGGTCGACTTGCCCGAACCCGACGGCCCGACGAGGCCGACGGCCTCGCCCCGCGCGACATCGAGGGAGATGCCCCGCAGCACGTGGACCCGCGCCGCATCGCGGCCGAGGCTCAGATCGATCTCTGCGAGTGTGATGGCGGGGCCATCGGCCTTGCCTGCGCTCAAGGGGCTACCGATCTGTGTGCGAATGAGAACATCGGCGACGAGGATTGGGGCTGAATCGGAATGGGTCTGTGCTTTTCGTCACCCCTTGGGGCCGTGCTCAAGCCTTTTCGCGATATGGTCGGGCGTAAGCCCTCGCGCCACGGCGCGCGAGGGCTGATGGTGCTCTTTGCCGCACTCGCCCTCGGCGGGCTCCCCGCCCAGGCCGCGCCGGACGGGCGTCCGCTCAAGCTTGTGGCCTTCGGCGACAGCCTCAGCGCCGGCTACCGGCTCCCGGCGGCGGCGGCCTTCCCCGCGGTGCTGGAGCGGGAGCTGCGCAAGCGCGGCCGTCAGGTCAGCGTCGCCAATGCCGGGGTCTCGGGCGACACCACGACCGGCGGGCTCGAACGCCTGGAATGGTCCGTCCCCGACGGGACCGACGGCGTCATCCTGGAGCTCGGCGCCAACGACATGCTGCGCGGCACCGATCCAAGCGTCAGCGCCAAGGCGCTCGACACGATCATCCGCCGCCTCAAGGAGCGCGGCATTCCCGTGCTGCTGGCCGGCATGAGGGCCGCCCGCAACCTGGGGCCCGACTACGTGAACCGCTTCGACGCGATCTATCCGGATCTCGCCGCGAAATACGGTCTCGTTCTCTACCCGTTCTTCCTCGAAGGCATCGTCGGCGATCCGGTCTACAACCTCGACGACGGCCTCCACCCCAACTCCAAAGGAGTGGAAACGATCGTGGCCGGCATCCTGCCTACGGTCGAAGCCTTCATCGACCGGCTCAAGCGCTGAAGCGATGCCGCGCCTGTTCACCGGCCTGGGGATCCCGCCGGACATCGCGGCCGCCCTCGCCGGCCGGCGAGGCGGTTTGCGTCACGCGCGCTGGATCGAGCCCAGCGATTACCACGTGACCCTGCGCTTCCTCGGCGACGTCGACACCACCTGCGCCGAGGCAATGCACGAGGCCCTGGTCAACGCCCGGCGGCGCGGGCCGATGCAGATCGTGCTCGATGGTCTGTCGAGCTTCGGCGGCGCCAAGCCCCGCGCGCTCATCGCCGCGGTGGCGGCGAACCGGGAACTCGCCGACCTGCAGGCCGAGCACGAGCACCTCGCCCGCGAGGCCGGCGCGGCCCCGGAGCGCCGAAAATTCACGCCGCACGTGACGCTGGCGCGCCTGCGCCGCGACACTCATTCCGAGGATGTCGCGACCTACCTGGCGCAGCAGGGGCTCTTCGCGACGCTGCGCTTCAGCGCGGACCGAGTCGCGTTGTTCTCCGCCCGCGAATCCACCGGCGGAGGGCCTTACGTCGTGGAGGCCGTCTATCCGCTGACGTGAGGCCAGCGATGCGGGACGCGGCAGTGTCACGCGGCTTAACCGGGATCGCGGAGACGCGACCTGTTAGAGGCGCCGCAGGGCGACGCTCTCAATCCGGTGGCTCGCGCCCTTGGCGAGGATCAGGCTCGCACGCTGGCGTGTCGGCAGGATGTTGTCGCGCAGGTTCGGCAGGTTGATCGAGGTCCAGAGATGGTCGGCGATGTCGAGCGCTTCGGCCTCGGGCACCTCGGCAAACTTTCGGAAGTAGGAGAGCGGATCGCGGAACGCGGTCTGGCGCAGGCGCATGAAGCGGTTGACGTACCAGCGGTGCAGGTCGTCCTCGTGGCCGTCGAGGTAGATCGAGAAATCGAAGAAGTCGGACACGAAGGGGATGGCGGTGCCGTCCCGCGGCAGCCGGGCCGGCTGGAGCACGTTGAGTCCTTCCACGATCAGGATATCGGGGGATTCCACCACCCGCTCCTCGCCCGGGATGACGTCGTAGACGAGGTGCGAGTAGAGCGGCGCCGCCACACGCTTCTTGCCCGCCTTGATATCGGTGAGGAACCGCAGCAGCGCCCCGGTGTCGTAGCTCTCGGGGAAGCCCTTGCGCTCCATCGCGCCCATGCGCTGCAGTTCCGCATTCGGCAGCAGGAACCCGTCCGTGGTGACCAGATCGACGTTCGGCGTGTTCGGCCAGCGGGCGAGGAGCGCCTGCAGGACGCGGGCGGTCGTCGACTTGCCCACCGCCACCGAGCCCGCGACGCCGATGATGTAGGGCACCTTGGTCTCGTGCTCGGCGAGCAGGAAGCGCTGCGTCGCCTTGAACAGCCCCTGCGTGGCGGCGACGTAGAGGGAGAGCAGGCGGGAGAGCGGCAGGTAGATCGCCACGACCTCCTCGACGGAGATCGGGTCGTTCAGCGATTGCAGCCGGGTAATCTCCTCAACGTCGAGGGTCAGCGGCGCGTCGGCGCGCAGCTGCGCCCATTCCTCGCGCTTAAAGAGGCGGTAGGGCGAGAGGCGCTCCGGCCCGACGCCGGTGACGGGGTCCTGCCCGAGCGTCGGGTCGCGCTCGGAGACGGGCCGCGCCGACTTGCCGGACACGGCGTTCACGTCTGCCTCCGAGAGGCCTTCTCGGCGATGCCGCTCTGAACCGTGCGACCCTCCAACTCCGCCATCACCTCGTCGAGGCCGACGCCTCCGGCCCTCAGAACCACGACCAAGTGATAGAGCACGTCGGCGGCCTCGGCCACGAGGCCGGCCCGGTCTCCTTGTACCGCGGCGATGGCCGCCTCGACGGCTTCCTCCCCGAGCTTCTTGGCCGGCTTCGCAGGACCGCCGGACAGGAGCTTCGCCGTGTAGGAGACCTCCGGCGAGGCCTCCGCACGGGTCGCGATCAGGGCTTCGAGGTCACTGAGGGAAAACTGCGTCATGGGCTTCTCAGTCCCGTGAGGACCACGGGCGGCGGTCATCGATCATGCGTCGAGCCGCATGGCGAGGCCGGCCGCCGCCATGTGGGCCTTGGCCTCGGCAACCGTATGCTGGCCGAAATGGAAGATCGAGGCGGCCAGCACCGCGCTGGCGCCGCCGTCCCGCACGCCGGCGACGAAATCGTCGAGGCCGCCGACGCCGCCGGAGGCGATCACGGGTACCGAGACCGCATCGGCGATGGCCCGGGTCAGGGCGAGGTCGTAGCCGGAGCGCATGCCGTCCCGGTCCATCGAGGTGACGAGGAGTTCGCCCGCGCCCCGCGCCGTCACCGTCCGCGCGAAATCGATCGCGTCGATTCCCGTGGGGCTCCGGCCGCCGTGGGTGAAGATCTGCCAGGCGGCCGGCTCGCCGGGCGCGGAGGTGCGCTTGGCATCGATCGCCACGACGATGCATTGGCTGCCGAACTTCCGGGCCGCCTGCGCCACGAAGTCGGGGTCCTTCACCGCCGCCGTGTTGATCGAGACCTTGTCGGCCCCGGCCAGCAGCAGGGTGCGGATGTCTTCCACCGTGCGCACGCCGCCGCCCACCGTGAGGGGCATGAAGCAAGCCTCCGCCGTCCGGCTGACCACGTCGAGCAGCGTGCCGCGGTCCTCGTGGCTCGCCGTGATGTCGAGGAAGCAGAGCTCGTCGGCGCCGGCCGCGTCGTAGGCCTTGGCGGCCTCGACCGGGTCGCCGGCGTCGCGGAGTTCGAGGAACTGGACGCCCTTTACGACGCGGCCGTCCTTCACGTCGAGACAGGGGATGATGCGGGTCTTGAGCACGAGCGCCTTGGGGCCGTCGGGGCCGATCAGATTACACGAAATCGGGTGTCGTCACGCGGCCCCGGCCTGGGACGTTGCGTCTGCGATGGCGGCAAGCGCCTCGGCCGGGTCGATGCGGCCGTCATAGAGGGCGCGGCCCGTGATGGCACCGGCCAGCAGCGCGCAATCCGGCTGCAGCAGCCGGTGCACGTCCTCGATCGAGGCGAGGCCGCCGGACGCGATCACCGGGATCGTCACCGCGCCTGCAAGCGCCAGCGTCATCTCGATGTTGAGCCCCTTGAGGATGCCGTCCCGCGCGATGTCCGTGTAGATGATCGCCGCGACCCCCGCATCCTCGAAGCGGCGCCCGAGCTCCTCGGCCGTCGTGCTGGACGTCTTGGCCCAGCCCTCGACGGCGACCCGTCCGTCCTTGGCATCGATGCCGACGGCGATCTTGCCCGGATAGAGCCGCGCCGCCTCGCGCACGAAGGTGGGGTCGCGGACCGCCGCCGTTCCGATGATGACCCGCGTCACACCCTTGGCGATCCAGGCCTCGACGGTGCGCATCTCGCGGATGCCGCCGCCGAGCTGCACCGGCAGCGACGTGCGCGCGAGGATCGCGTCGACGGCGGAGGCGTTCATCGGCGCGCCGGCGAAGGCGCCGTCCAGGTCGACCACGTGCAGCCAGGAGAAGCCCTGGTCCTCGAAGGTCTTGGCTTGCGCTGCGGGGTCGTCGTTGAAGACGACGGCCTGCGCCATGTCCCCCTGCACGAGGCGGACGCAGCGCCCCTCCTTCAGGTCGATCGCGGGAAACAGGATCACTCGGCTATCTCGTCGTCGGGGTCGCGGGCAGGGTCACGGCCGCCACCGCAGGAAATTCGCGATCAGGGCGAGGCCCAGGCGCTGGCTCTTCTCGGGGTGAAACTGCGTGCCCGCGATGTTGTCGCGCGCCACGAGCGCCGTGACCGGACCGCCATACTCGCTATGGGCCACCACGTCGGACGAGTCCTCGGGGATCAACGCGTAGCTGTGCACGAAATAGGCATGCAATCCCGTCTCACCCGTGGGAATGCCCTCGAGAAGGGCTTGGTCCCGGTCGCGCCTCAGGGTGTTCCAGCCCATATGCGGGACCTTCAGCTCCGGATCGGACGGTGCGATCGGCGCCACGTCCCCCGGAATCCAGCCGAGGCCCGGTGTCGGCGTGTGTTCGAGGCCGCGGGTCGCCAGCAACTGCATGCCGACGCAGATGCCGAGGAACGGCCGCACCCGCTCCTTGGCCGCGTGCGTCATGGCCTCGACCATGCCGGGTACGGCGTCGAGGCCCCTCCGGCAATCGGCGTAGGCGCCGACACCCGGGAGCACGACGCGGTCGGCCGATGCGACGCGGTCGGGATCGCTGGTGACCGCGATGCGCGAGGCGAGGCCCGCCTCGCGCGCCGCGCGCTCGAAAGCCTTGGCCGCCGAATGCAGGTTGCCCGAGCCGTAATCGATGATGGCGACCGTCTCGCCCGTCACGGCAGAACCGCTGCGCGCGTCACCGGCGTCCCTCGCTCAACGGGAACAGCCCGATCACCGCGTCGGCGGATCGGCCCATCGACGAGCCGTAGGGCACCTGCGGCGCAAGCGCGGCGTTCGCAGGATCAAGCCAGCGCGTGAGCGCCTTGCGCTCGGCCTCGATCGGCGAGGCGGCGACCACCGCGTCGCGCGCGGGGCGCCCGCGGCGGGCATAGGTCCAGCGGCGCAGGCTCGAGGCTTCCAGGCCGATGAGCACTTGGAGCAGCAGAGAGATCGCGGTTCCCGCAAGCGGGTTCAGGCCGAGAAACCGGCCGAGGACGGCCGCCGCGAGGAGAAGCGCCAACACGCCCAGGGCCGCGATCCAGAGCCGATGATAGAGGAACCAGAGGGGGCCGAAGGCGAAGGCGCGCCAGGAGAATCCGTCCGGCACGAGCTCGGCCCGGTCCAGTCCGTAAGCCTCGCCGGCAAGCGCGCCCTTCGGCAGGTGGAGCGTGTAAGTGCGCATCCTCGGACTCCTCACTCTCCGACGCCGTCGCCGGCTCAGAGCGATCCCTTCGTCGAGGGCACGCGGCCCTGTTCGCGCGGATCGACGGCGACCGCCTGCCGCAAGGCTCGGGCCAATCCCTTGAAGCAGCTTTCGGCGACGTGGTGGGCGTTGTCGCCGTAGAGCGTCTCGACATGCAGGGTGATGCCCGCATTCATCGCGAAGGCCTGAAACCACTCGCGCACCAGTTCGGTGTCGAAGGACCCGATCTTCTCGGCCTTGAACGTCGTGCGGAACACAAGGAAGGGCCGGCCCGAGATGTCGACCGCAACGCGGGTGAGCGCCTCGTCCATGGGAAGGTGAATGTCGGCGTAGCGGCCGATGCCCGCCTTGTCACCGAGCGCCTGCGCGACCGCCTGGCCGAGGGCGATGCCGGCATCCTCGGTGGTGTGGTGGGCGTCGACGTGGAGATCGCCCGTCACGGCCACGTCGAGGTCGAACAATCCGTGCCGGGCGAAGAGCTCCAGCATGTGGTCGAGGAAGCCAACGCCGGTGGCGACGCTCGCGCGGCCGCTCCCGTCGAGGTTGATCGAGACGGTCACGTCGGTCTCCGCCGTGCGGCGGCTGATGCTGGCAGAGCGCATCGCGCTTCAATCGTCCGCTCAAAGGGTCGGCAGGAAACGAAGCCGCCTTCTAGTGCGAAGATCGGGGCCTTGGAAAGGGTCGCGCCGGCAGAACCCGCCGATCAGGCCGCAAGGATGCGTCCGGCGACGGCGTCGAGCTTCGCGAGGAGGTCGGGATCCCGGTGATCAGGCGCCGTCATGACGGCGCCGTCGAGGGATCGGTGAGACCCGACCGGACAATCCTCGCGCTCCCCGGGGAAGTCGCGGGCGAGGCGCGCCACCAAGCGCGCCGCCCTACCGGCATTGGCCCTGGCGACGGCGACGACGGAAGCGACGTCGACTTCGGCGTGGTTCGGGTGCCAGCAATCGAAGTCGGTCACCATGGCGATGATGGCGTAGGTCAGTTCCGCCTCGCGGGCGAGCTTGGCCTCCGGCATCGCGGTCATGCCGATCACGTCGTAGCCCGCATCCTTGTAGGTCATCGACTCCGCGTAGGAGGAGAATTGCGGGCCTTCCATGCAGACATAGGTCCCGCCGCGATGGACCGCGACCTCCTCGGCGGCCGCAGCCTGAACGATGCGGGCCTGGAGAGTGGGCCCTACGGGATGTGCGAAGGGCACGTGCGCCACGCAGCCGTTCCCGAAGAAGGACGAGGACCGTGCGAATGTGCGATCGACGAATTGGTCGGCGAGCACGAACAACCCGGGATGAAGCTCCTTCCTGAAGGAGCCGCAGGCCGAAACCGAGACGAGATCGGTGACGCCGGCGCGTTTCAGCACATCGATGTTGGCGCGGTAGTTGATGCCGGAAGGCGAGAGCCGATGCCCGCGTCCGTGCCGGGCCAGGAACACCACCGTCGTCTCGCCGATGCGACCGATGCGGAGGACGTCCGAAGGCTCGCCCCAGGGCGAAGGGATCGCCTCCTCGCGGATGTCTTCCAGGCCCGGCAGATCGTAGATGCCGGATCCGCCGATCACGCCCAGGATCGCTGCGGCCATCGCTTCACCTCACGGGTCAATCAGAGCTCGAGACTGCGCGGATCACGGAAGCGCCGCCCGGGACCACCCTTGTCGGGGCATCGCGGACGGCGCGTCAATGCGATCGGTTGGGATCAGGGTGGCGTCAGCCGGTCTTGTGCAGTTCGGGCTGCAGACCGTGGACCTCGCCGCCGACATCGGCCCAGATCTTCTTCTTCACGTAGTAGAGCAGGCCCGCCAGCAGGATCAGGAACAGGATGACCCGGAAGCCCAGGGCCTTGCGTGCCTCCATGTGAGGCTCCGCCGTCCACGACATGAAGGCGGCGACGTCCCTCGAATATTGCTCGACGGTCTCGGGAACGACCGGCTCGCCGTTCTCGCCCTTGGCGTAGGTCACCTGACCGTCGCTCAGGGGCTTGGCCATCGCGATCAGGTGGCCGGGATAGTACTTGTTGTAGTTCGTTCCCGCGGGCACTTCCATGCCGGCGGGCGCGTCCTCGTAGCCGTTGAGGAGCGCGTGGATGTAGTCGACGCCCTGCTCCGAATAGCCGACGAAGGGCATCGCGTCGACGACGAAGAGCGGGAAGCCGCGCTCGAAGGTGCGCGCCTTGGCCAGCACCGAGAAGTCCGGCGGCGCCTTGCCGCCGTTGGCGGCCGCGGCGGCCTTGTCGTTCGGGAAGGGTGACGGCCAGGCGTCGGCGGGCCGGGCAGGCCGCTCGACCTCCTCGCCGTTGTCGTTCACTTCCTTGACCTTGTACTCGGCGGCCAAGGCCTTGACCTGGCCGGCCGTGAAGCCGGGGCCGCCGGGTTCGGCCAAGTTCCGGAAGCGGACGAGGCTCATGCTGTGGCAGCTCGAGCAGACTTCCCGGTAGACCTGGAAGCCGCGCTGAAGCTGGGCTTGGTCGAACTTGCCGAAGATGCCGGAGAAGCTCCACTCCTCCCGCGGCGGCTTGGGAGCTTCGGCCGCATGGGCCGGAGCGAGGCTGACGAGGGCCGCGAGGAACGACGCGGCGAGGGCGCGGGTCATGGTCATTGCTGCGTTAGATCCCCTGCCCTCAACCCTTTGACGACGGCGCCGCCGCCGCCCCTACCGGCATCCCCGATCCGGACTCGATCTGCTTGCCCGGCCCGGTCACGCTCTCCAGGATCGATCCCGGCAGCGCCGTCGGCGTCTCGAACAGACCGACGAGCGGCATCACGATGAGGAAGTGCGCGAAGTAGTAGAAGGTGCAGATCTGCGAGGCGATGACGTAGCCACCCTCGGGAGGCTTCGCGCCGAGCCAGCCCAGCACCACGCAGACGATGACGAAGAGCCAGAAGAACTGCCGGTAGATCGGCCGGTAGTTCGAGGAGCGCACCCGCGACGTGTCGAGCCAGGGCGCGAAGGCGAGGATGAGCACCGCGCCGAACATCAGGATGACGCCGCCGAGCTTGTCTGGCACTGCGCGCAGGATCGCGTAGAACGGCAGGAAGTACCATTCCGGCACGATGTGCGCGGGGGTCACTGCGGGATTGGCCGGGATGTAGTTGTCGGCGTGGCCGAGATAGCCGGGCTGGTAGAAGATCCAGTAGGCGAAGAACAGCATGAACACGACGGCTGCGAACACGTCCTTCACGGTTGCGTAGGGCGTGAAGGCCACCGCGTCCTTGCCCGACTTGATCGGAATGCCCGTCGGGTTGTTCTGGCCGACGACGTGCAGCGCCCAGACGTGGAGGACCACGACGCCCGCGATCATGAAGGGCAGCAGGTAGTGCAGCGAGAAGAAGCGGTTAAGCGTCGGGCTGCCGACCGAATAGCCACCCCAGAGCAGGCTCTGGATGGTGTCGCCGACCACCGGGATCGCCGCCAGGATGTTGGTGATGACGGTCGCGCCCCAGTAGCTCATCTGACCCCAGGGCAGCGTGTAGCCGAGGAAGGCCGTGGCCATCATGAGCAGGTAGATGATGACGCCGAGGATGTAGAGCACCTCGCGGGGCGCCTTGTAGGACCCGTAGTAGAGGTTCCGGAAGATGTGGATGTAGACGGCGACGAAGAACATCGAGGCGCCGTTGGCGTGCGCGTAGCGCAGCAGCCACCCGTAATTCACGTCGCGCATGATGTGCTCGACGGAGTTGAAGGCCTTATCCGCCGACGGATCGTAGTGCATCGCGAGCCAGACGCCGGTGACGATCTGGAGCCCGAGCATCATGATCAAGATCGCGCCGAAGGTCCAAAAGTAGTTCAGGTTGCGCGGAACCGGGAACGACACGAACGACGAATGCATCAGCCCGACGAGGGGCAGGCGCGATTCGAACCACTTCGCAAGGCGGCTCTTGGGAACGTAGGTGTTGGCGTGTCCGCTCATGGGGCTACCCGCATCGCTGTCTGTTTCGCGTGATCACAGGTCGGCTAGGCGACCGCCTTGCCCGCTCCCTCGTCGCCGATCCGGATTTTGGTGTCGGACGTGAAGGCGTAGGGCGGAATAGGCAGGTTGGTCGGAGCCGGCCCGCGCCGGACCCGTCCGGCGCTGTCGAAGACTGAGCCGTGGCACGGGCAGGACCATCCGTCGTACTGGCCCGAATGACCGATCGGCACGCATCCAAGATGGGTACAATTGCCGTAGACGACGAGCCACTTGGCGTGGCCCTCTTTGACGCGGGCCGAGTCCGGTGCCGGATCGATCAGATCAGAAAGCTGCACGGCCTCCGAGTCCTTGACTTCCTTGTCGGTCCGGTTGCGCACGAAGATCAGCTTGCCGCGCCAGAACACCGTGATGATCTGGCCCTCTTGGATCGGGGTGAGATCGACTTCCAGCGGAGCGCCGGCCGCGACCGTCTCCGCATCCGGCGCCATCGAGGCGACGAAGGGCCAGGCCAGGGCGGCGGTGCCGACGGCGAGCGCCGCGCCGGTCGCGATGAAGAGGAAGTCGCGCTTGGTCCCCTCAGGGCCGGTCTGAGCGGGAACGGAATCGGCCACGTTGTTCGCCAAGTCGGAGGCTCCAGGCATGCGGACGGCAGCTTCTTGCCCGTGGGGCGGGCGCTAGCGCCGGTCCATTTAGAGGCTTTCGCAGGAATGTCAGCCCGGCGGGAGGCAAGCACCATCCCACGCGGTTGTGCAATGCGACCGCACGTCACCGGAAGTCAAGCCGCGGCAGCGCAGGTAGCGAGGGTCTGAGACCTTCCAACCCGCTCCCCTGCATGCCCTCTGCGGCGCCCGATTACCGCTTCGACGGCGCCGTGGCGCGCCTCCGCCGTCGTGAACCTCACTGCATATGGAGGCAGACCTCAAGTTGTGAAAACATACTTGAAGTTTCCGTAAGAGATGATTCTCGGGGGCGGTCATGGAGCGGCATCAGCGCGACGTCTTTTTTCTTGCCGACCGGAACGAGGTGGTCGGGTCGGTCGTGCGAGCGGCGACCGCGAGTGAGACGGAGACTGCCTTCCGGTTTTCGCAGATCGTCAAACGTGATGCCGCTCCGTCGAGCGAAGCGCTTCTCGGGGCTCTCGCGACGGCGATGGTCTCCGGTCCGAACAACGTGGACGGCGACGTGCCGGCGGGCTTCACCTATCTGGGGCAGTTCGTTGATCACGACATGACCCGCGACCTGACGAAGGTCCCCTTCAAGACTTTGGTGCCGGTCGCGCTGCTTTCCCCGGGGCGCAGCCCGGCGCTCGACCTAGACTCGGTCTACGGTCTCGGCCCGACCGATCCGAACGATGCCCACCGCTACGAGTTCGACGGTGCCCAGCTTCGGATCGGAACGACGCAGAGTTCCGGCCGAGCCGGAACGGTGGCGGCACTGCCGCTGGACGGGTTCGACCTGCCTCGGCTCGGAAGTCGCGCGGCCAGTTCGAGCGAAGAGCGGATGGCCGATATCCCCGACCAGCGCAACGACGAGAACCTCGCGGTCGCCCAGGTCCATCTCGCCTTCATGCGCTTCCACAACGCGCGGGTGAAGCACTTCGCCATGACCGCGACGCCGAGTTCGCGTCTGCTGGAGGTCGCCAAGGAAGATACGGTCAAGCACTACCAGTGGATGCTTCTGCACGACTTCCTGCCGCGCATCGTGAGAGCCGACATCCTGTCCGACGTGCTCGCGCAGGGACGCCGGGTCTTCGAGCCGGGTGCCACCGCGATGCCCACCATGCCGATTGAGTTCTCGGTCGCGGCCTATCGCTTCGGGCACTCGATGATCCGCGAGGATTACGACTGGAACGAGTTCTTCAACGCCCGCGTCCGCCCGCTCGGCCCTGCCCTCGCCCCTGGTTCGCTGGAGAACCTGTTCCGCTTCAGCGGGACGAGCGGAAACCTTTCTCCGGGAACGGACGTGGACAACCCAATCGAGGGGCCGTTCGAGCGGCTGCCGACGAACTGGGTGGCCGACTGGACGCGGCTGTTCGACTTCGTTGCCGATGCCGGCATCGTCGAGCTCGCGCCCGAGGCGCCCGGGATCCTCAACCTCGCCCGCCGCATCGATACGCGTCTGACCGACCCGCTCAACAAGCTGCCGCTCGGCTCCTTCGGCGGCCGCGGGACGGTCGTTGCCGACGATCTCGATCGGAATCTCGCCTTCCGCAACCTCATACGGGGTCGGATGGTGGGGCTCGCCAGCGCGCAGGAGGTCGCCGCGCACTTCCGCGGCGCCGGCCTCGCGCCGACGGTCCTGACGAGCGGGGAGATCGTCGGGGATGGAGCGGCCGGCGTCGACCTGTCCGGCTTGTCCAAGAAGCTCATGGGCGAGTTGACCGGCGCCACGCCGCTCTGGTTCTACATCCTTCGCGAGGCGGAGATGAACGGCGGCAGGCTCGGCGACATCGGAGGACGGATCGTGGCGGAAACCTTCCACCGAGCCATCGAAGGCAGCCGCATCTCCATCCTTCGCGATCCATCCTGGAAGCCCAAGGGTGGCAGCTTCCGGATGACGGACCTCCTGCTCCGAGCCTTCGCCGCCGAAAGAGGGGAGCTGCGGGTCCTTTCACCGAACGCACCCAAGCCGAACCCTCCGGCCGTTTCGCCAGGAGCCTGACCGGGCGTTGCCCTCACCCCACGACGCCGATGAGATGGAGCGCCACGCCGGACAGTGCCGCGGCCGCGATCACGGTGATCGCGCCGAGCTTGAACCGGAACAACGCGATCACGGCCGCGGCGGCCAGGAGCGCCGCCCAGGGGTCGAGGCTTGCGAGCACCGGCACGTCGAGGTTGGCGACGCCGAAGCGCAGGTCGCGCGTCTCGCGGAACAGCGTGTGGATCGCGAACCAGACCGCGAGGTTCAGGATCACGCCGACGACCGCCGCGGTCACCGCGGAGAGCGCGCCGTTGAGGCTCGCGTTCCCGCGCAGGACCTCGATGAAGGGGGCCCCGAGGAAGATCCACAGGAAGCAGGGCACGAAGGTGACCCAGGTCGCGACCAATCCGCCGAGGGTCGCCGCGACGAGGGGAGACAGGGTCCCGGGATCGCGGAATGCGGCGAGGAAGCCGACGAATTGCAGGACCATGATCAGCGGCCCCGGTGTGCTCTCCGCCATGCCGAGCCCGTCGAGCATCTCGCCGGGCTTCAGCCAGCCATAGGTCTCGACGGCCTGCTGCGCGACGTAGGCGAGCACGGCGTAGGCGCCTCCGAAGGTCACCATCGCCATCTTCGAGAAGAAGAGGGCGAGTTGCGCGAAGACGTTGTCTGGCCCCAACAGACCCAGAATGGCCGCGATGGGCAGGAGCCACAGCGCCAGCCAAATCGCGGAGATCCGCAGGCTGCTGGCGACGCTGGGGCGTGCATGGTCCGGCAACGCGTCGCCGAGCAGGTAGGGACCCGCGTCCCGGGCCGCCGCGCCGGCATGGCCGCCGCCACGAAGTTGCTGCAGCCCCGCGCGGACGCCGAGAAAGCCGACGGCCGCGGCCGCCAGGATGATGAGCGGAAACGGTACGTCGAAGAGGTAGATCGCCACGAAGGCGAGGCCGGCGAGGCCGAGCATGATCCGGTTACGCAGGGCGCGCCGCCCGATCCGGACGACGGCGTCGAGGACGATGGCCAGAACCGCCGCCTTCAGCCCGAAGAACAGGCCCGCGACGATTCCGACATTTCCGAACAGGACGTAGATCCAGCTCAGGGCCATGATCGAGACGGCGCCCGGCAGGATGAACAGGACGCCCGCGATGATGCCCCCGCGGGTGCGGTGCATCAGCCAACCGATATAGGTCGCGAGCTGCTGCGCCTCCGGTCCCGGGAGCAGCATGCAATAGTTGAGCGCGTGCAGGAACCGGCTCTCGGAAACCCAGCGCTGCTCCTCGACGAGAATGCGGTGCATCACCGCGATCTGCCCGGCCGGTCCGCCGAAGGAGAGCGCGGCGATCCGCAGCCAGACCCGGAAGGCCGCAGCGAGGCTGACGCCGTGGGCGGGCGGAGAAGTTTCGCTCGATGCGGGAAACTTCGCGGCTCGGCTCTCCATCTCGCTCAAACCCGTCCCAGCGCGATCCCGAGGTCCGCTCGCCGCAGCCTGCCCCTCTCACGACGGGACCAGGGGATCAAGCCGATCTCGGCCGGGTAGCGGAAGTGGATGGTCCGGCCGGCCCGTGTTGAGCTGGCCCCGCCGCGCATGCTACCGCGCCCCGGGTCCGACCAAAGCCGCGAGCCCCCGCATGATACCCCGCTACAGCCGCCCCGAGATGACGGCGATCTGGTCGCCCGAGACGCGGTTCCGGATCTGGTTCGAGATCGAGGCGCACGCGACCACCGCGCTCGCCGAGATCGGGATCGTGCCCAAGGAGGCGGCCGAGACGATCTGGGCGAAGGGTCGAGATGCCGTCTTCGACGTGGCGCGTATCGACGCCATCGAGGCGGTCACCAAGCACGACGTCATCGCCTTCCTGACCCACCTCGCCGAGATCGTCGGCCCGGAGGCGCGCTTCGTCCACCAGGGCATGACCTCGTCCGACGTGCTCGACACCTGCCTGAACGTTCAGCTCGTGCGGGCCGCGGACATCCTCATCGCGGACGTCGACGCGCTGCTCGCCGCCCTGAAGCGCCGCGCCTTCGAGCACAAGCTGACCCCGACGATCGGGCGCTCGCACGGCATCCATGCAGAGCCCGTGACGTTCGGCCTGAAGCTCACCCAGGCCTATGCGGAGTTCGTGCGGGTCCGCGCCCGCCTCGTGGCGGCGCGGGAAGAAGTGGCGACCTGCGCGATCTCCGGCGCGGTCGGGACCTTCGCCAATATCGACCCGCGCGTGGAGGTCTACGTCGCCGAGGCGATGGGGCTGACCCCGGAGCCGGTCTCGACGCAGGTGATCCCGCGCGACCGCCACGCGATGTTCTTCGCGACGCTGGGGGTGGTCGCGAGCTCCGTCGAGCGCCTCGCCATCGAGGTGCGCCACCTTCAGCGCACGGAGGTGCTGGAGGCGGAAGAGTTCTTCTCGGAAGGGCAGAAGGGCTCCTCCGCGATGCCCCACAAGCGCAACCCGGTGCTCACCGAGAACCTGACTGGCCTCGCCCGCATGGTGCGGTCCTTCGCGCTGCCGGCCATGGAGAACGTCGCGCTCTGGCACGAGCGCGACATCTCGCATTCGTCGGTCGAGCGGATGATCGGGCCGGACGCCACCGTCACCCTCGACTTCGCGCTCGCCCGCCTCACCGGCGTCGTCGACAAGCTGCTGATCTACCCGGAGCAGATGCAGCGCAACCTCGACAAGCTCGGCGGCCTGGTCCACTCGCAGCGGGTGCTGCTGGCCCTGACCCAGGCCGGCCTCTCCCGCGAGGATTCCTACCGGCTGGTCCAGCGCAACGCGATGCCGGTCTGGCGAGGCGAGGGCGAGTTCCTGACGTTGCTGAAGGCGGATCCGGAGGTGAGCGCCGCCCTTCCCGCCCAGGAGATCGAGGCTTGCTTCGACCTCGGCTATCATTTCAAGCACGTCGATACGATCTTCGAGCGGGTGTTCGGGACCGCGTGACGGGCGCACGATTCCTGCTTCGCGATCTGCCATTACTGGTTTCGAGGACTCTGACGTGCCGCAATCCCGCATCGTCTATTTGAACGGCGAATTCCTGCCCCTGGCCGAAGCCCGTATTCCGATCATGGATCGCGGGTTCCTGTTCGCGGACGGGATCTACGAGGTCTCGGCGGTGCTCGACGGCCGGCTCGTCGACAACGAGGCGCATCTCGCCCGGCTCGACCGGTCGCTCGGCGAGATCGACATCCGCAACCCGCACACCACCAAGGAATGGATCGGCCTCCAGACGGACCTCATTGCACGCAACGGCCTCGAGGAAGGCCTCGTCTACATGCAGGTGACCCGGGGCGTGGCCGAGCGCGACTTCGCCTATCCGTCCGCCGACACCACCCCGACCGTGATGATGTTCACGCAAGGAAAGCGCATCGCGGCCAATCCCCTGGCGGAGACCGGCGCCAAGGTCGTTACCGTGCCGGACCTTCGTTGGAAGCGGCGCGACATCAAGTCGGTGGCCCTGCTCGCTCAGGTACTCGCCAAGCAGCAGGCGGCGGCCGCCGGCGTCGCGGAGGCCTGGATGGTCGAGGACGGGGCGGTGACGGAGGGATCCTCCTCCACTGCCTTCATCGTGACGGCGTCCGGGGTGCTGGTCACGCGTCCGCTCTCGACGGCGCTGTTGCCCGGGATCACGCGCAAGGCGGTGCTGCGCCTTGCGGAGGAGGCCGACCTGACGATCGAGGAGCGGCTGTTCTCCGTGGAGGAGGCCTGCG
Organism: Methylobacterium iners; assembly: GCF_022179305.1. GTDB lineage: Bacteria > Pseudomonadota > Alphaproteobacteria > Rhizobiales > Beijerinckiaceae > Methylobacterium > Methylobacterium iners. Next base: position 49,472 of record NZ_BPQP01000004.1, read on the forward strand.
CGGCGACGGAGGCCTTCTACACCAGCGCCTCGGCCTTCGTGATGCCGGTGGTCGCCCTCGACGGCAAGGTCATCGGAGACGGCAGCCCCGGCCCGCTGACCCGGCGGCTGCGGGCGCATTACCTCGCCCTCGCGCGCGGCGAAGGTTGAGGACGGCGGTCCCGGATAGGAACGCTTTGCCGCTGGACCTGTTCTCTCGGAACCCCCACCGAGAGAAAGGCCAGAGATGCCCAAGCTCCCGCACGTGGCTGCCGCTTTCCTGCTCGCGATGGCTGGTACCGCTTTTGCCCAATCGCCGGACGCGCCCCTGAGAGGCCGCGATACCGCGCCGAACATGCCGGCTCCGGACAAGACGATCCCCGAGAAGGTGCAGCCTTCCGAAGGCGCTCCGGCGGGCGGCGGTACCCTGAGCGACAAGCTCGAGAGGAACGACGGCGTGATCAAGCCGCCAGGCAATGCGGCGCCCGGCATGGTGGTGACGCCGCCCGACCCGAACCCGAGCTCCATGCCGGTGATCAAACCCGGCGAGCTCCCCGGTCGCCAGCCCGGGACGGAGGCGCGTTAGTCACCTGGCCCCTCGTCCGCTTGCTTGATTTCCGCCCTTGGATCGCGGAAAGACCCAACGGCAAGACGGCTCCTGCGCAGGCGGGCCCTCTTCGCTCGGGCGCGGGACAGGTTGTTGTGTGAATGGCGAACGTCGTCGTCGTAGGCGCCCAATGGGGCGACGAAGGCAAGGGTAAGATCGTCGACTGGCTCTCCGAGCAGGCCGATATCGTGGTGCGATTCCAGGGCGGCCACAATGCCGGACACACGCTGGTCGTGAACGGTGTGACCTATAAGCTCGCGCTCCTCCCCTCCGGCGTCGTGCGCGGCGGCAAGCTCTCCGTCATCGGCAACGGCGTCGTGGTGGATCCCTGGCATCTCGTCGACGAGATTGCGCGGCTTCAAGCCCAGGGCGTCGAGATCTCGCCTCGCACCCTGAGGATCGCCGACAACGCGACGCTGATCCTGCCGCTCCACCGCGAGCTCGATCATTTCCGCGAGACCTCGAATGCCGGGCTGAAGATCGGCACGACCAAGCGCGGTATCGGTCCGGCCTACGAAGACAAGGTCGGTCGCCGCGCGATCCGGGTCGTCGACCTTGCCGACGAGGGTACGCTGGCCGCCAAGATCGAGCGGGTTCTCACCCATCACAACGCGCTTCGCCGGGGACTGGGCATCGAGGAAGTCGATGCAGGCGCGTTGCTGGCGGAGCTGAAGGCAATCGCCCCGACGATCCTGCCCTATGCCGACGCGGTCTGGGCCCTGCTCGACGACCAGCGCCGAGCGGGCAAGCGCATCCTGTTCGAGGGCGCGCAGGGCGCGCTCCTCGACGTGGACCACGGCACTTATCCCTTCGTGACCTCGTCCAACATCGTCGCCGCCCAGGCCGCAACGGGATCGGGCCTCGGCCCCTCCGCCATCGGCTACGTGCTCGGGATCGCCAAGGCCTACACGACGCGGGTCGGCGAGGGACCCTTCCCGACCGAGCTCTTCGACGAGATCGGCGAGACCATCGGCCAGCGCGGTCGCGAGTTCGGGGTGAATACCGGCCGCAAGCGGCGATGCGGCTGGTTCGATGCCGTTCTCGTCCGCCAGACGGTGCGCACCTCCGGCATCCAGGGCATCGCGCTCACGAAGCTCGACATCCTCGACGGATTCGAGACCCTGAAGGTCTGCACGGGCTACCGATTGGGAAGCGAGACCCTCGATCACCTGCCCGCCAACCAGGCCGCTCAGGCGCGGGTCGAGCCGATCTACGAGACGATCGAGGGCTGGTCAGAGACGACGGCCGGCGCCCGCTCCTGGGCGGACCTGCCGGCCCAAGCCATCAAATACGTCCGCCGGATCGAGGAGCTGATCGGGGCGCCCGTCGCCCTGCTCTCGACCTCGCCCGAACGCGACGACACCATTCTCATGCACAACCCCTTCGAGGACTAGCGCCCGCCCATCCGCGCGAGCGAGGCCGGCACGCGGCCGAGAAGAGGGCGGACCAACTTAACGATGGCCGATTACTATCCGCTGCTGTCACGGGCGCTCGATGCGCTTCCGGACCGTTCCCCGGCCATGCGCCGCGCGGTCTACGATCGTGCGCGCAGCGCCCTGATCGGCCAGCTCCGCTCGCTCGAACCACCGCTTTCGGATGCGGATATCGAGATCGAGAGCAAGGCGCTCGAAGCCGCGATCGAGCGGCTCGAGACGGACCATGCCGCTCCGCCGCCCTCGAACGATCCGGTCCCGGCTCCGATCGCGGAGGCGACGCCTCCCCCTCCCCCGCCCCCAAAGCCGGCGCCGCTCCCGGAGCCGGTGCTTCCACCGGCTCCCCCGCCGGAGCTCGGCGTGCCAACGACCGATGAGCGGACGGCGATCCCCGAGCCCATGCCTCCGGTGGAAGCGGCGGCCGTAGTGCCGTTTCGCGCGCCCAAGCCGGCGCCCGTACCCGAGACGCCCGCCGCTGCCGGCGCGGTCGACGAAAACCCGGCTGCGACCGACGATCCGAGCGCCCTGCTGGCGGACGCCGCTTCGGGGCGGCAGCGCCCGCGCATCGAGGTGGTGCCGCCGCGCGGCGGACGCTCGCGGACGCTCAGAAACGCCTTCGTGGGCGCCGTCCTGCTCATCGTCATCGGACTGATCGCGACCGCTGCCTATATGCTGCGCGACAAGCCCTCCGATCTGCAGCCGGCGACGTCCGGAACTCAGGATGCGCCGGCCGAGAGCGGCGAGACCAAGTACGCCGATCGGATCGGCGGCGATCCCAAGCCTGCCGAGCGCCCACCCTCCGCCGCGCCGCAGCCTCCGCCGGCGCAGCCGGAGATCGCGGTCTCGCAGCGCGCGATCCTCTACGAGGAGAATACGAACGGCGGGAACAATGCCCCGGCCACGACGCAGGGTCGCGTGGTATGGCGCCTCGAGGCCGTCCCCGGGGAGCAGGGCCAGCCCCTGGAAACCGCGATCCGCGGGACGATCGATATGCCGGATGCAGGCCTGAGCCTGGCGATGACGATCCGGCGCAATCTCGACGCGACCCTGCCCGCCTCGCACACGATCGAGCTGATTTTCACGCAAGGCCCGGCTGGCGCCGCGCGGGGGGTTCAGGACATCGGCCTGATCCAGGCCAAGGAAGAGGAGAATGCGCGCGGCTCGCCCGTATCCGGTCTGCCGGTGCGGGTGCGCGAGAACGTCTTCCTGATCGGCCTCTCGTCCCTGACTAACGACGTGGAGCGCAACACAGACCTGCTGCTGAACCGGAACTGGTTCGACCTCGCGCTGAAGTACACGTCCGGACCGCGCGCGATCGTCAGCTTCGAGAAGGGCTCATCGGGCACCCAGGTGATGCAGAGGGCCTTCGAGCAGTGGCGTTGATCGGCTGAGGGCGCTTTGCGCCTCGCGGTACTTCTGCAGAGCGTCCGGCGGGCCCGCGTTTCAACAGCCGGATTCCCATTCCATTTCCGGTTCGTTGCGCCGGGTGATGGCGGATCGGAGCGCGGGTCCCCTCCTTGGCCAGGCGGGGCGATCGCAGACGGATTTCCCTCCATCCCCTTCATCATTCCGGGGCCGCGCAGAGGAGCCTGTCCTCGGATGTGCCGAAGGCCAGATCCGGGGGGCGCCCCCGAATGACAATGGGGGATGCTGTAGAAGCGGCACGCCGATGCGCCGCTTCATCGGCAAGCGCCCTGCTTCCAGGAGAGAGGCTCCCGCGCCGACCGAAGAACCGATCAGCCGCAAGCGGTGTCAGACCCTGCCTACGGCTCCAGCCCCTCCGCCGCGCGTCTGCGGGCCCGCGCCGCCTCGACGCGCTGCACGGAGAAGATCGAGGCCTCGTAGAGGAGGAGCATGGGCAGCGCGAGCGAGAGCTGAGAGATGACGTCGGGGGGCGTCAGGATCGCGGCCGCCACGAAGACGAGGACGATGGCGTAGCGGCGCTTCTCGCGCAGGAAGGCGGTGTCGATGATGCCGATCTGACCGAGCAGCGTCAGGATGACGGGCAGCTGGAAGGCGAGGCCGAAGGCGAAGATCAACGTCATGATCAGCGAGAGGTACTCGTCGACCTTCGGCAGCAGGGCGATCTCCGCCTCCCCCGGCTGCCCGATCTGCTGCAGGCTCACCGAGAACTGGATGAGGAGCGGCATCGCTAGGAAGAACACCACCAGCGCGCCGAGCACGAAAAAGACGGGGGTGGCGACGAGGTAGGGCAGGAAGGCCTTGCGCTCGTTGCGGTAGAGCCCTGGCGCCACGAAGGCGTAGATCTGCGTCGCGATCACCGGGAAAGCCAGGAAGGCCGCCCCGAAGACGCTGAGCTTAATGTTGGTGAAGACCTGCTCGAGAAAATGCGTCGCGATGAGCTTCGCCTTGTCCGAGCCGACCACCGAGACGTAGGGAAACACCAGAATGTTGTAGATGTGGCGCGAGAAGAAGAAGCAGCCGAAGAACATCACCACGAAGGCGGCGAGCGACTTGATCAGGCGCGAACGCAGCTCGATCAGGTGCTCGACCAACGGCGCCCGCGAGGCCTCGATCTCGGCCTCGTCCGTCCCCTCGATCATGGTGCGGCTGCTCCGGACTGGACCGGCGCAGAGGGCTCGGGTGGGGCGGCAGCGAGCGGGGCGGGCACATCATAGGTGCCCGGCGACGCGCCCTTGGCGGCGTCCGCCGCATCTAGCTGCGCGGCAACGTTGGCGAGGGGTTGCGTGCTCGACTGAGCCCGCCCTTCGGCGGCACCCTTGATCTCGCTCCGGATCGTCTGGATCGGATCGAAGGTCGGCCCCACCGTATTGGCGGAGCGCCGCATCCCGTCGATCTCGTTGCGGACCTCGTCGAGCTCGGACTCGCGAATGGCCTCATTGAACTGGGCGTTGAACTCGCCGGCCATGCGCACGACCTTGCCCTTGATCTGTCCAAGGGTGCGCAGGGCCTTGGGCAGATCCTTCGGACCGATGACGATGAGGGCGACGCCGCCGATCAGCATCACCTCGCCCCAACTCATGTCGAACATGGCGTCGTTCGTCCCGCGGCCGGAGCCGGCGCTGCCCGATACCGATCGGAAGGATGCCGCAATCCGTTCAGGCGGCTCAGCCGACCTTGCGGTCCGCGGCGATCGGAGCCGTGGCGGCCGGCTCGCCCTGGTGCGGCAGGGTGCGGACAGGCTCTGTCGCGCTCACCTGAGGCGGGGTCTGTGCCGTCGGGGCGGGAGGCGTCTCGTCCTCGGCCATGCCCTTCTTGAAGGCCTTGATGCCCTTGGCGACATCGCCCATCAGGTCGGAGATCTTGCCCCGCCCGAACAGCAGCATCACGATGCCCGCGACGATGATCCAGTGCCAGATACTCATGCTGCCCATGGCAAACTCCTGTCCCGCTGCGAGAAAGCGCGCGGCATCGTCTCGTGTTGTCGGTTTGGGGCGAACCTAAGGAGCGCGCCGCCCGAACACAAGACGATGCAGGGGTCGCAGGAGGGGTGATTCTGCTCAGGCGGCGACGGACAGCGCTGCCTCGAAGCGCGCGCGCGCCTCCCGGACGTCGAAATCGCCGGCGTCGGAGGGGAGACGCGAGAGCGCAGCCTCGGCCCGGCGCAGGGCGACGCCCGCGAGCGCAGGGGTCCCTTCGAGGACGCCGTGCATTTCGGCCATGTCACCGTTGCAGTGAAGAGCGACGTCGATGCCCGCCGCGAACGCGGCTTCCGCCCGCGTACGGAACGCGCCGTCGAGCGCGTGCATGGACAGATCGTCGGTCATGAGCAGTCCGTCGAAGCCGATCAGACCGCGGATCACGTCCTCGATGACGATCCGAGACTGCGTGGCAGGACGGCTCGGGTCGAGCTCGGCGTAGACGACATGCGCGCTCATCGCGAGGGGGAGGTCGGCCAGCGCCCGGAACGGCCGGAAATCATGGGCATTCAGATCGGCGCGTGACGCCTCGACGACCGGCAGACCTTTGTGACTGTCGCATCCCGCGCGGCCATGACCGGGGATGTGCTTCATGACCGGCAGGACCCCGCCCGCCATCAGACCCTCGGCGACGGCCCGGCCGATCTCGGCGACCGTGTCAGGCATCGTCCCGTAGGCCCTGTCGCCGATGACGTCGTGAGCGCCGGCGACCGGTACGTCGAGCACCGGAGCGCAATCGACGTTGATGCCGACGCTCGCCAAGTCGTGAGCCATCAGGCGGGCGCCGAGCCGCGCCATCGTCACGGCGGAACCGTTGAGGCCGCCATAGCGGCGGCCGGCCGGATAGGCCGGCCAATGCGGCGGTCCCATCCGCTGGACGCGGCCGCCCTCCTGATCGATCAGGATCGGCGCATCCTCCCGCCCCACGGTAGCGCGCAGATCCGCCGTCAGAGCGCGGACCTCCTCGGGCGATCCGATGTTGCGTTTGAACAGGATGAAGCCCCAGGGCTGCACGTCGCGGAAGAACGCGGCCTCCTCCGCCAGGAGGCTGCGGCCTGAACAACCGAGAATCACGGCACGGGCGGTCATTGCATGGCTCGCATGGGCTGGCAGCGAATCGGAAGGTTCAGGATCGGGTCGGAGACGCGTTCGCATCAAGGCGAAAGCCGCGAGCAACGTGCGGTCGGCGACCGGTGTTGCATCAAATCGCCGGGCGGGCCGGGGTTCGTCGTGGGAATGCGATGAGGCCGCCCGGCCTCAGGACCGTAACTCGGCGGCCTCGTTGACTTCGCTCAGTTCGCCGCGACGTAGCACTGGCCGCCGGCGGCCTTGAGCTGCGTGCAGAGGTTCGTCGCGTCGTTCTTGCCCAGCGGTCCGACCCGCACGCGGTAGATCGTCTTGCCGCCGACTTCGGCCTGCCGGATCATCATGGGCTGACCGCCGAGCTGGCTGTACTTGCCCTGCATCTGACGGAAAGCGGCCTGGGCCTCGGATTCGCTGCCGCGGACGCCGAGCTGAACCGCGAAGCCGCCGGACGAGGGTTGGGATGCCGTCACCGCCGGGGGAGGCGCGAGAGCTGCGGTCGCCTCGGGGGAAACGGACGCGACGCGCTGGGGCGCCTTGACCCGCGGTGCGGCACTCGGCGGCGGCACCGGCGCGGTCGGAGTCGCGGACTCGACGACGGGCGTCGTATCGGTCGGCGGCAGCGCCGGCGGCTGCGTCCGGCCGGGCCGCGGGCGCAGCGAGGCGGTCGTAGTGGTACCCTCGCCAGGCAGGACCATCGTTGGAATGACGGAGGGCGCGGCGGGCTCAGACGAGGCCTCGCGCTGCGGAGCGGGCGGCGTGTCCGGCTTCACCGAGACCGTGCGGACCCGGCGCGGCTCGCCGAGCGATTCGGCAAGGGTGCCCGGAGGGGGATTCACAGCCGAGGTGGAAGCATTGCCGGGCGTCGCCCCGCCCTCGCCGGCGCGGGGATTTGCGCGAACGGCCTGGGTCACGTCGACCGGCTGCTCTTCGCGGTTCACGATGCGGATCTGCCCGTCCTTGGGCGTCCGATCGTAGATCTGCTTGTTCTGATCCGGAATCTCGACGCCGTCGGCCTTCTGCGGCGCGATCTTGAGCGGCGCCTTGTCGGCGAGGATCGTGGGGACGGTGCCCGGGGAACTGCCCGAGTTCAGGCTCTTCCAAGTCATGGCACCGGCGACCGACACGGCGACGACCGCGAGGCCGGCACCGACCGAAGCGAGCCATTTGCGCTTGCGCGGGCGCTCCGCCGCGTAGCGGCGATGAGACGCCTCGTCGGCGAAGGCCGCACCTTCCTCGGGACCGGTCCCGGCGTTCGGGCCGTGCTCGACGGAGGCGAGATATTGATCGAACGCGTCGGCCGGCGGCGGCGCGTAATGCTGATGGGCCTGCTGCGGAGCCGCGTCGTGGAAGGTCGGCTCGACCCGTCCACGCTCGACCTGGGAAGCCGGCGCGGCGCGGGAATCGCGCGCCTCGAGGAGCGCCCGGAAGGGATCGTCCTGCCCGACGATGCGGGCGAGCTCCGCCAGCGGATCGGCTTTCGCTGGATTGCGCTCGGGAGGCCGCTGAAGGTCACGCTCGAAAGCGTCAAGGTCGACAGGCGCTCGCGAAGCGGTTGTCATGACAGCATCCCTGTTCAGACTGAGATCACCTCACCGCATCTCTTCCGGCGCGGTGACGCCCAGGACCGAGAGGCCGGAGGCGATCACGCCTCGCAGAGCCTCGACGAGGGCCAAGCGAGCCCGCGTTGAATTTCGGTCAACGGGATTAATAAACCGTAATTGCGGCAGGTCTTTGCCCTTGTTCCAGAAACCATGCAGTGACGCGGCCAGCTCGTAGAGGTAGAACGCGACGCGGTGCGGCTCGTGCGCGGCAGCCGCGGTCTCGATCACGCGCGGATATTGCGCGATGAGGCGCATCATCTCCGTCTCTCCGGGATCGCTCAGGAGCGCGAAGTCGGCGTCCTGCAACAGGGCCCCCCGCGAAAAATCCTCGGCCGGCATCGCCTCGCGGCCCTGGCGGAACACCGACACGCAGCGGGCATGGGCATACTGGACGTAGAAGACCGGGTTGTCCTTCGATTGCTCGACGACCTTGGCGAGGTCGAAGTCCAGGGTCGCGTCGTTCTTGCGGTAGAGCATCATAAAGCGGACCGGGTCGCGTCCGACCTCGTCGACGACCTCGCGCAGGGTCACGAACTCGCCCGCCCGCTTCGACATCTTTACGGGCTCGCCCGCGCGCAGGAGCCGGACGAGCTGGCACAGCTTCACGTCGAGGCTCGCCCCGCCGTCGCTGACGGCCTTCACGGCAGCCTGCATGCGCTTGACGTAGCCGCCATGATCGGCCCCGAGCACGTCGATGAGCTCGGTCGCGCCCCGCTGGATCTTGTCGCGGTGATAGGCGATGTCGGAGGCGAAGTAGGTGTAGCCGCCGTCCGATTTCAGGAGCGGCCGATCGGTGTCGTCGCCAAACTCCATGGTGCGGAACAGGGTCTGCTCGCGGTCCTCCCAATCCTCGGACGCCTGCCCCTTCGGCGGAGGGAGGCGCCCCTCGTAGACGAGCCCGCGCTCGCGCAGCGCCGCGAGCAGGGCCGGCAGCGCGGGCTGCAGGGTGCGCTCGGAGAAGAACACGTCGTGATGGATGCCGAGACGCGCGAGGTCGGCGCGGATCAGGTCCATCATCATCGCGATAGCCGTCTCGCGCACCAGAGGCAGCCACTCGGCCTCCGGCACGGCGAGCAGGGTGCGCCCATGCGTCTGCGCCAGCGCCTCGCCCACCGGCACGAGGTAGTCGCCGGGATAGAGCCCTTCGGGAACGCTCCCGACGGTTTCGCCCAGGGCCTCGCGGTAGCGCAGGTGGGCCGAGCGGGCGAGCACGTCGACCTGGGCCCCGGCATCGTTGACGTAGTATTCGCGGGTCACGTCCCGGCCGGCCAGAACCAGGAGGTTGGCCAGGGCGTCACCGAACACCGCGCCGCGCCCATGGCCGACATGCATCGGCCCGGTCGGGTTCGCCGAGACGTACTCGATATTGACCTTGCCGCCCGGCATGCGCGCCCGTCCGTAGGCCTCACCCTCCGTCAAGACCGCGCGCAGGACGTCGTGGAAGGTGTCGGGCGCGAGCCGCAGGTTGATGAAGCCCGGCCCCGCGACGCTCGCCTCGACGACGCGTGGGTCCCCCCGCAGCTCCGCCGCCAGCGCCTCGCCCAGCGCCTTGGGGTTGGTGCGCGCCTCCTTGGCGAGCACCAGCGCCGCGTTGGTCGCGAGGTCGCCATGGCTGGCATCTCGCGGCGGCTCGACCACCACGCGGCTCAGGTCGAGACCGTCGGGCAGGTGTCCGGAGCGCACGAGGGCGCCGAGCGCCTCGCGGACGCGGGCCTCGAACAGGGCGAAGATGTTCATGACTCGGTGAGAATCCGCTAGGGCCGGTCACGCGGGGACCGGCCGTTGTCGTAAGGCCGCGGCATAGCAAGGGCAGGCGTAGGTGTCACGGTTCGAGCGTGCCGGACGGCCGTCGTACGGATCGGAGGAGATGAGCCGTCTCACGGCTCCGCCAGAGGCAGGCCGAGACTGCCGGGGTTCCAGTGCAGGTCCGGTGTGGTGGGATAAAGCCCACGGTGGGCGAGCACGGCGTAGGTGTCGGTCATGCCCGCGATGTAGTCGGCGACGCGACGCGCGATCCGGTCCGCGCCGGCCCCTTCCAAGCCGGCATGCCATTCCGGAGGCATCGCCGAGGGATTGGCGATGAAGACCGAGAACAGATCGAACACAATGGTGTTGGCCTTCGCCCGCACGGCCATGACGCCCGGGTGGCGGTACATGCGTGCGTAGAGGAAGGTCTTGATCGCCGCGTCCGCCGCGACGATCGCCGGTGAGAAGGCGATCACCGGCGCCTCGGCTCGCCTCACGGCAGAGACATCGGCGGGCGCCACGCGGTCGATCCGGCGCGTGCTCTCCGCGATGACGTCCTCGACGAAGCGGGTGATGACCCGGCGTGCCAGCTCGTGGATCTTCCGGGAATCCTCGAGCCCGGGATAGAGCGCGTCGATTTCATCGAGCAGGCCGGTGAGGAACGCGACCTCGCGGAGGTCGGCGAGATCGAACAGCCCCGCGCGCAGGCCGTCGTCGAGATCGTGTGAATCGTAGGCGATGTCGTCGGCCAGCGCCGCGGCCTGGGCCTCCGGTCCGGCGAAGCAGGCAAGTTGAAGGGGGTGCAGGGCGTCGTATTCCAGGATCGCGCCGGGGATGCCGCGCTTGGCATAGCGCGGCGTGGGCGCGCCCTCCCCGGTGAGCAGCGGCCCATTGTGCTTCACGAGCCCCTCGAGGGTCTCCCAGGCGAGGTTGAGCCCGTCGAAGCCGGCGTAGCGGCGCTCGAGGCGGGTCACGATCCGCAAGGCCTGGGCGTTGTGGTCGAAGCCGCCGTGCTCGCTCATGCAGGCGTCGAGCGCGTCCTCGCCCGTATGGCCGAACGGCGTGTGGCCGAGATCGTGCGAGAGGGCGAGCGCCTCCGCCAGGTCCTCATCGAGCCCGAGCGCCCTGGCGAGCGCCCGCGCGATCTGGCTGACTTCGAGGGAATGCGTGAGCCGCGTGCGGTAGTGATCGCTCTCATGATGCACGAAGACCTGGGTCTTGTGCTTCAGGCGCCGAAAGGCGGTGGAGTGGATGATGCGGTCGCGGTCGCGCTGGAAGTCGCTGCGCGTCGGCGAGACGGCCTCGGGGATCAGCCGCCCGCGGGTCTCGGCCGGATCCGTGGCGTAGGGCGCCCGCCATCGCTCTCCGCGCCGTTCCCCCGTGTGCCGCACGTCACCATCCAGACCAACCGCCGCGTTGCGGCGCGACATCGAGGATCATATCTTGGGCGCGGCCGCCGTCCCGGCAATCGATGCCGGGCGACCGCCCACGGATATCGACGAGAGCGAACGATGGCCGACATCACCCTGACGCCGCGCGCGGCGAAGCGCATCAACGAGATCATGGGCGGCGAGCCGCCCGGCGCCTCCCTGCGCATCAGCGTCAACGGCGGGGGCTGCTCGGGCTTCTCCTACGCCTTCGATATCGAGCGCGCGCGGGCCGGTGACGATGTGGCGATCGAGCGCGACGGAGCCACGGTGCTCGTCGACCCCGTGTCGCTCGAGTACATGAATGGCTCGACGATCGACTTCGTCAACGACCTGATCGGCCAGTCCTTCAAGATCGAGAACCCGCAGGCGACCGCCTCCTGCGGCTGTGGAACCTCCTTCTCGCTCTGAGCACGGGCCAGATTGCCTCGCTCGCGAAACTGCGGCACGGATGCGCGTCCGTTCCGACAGCACCCTGCCCGCGCTTCCGCCAGCGATCCGGATAAGCTCATGACCCGCTTCTGGGGCCGCCGTCTCCTCAGGCCGACGGCCTGCGTGCTCGCCATCTGCCTCGGTGCAGGACCGGAGGGCGGCCCGCGATCCGCATTGGCGCAGGAGGCCGCCTCCGCCGTTCAGGACGTCACGCTTCAGGACGTGGCTCTCACGCTCGGCGAGACCGTGTTGAGGGCGCCGCGGGTGACGGTGAGCGGCACGCGACTCTCGAAGGACGACCTGATCGCCCTGTTGCGAGGGAGCGGACCGACCGCGGCCGCCCGGCTCGCCAGGCTGGACGCCGCGAGCCTGAACATCCCCGAGTTACGGGCCGAGAATGCGGGGCCGGGCGGCACGCGTCAGGTGATCCTCTATCGCGACGTCGTGGCCAAGGACGTGCGGGCCGGACGGATCGCGGAGCTCGTTGGCGCGGGCGCTACCATCACCGTCGAGGGCGGTCCGCGCACCGGCACGGGCACCTACGGCCGCATCCAGGCGACCGACCTCGATCTCACGGCGCTCGCCCGCCTCTACGGCGAACCGGGCGACGGCAAGGGCGCGGTGCAGCGGGTCTACGGGACGTTCGCAATCGCCGAGGTCGCCTATGTCGACGAGGGCGGCACCGCGGTGAAGCTCGCCAGGCTCGAGGGTAAGGATTTTGGGGGTCGGCAGATCCCGAGTTCCTGGACGGGCGCGATGCAGGCCTTCTCCGGCGTCGATCTCGAGAAGGCGCCTCCGGCCGAGCGCGCCCGGGTCACCGGCCTGGCCGCCGACCTGTTCGAGGCCGTGTCCGTGGGTACGCTCGAGGCGACGGGCCTGAGCGTCCAGGAGACCAAGGGCGACGCGCCGTTCGATCTCGGGATCGCGCGCATGAGCTACACGGGCTCCGGAGCCAGCCTCGAAGAGGTCGCATTCTCGGGCGCCGGTGCACGGACCCGGATCGGGCGGCTCTCGCTGACCGACTTCTCGCTCGGTCCGACCATCGCCGCCCTGCGCAAGTTCTCCGCCGCCGTCGCCAATCCGTCACAGGACGACTTGCGGCGGCTGACGCCAGCCCTGGGCACCCTGGCGCTGCAGGACATGAGCATCGACCTGCCCGCCGAGCAGCCGGTGAAGGGACGTCCGCCGGAGCCCGCCGCCCATCTGGGTGTGCGCAGCGCCTCGATGACCTTCGGGCCGCCCCGTGATGGCGTGCCGACCGCAAGCCGCCTCAGCCTGTCCGGCCTCACCTTGCCGGCGTCCACGGTGGCGGGCGTGCCTGGCCTCGGCTCGCTGGGCCTCTACGGATATCGCGACCTCGATCTCAACCTCGTCGCGGACACCTCCTGGGACGAGGGCACCCGGGAGCTCAGCGTCCGGGAGATCTCCCTCTCCGGCAAGGACATGGGGAGCCTGCGCCTGAACGGAACTGTCGGCGGCATCGGTCCGGAGGTCTTCGATCCGAACGCCGCCGTCTCCGGCTACGCCATGCTCTCGGCGACCGCCAAGGCGCTCGATCTGACCATCGAGAACGGTGGCCTCTTCGAACGCTTCATCGCCGCGCAGTCGAAAGTGCTGAGCTTGAAGCCCGAGGAGCTGACCCAGGAATACGTCACCGCCACGGCCTTCGGCGTGCCGGCGATTCTCGGGAATTCCGCGGCGGCGAAGGCGATCGGGACGGCCATGGCCCAGTTCGTGGCGAAGCCCGGCCGTCTCTCGCTGAGCGCGCGGCCGAAGAACGGCAACGGCCTCGGTGTCATCGATTTCAGCGCGGCCCCGACGCCCGGCGCCGTTCTCGACCGGCTGGAGATCAACGCGAAGGCAAATTAGGCGACGCGCTCAGGCGAGCTCGCGGACGACGACCCGTCCGCCCTGCGCCGAGAGGGCTAGGCGGCCGGCCTTGAGAGCGAGCGCCTTCTCGCCGAACAGAGTCCGGCGCCAGCCGTGCAACACCGGCACGTCGGCCGCGTCGTCCTCGGCGATCGCCTCGAGATCGTCCACGGTCGCGATGATTTTGGGCGCCACGCGCTCCTCTTCGCAGACGGCCTTGAGCAGGACCTTCAGGAGCTCGACCAACGCCCCGTTCCCGCCGCGCCCGCCGCGGCTGCGCTCCGGTGCCGCAATCTCGGCGAGCTCGCGTTCGAAGCCACGCTCCACGGCGGCGAGGATCTCCGCGCCGGTGCGCGAGCGCTCGAAACCGGCCGGGATCGAGCGGAGCCGCCCCAACGCCTCGACGCTTCGGGGTGCGGAGGAGGCCACGTCGATCACCGCCTCGTCCTTGAGGATGCGCCCGCGCGGCACGTTGCGGGCCTGGGCCTCCCGCTCGCGCCAAGCCGCGACCTCCATGAGCACGGCGATCTCGCGCGGCTTGCGCATCCGCCCGGCCAGCCGGCGCCAGGCCTGGGCCGGGTCCGCCCGATAGGTCTCGGGCGAGGTGAGGACGCTCATCTCCTCGTCGAGCCACTCGCCCCGATCCGTTCTGAGCAGCTGGCCGGCCAAGACCTCGTAGATCGTGACGAGGTGGGTGACGTCGGAGAGCGCGTAGGCGAGCTGCGCTTCCGAGAGCGGCCGGCGCGACCAGTCGGTGAAGCGGGAGGACTTGTCGATCTTGGCCTTGGCGACGTCGTTGGTCAGCTGCTCGTATGACACCGAGTCACCGTAGCCGCAGACCATCGCAGCCACCTGCGTGTCGAAGAAGGGCTGCGGCAGCAGGCCGCCCAAGAGCCAGATGATCTCGAGGTCCTGCCGCGCGGAGTGGAAGACCTTGACGACACCCTCATCCGCCATGAGGCCGAAGAACGGCTTGAGATCGATCTCAGGCGCGAGCGGATCGACAAGGACGCCCGACCCATCGGGGCCCGCCATCTGGATGAGGCAGAGCTTGGGATAGTAGGTCGTCTCCCGCATGAACTCCGTGTCGACGGTCACGAAGGGCTGGGCGGCGAAGCGGTCGCAGGCCTCGGCGAGGGCCGGCGTGGTGGTGATGAGATCCATGACAGCCGGCTATATCGAAGGTTGCCGCCTCAGGCGAGGTCGGAAGCCGACGCGATCGTGCGCTCTCCACTTCCGCGAAGAGGCGTGATGCTTCGGGCGGCCCCCGGGACGGGGTCGCCCTGCATTCCGGATACTGCGATCAGGCCGCCCGCGCCGCGCCCTTCACCTTGCGGCGACGAGCGACCCGCTCGCGTCTCTGCGCCTCGGCACGGCCGAGCAGCCAGTCGAGGATCCCGGTCTCGACGCGCTCGGGTCCGGCGGTGAGGCGCCGGATGCGATCGGCCCGGAAGCCCCGGTAGCCGCCGCGCGCCCGGTCGATGCCGCCGATGAGCGTGCGCCCCGGCCCGAGCTTGAGCTCGCGCGCATCGAGAAAACGGGTGCTCCAGAGCCCGCGAGAGTCCTCGTAGACGATCTCGAACGCGCCCTCGATCGGCAACACCCGCCAGGCACCCTCCTGGCGCTCTGCGGGCAGGTTGCCCGCAGAGTCCAGCTCGGCTGGAAGTGGGAAAAAAGCATGCTGGTTCATGGTAGTTATATGGGAATCGGCCCCCGATTCCGAAAGGCTTGGAACGTCTCGTACCAGGGGTTTTGCAGGCCCGGCGCCCCCGGCCTCGCCTTGACTTAGGGCGCCCCGCGTGAATGGTGCCGGCCTCAACCCTCAGAGCCGGTCATGCATCGTTATCGAACCCACACCTGCGGGGCGCTCCGCCCGTCCGACGTCGGCGCGAGCATCCGCCTGTCCGGCTGGTGTCACCGCATCCGCGATCATGGCGGCGTGCTCTTCATCGACCTGCGCGACCATTACGGCCTGACGCAATGCGTGGTCGATTCCGACTCCAAGGCCTTCAAGGCGGCCGAGACGGCCCGCTCGGAATGGGTCATCCGCATCGACGGCCGGGTGCGCACACGCCCTGCCGGCACGGAGAACGCCGAGCTGCCGACGGGCGCGGTGGAGGTCTATATCGACGACCTCGAAGTGCTGGGGCCCGCCGGCGAGCTCCCGGTGCCCGTCTTCGGCGACCAGGAATACCCGGAGGAGACCCGCCTCAAGTACCGCTTCCTCGATCTGCGCCGCGAGAAGCTGCACGCCAACATCATGAAGCGCGGCGCGATCATCGACAGCCTGCGCCGGCGCATGCGCGAGGGCGGGTTCTTCGAGTTCCAGACCCCGATCCTGACGGCCTCCTCGCCGGAGGGCGCCCGCGACTACCTCGTCCCGTCGCGCGTGCATCCGGGCAAGTTCTACGCGCTGCCGCAGGCGCCGCAGCAGTTCAAGCAGCTCACGATGATCGCGGGCTTTGACCGCTACTTCCAGATCGCCCCCTGTTTTCGCGATGAAGATGCGCGGGCGGATCGTAGCCCAGGCGAGTTCTACCAGCTCGACATCGAGATGAGCTTCGTCACGCAGGAGGACGTCTTCCAGGCCGTCGAGCCGGTCCTGCGCTCCGTGTTCGAGGAATTCGCCGACGGCAAGCGCGTCACCCGCACCTTCCCGCGCATTCCCTATGCCGAGGCGATGCTGAAATACGGCGTCGACAAGCCGGATCTGCGCAACCCGCTCGTCATCGCCGACGTGACCGACGAGTTCGGCCGCGACGAGGTCGCGTTCAAGGCCTTCAAGGGCGTGATTGCCTCAGGCGGCGTCGTGCGCGCCATCCCGGCGACCGGGGCTGCCGGCCAGTCCCGCTCCTTCTTCGACAAGCTGAACGATTGGGCGCGCTCGGAAGGCGCGCCGGGCCTCGGCTACATCGTCTTCGAGGACGAGGGCGGCACGCTCACCGGCAAGGGGCCGATCGCGAAGTTCATTCCGGCCGAGGTCCAGGCGCTGATCGCCGAGAAGACCGGGACCAAGGCCGGCGATGCCGTGTTCTTCTCCGCCGGCACCGAGGCCAAGGCCGCTGCGCTCGCCGGCAAGGCGCGCATCAGAATCGCAGACGAGCTGAACCTGAGCGATAAGGACCAGTTCGCCTTCTGCTGGATCACCGACTTCCCGATGTACGAGTGGAACGAGGACGAGAAGCGGATCGACTTCTCGCACAACCCGTTCTCGATGCCGAACTACGACCGCGACGAGTTCCTGGCGCTCGACCCGAGCGAGTCGGAGAAGATCCTCGGCATCAAGGCGTTCCAGTACGACATCGTCTGCAACGGCACCGAGCTGTCCTCGGGCGCGATCCGCAACCATCGTCCCGACGTGATGGAGAAGGCCTTCGGCATCGCCGGCTACGGTGTGGAGGTCCTGGAGGAGAAGTTCGGCGGCATGCTGAACGCGCTCAAGGTCGGCGCCCCCCCGCACGGCGGCATCGCGCCGGGGATCGACCGCATCGTCATGCTTCTCTGCGGCGAGCAGAACCTGCGAGAGGTCGTGCTCTTCCCGATGAACCAGCGCGCCGAGGACCTGATGATGGGCGCGCCGGCGGAAGCGACTCCCAAGCAGCTCCGCGAACTCCACATCCGCCTGAACCTCCCCGAGAAGCAGGGCTGAGCGCGGGCGCCACGCTCCCGGGCGTGGCGTCGCGCCAACCCGGACGAACGCCACCGATGCCGAGCCTCGTCGCGATCGTCGTGACCCATGACAGCGCCGAGGCTCTCCCGGCCTGCCTCGCCGCGCTCGCGGCCGAGCATGTCCCGGCGCTGGTCGTCGACAATGCGAGCCGGGACGACTCGGCCGTCATCGCCGAGGCGGCCGGTGCGCAGGTTCTTCGCAATCCCCGCAACGAGGGCTACGGCCGGGCCAACAACATCGGCGTGCGCGCGGCGGGACGGGCGGGGCGGGTGCTGATCCTGAACCCCGACGTCGTCCTGCGGCCAGGCGCCGTCGACGCCCTGCTGGCGGCAGCGCAGGCCTATCCGGAGGCGGCTCTCCTGGCGCCCCGCCTCGTCGAACCGGACGGGCGCCTGTTCTACCAGCCGCGCTCGCTGCTCGCGCCTTACCTGACCAACCCGAGCGGCCGGCGCGCTCTGCCCGAGGGCGACGCCTGCGCGCCCTTCCTTTCCGGGGCCTGCTTGATGATCGCCCGCGACTTCTTCCTGGAGATGGGCGGCTTCGACGAAAACATCTTCCTGTTCTACGAGGACGACGATTTCTGCCGGCGCGTCGCGGAGACCGGTCGCGCCCTCGTCCACGTCCACGGCGCGGTGGCGAGCCACGGACGCGGACGCTCGTCCTCGCCCCTTCCCGGCCGGACCTTCCGGACCCGCTGGCACCAGGCCTGGTCGCGCGCCTACGTCTCCCGCAAGTACGGCCTGCCGGACCCGAGCCCCGCCATGCTCGCGGTGAACGCGCCCAAGGCCCTGCTCGCGCCCTTGAGCCTCCGCCGGGCGCAGATCGAGCGCTATGCCGGCTCGGCGGCCGGCGCGTTGGCGGCCATGCGGGGTCGGACGGCCCTCGCCCGCGAGGGTCTCGCATGAGCACGCCGACCGTCGCCGCCGCCCTGGCACGCCCGCGGAACGGCTTCGGAGCGATCCGCCTCGCCCTGGCGGTCGCGGTCGTGCTCTCGCACGCCTTCAGCGTGACGACCGGGAATGCGCTCGACGAGCCGCTGATGCGGGCGACCGGGTTCACCCTCGGCGAGCACGCGGTGAACGGCTTCTTTGCGGTCTCCGGCTTCCTGGTGACCATGAGCCTGGAGCGGCGCGGCGCGCGCGATTACGTCCTCGCGCGGGTCCTGCGGATCCTTCCCGGCCTCGTCGCGGCGGTGCTCGCGACCGCCCTGCTGCTCGGGCCGGCGATGACGGCCGTGCCGCTCGCCGAGTACCTCGCCGACCCCGCCCTCTGGCGCGTCATCCGCGACACGCTGACGACCTTCAAGAGCAACACGGCCCTTCCCGGCGTCTTCTCCGAGAACCCCTACCGCAGCCCGCTCGGGACCGTCTGGACGCTGAAATACGAGGTGCTGTGCTACCTCGGGGTGCTCGCCTTCGGCCTGGCGGGCGGCCTGCGGCGAGTGCCGGCGCTGATCCTGGTCGCCGGCCTGATCCTCGCGCTTGCGCTCACCGACCTCCTGCACCAGGCCATGCCGAAGGGGCTCGAGACGGCGCTGCGGCTGCCGCTCATCTTCGCGGCGGGTGCGGCGCTCTACCTGTGGCGCGACACGATCCGGCTCTCCGGCCTGCCGCTGGCGGCCCTTGCTCTGGCGGCCGTCCTCCTCCACGGCCTGCCACTCTACCGCCCCGCGCTGTTCCTGGCGGAGGCCTACGGCGCCATCTGGCTCGGCCTGTCGCCCTGGCTGGCGAGATCCGCCTTCGATCCTCGGGCGGACCTCTCCTACGGGATTTATCTTTACGGCTGGCCGATTCAGCAGGCGCTGCATGCCCTCCTCCCCGGTCTCGCGCCGCTCATGCTCCTCGGGCCCTCTCTGCTCCTGACCGGGCTCGTCGCGGCAGCGTCCTGGTACGGGGTCGAGAAGCCGGCGCTCGGACTCAAGGCGCGGGTGATGGGCCGGAGCGGGATGAAGACCGCGACGACATCCCCGTGACCGCGCCCCTGAGACCGGCCGCGGCGCTGGCCCGCGCCGTCGCCCTACTCACCGAGCGGGGATTTTCGGAAGTCATCCGGGAGGGACGCAGCGAGTCGGTCTACCTGAAACCGGAGGCCTGCAGCTTCACCCTACGGGTCTCGAACCACGCGCGTCGGCCCCGGCAGCGGCGCACGCATCCGGAAGTGCTGACGAGCCTCGTCGTCACGGATCCGAAAAATCCGGCGCAGATCGAAGCGATGGTCGAGATCGCCCTGCGGAATTTCGAAGCGGCGCGCAGGGCGCGTGAGGGCTGACCTCGTGTCAGAGCCTGTCAGCCCTGTTCTACGTCCCGGAAATACGGCTCGACCGGCCCCTTCAGCTTCACCGTCATCGGGTTGCCGGCGCGGTCGAGGGTCTTGCCGGCGCTGAGGCGGACCCAGCCCTCGCTGACGCAATATTCCTCGACATTGGTCTTCTCGACGCCCTTGAAGCGGATGCCGATCCCACGGGCGAGAAGGGCCTCGTCGTAGAACGGGCTGTTCGGGTTCGCCGCGAGGCGGTCGGGAGGCGTGTCGGACATCGGTCTGGACCTGAGCGGAAGAGTGGTGCGGGTACGGGATTCAGGGGCCGTTCGCAACGCCACCGGCCCGGATCGCCCGCACGGCGTCGATCAATCCCTCCGCGTCGGGCGCCTCGAGGGCTGGAACAAGGCGGGTCACCATCGCCGGTTCGAGGTCCCACCAGCGGGTCTCCAATAGGCCGGCCACAATCTCGGGGCTGAAGCGCCGCCGCACGATCCGGCCTGGGTTGCCCGCGACCACCGCGTAGTCGGGGACGTCCCGGGTCACGACCGCGTGTGCGGCGATGACGGCGCCGTGCCCGATCGTAACACCGGACAGGATCAGGCAGCCGGAGCCGAGCCAGACATCGTTGCCGATCGTCACGTCGCCGCGCGAGGCGTGATAATCCTGCGATGCCTGCGCTTCTGGCCAGAGGCCGGCCATGGCCGCGAACGGGTAGGTCGAGACCCAATCGAGGCGGTGATCGCCGCCGAGCAGGATCTCGACCTTGTCCGCGATGGAGCAGTATCGCCCGATCGTCAGTCGCCGGCCGGATTCCGGGAAGCGGACCTTGGGCCGCCCGTAGGAATAGGCGCCGATGTCGAAGCCGTAGCGCCGCGTCAGGCCGGCGAGGTGAATGCGGGTCTCATTGTGCGGGTTGCGCCCACTCCGCAGCCGGTGCAACAGAGCTTTCAACCGGCGCAGTCCGGCGTAGGGCGGCTCTCGGCCGCCGACGCGAGGCGACGCGCAAGCCAGGGAGTGAACGGCATGGGCGACAACATGTCCGACGATCTCAAGTCCGGTGCGCTCGTCTATCACCGGCTGCCGCGCCCCGGAAAGCTCGAGATCCAGGCCACCAAGCCGCTCGGCAACCAGCGCGACCTGGCGCTCGCCTATTCCCCTGGCGTGGCCGCCGCCTGCATGGCGATCCACGAGGATCCGCAGGAAGCCGCGACGCTGACCATCCGTCAGAACCTCGTCGCGGTGCTCACCAACGGCACGGCGGTGCTGGGCCTCGGCGATATCGGCCCGCTCGCCTCCAAGCCCGTGATGGAGGGCAAGGCTGTCCTGTTCAAGAAATTCGCCGGCATCGACGTGTTCGACATCGAGGTCGATCAGCACGATGTCGACAGGCTCGTCGATGTGGTCTGCGCCCTGGAGCCGACCTTCGGCGGCATCAATCTCGAGGACATCAAGGCGCCCGAGTGCTTCGAGGTCGAGGAGCGCTGCCGGGCGCGGATGAACATCCCGGTCTTCCACGACGACCAGCACGGCACCGCGATCATCGTGGCGGCCGCGATCCTCAACGCGCTGGAACTCGCCGGCAAGAACCTCGCGGACGTCCGCATCGTCACCTCGGGCGCGGGCGCGGCGGCCCTGGCCTGCCTCAACCTGCTGGTGTCGCTCGGCGCCACCCGGGAGAACATCACCGTCACCGACATCAAGGGCGTGGTCTACAAGGGCCGCCCCGAGCTGATGGACCGGTGGAAGGAGGTCTACGCGCAGGAGACCGAGGCCCGGACGCTGGCCGAGGTCATTCCGGGGGCCGACGTATTCATCGGCCTCTCGGCCGGCGGCGTGCTGAAGCCGGAATACCTCGAGCGGATGGCCGACAAGCCGCTGATCATGGCGCTCGCCAATCCCTACCCCGAGATCATGCCCGACCTCGCGCAGGAGAAGCGGCCCGATGCGATGATCTGCACCGGGCGCTCGGACTTCCCGAACCAGGTCAACAACGTCCTGTGCTTCCCCTACATCTTCCGCGGTGCGCTCGATGTGGGCGCCACCAGCATCAACGAGGAGATGAAGAAGGCGGCGGTCAAGGCGATCGCGGCCCTCGCGCGCGAGACGCCTTCGGACGTGGTCGCCCGCGCTTATGGCGGCGAGGCGCGACCCTTCGGCCCGCGCTCGCTGATCCCGAGCCCCTTCGATCCGCGCCTCATCCTGCGCATCGCCCCGGCGGTCGCGCAGGCGGCCATGGATTCGGGCGTCGCCGGCCGGCCGCTCGAGAACATCCACGCCTACGCCGATTCGCTCGACCGCTTCGTCCACCGCTCCGGCTTCATTATGAAGCCAATCTTCTCGAAGGCGAAGGAGAACCCGAAGCGCGTCATCTATTCCGAGGGCGAGGACGAGCGCGTCCTGCGGGCGATCCAGGCCATCGTCGAGGACAAGGTCGCCCGGCCGATCCTGGTGGGGCGCCCCCGGGTGATCGAGACGCGGATCAAGCGGTTCGGCCTGTCGGTCCGCCAGGGCGAGGATTTCGACCTCATCGATCCCGAGGACGATCCGCGCTACCGCGACTACGTCGCCAGCTATCTCGAGATCGCGGGCCGGCGCGGCATCACCCCCGACGCGGCGCGCACGCTGGTCCGCACCAACAACACGGTGATCGGCGCGATCGCGGTGCGGCGGGGTGAGGCCGATGCCCTGATCTGCGGGCTCGAGGGCCGGTTCGAGTCGCGGTTGAGAGCCATCCGCGACGTGATCGGGCTCGCGCCGGGCGTGCTCGACTTCGCGGCGATGAGCCTCATCGTCACCAAGAAGGGCGCCTTCTTCCTCGCCGACACCCATGTTCGCGCCGATCCGAGCGCCGAGGAGATCGCCGACGTGGCGGTGGCCTGCGCCGAGCACGTCTCCCGCTTCGGGCTGACGCCGAAGATCGCGCTGCTCAGCCATTCCGATTTCGGGCAGTCGGATTCGCGCTCGGCCGTCAAGATGCGCAGCGCCCTCTCGCTGATCCAGGCGCGGTCGCCGGCCCTTCAGGTGGATGGCGAGATGCAGGCCGATTCCGCCCTCTCGGAGCTGATCCGCGACCGGGTCCTTCCGGGCTCGCGCCTGAAGGGATCGGCCAACGTGCTGGTCTTCCCGAACCTCGACGCCGCGAACATCGCCTTTCAGTTCGCCAAGGTCCTCGCGGACGCGCTTCCCGTTGGCCCCCTGCTGATCGGCCCGGCCAAGCCCGCCCACATCCTGTCGCCCTCGGTGACGGCGCGCGGGATCGTGAACGTGACGGCCGCGGCCGTGGTCGAGGCGCAGGCGGCCGACGTTCTCACCACCCCGCCGGCCGAGCCGGGCGCTGCGCTGACCACCGCCTGATCCTCCCGCGGAAACGACAACGGCCCCTGACGCGTGTCAGGGGCCGCTGCGTCGCGTCTACCGGGAAGATCAGGCCCGGCGCACGGTCTCCTGCGTACGCAGGCCCGGTGCGACGGTGCCGAGGCGGCCCCCGAAGAACGCCGCGATCGCGCCGAGGATGAGCGCCAGCGCCGCGTAGAGGGCGCCCTGCGACGCCGCCGAGCGGGTCGCTTCGGCCGCCTCCGCCGCCTTCTGCTTTCCGTCGGCGAGGGCCTGCGTGTATTGCTTCTGGTAGTCCTGGATCTGGGTCCGCGCCTGGTCGACCGGGATCCCCTGCGCCTTGGCGAGGGCATCGGCGGCCTTGGCCTCGGCACCGGCCTTCTGCGCCTGGTCGCCGGTCAGGGCCGCGCGGATGGCGCTGGCCGCTGCGTCACGCAGGGCGGCGGGGTCCTGTCCGCCGCTGGACTGGCGGACCTGTGTCTCGATGCCGCTCAGCGGGTCCGAAAGCTTCGTCAGCGAGGGAGCCGCCGCCTGCGCCGCCGTCTGCACGGTCCCGCCGATCGCCTGCCCCGCGCTACCCAGCGTGCTGCTGATCGTGTTGAAGGCGCCGCCGACGAGCCCGCCCGCCGCGGAGGTCAGCAAGTAGACGATGAGAAGTGTGGTCACCGCCCAGGCGACCAGGCCGTGATAGCCGGCCGTGGAGGCCACCGGCCTGCCGGACAGCCGCCCGGCCAGGAAGCCGCCCGCGAGCGAGGCGAGGATGCCGGAGATCACCCACCACAGGCCCGCGCCCAGGGAGATCGAGCTCGCGGCCGGCGTATCGTTCCCCGTCGGGTTGAGGGTTGCGAGCCCGACCCCGAGACCGATCATGTTGAGGATGAGCTGGACCACGAGCGCCGCGACGGCACCCGCGAGGATGGCGCCCCAGGAGACCTGATGAAGGTCGGCGGCGCGGGATTCGAGCGCCGAACCCGTCTCGACGACGGGGTGAAGGGTGGTTGATGTGGCCACGGCAGGAACTCCTTACGACGATGCGCCGGTCTCATGATGCGTGTTCGGCAGGGCGGCGGTGACACGCTTTGCGGGACCGCATCCGTGGGATGCGTCGTGCGTCACCCGCTTCTGGTCTCGAACCGTTGTCTCCGGCTCGATCGTGCCTCAAACACGAACGCTCAACGTGCGCAGCGGGAAATTGTTCTGCGATTTATCTTCTAAAATAATGTCCTAGTCGGAATTATCGCTTCGTTAGCAAAACGAGACCGGCTCGATAGACCAAGTCCAGCTTGCGGCGATCCGAGGAATCAGCAGTCCGTTATTGATGGTTCAGACGATCTCGACGCGTCCGTCGAGGCCGATGATGCGGCCGAGGCCGCGAACGCGGTTGAGGAGGCGCTCGCCCGCGAGCGCGTCCCAGGCCGCGGGGATCTGCAAGACGACGCGGCCGTCTTGCGCGATGACGGGCATGCGGGGCAGCGTGCCCGCCATGCCGGCGGAGACGGGGAAGGCGACGCGCAACAGGCCGCCGAGCAGGCGGGCGCGCTCGAAGAGGCGCGGCCCGACGAGGCCCCGGAGCATCGGGCTCGCCCGCTCGGGCGCGACGCCCTCGTGGCGGAAATAGACCGCCAGCGCGAGGTAGGCGCGACCGGGATGGTCGGTCCCGACAAAGGCGGCGTGTGTGATCACGTTGACGCTCTGGTCGCCGCGATAATCGGGGTGCGCCCGCCAGCCGATGTCGGAGAGCAGGCAGGCGGCGTGACGCAGGCGCCGCTCGTCGGCGGTCTCGGGACCGTCGAGGGTTTCGACGAAGCGGTCCGTCCAGGCGATGAGCTCCTCGCCGTGCCCGGGCGAGCGGGCGCGCAGCGCGTTCAGCTCCCTGGCCGCGACGAGGAGGGGGTCGGCGGCGCGGACCTCCCGATCCAGCCGCTCGTAGAGGAGCCCCTCGCGCACGCCGCTCGCCGAGATCGCGATCTCGCGGGGGCGCCCGAACCGGATGATCTCTTCCAGCACCAGGGCGCCGTAGGCCAGGAGCGGCCGGCGCGCCTCCGAGATGCTCTCGACGTCGGTGAGCAGCGCCGCGTCGGTGTTCTCGACGACCTGCAGGAAGTTGAGCTCGTCGGAAGGCTCGATGCTGTAGCCGTGCATGACGTGAAGCGGGTAGCCGCGCGCGGCCTGGTGCAGGCGGGCCAGCGCCCGCCAGGTTCCGCCGACCGCGTAGAAGCTGCGGCCGCGCAGGGTCTGCAGTTGGGGCTCGGCCCGCTTCAGGTGCTCGCGGACGATCTTGAGCGCCTTCTTGGTCGAGCCGCCGGAGAGGTCCTGGAGCGCGAGGCCGCCGAGCGGCATGGTCACGCCCTGCCCCATCGTCGCGCCGCGGACGTCGACGAGTTCGAGGGAGCCCCCGCCGAGATCGCCGACGACGCCGTCGGGCGCGTGGAAGCCGGAGACCACGCCTAGCGCCGACAGTTCCGCCTCGCGCCGGCCCGACAGAAGCTCGATCGGGTGGCCGCAGGCCGTCTCGGCCGCCGCCAGGAAGGCCGGCCCGTTCTCCGCGTCGCGGGAAGCGGCCGTCGCGAGCACGAAGACGTGGGCCGTCTGCATGATGTCGCAGAGCACCCGGAATCGCGCCAGCGCCGCCAGAGCGCGCCGCACCGCCTCCTCGTTCAGCCGCCCCGTCGTGAGGACGTTGCGTCCGAGGCCGCAGAGCACCTTCTCGTTGTAGATCGGGGTCGGCGCCCGGGTGAGCCCGTCATAGGCGACGAGCCGGACCGAGTTCGAGCCGATGTCGATGATCGCCACCGGCGCGGCGCCGGCCGGCTTCGAGTCAGCGCGGAAGAGGCCCATCCAGGGTCCTTTTGAAGGTCGGTCAGCTGCGCTGCGCTCGGCGGCTCAACGCGCGTGGGCTCGACTTCTTGGACGACTTGCCACGCCCGGAGAGGCTCGGATTCGTCATGAAATACTTGTGCGCGTTGAAGGCCTCCTCGCCGCCCACCGGCTGGATCCGCTCGCTCGCACCGGACGCCAGTACACGCCAGCTCTGGCGGTTGTCGAGGAGGTTGGCCAGCATGATCTGGTCGAGAACCTGCTGGTGCACGGTCTGATTGGTGATCGGCAGAAGCGCCTCGACCCGGCGGTCGAGGTTCCGGCTCATCAGGTCGGCGGACGAGATGTAGACCGTCGCCTTCGGGTGGGGCAGGCCGTAGCCGTTGCCGAAGGCATAGACCCGGCCGTGCTCCAGGAAGCGGCCGACGATGGACTTCACGCGGATGCCCTCCGACAGGCCCGGGATGCCGGGGCGCAGGCAGCAGATGCCGCGCACCACGCAATCGATCTGCGCGCCGGCGCAGGAGGCGTCGTAGAGCGCATCGATGATGGCCTGGTCGACGAGGGAGTTGCACTTGATCCAGATCGCGGCCGGCCGCCCGGCCTGGGCATGCGCGACCTCCGCGGCGATGTTCTCGAGGAGCCGCGCCTTCGCGGTCAGCGGCGAGACCGACATGCGCTCCAGCTCGGCCGGTTCGGCGTAGCCGGTGATGAAGTTGAAGATCCGCGAGACGTCGCGGGCCACCGCCGGATCGGCCGTGAAGAAGGACAGGTCCGTGTAGATGCGCGCGGTGATCGGGTGATAGTTGCCCGTGCCGACATGACAGTAGCTCACGAGCCGGTCGCCCTCGCGGCGCACCACCATCGAGAGCTTGGCGTGGGTCTTCAGCTCGATGAAGCCGAACACCACCTGCGCGCCGGCCTTCTCCAGGTCGCGCGCCCAGCGGATATTGGCCTCCTCGTCGAAGCGCGCCTTCAGCTCGACGAGGGCGGTCACCGACTTGCCGGCTTCCGCCGCCTCGGCCAGCGCCGCGACGATCGGCGAGTTCGAGGAGGTGCGATAGAGGGTCTGCTTGATCGCCACCACGTTCGGGTCGCGGGCGGCCTGGGTCAGGAACTGCACCACCGAATCGAAGGATTCGTAGGGGTGGTGGACGATGAAGTCCTTCTGCCGGATCGCCGCGAAGACGTCGCCGCCGCTCTCACGGATGCGCTCGGGGAAGCGCGGATTGTAGGGTTTGAATTTCAGGTCCGGCCGGTCGATCCCGACGATCTGGGAGAGCTCGTTGAGCGCGAGCATCCCGTCGACCACGAAGACCGCGTCCGCACCGATCTCCAGCTCGTCGGCCACGAAGGCGCGAAGGTCCTCCGGCATGCCGCCCTCGACCTCGAGCCGGATCACCACGCCGCGGCGGCGCTGCTTCAGCGCGCTCTCGAAATGCAGGACGAGGTCCTCAGCCTCCTCCTCGATCTCGAGATCGGAATCGCGAATGACCCGGAAGGCGCCCTGCCCCTTCAGGAAGTAGCCGGGAAACAGGCGCGTGGTGAACATCACGATCACCTGCTCGATCGCGATGAACCGGGCCGTCGCGTCGCCCGTGATCTCCGGCAGGCGCACGAAGCGCTCGACCACCGCGGGCAGGCGGATCAGGGCGCGCAGCGTCCGGCCGTCGCGGGGCCGCACCATGATCAGGGCGACCGTCGCGCCGAGGTTCGGGATGAAGGGAAACGGATGCGCCGGGTCGATGGCGAGCGGCGTCAGCACGGGGAAGACGTGGGACAGGAAGTAGTCCTCGAGCCAGGCGGCATGCTCGGGCCGGAGTCCCGCCGGTTCCACGAGCTCGATTCCTACGCCTTGGAGCTCGACCCGCAGCTCGCGCCAGCGCTGCTGCTGGTCGAGGGCCAGCCGCGAGACCTCCGTCCCGATGCGGCTCAGCTGCTCGGCGGGCGTCAGCCCGTCCTGCGAGGGCTGAACCAGCCCGGCGCGGACCTGGTCGTGCAGGCCGGCTACGCGGACCATGAAGAACTCGTCGAGGTTGTTCGCCGAGATGGAGAGAAAGCGGAGCTGTTCGAGGAGCGGGTGGCTGGTGTTCGAGGCTTCCTCGAGAACGCGGTGGTTGAACTGCAGCCAGGAGAGCTCACGGTTCACGAACCGCTCCGGCGAATGGCGGAGGGATTGCCCGGCCTCCAGCACCGGCTCGCGGGCGGGATCGTCGAGCGGCGCCGGAGCGGAGACTTCCGGCTTCTGAGACGCACTCTCCTCGGGCTGCGCCTTGGCCACGGCGCGCCTCGCGGGCGGGCGCCGGGGAGCGCGAGGCCGGGTCGCTGCGGAGGCCTTGCGCGCGGTTCGGGTCCTGGGCGTACCGGCTGCGGCAGGGCGGGCGGAGGGCTCCTGGCCGGCGTCATCACGTGCCGGTGGGCTGTCCGTGTCCCGGGCGATCGCGTCCGCTTCCATCTCCGCCAAAGACCATCTCCTCTGCTCGCCAAGGGGCGGCGTCCTAGCACGCCTCGACGCGTCGTTTGTGACAGTTGGCCGCCGATCGCGCCAGCGCCGCGTCACTCGGCGTCGTCATCCCCCGCCGGATCCGTCATGCCGAGACGCGCGAGGACCGCGAGCGCGAGCGGCTTGGTGATGCGGCGCCCCCGCCCGAGGGCGTCGCGGTCGAGCTCCGTCACGACGGCGCGGGCCCGGCCGAGGGAGCGGTCGATGCGCAGGGCCACGGCCTCGACGACGCTCAGGTCGACGACGAGCTGACGGTCGACGAAGAGCTTCACGATCACCGCCCGCAGCAGCGCCTCGTCCGGAGGGAGGATGGTCGCCCCCAAGGCGAGCCGCAGGCGCGAGCGGAGGTCGGCGACGGCGAGCCCCAGCGAATCGACCCCGACCGCGGAGGTGATCATGACGGGGTGCCTGCGCTCGCGGGCGAGGTTGAGGAGGTGGAACAGGGCCGCCTCGTCGCGCGAGGCGGCGCGGTCGATATCCTCGATGACGAGGGCGCCGTTCGACGCCAGGTGCGTGACGTTGGCGGCACTCACCTCGGCGGCGGGGATCGTCCAGGCATGGGCCCGCGTCGCCCAGATCGAGGCGAGGTGGCTCTTGCCGCTGCCGGGCGGGCCGGTGAGCAGGAAGACCGTCTCGGGCCAGTCGGGCCAGGCCTCGATCAGGCCGTAGGCCGCCTCGTTCGCCGGACCCACCAGAAAATCCTCGCGGCCGTAGCGCGGGTCGAGGGGCAGGTCGAAGGTGAGCTGCCGGGGCGGGCCGGGGTCGCGCATGGGTGCCTACATCTCGGGCTTCGCCGCCACCGCCGTGCCGCTGCCGTGATAGAGCGGACTCTGCAGATAGCGGCGCAGGGCGAAGCGCACGAGCACGCCGATCGAGGCCGCCACCGGCACCGCGATGAGGAGGCCGAGGAACCCGAACAGGGAGCCGAAGGCGAGCAGCGCGAACATGAGCCAGACGGGGTGCAGGCCGACCGAATCGCCGACGAGCTTCGGCGAGATCACGTTGCCCTCCAGGAACTGCCCGAGCAGGAAGACGCCGATCGTCAGTCCGATATGGAGCCAGTCGGAGTTCGGCCAGTACTGGACGAGCGCCACGCCGACCGAGAGGAGGAAGCCGGTGAGCGTGCCGACGTAGGGGATGAAGGTGAGGAACCCGGCGATGAGCCCGATCAGGACACCGAAATTCAGCCCGACGAGGAACAGGCCCACCGCGTAGAAGGTGCCCAGAATCAGGCAGACCAGCGTCTGCCCGCGCAGGAAGCCGGTGATCGCGGCGTCGACCTCGCGTCCCAGGCAGCGGACGGTGTCGCGATGGCGGGGCGGCACCCAGCCGTCGATCTTGGCCACCATCCGGTCCCAGTCGACCAGGATGTAGAAGGCGACGACCGGCGTCACGACGAGCAGCGAGGCGATCGAGATCAGGGCCTGCCCGCCCGACCAGAGCGAGCGCAGGAAGGTCATCATCCAGGTGCCGCCCTGGCTCACCAGGGTGCCGACCGAGGATTGCAGGTCGTTGAGCACGTCGGTGCCGCCGACCCGCTCGAGCAGCGGGCCCGCCCGCTCGACGACGATGCCCTGGAGCCGGGAGATCGCGCCCGGCAGCGTCTCGATCAGTCCCGCGACCTGCTTGGCCGCGATGGGCGCGACGATCAGCAGGGTCAAGAGGAGGGCGACCACGAACAGGGCCAGGATGAGAAGCGAGGCGGTGAGCCGCCCGAGGCCCATCCGCTGCAGCCGGTCGGCCAGGGGATCAAGCAGGTAGGCGAGCGCGAGGCCCGCCGCGAAGGGCAGGATCACGTCCCGCAGCAGGTAGAGCAGCAGCACGGCCACCGCGAGGGCCGCCAGTCCGATCATCGCCCTGCCGCGCATCGGCCGTCCCTCGACTCGCACCTGAACCCGTCCAGAGGTGGCGTGGGCCACGGCATGATCAAGATCATCCATCGCTCAAGCCTCCGCCGCCATATGGCGCAACCATACCCGGAAATAAGCCATGGCCGACAGGCCGGTGAGGACCGCGACGGTCACCATCGCCCACGGCGCCACGGCACCCGGCCCCGCTCCCCAGGCCTTGGCGCCGAGAACGAAGGCCGCGAGGGCGATCTGCACCGCCGTGTTGAGCTTGCTGACCAGCAGCGGCCGGATGGCCACCGGTCGATCCATCAACCAGGAGATCATGATTGCGCACAAGATCATCGCATCGCGCGACACCACCACGATCGCGAGCCAGGGCGGCAGCACGCCCTGGACGGCGAGTGCCACGTAGATCGAGACGAGGAGCGCCTTGTCGGCCAGCGGATCGATATAGGCGCCGAGCTCGCTCTTCATGGCGAAGCGCCGGGCGATGAAGCCGTCCACGGCGTCGGAGATGCCGGCGACCAGGAAGGCGGCGAAGGCGAGGTCCCATGCGCCCTGCACGATCATGGCGACGACGAAGGGGACGAGGACGAGCCGTCCGATGGTGATGAGATTCGGGATCGTCATCGATCGCGCATCGTCAGGGCTCCCTGGGGCGCCGGAAACAGCAGGCTCGAATCCCCGTAGGAATAGAACCGGTAGCCCGCCGCAATGGCGTGCGCGTAGGCGGCACGCATCGTGTCGAGCCCGGAGAAGGCGCAGACCAGCATGAAGAGGGTCGAGCGCGGCAGGTGGAAGTTCGTCATCAGGGCGTCGACCGAGCGGATCGGCCGGCCCGGCGTGAGGAAGATCCCCGTGGCGCCGGAATAGGCGTGCAGCCGGCCCTCCTCGTTCACTGCGCTCTCCAACAGGCGGAGCGCCGTCGTGCCGACGGCGATGATCCGGCCGCCCGCTGCGCGCACCCGGTTGAGGGAAGCGGCCGTCGCCTCGTCGAGGATGCCGATCTCGGCATGCATGCGGTGGTCGTCGGTGTCCTCTGCCTTGACCGGCAGGAAGGTGCCCGCGCCGACATGCAGGGTGACGCTGTGGCGGGCGATGCCGGCCGCGTCGATGGCGGCGAGCAGCTCGGGCGAGAAGTGCAGGCCGGCGGTGGGCGCCGCGACGGCGCCCGGCTCGCGGGCATAGACGGTCTGGTAGTCGGTGGCGTCCTGACGATCGACGGCGCGCTTGCCCGCAATGTAGGGCGGCAGGGGCAGGATGCCGACCGCCGCCACGGCCTCGTCGAGGGCAGGGCCGGAGCGGTCGAACCGGAGGGTGATCTCGCCGCCATCGCCTTTCGCGACGATCTCCGCTTCCAGGCGCCCGAGTTCGCACGGATCGCTCGCCCCCCCCTCGCCGAAGCGCACGCGATCGCCGACGGCGAGCCGCTTGGCGGGTCGGGCGAAGGCACGCCAGCGATCGGGCGCCTCGCGCAGGTGGAGCATGGCTTCCATGCGCAGGCCCGACGCGCCCGGCCGCGTGCGCAGGCCCATGAGACGGGCCGGGATGACGCGGGTGTCGTTGAAGACGAGGGCATCACCCGGGCGGAGGAGCGCCGGGAGATCGCGCACGCGACGGTCCTCCAGATCGTCGCCGGGGCGCACCACGAGGAGGCGGCCGGAATCGCGCGGATTGGGCGGCCGCAGGGCGATGCTCGCTTCCGGCAGCTCGAAATCGAAAAGGTCTACGCGCATAGGACGCCAACAGCACGGTTCCGCGTTGACGGGCAATGGGAGGCGGGTAGCTGGTGCGGGACCAGCGGCGATGGGCGCCTCCCTGACCCTTCACTTCCGACCGAGGGATATGAGCGTCATGACCGACGACATCGTCAAAGTTCGCCAACCGCGGATCACGCTCGATGGTCAGCTCGTCTCCTATTGCGAGCGGGAGGCGCTCCGTCTCGACGCCCTCGCCGCCCGTGCGCGCTGGGGCTGGGTCGCCCGCCGCTATGAACGGAAGGCGGCCCGCGCCCGCGCCCAGGGCGAGCGAAGCCGGTTGCGCGAGACCGCGCGGGGCCGCGGCGACGGTCCGGACGCGAGCGCCGATAGCTTCGGCTAAAACCTTTGCCGTGGCCTTGTAGGGCTGAGCCCCGTATGAGCGCGCCCGGCCGAACCGGAGTTTCCGGGCCGCGGTCGCCCCCGGACGCCGCAATGGACCGCACCCAGAAAGCCGCCCTTGCCAGCGCCGCGATCGGCGCCGGCGTGACCGGCCTCAAGTTCACGGCCTGGTGGCTCACCGGCAGCCTTGCGCTCTACTCGGACGCGCTTGAGAGCATCATCAACGTGGTCGCGGCGATCTTCGCCTTCGCCGCCCTGCGGATCGCGGCGCAGCCGGCCGATGCCGAGCACCCTTACGGGCATCACAAGGCCGAGTTCTTCTCCGCGGTGGTCGAGGGCGCGCTAATCATCGTCGCCGCCCTGCTGATCCTGCGGGAGGCGTTCGAAGGCGTGCTGGCCCCCCAGCCGCTTGACGCCCCGCTGCTCGGCGTGGCCGTCAACGCGCTGGCCACGGCGATCAACCTCGCCTGGGCGAGCTTCCTGCTCCGCCGCGGGCGGGCCTGGAGCTCGCCCGCCCTCGTCGCCGACGCCCGTCACGTGATCGCCGACGTCGTCACCTCCGGCGGCGTGCTGCTGGGCGTGGCGCTGGTCGCGGCCACCGGCGTCCTGATCCTCGATCCGATCATTGCCGGGCTCGTGGCCCTGAACATCGTCTGGTCGGGTTGGGTCATGGTCCGTGATTCGGTGAGCGGGCTCATGGACAAGGCCGCCCCGCCCGAGATGGCCGGCCGCATCCGCGCGCTGATCTCCGACCACGGCGCCGGCGCCCTCGAGGCCCACGACGTGCGCACGCGGCACGCAGGCCAGGCGACCTTCATCGACTTCCACCTCGTGGTGCCCGGGGAGATGACCGTGAAGGAAAGCCACGACATCTGCGACCGCCTGGAGGCGGCGATCGAGGGCGAGATCCAGGGCGCTGTGGTCGTCATTCACGTGGAGCCCGGCGAGCACGCCAAGCAGCGCGGGGTGCCGGTGGTCTAATCGACCAGCCGCGTCGCCCCGAAGATCGGCTCAAAGGCGGCGCGCAGCTGCATGTCCACCTCGGGCATCGTGACGAGGCGGCCGAGGTCGACGAGGCTCGTTACGCCGTGGCCCGCGATCCCGCAGGGCACGATCCCGGAGTAATGAGTCAGGTCGGGCTCCACGTTCAGGCTGATGCCGTGGAAGCTGACCCAGCGGCGCACCCGAATGCCGATCGCGGCGATCTTGTCCTCGGCGCCCTCCCCCTTCTCAGGCCGGCGCATCCAGACGCCGACGCGGTCGGCCCGGCGCTCGCCGGCGACGTTGAAGGCGTCGAGGGTTGCGATGATCCAGGCCTCGAGCGCGGCGACGTAGGCGCGAAGGTCTGGCCGGCGCCGGCTGAGGTCGAGCATGACGTAGGCCACGCGCTGCCCGGGCCCGTGATAGGTGAACTGCCCACCGCGCCCGGTCCGGTGCACGGGAAATCGGTCCGGCTCGACGAGATCCGCCTCGCGGGCCGAGGTGCCGGCCGTGTAGAGCGGCGGGTGCTCCAAGAGCCAGACCTGCTCGCGGGCCTGCCCGGCCGCGATCGCCGCGGCCCGCGCCTCCATCGCGACGACGGCTTCGGCGTAGGGCACCGGCACGTCCTCGATCCGCCACTCGACGGGTCCGCTCCCGGCATCGGGCAGGAAATCCGACGGCGAGAACGCGAGACGCCCGGTCATTACGGTTTCTTTTACCAAGACTTCACGGTCCTGCGTGGAAGGTCGGTATCGGGAGCCGCGAGCCGCGGCGTCCCGTGAGCGGGACGACAGGCGTGGCGGTTCTCGAAGACCTCAAGGTCGATCTGACGGTCGTGCTCGGGCGGAGCCACATGCCGCTGCACATGCTGCTGCGCATGGGCCGCGGCGCGGTGATCGAGCTCGAATCTACCGAGACGGATATGGTCGAAATCCTCGCCAACGACCACCCGATCGCCCGCGGCCAGATCGTGGTCACGGGCAACCGCATCTCCGTCGAAATCACCGAGCTGATCCGCAAGGCCGAGGCGGTGCGCCTGCCCGGCGTGACCATCGGCGAGGGTGCGGTGCCGGTGCTGGAGGGCGGCGTCAATTTCCTCTGAGGGTCAACACGCGCTTGTCGCATCGGATTTCATCTGTTATCCGCTGCGCCGCTCCACACGATCCCTGGCGCTCACCCCTTAACGGGGCCGCGATCCGGCGACGTGGCGACGATGCGGCCATGGCGGAATTGGTAGACGCGCTAGCTTGAGGTGCTAGTCCTGCAAGGGGTGGAGGTTCGAGTCCTCTTGGCCGCACCAACTCTTTTGTCCTTGTGTGACAGAAGGTTGGTGCAATACAGTGGGTTAGGGAAAGCCGCGCTCTCACACAGCGGTGCCCCACATGGCCCTCATGACTGCCCGACCTTGGAAGGACCCTAAGACCGGGGTCTACCACCTCAGACAGCGCACCCCGCGTGACCTTTTGGTCCGTGTGAAGGGTCGCGTCATCTCGATCCCCATTGCCAGTACGTTTGTCTCCGTGAAGGTCGGTGACATGGTTCAGGCGTCCCTCCGTACCAAAGAGGTCACTGAGGCTAGGACCCGACATGCGGTTGCCGATGGTGCTCTCAAGCGGCTTTGGGATGCTGAGCGCAATGGACCGATGACTCTCAACAAGAGGCAGATAACCGCCTTGTGCGGTCTCTTGTACAAAGATTTTATAGACGGACTGAGTGACGAGCCCGGAACAGCCGAGATTTGGGAAGAAGTTGAGAATATACATGCCAGCTACCGGGCCAGAGGCAAGACTGAGAAGTGGATCGGGCCTTCGGTAGATGCGGTATTAACTCGGGAGGGTCTTGTTGTTGACGAGACTAGCTGGAAACGTCTCGCTGAAGCTGCTTTCGACACCTTGGATAGAGCCGCTGGAACCCTAAAACGAAATGCAAGAGGCGACTATAGCCCTGATCCTGTAGCGTCAACATTTCCTACTTGGACACGGCCTAGTATCTCGAACGGAGACAACGACGCGCCTAGGGCAGACTCTATTTTGTCAGTGGATGATCTGTTCGAACGGTGGGCCGCCTATAACGCTGATAAGAAGGCCGCGAACACGATCAAGCGGTATCGGGGTAGCTTCCGGTCATTGATCCGGTTTGCCGAGGATCGCGACGTTCGTTCCCTGACAGGTGATGACATCTACGCCTGGGCGCTTCACCGCGAGAAGGTGGAAGGCATCACGGCAAAGGCGGTCAATAAGAACGATCTGGTGGCGGTAAGCTCGGTGTTCAGTTGGGCCATGAGCCGGCAGGGTGGAACACTCCTCACCGCAAACCCTGTGAGTGGATCTCGCTTGGATGAGCCTAAGGAGAAAGGAAAAAAGCGAGAGAAGCACTTCCGGGAGAAGGAGATCGGCGCGATCCTTTCTGCTGCTTCATCGGTCAAGCCTAATGACACGAACCCTACTCTCTATTTCGCCTATAGATGGTGTCCTTGGCTTGCCGCTTACTCAGGGGCTCGCATCGCCGAACTGACCCACCTTGAAAAGCGAGATATCAGGGTGGAAGACGGCGTAACGCTGATGGACCTAAGGGTGACTAAGACAGATGCCCCCCGCCTC
Source organism: Methylobacterium iners (assembly GCF_022179305.1). GTDB lineage: Bacteria > Pseudomonadota > Alphaproteobacteria > Rhizobiales > Beijerinckiaceae > Methylobacterium > Methylobacterium iners. The sequence goes on from NZ_BPQP01000004.1 coordinate 85,164, forward strand.
ATTCCCATCCATGAGCACCTGATCGAACAGGGTTTCCTTGCCTTTGTAGAGGCGTCAGGCCCTGGTCCTCTCTTCTTCGATCCTGAGAGGCATGACAAAAAGACAGCGACGCCTCCTGCGGAACAGCGCGGGCAAAAGGTGGCGAAGTGGGTTCGTGAAGTGGCAAAGCTGGACCCTAACGTCGATCCGAACCACGGCTGGCGTCACACATGGAAGACGAAGGCACTTGATGTCGGAATTGAGGAACGCATTAGAGACGCGATCACAGGACACAGGGTTAGGTCCGTTGGAAGATCTTATGAGGCTCCGACCTTGAAAATGAAGGCGAAAGCCATGAAGCGGTTTCCGAGGTATAAGCTTGACTTAACCGCCTAATATCATGATGCGAAATTAAGGATTAACATCCCTGCGTGCTGCTTCCTTGAGATCGCTTGGCGTAATGTTGCTGAGCTTTTGCCACGTGTCCATGGAAGCATAAACCCATTTCTCAAACCTCTCCTTCTGATCCGCCTTACCGTCTCCGATTGGAGGGAAAGATAATGGATATACTATCTCACTCGGGTTTTTGATGGCTTCACTCTGAAGCGCTTGGACGGATGACGTTCCCCAGACGAGGCAATCCCAAAACCGCTTGACTGTCTTTGGTCTATCAACTTGCCAAGACGCGGCTGCGACCTTCATCTCACTATCTCGGATGGTATGAACAAAGCCATTGTTTACACGCACTCTCAGACGCTTAGCGCTTTCCTCCGCACCAACAGCGTTCAAGACCATGCCAGCAACCATGGCACTCTTATTCAATGATTGGTACTCGGGCTGATCCGGTGTTGTTGTAAGTACCATCATCAGAGCAGCGCAAGAGTAGGACTGTCGTTCTAAAGGTGTCGCCTGTTCCCATCGCCAAGCCGAAGCATCAGGTTGAGCAAAGGCATTGACTGTTGTGGCGGCAAGAAGTGCCAACCCAAAGAGCGAACGCATCACTTACCCCCACATTGCTGATGTCCCGTATTGCACAAACGTATGACAAGATAGAGCAAACGCCTCAAGGCGGGTCTGGTGGTGGCTGCAAGGAAGTTGTTGAGCATCTGTAAGACGTCGACGAAGAGAAGGAGATCGCACCTCCCCTCCCCCTGATGGTCAGACCGTGGCCGCACCTGGTTTGCTTCTGTCTTTCGTGACGAACTTGACCCACGACAAGGGTCTTACTCTCATGTTCCAAAACCAGTCTCTAGAACCTATGACGATATACAGCCCATAGTCATCGAGTTCGAGACGGAACAAGGTACCCAGTTGTATTGTTATCAGGTTGCGCATTGTGGGACGTAGCTCAGCAAGAGACCTATTAAGCTAGGCCGGCGAGCATTGGCAGTACATTATGGCTCAATAATGGACCCGTTACCGCGAGCGACCTGCATATCGAAGGCACATACCATAGCGTAACCGTTCAGTGATGTAGGCTCAGCGTCGTTTAGCTAGGTATCACTTGTAACTCTGTGCAGAACCCTTTCAGACAGCAGGGGTTTACCGGCTGATTTGTTAGAAAAATGTGAGAGGCCAACCCTAAAGGTGTTTCCAGCAGGGTTCCCCCCTAGCCCACCCCTCCCGTCGCCTTGGTTGAGCAGGGGCAGGGTTATGAGTGTGCCCATCATCGGGTCGGGTTCACACTGTATCATCGCTGAGCAGGGCCACGGACTGACGAGGTTGGCTCAGGACAGGCAAGGCCACCCTCCCCGTCAACCACACTCATCTCCTGAAGCGAGACCGTTCCTGAGGCTTCCTGATGCTCCATCTGTTAGGTTGCTAATGCAGCTTTACAGAGGCTGACGAGTGTGTCACAAGCTTACAACCTTACAAGAGGTTCTGAGCGTCATGGCCGTCTACAGCTACACCAGGGTTTCCACGGATCGACAGGCTGATGAAGGCGAGAGCCTTGGTGCTCAGCAAAGGCGGGTCAACGGGTATGCCCAGATGCAGGAGATGACCGTGGATCGACACTTCGTTGAGCGGGGTGTGTCCGGGTCAGTCCCCGTGAGCGAGAGGCAGGAAGGCTCCGAACTCCTAGCCGTGGTTAGACCGGGTGACACCATCATCACTCCGAAGTTGGACCGCATGTTCCGGTCAGCCAGGGATGCTCTCAATGTCCTTCATGAACTCAGGGAGAAGGGTGTCTCGCTTCACATGATCGACCTTGGTGGCGACGTGACCGGCAACGGTATCGCCAAGATGGTGTTCACGATCCTTAGCGCCGTGGCTGAGGCTGAGCGGGACCGCATTCGTGAGCGGATCAGTGACGTGAAGAAGGATCAGAAGGCCCGCAATAGGTACCTCGGAGGGAAGGTGCCGTTCGGCTACCGCGTGGGGGACCAGGGTGACCTTGTTGAGCATGAGGCCGAGCAAGAAGCGGTGACGCTCATGAAGACACTCAAGACCGATGGGAAGTCACTGAGGGTGATTGCAGAAGCGGTCCAGGCGAAGGGCTTTCGGATCAGCCACGTCGGCGTGAAGGAGGTGCTGGGGAGGATCTAGAAAGATTCTTTGCCGGGGTAGGCCGTCGAAAATGCTGATGAATCAACACAGACAATTACGCTAACGCAAACGTCTACAGAAGCGTAAGTAAATACAAATAGAAAGTGACTAGGAAGTGACCTGGAAGGGCTTGACTTATCGATCTTCTAAAATGTAAGCCTGCGAGGGTGAGCCCTAGGCTCCCATAACGGCCGATTAGAAGAGGCGATGCACAGGATGTGCCGAGTCGAACGATGTCATAGACCAGCGAAATCATCATACGGTATTTATTGTACGAAGCATTATGCGGCTAACCGCGACCATGGTGACCCTGAGCAGATAGGGATCACTAAGGAGATGCTGAGGCCGTATGTTGAGATGGTTCATAACAAGAGAGCGAAACACCCTGACAACACAGTTTGGCTGATGATGGAAGCCAAGTGGAACAGCTTGGTTGACTACTGTCAGGAGACCCTAGCCAGCACTCCGTATATGAACCGGTATAACCGGAGGGGTATGAGTGAGATCAGGAAGTTAGGGATCAATGTTGAACCGAAGAAGGTCATTGATACCGTCCTAGCCTGTTATCTCATGTACGACCTGGAAGGGCGAAGGTTCAGGACGGATCAGTCATTCAGGTTTCAGTTGGTCAGGCGAGTGCGTGGCTTGACTACGACGAATGCGAAGTCCTGGCCTACAGGTGAAGGCGGCAAGCGGAAGCTTGTCTACGATGAACTTCCTCCCAAGGCCAACATCGTCATGTCAACCCTGATCATCGGTAAGCTTGGCTCAACAGGCGTGACGTTCTCCCGAATAGTCAAAGAAGATGAGGAGAAGGAGCGGAAGGAGAAGCTGGCATACTTCGATGCATTGGAGTCACTACGGTGATTGGTGGCGCTGACATCCAAGCGAACCCGTTTGATCAAGAGGAACAGGAGGTCGACCGCTTCTTCTGCCCTTCCCGTATTCCTCGCACTGCCAAGGCTAAAGCGTTCGTTGAGAAAGCAATCGACATCCTTGATCAGAATGAGAAAGCTGATCTCAGGAGAAAGAGACGACGTAAAGCCAAAGACCAACAGACATACATATCGACCGTAACAGCCGTTGTATGTGACTTGGCTCACTACATCTTATCCGATGATCACAGGTCGATGGTCATCAGTAGGTCGAAGGAGGAACTTGGTAAGGCCAATCGCTACAAGCATCCTGCGATGAACCAGGGTCTACCGAAGCTGCTAGATGCGATGTCCGGTGAAGGTCTCCTTTGGCTGGAACAGAGGCGAGGATATCATTACAAAGGCGGCGCTAAGCAAAAGACTACCATCAATGCTCGCGAGGCATTCCATGAGCTTGTCGCGAAACACGGTCTAACCTGCGATGACTTCGGTCATGATAGGGTACGAGAGTTGATCGAACTCAAGGACTTTAAGAAGGGATACGGGAAGAAGCCCAAGAACATCCCGTACACAGATACGGAGCAAACTTGCCGGTATCGAACTCAGGTTCAAGCAATCAATGAATATCTAGAGGGTGCTGATATTGAGTTCGACCGTAGGGCGCTACGACGGTTCATCACTGTAGATACTTCACTACGACGCCTGCGCCGTTCCTTCACTTGTGGCTCATTCAGCAGTGGTGGTCGGATGTGGGACGGGTTCTGGATGAACTTGGGTAAGGAGGAGCGACTACGGGGGCTAAAGATCAATGGTGAGAGGATCGTGGGGGTAGACTACAAGTCGTCAGCTATTCGTATCCTCTACGGTATCACCGGTAAGACACCGCCGAGAGATGATTTGTATGAGATCAAATGCATCGATCCTAAATGGAGGGAGGGGATCAAGAGGCTGTACAATACTCTTACGTTCTCTGATGTGATACCTTCAAAGAAACCAAGAGAAACCACGCAGCTTCTGCCTAAGACAAATGTGAAGAACTTGTGTCAATTCATCATCGACTCACATCCTGATATCGCTCATCACCTTCCATCTCAGATTGGTCATCGTATCCAATTCATAGAAAGTGAAATGATCATTCGAGTAGTGTCGATCCTGATTGGTGAGGGGATTGTGTCTCTTCCGATCCATGATTGTGTTCTCGTACCTGAGTCAGCAAGAGAGATAACAGTGTCTGTGATGCTCAGTGTCTTCTACGATATGGTAGGGATAGAAGGTTCAGTCTCTATAGATGACATATCTAGTATCAATAAATCTCTATACACCTTCGGTCACACTACGGTATAGGAGTTAGACACCCAGTTAAGCAATATTAGGGCTCATAAGCCTTTCCCAGTCTGGCAGAGGGTGACTCGTCTTCGAGGCCCCAGTCTCACCGGTGTCACCGTGCCACTACGATGCCGCTACGATTGACGACGTTGGCTCAGGACTGGCTCGAAGGTCTTTTGGCTACTTGGTTAGCACAGAGACGGTCCTACTACGTCTCAGCGCAATAGTGAGCGTGTAGGATAGAAGTTCTTTAGTACGGAAAAACTGGAAACTCTCGCGCTGTCCCCATGCAGCCGATGGCGAAGCTATGCCTAAGCGCCGTGTGTCTCAAATCAACAATCAAACTTTGTCAGGAAGGACCCAAGCCATGCCTACAGTTCGAGTTGGAAACCAAGATGTCGTTATCTCGGATACGATCCCCGAGGAGGCAAGGGATGGGATCTATGCTGAGATTCTTGAGGAACAACGTGCTCAGCGTGAGGGTACCACTTCGCCTTCGGCAGCATATAAGACCCACATTATCGGAGATCAGACGATAGAGTTGCCGGATGACATGCCGGAGGATGTGCAGAACCAGATTATCAAACAGCACATTGAGTCATTGCCGGATCGACGCGGCCAGACACAAGCGCCTCAGGTGAGTAGCAGCGGTTACACGACCTACATCATCAATGAGAAGGAGTACCAACTTTCAAATGATCTGACTGAGGAGCAGAAGACAGCCTTCTTTCATTCCAAGTTAGCCAGCCCTGATACTCAAAGCATTACCACCGACTCACTCCGGCATGACCCGGACTGGCTTCATGCTTCTAAGGTCACCTATTCAAAACGTGAGGGCAAGACGTTCACCGGGACTGATGCTGAGGCTGCTGACTACGGCATCAATCAGATGGGGTGGTTCAACTACAATCTGCCGTCAATGGCTGTTGATGCAAACCGTATGAGGACAGCAGACCCGGAGGAGAAGAGGGCCTTCCTTCACCTCATGGAGACCTATGACAAGCTGGGGATTTCATGGGGTGGCGTAGGTCGGGCACTCAAAGGATTGGCTGCTGATCCTACTACCTACGTCGGACTGTCTACCCTGGGCTTTGGCATGGCGGGTTCGGCGGCAGGCAAGGTGCTGACTAAGGAAGGCATCAAGGCCCTTCTTAAGACCGGCGTACAGGGCGGCATGGAAGGGGCGCTATGGACCGGCGTACAGGAAAGCGTTCAGCAATCTGCAAGGATCAATGCTGGGGGCCAAGCCGAGTTCGACACCGGGAAGGCTCTTGGTGCCGCGGCCCTGGGCGGTGTTGCAGGTGGTGTCCTCAGTGCCGGGGCTCAGGGTCTTATCAAGGGTGCCGGTAACGTACTCGGGAAAGACGCAGGAAGCCCCGTAGAGCAGCTTGTCGGGCGAGAGGCGGGACAACTGCCCGGAAGCCCGTCCGTAGCCGCTGGTGACGCTGTGGTGCCTGAGGAATTGGCATCTCAGGCGGTGAGGCCGATTGATGCTCCTGTCCAACCGGCTGCTATCGATCAGCCAGCAGTGAAGCCAGGGGACGGAGCGGCTGAGGTCACACTTCTTGAGCAGGCGGTTGAGCCCAGGGCCAACACGTTACCGGCTTCACCCCCAACCAATGACGTGATCGAAGCAATCCGTGGCGTTGCAGGGGAGCCTACCGGAGTGCGTGACTTCCCTCGCATCCCGTCTGCCATCGCTGAGACGGTGGAGCAACCGGTAGAACTGCTGTTGAGCAAGAGCCCTCGGGAGGTCGCACAATCGGTTGAGGAACTACGACGCTGGGCTTCCACGGGAGAACAGGAGCAGCTTGTCGGTTCTACCCTAATGAAGGCCACGAGGGCACTGGACGAGGAAGGAACGAAGGCGCTCGATTTCGCTCGGCAGGGTGACCTTCAAGCCCTTGAACGGTTGGACCAGATCGATGCCATGCGGTCGATCATCAAGGCTGCTGACACCGACCTGTCTTCCATGAGCGGCACACGGTTGGGCGAGAGAGCCAACAACCAAGTCTTCAACACGAATGAGAACCGGGGACTAACCGTTGAGGACATTCTGAAGGATAAGGGTATCAATCCTGAGGCTGCTACACCGGAACAGAAGCTCTCGGCACAGGCAGACTACTACGACAGATATCAAGCATACCTTGAGAAGGCCCAAAAGCGAGATGAGATCAAGTCGCTAGAAGCTGACATCGAGACCAAGTTCGAAGCCGATGACATCTCAGGCGCTCTGCTTTCCATTGGTAGGCGCAGTGAAATCATCGATGGCCTGCTTGAGCAGGAGTTGATCAAGGGCGGGGTCATTAGCAGGACTCAAAGTGCAGCCAAGACTGGCCTCAAAGGGCTCAACGAGTACATTATCTCGACGGTATTCTCTCCTGCGACCATTGTAGCCAACACTCTGCCTGCTGTGCTCAAGACAGCTTACACGCCATTCCTTCAATACGTTGCTCACGATCCGCTCTCGAAGATCGAATTACGACGGATGACCTCAACCTACGGGGCGATGTTTGCGAGCACGAGTACGGCGCTCAGGGCGGCACAGGCGGCATTCAAATACGAACGCTCTCTGTTGTCGCTAGAAGGAAACCGGGTCCTAGAGAACGGCACGGTCATACCCGGTCTGACAGGACGCCTGATCCGAACCTTCCCGCGCATCCTCAACACCACTGATGAGTTCTTCGCCCAGGTGAACTACCGGGGATTCGTGGTTGGACAGGCTACCGCCGATGCCGTGGAGGTTGCTGCTGCTAAGGGCTTGAAGGGGGCTGATGCTGACGCATTCGTGGATGCCAGGGTTCAACAAGCCGTTGCCCAATCCTTCGCTGACAAACCCGATGCGGTGAACACCCTGGCCTTTCTGAAGCACCAGGGCGAGGCAAGAGGGCTTACAGGAGAACGCCTCGATCAATGGGTGAGGACCGAGCTTAACCGAAACGGTGAACTCCTGAAGGAAGCTACCGACAGGGCCGGGAGGGATTACGCCGACGACCTGCTCTTCAAGCGTAGGTTCAGCGGGGAGAACGGGGCTTCGACATGGGCTCAGCGGTATGAGGCGTGGGTCAATGAAAACCCGTGGATGCGTCTCGTAGGCCAGTTGTTTTTCAGGACGCCGGTTAGGGTCTTTGAGGAAGGCATCCGGCTTACCCCTGGGCTGAACCTGCTGTCCCATGTGGTGACAGGGCGATCCAGCATCATCAGTGACTTAAACGGACTGAACGGTCCCGTGAGGCAGATGCGAGCGCAAGGAGAATCGATGCTTTCCATGGCCTTCGCTGGTTCTGTCGCGATGCTCTACGCACAGGGGAGGATCACAGGGGGTGGCCCGACTGACCACAAGCAGAAGCGGGGACTAGAAGATGGGAAGCAGTGGGAACCCTACACACTCAAGTTCTCCGATGGTTCGACCTTCTCCTTCAGAAACCTCGATCCCTTCGCTACCCCGTTCAAGATCATGGTCAATGCACTCGACAAGCTTTCTGTGCTGCAATACCGGAAGGCGCAAGGTGAGTATGTAGACGATGAGATGAAACTGGTAGGTGGTCACATCTCCGCAGCAACTTTATCTGTCGCTCAGGCTATCAAAGACGCGAACCTTATGGGAGGCGTTGATCAGATCGTTCAAATGGTTCAGATCATGTCTGATCCCGAGAACAAAGAGAACGCATTGTCTCGCTTCGCTGGACAGAAGCTTCAGCTTGCTATCCCGGCTGTTGTCTCTAAATCGAGTTTACAAGACAATCCAGTTCTAGCGAACCCTGTCTCATGGGAGCAGTACATCAGAGCTAAGGTAAACCCGAGTGATCCCCTAGTTGCGAAACAGTATGACCAACTCGGAAACGTTCGTACTCTTGCTAATCCGGCAAGTGCTCTGTTGGGCTTGAACTTCACGACCAAAGAACAACGGGAAGCCGGAAGAACAGCGAAGGAGCTACGGGTTCTGCGAGAGCTAAACACGATTGAACTTGCGTCGAGTAGCAGCTTCGCGATGCCTCCACGGTTCGCCTCAGTCTTTGGTGACATCGATTTAAGAACTAAAATGACAGAAGACGGCAAAGAAACCCTGTTCGATAGGCTGCAAAGGTACTACCGTGAGACGCCGGTTATCGATCTCTTAGACGAGCATGTGGTGAGTAAGCCGCACCTCTCTTATGGTACGAAGTCGCAGGACGGCACCAAGGCACAAGTCGCCAACAAGATCATCGAGGGCTACCGGGAGTTAGCTGCCAACCGCCTCCTTCAGGAAGAAACTAACCTCTTCACAGAGCGACTACGACGCGAACGTTTGAAGGGTGACATCCTAGGGGGCGGAAAGGATGTCGGCTTTAGACCATACAAGTAGCACAGCGTAACTACGACGCCGCGATGGAAAATTGATGGGCAGATCAGTGGCTATCTCTGGCCTATGGTCTGTCTAAACATTGATGACAAGGACTCTTATAGCTTGCCATCAGCTTGTATAAGGGGACATAAGAATGCTTAAGAACCTAACGTCTGATCAAATTGACCATATTATTCACTGTGTCGATGAGCTTAATCGGAAAGAGGCTGTACGGGTAGAGAACAGTGATCCTAGGGTTTCTATGAAGGAGTTTTCGGATAATCAGAAGCCGCTAGTTGATGCAGTTTCTAAACTGACACACGAGGAGCGTATGGAGTTGATGGCTGTCATGTGGATCGGTCGTGACTTCGACGGATCATTCGAGGATGCCCTGGCCTATGCCCACGAGAGATCCGATGAGGGAGACGTGGGCTACATCACCGACAAGACCCTTGGTTTGAGCGCCTACCTTCGGACCGGACGTGAGAAGGTCGGGGCCTAAGCGATGAGTGATGACAACCCTGTGCGGCGGGCTTGACTGTCACACAGAAGTCTCACACAAAGAGGGCGGTTGCTGACCGTAACCCATTGGCAAGCCTAGAGGTACTTGGCTCTCCCGAGGTTCGAGTCCTCTTGGCCGCACCAACCTGATCTCCTTCAGGTTTCTGCATTTCGACGAAGCGCGACGTGCGCATCCGATCATCGGCGGCGCGAGCCTGCTCGTGGAACGCCGACCCCTGCATTCCCTTGCCGTCGTTGGCTGCCCCGTCACGGATGACGTTCGGACGGTCACGGATCGATCGTAGGCGGATGTTTGCGACGGGAAGGTCCGCGCGCCCTCGTCGGCATCTGTCACCGGTCGCGGCTCGGACCCCTTCATCATCGGCGAGCTACCTCAAGGGTGGACCGGCCCGGCCGTCGCCCCGCTGCAAGCACCGCGGTCACCAGGGACGCCGCAGACGGCGTTTCGAGCGCCCGCGCCATCCTCGTGGACAGCACGGCGACCTCCATGGATCGGCTGCCGTGCCGCAATCGATCGGATCGATCCAACAATCGTAGATTGCTAGGCTTGCCGCTCGGTTGGCATGGCCTAGATGGGCCACGCCAGAGACTTGAGCGACGGAAACCCAAACCCCTCGCCGCATGACCCTGACGATTGCCCAGATTCTCGATCTCGCCCCCGATGACGGGAGCCGCAAGGCCGGCTAGGATCAGGCCAAGCCCGCTAAGTGGAGCGGGCTCGGGCGGGCCGGGACGGTGATCTGGGGCGAGATCAAGGGCAGCGGCGCCAGCCCCTACCGCACCGTTGCGGATCTCGCCGGGCCTGCCTCCAAATGCACCTGCCCGAGCCGGAAATTTCCCTGCAAGCATGGGCTCGGGCTGATGCTCGCCGACGCTGCCGCGCCGGTCGCTGCGGCCGAGCCGCCGGATTGGGTCGCCGCCTGGGCCAAGGGACGCGAGAGCCGGGCGACGGCGGCCGAGACCAAGGCGCGCGAGCCGCAGAAACCCGTCGAGGAGAAGGCGCAGGCCAAGCGCCGCCAGGCACGCGAGGAACGGGTCGCCGCCGCCCTGGACGAACTCGAGCTCTGGCTGCGCGACCTGATGCGGCGCGGGCTCGCCGCCGCGCGCTCCGAGCCCTACGCCTATTGGGATCGGATTGCGGGCCGCCTCGTGGACGGGCAGGCCCCGGGCCTCGCCCGGCGCGTGCGCGCCCTGCCCGGCCTCGCCGCGGCGGCGCCCGCGGCCGGCGCAGCACGGCGCGAGGAGGGGCTGGCGCTTGGAATCGGCCGGCTCGCCCTCCTGATCCAGGCGTTTCGGCGCCTCAATGCCCTCGCGCCCGAGCAGGCCGCTTCGGTTCGCGCGGCGATCGGCTACCCCGTGACCGCCGAGGAGATAGCGGCCCGGCCCGATCACACCGACGACTGGGCGGTGCTCGCCCATGCGGTCGAGGAGGAGGACCGGATCACCGCCCGCTCGCTCTGGCTCGTCGGGCGGCGGACGGGTGCGCTGGCACAGGTGGTCGATTACGGCGCGCCGGGCTCGCCACTGCCGCCGGTCCCGGCCGTGGGGCAGGATTTCTGCGGGGCTCTCGCTTTTCAGCCGGGCGAGCCGCCGCTGCGGGCCGTATTTCGCGAAGGCCGGGCTGCTCCGTCTCCTTCCGGGTTCCTGCCAGGCCGGGTGAGCGTAGGACAGGCGCTCGACGGCTTCGCCGCGGTGCTCGCCCGTTCCCCCTGGACGGAGGTTTGGCCCCTGCGCCTGGACAATGTCCGCTTCGGGCATCTGCCGGGCGAAGCAGCGGAGGCGCCCGCCGTCGGGATCGGCGATGCCACGGGATGCCTCGCCCTGCGGGCTAATCCGCACCTTCCGGCCCTGGTCGCCGTGGCGGCAGGCGGGCCGGTCGACCTGTTCGGGACCTATGACGGCTTCGGCCTCTCGCCCCTGGCCCTGGTGACGGAGGGGCGCCTCTATGCGGTGCCCGCCCAGGACCCACGGCCCGTCCTGATGCGGGCGGCCTGATGGCGGCGGGGACGGAGGGCCTGCCCAGCTCGGCCTGGAACGGCGCGCTCGCCGTGGCCCTGATCGGGGCGGAGCGCGCGCCGCCGGCGCCGTCAAGCGGACCCGTCGCCGATCTCGATGCCGGTGGCGACGCGGGCGCGCGACTGCTCTCGCGGATCGCCGCGGCCGGGCTTCATCACCTCGCGGGCGCGGGGCGCGCCGCCGAAGCGCTGACCCCGCTGCCGCCCCGCATCGGGACCGGGCCGGAATGCCCTCCCGCCGCCGCGACGCGGCTCACCCTGCTGCTCGCTGGCGGCACCGGCGTGCGGGACCGGCTCAGGGAATGGTGCGACCTCGCCGCCGCGGCAGGCGTGCGCGCGCCCATCTGGCTCCTTCCGGCGCTTGCGTCCTATCGACGGGAATTCCCATCGCTCGAGGCGATCGCCGGCCCCGAACTCGACTGGCTGGCGCGGGCCTGCGGCGACGCACAGGAGCCCCCCGCCTCGGCGCCAGATTGGACCGAGGGCAGCGCGAACGAGCGCAGCATCGCTTTCGCCGCCTTCCGTGAGCGCGATCCCGCCGGCGCTCGCGCCGCCCTGGAGGCCGGGTTCAAGGGCGAGAAGGCGACCATGCGCGAGACCCTCGTCGGCGCGCTAAGGGTGGGGCTGTCGGATGCCGACGCGCCCTTCCTCGAAACTTGCCTCGACGACCGGGCCGCGGGCGTGCGCGCGGCCGCGCAGCGCCTGTTGCCGTTCCTGCCCAACTCGCCCTTCGCCTCGCGAATGGCGGCTCGGGCAAAGGCGGCGCTCGCTGTGGAGGCCAAGCGCCGCCTGCTCCGTGCGACGACCTACGCCCTCGCGGTGACGCTGCCGGAGGAATCGCCGGCGCTCGCCCGCGATGGCGTCGAGCCCAAGAGCTACGAGAGGCGCGGGGGCGGCACGCGGGCCGGGCTCCTGCGGGATATCCTGGCGGCGGCGCCCCTGCATGCCTTCGCCGATCACCCGCCGCGGCTCTGGATCGAGCTGGCGCTTCGCAGCGACTTTCCAGATCAGATCTTCGAAGGGTTCTTCCAGGCCGTCGCCCGTGAGGGGGACCTCGCCTGGACCGGTGCCATGGCCGCCGTGCTCGGCGAGGCCTATGCCGGCCGGGTCGACGGCGTGCGGCGCACGAAGCCGCTCCTCGAATTGTGGGCGCGTGCCGTGACCCTGCTGCCGCAGGCCGAATGGGAGGCGAACCTGCGCTCGGTGATCGGCGGGGGCGAGATCGATGCGATCCTTTCGTTGCTTGGTCGCGGGCCTCCGCTGTTCTCGAAGGATTTCAGCATGGCAGTCCTCGACTGGCTCGCCAGGCTCTCCCGCGGGTCGCGCTCGGACCGCCACGACCTCGCGAAATCCTGGCTGCTTCACGGGCTCGGCGCACGCCTCTCACCTGGAGACGATATCGCCGCCAGCGCCGCCGCCATCCTCGCGCGGCTGCCGGATGACCCCGACGACAAGCGCCTTCCCGAGCAATTCGCCCGGCTGGCGGAGAAGCTGGAGCTGCGCACCGCCATGCGCCGTGAATTCGCCTGACGAGAGATCCTTCAAGGGAGATCGCCGCAAATGACGACGCACGGAGCCAAGGCCGCGCAGCTGCGCCAGGCCGCCGAGGATGCCTTCGCCGAGGAGATCACGGCCCTGAAGAGGTCCGACGACCGACCCAGGCCGCCGAACTGGCAGATGTCGCCGCAGGCCGTCGTCATCTACCTCATGGGCGGGCGCCTTTCCTCCGGATTCGAGGTCACCCCGAAATACATCGGCGACCGGCGTCTGATGGAGATCGCGGTGGCGACGCTGGCCACCGACCGCGCGCTGCTGCTGCTCGGCGTGCCCGGCACGGCCAAGAGCTGGGTCAGCGAGCATCTCGCGGCGGCCATCTGCGGCACCTCGCGCCTCATCGTGCAGGGCACGGCGGGGACCAGCGAGGAGGCGATCCGTTACGGCTGGAATTACGCGCTGCTGCTCGCCAAGGGTCCGAGCCGCGAGGCGGTGGTGAGCTCGCCGATCATGCGGGCGATGAACGAGGGCCGCATCGCCCGAGTCGAGGAGCTGACCCGCATCCCGTCGGAGACGCAGGACAGCTTCATCACCGTCCTCTCCGAGAAGACGCTGCCGATTCCGGAGCTGAACGAGGAGGTCCCGGCCCAGAAGGGCTTCAACCTCATCGCCACGGCCAACAACCGCGATCGGGGCGTGAACGAGCTGTCGAGCGCGCTCAAGCGCCGGTTCAACACGGTAGTGCTGCCCCCGCCGGCCACGATCGAGGCCGAGATCGCGATCGTCGAGAGCCGGGTGGCCTCGCTCGGGCGCACCTTCGAGATCCCGGCCGAGCCGCCGGGCGCCGCCGAGATCCGCCGCGTCGTCACGATCTTCCGCGAGCTGCGCGAGGGTGTGACGGCCGACGGCAAGAGCAAGGTGAAGCAGCCGTCGGGCACACTCTCGACGGCCGAGGCGATCTCGGTGGTCGGCAGCGGCCTCGCGCTCGCGGCGCATTTCGGAAACGGCCGCCTCTCGGCCGAGGACCTCGTCTCCGGGATCAGCGGGGCGGTGGTGAAAGACCCGGTGCAGGATGCCATCGTCTGGCGCGAGTACCTGGAAACCGTCGTCAAGGAACGCGCCGATTGGAAGGAGTTCTACAGGGCCGCCCGCGCCAGCGCGTGAGGGAGCTCTCATGGCTGACATCCGGATCTTCGGCATCCGCCACCACGGACCGGGCTCGGCGCGCTCGCTGCGCGCGGCCCTCGACGCGTTCCGGCCGGATTGCCTCCTGATCGAGGGGCCGCCGGATGCGGACGACCTGATCCGGCTCGCGGCTCACGAGGCCATGGCGCCGCCCGTGGCGCTCCTCGTCTATCGGCCGGACCGGCCGGGGGACTGCGCCTTCTTCCCCTTCGCGGCCTTCTCGCCCGAATGGGTCGCCATGCGCCACGGCATCGAGGCCGGCGCGGCGGTGCGCTTCATCGACCTGCCGCACGCCATTCAGCTCGCGGACGGATTCGGACTGCCGGGAGAGGATGAAGTTGCGCCGCCGGAGGGGGAGCCCATCGCCGCGGCGGCCGACGCATCGTCGGTGGAGGAGCCGATCGTGGCCCCCGCCGCGATCCGCCGCGACCCGCTCGGGGAGCTGGCGCAGGCCGCGGGCTACCCCGACGGCGAGCGCTGGTGGGACGCCCTCATCGAGAGCCGTTCGGGCGAGGACGGCGACGTCTTCGCGGCGATCGCCGAGGCGATGACGGCTCTGCGCGAGGAGGCCGAGCCCGATCCCCACGACGCGTTCCGCGAGGAAGCCCGCGAGGCGCATATGCGCGCGGCCATCCGCGGAGCGGCGAAGGAGTTCGAGCGCGTGGCCGTGGTTTGCGGTGCCTGGCACGTACCGGCCCTGCTGCGCCACGATGCACGCGGGCAATCGGGCGCGGACGCCGCGACTCTCAAGGGCCTGCCCAAGACGAAGGTCGCCGCCGCCTGGGCGCCCTGGTCCTACGAGCGGCTGGCGACGGCCTCGGGCTACCGCGCCGGGGTGCTCTCGCCCGAATGGTACGACACCCTGTGGAACCACGGCGGCCAAGTCGCCGCCCGCTGGCTGGCACGGGCCGCCGCGCTGCTGCGGGCCGAGGACCTCGACGCGTCGCCGGCCTCGGTGATCGAGGCGGCGCGTCTCGCTGAGGCGCTCGCCGGTTTCCGTGGGCGAGCCCGGCCCTCGCTCGAAGATCTCGACGAGGCCGCCCAGGCCACCCTGTGCTTCGCCGACGACGCGCCGATGGCCCTGATCCGGCGCAAGCTCGTCATAGGCGAGCACCTCGGCGCGACCCCGCCGGACAGCCCCGGCACCCCGGTCGAGGCCGACTTCGCGGCGCAGTGCAAGCGCCTGCGCCTGAAGCCGGGCTCGGATGCCGGCGAGATCGTCCTCGATTTGCGCAAGGAGGGGGATCTCGGCCGCAGCCACTTCCTCAACCGCCTGCGCCTCCTCGGGATCCCCTGGGGCGAGCGGCGGCAGGCCCGCGGGCGCGGTACTTTCAAGGAGGCGTGGTTCCTTTCCTGGCAGCCCGACTGGGTAGTGGAGCTGGTGGCGGCCTCCGCCGGGGGCGGCACCGTGGCCGAAGCCGCGGCCAGCCGCGTGCGGGCGCATGCCCGGACCGCGACGCGGGTCGCCGAGCTCTCCGGCCTCATCGGCACGCTGCTCGACGCGGACCTCGCGGACGCCACCGGCGAGGTCATCCAGGCGCTCAACGACCGCGCCGCCGTCTCGGCCGATGTCTTCGACCTGATGGAGGCGCTGCCCCCGCTCGCGGAACTCGCCCGCTACGGCTCGGTCCGCTCCTCCGACACCGCGCCCGTGCTCGCCGTGGTGCGAGTACTGGTGCCGCGGGCGGCGGCCGGCCTCGTCGCGGCCTGCCAGAGCCTCGACGACGACGCGGCGACGAAGGCCAAGGGCCGCATCGTCGCGGTCTCCGGCGCAGTCTCATTGCTGGAAGACCCGGATCTGAAGGCGACGTGGCAGGAGGCGCTTCGGGCGCTCGCCGACCAGGAGCACGTCCACGGCCGTGTCGTTGGCCGGGCCGTGCGGCTCCTGTTCGACGACCGCGCGATCGCGGCGGCCGAGGCAGGCGACCGCCTGCGGCGCGCCCTGTCGCGCGCGGCCGGCGCCATCGCGGCGGCTGCCTGGATCGAGGGGTTTCTGGAAGACAGCGGCATGGTTCTGATCCACGGTGATGGCCTGCTGCCGGTGGTCGACGCGTGGCTCGGCGATCTCGATTCCGAGACCTTCGTCGAGTTGCTGCCGATCGTGCGTCGCACCTTCGCGACGATCCCCGCCCCCGAGCGCCGGGTGATCGGCGAGTCCCTGGCCCGGCTGGGCGGGCCTGCGCCCGGCGACGAGGACGGGTCCCGGGTCTTCGATGCGGAGCGCGCCGCCAAGGTGCTGCCGATCCTGCGCCTGCTGCTCGGCCCCGAGCCGGCCCGGACGGCCGGAGACGCGATCGACGGAGACGCCGCATGAGCGAGACCGAACGCCTGCGCCGCTGGCGCCTGGTCCTGGGCGGCGGACCGGCCGACGGGACCGGTGCCGGCCTCTCGGAGCACGACCTGCGTCTCGACCGGGCCATGGGCGCCCTCTACGATTCCGACCGATCCGGCGGCCTCGGCTCCTCGTCCCCCTCCGTCCCGCGCTGGCTCGGCGACATCCGCAACTACTTTCCGAGCTCCGTCGTGCAGGTGATGCAGCGCGACGCCTTCGAGCGGCTCGACCTCAAGCGCATGCTCACCGAGCCCGAGATGCTGGAGGCCGTCCAGCCCGACGTGAACCTCGTGGCCACCCTGATCTCGATGCGCAGCCTTCTCGGCGGACGCACCAAGGAGACCGCCCGCCTCGTGGTCCGCAAGGTCGTCGACGAACTGATGAAGCGCCTGGAGGAGCCCCTACGGCAGGCGGTAAACGGCGCGATCGACCGTGCGAGCATCAACCGCCGCCCGCGCCACGCCGAGATCGACTGGAACCGCACCATCCGGGCGAACCTGCGCCATTACCAGGCTGAGTACCGCACCATCATCCCAGAGACCCGGCTCGGTCACGGCCGCAGGAGCCGGGGCTCCCTGAAGGACGTGATCCTCTGCATCGACCAGTCGGGATCGATGGCGAATTCCGTGGTCTATTCGAGCATCTTCGGCGCCGTAATGGCCTCGCTGCCCGCCGTCTCGACCCGGCTCGTGGTGTTCGATACCGAGGTGGTCGACCTTACCAACGACATGGACGATCCCGTCGAGGTGCTGTTCTCGGTCCAGCTCGGCGGCGGCACCGACATCAACCGGGCGATGGGCTACTGCGCCTCGCGGATCACCCGGCCCGAGGACACGGTGCTAGTGCTGATCTCGGACCTCTACGAGGGCGGGGTCGAGGCCGGGCTGCTGGCCCAGGCACAGCGCCTCGTCGCGTCCGGGGTGCAGGTGGTGGCGCTCCTCGCGCTCTCCGACGAGGGCGCGCCCTCCTACGACCGGGCGCTCGCCGCACGACTCGTCGCGTTGGGGGTCCCCGCCTTCGCCTGCACGCCCGATCTGTTCCCCGACCTGATGGCGGCCGCGATCCGCAAACAGGATCTCGGCGCCTGGGCCGCGAGCGTCGGCGCCGCGGCGGTGCCGCCGGCGGAGCGCTGAGGCGAGCGATGCCCGTCGTTCCCGCCATTCCCGCCCGCGCCCCGATCCCGAATCCGGCCCTGACCTTCGAGGCGCCCTTCGGCTATGAGGACCAGCTCGCCGGGTTCCTGCACGTTCAATGGCCGCGGCTCGGCCGCCAGCGTCGGCTCATCCTGATGGTCGGGTTGCCGCTGATGTGGTTCCTGGCCTGCCTCGGCGCGGTCTCCACCTGGGCGACCGCCGGCGGGCCACGGGATTTCGGCAGGCTGATGGGCGACCTGCCACGCCTCGATCTGCTGCCGCTCGCGCTCTGCCTCGCCGCGATCGCCGGCTGCTTCCATGCGTATTGGGCGGTCTATCCAACCCTGATGCGGCGGCAGCTTCGGATCATGATGGGCTCGTCCGGGGGGCGCGACCCCGTGACCTTGCGCTACCGCTTCGACCAGTCGGGGATGACCCGAAGCCATCCGGGACTGATGAGCTTCATTCCCTGGAGCGACGTTCTCGCCCTCGGCGAGGATGGCCACCACTTCTTCATCACGACCACGGTCAGCGAGGAAGCGATCGCAATTCCAAAGGACGGCGTTTCGTCGGATGTGGCCGAGCGCCTGCGCCGCGCGGTTTACGACCTCGCGGGCCGCAGCGGCGCCTCGTCCGCGCCTCTCCCGGACCCGCCTGAGGCCGGAGCCCAACACGTCGTCTTCGAGCCGACGGTCGACGAGCGCGTGGCGGTGATGGAACGCATGCTCACGACGCCTGCGGCGCACCGCGCGCGGCTCGTCGGTGCGGTCGGCTGGCTCGTCGCCCTGAGCCTGCTCTATCCGGCGATCGTGGCAGCGACCTGGTGCATCGACCCGTACCAGGTGCCGTTCGAGGCCGCATTCCCGCTCTTGGTCGAGATGATCGATACGGATTTCTGGAAGGGTGTCCTGGCTGCGGCGACCCTCGTCGGCCTCGGACTTGTGGCGGATCGGCTCTTCCGCCGCCCCGCCTTGCAATCCCTTGCCGCGGAGATGGCGTTCGATCCCGCCCGAGGCGAAGCCGAGATGTGGATCGGCGAGGGCGGCATCGTGACGATGCGCGGAGGAGCCCATGCTCACCTGGCCTGGTCGTTATTCCAGGGCTGCGAGCGCATGGGCGACCTTCTGGTCCTGCCGCTGGGCTGGGGCCTCGTCCTGCCGCCTCCGCTGCGCGCCCTCGATCCCGACGGGCTCGACCGTTTCGAGTCACTGACGACGCGCCATCTTCCGGGAACAAAGGATACGTCATGAGACGTTTCACCTCGATCCGCCTCGTCGGCACCGCTGCCCTGGCCGTCCTTCTGGCCGCGCGCGCGGGGCGTGCCGACGACGCGCCGCAGAGCGAGGCACCATTCCGGGCCGAGGAGGATACCGGCGAGCAGCAAGCAGACCAGGCCTTGCCAGTGACGCTTCGCCTCGATAAGGGCTTCGTTCTCGACATGGCCCCGGGCTGGGAACTGGAGCGCGCGGCCGACGATCCTGGCGACGCCACCGGTCGCATGCGAGCCCGCATCGTCTGCCGGACGCCGGCCTGCCGCCGCACGCAGGAGCCCTGCACCTTCGTCCTCCGGCGCGATTCAGTCGAGGGCGCCGATGACGCTGAGCGCCTTGCCGGCCTGCACGCGACGCCGCTGTCGCGCTATCTGCGATTACGGACGGTGCTCGAGAGGACAAGCTTGGGGGCGACAATCCGCCAACCGCTCGGGCCGGTCGAGTTCGGTCCGCACACGTGGATCGCGGTCGAGACCAACGCTGCGGGACGATTCAAGTCGGGCCTGTTCGCCGAGACCGTAATCGACGGTCGCTATCTCGGCGCGACCTGCAGGACCTGCGAGACCGGAGAGGACCGCCACACCGCCGCCCGTGCCATGCTAGCGAGCGTGAGGCGGGTCGAGCGATCAGCCTCGCGGTGATGGGGCTTTGGTATGGAACCGGAATGTGGGGGGGGGGCGGGGAATGAACGCGAACGACGAGGAGGGCCTGGACGATTTCTCACGCCTCTACGCGAAAATGGTGGCGATGGAGGTGGTCGTCGGGGTCCTTATCGGGCGTCTCTCCGAGGAGGATCCCGAGGTGCGCGAGGACGTCAAACGCGACGTCGCCGTCCTACTGGCCGACCTGCCCGCGGAGGAGCCGAGCGAGGAATTGATCGCGACCGAGGTGCGGCGGGCGGCAGAGGCGCTCATGAGCGTACGGATCGCCTGAGCCGGCCGCCGTCCGGCCTCTTGCACGGCAAGACGCCGGTCTGAGCAGGGGTCGACCTCCCGCCCGACCTGCGCCGGGAGGATGGGCTTCGACGATCGCTCACGAAATGCGTTCGCCGCGAGCTTCATCACCGGGCAGGTTGATGCCCGGCGCACCGCAGGCGGGCGCATCGGGTGCGTTCGGATCGCCCGGGAGCGTCTCCCAGGCCAGGGCTGGGATGGCGACGATCCGCAGGTTCCGGAAACCGGGTCGGGTCACGATGTGTCCCTTCCGCTCCAGGAACGAGATCAAGCCCCTCGCTCGGCCCGGTGAGCGCGTGCCGGCGATCCTGGCCACGGTCGCATCGGATGGGCAAGGCTGCTGGTGCATCGCCGCCTTGGCGAACAGCAGGAAGAGGGTTCGATCCTCGACGGGGACCTCCTCGGCGGCGGCCATGGCCTGCTGCCACTGCTCGTCGGACGCGTCCATGCTGCCGGCCCCGGCTCTGGCGGGCGCGAGGAGGCGCTTGAATTCGTCCCGATCGGCCGCACCGGGAATGCGCTTGAAGCGGCAGGCGTAGGAGAACTCGTTGAACAGCCTGAGCTCGTCCGCGAAGGCGTTCTCGGGGTTCGCGACGATGTCACGCACGATCTCGCGCAGCAGGGCCTCGCGTTCCTCCGCGGGCATCGAGAGCGCTGCCGCCTCCTCCTCGTCGGCGACGTGCCGCTCCGAAATCCTGCTCAGCATGTCGTTCACGGAGGGCGGTGCCGGGACGGTTGCCCGGCGCTCGGCAACAGGCCTTGGCGCCGCCGCGGGCACTGGCGCAAGGATGGCCGAGCGTTCCTCGAGGGAGACGTCGAGCGGCGGCGGCGTGAGCGCCGGCGCCGTGCCGAGCGCCCTGGTCTCGACCGAGGCGACGGCAACCTGGGTCGGCCTTCGGTAGAGGGCAGGGCCGAGCGCCATGAAGGTGCCCCGTCTAAGATCGCGGAACATTTCGGTCGCCTTCCGGTCGATGCCCAGCAGGTCGCCGGCCCTCGCCATGTCGATGTCGAGGAACGTGCGCCCGAACAGGAAATTCGAGGCTTCCGCTGCGACGTTCTTGGCGACCTTCGCGAGGCGCTGCGTCGCGATGATGCCGGCGAGGCCGCGCTTTCGGCCGCGGCACATCAGGTTGGTCATGGCGCCCAAGGAGAGGCGCCGGGCTTCCTCGGAGAACTCGCCCTTCTCGGTCGGAGCGAACAGCTGCGCCTCATCCACGACGACGAGTGCCGGATGCCAGAAAGCGCGGTCGGCCTCGAACATCGCGTTGAGAAAGATGCCGGCCGCCCGCATTTGCCCCTCGATCTCAAGGTGCTCCAGGTTCAGCACCGCGGAGACGCGGGATTGCCGGATGCGCAGGGCAATGGTTTCGAGCTCGACGTCGCTGCGCTGGGCATCGAGGACGACATGACCGAAGCGGTCCGAAAGGGACACGAAGTCACCCTCCGGGTCGATGACGATCTGTTGCACCCTGCCGGCGCTCTGCTCCAGGATGCGACGGAGGAGATGGGACTTGCCGGAGCCGGAATTGCCCTGGACGAGAAGGCGCGTGGCGAGCAGCTCCTCGATGTTCATCACGGCGGGTTCGCCGCCCGCCCCCTTCAGGACGACCGCGCCAAGTACGATCTCGGATGTCATTCGGGTTTCCGGTTGAAGCGTAGCGGCTCCGATGAAGCGCCTTAGGCCGGCGATGTCCATCCGACCCGCAACGCCAACGGTGTTGGGTGTGAATGGGAGCGGCTGCGCCCTCCTCGTCCGCCGAGGTCCTCAGGTCGTGGAAACGTCGTCTCTGTCCCTCGGAACTGTGGGCGTGAGAAAGCCTTCGGCAGGACGGGAAGTGGAGCGGGTGAAGGGAATCGAACCCTCGTATTCAGCTTGGAAGGCTGCTGCTCTACCATTGAGCTACACCCGCGCTGCCGGCCGGATACCATGCTCCGGGCGGCTTGAGAAGGCGAGGCCGGGGCCTCCCCTACCAGACCGTGGGCTTCGGGTTGCGGATGTCGAAGCCCTTCTGGTGCCAGTAGGGGTAGATCGGCATCTCCTGGCTCGCGGCGTCGAGTTGGGCGATCTGCTCGGGCGTGAGCGACCAGCCGACGCCCCCAAGGTTTTGCTTGAGCTGCTCCTCGTTGCGCGCGCCGATGACGATGTTGGCGACCGTGGGTCGGCTCAGCAGCCAGTTCAGCGCCACCTGCGGCACGGTCTTGCCCGTCTCGGCGGCGACCGCATCGAGCGCGTCGACCACGTTGTAGAGGTATTCGTCGGCGACCACGGGACCGCCCTCCGCGCCGCCGGCGGCGAGACGTCCGCCCTGCGGCCCCTGCCCGCGCCGGATCTTGCCCGTGAGTCGACCCCAGCCCAGCGGGCTCCAGACCATCAGGGCGACACCCTGGTCGAGGCCCAGCGGCATCAGCTCCCACTCGTAGTGCCGGCCGATCAGCGAGTAGTAGCCCTGATAGGCGACGTAGCGCGCCAGCCCGTAGCGCTCCGAGGTCGCGAGCGCCTTCATCAGGTGCCAGCCGGAGAAGTTCGAGGCGCCGATGTAGCCGATCTTGCCGGAGGTCACGAGGTCGTCCAGCGCCCGCAGGGTCTCGTCGACGGGCGTGAGCGCGTCGAAGCCGTGCATGAAGTAGACGTCGATATGATCGGTACCCAGGCGACGCAGGCTCGCTTCGCAGGCGCGAATGAGGTGGTGGCGCGAGGAGCCCATCTCGTTGGCCCCCTCCCCCACCGGGAAGGTCGCCTTGGTCGAGATCAGCGCCCGGCTTCGCCGACCTTTGAGCGCTTGGCCCAAGATCTCCTCGGAGGCCCCGTCCGAGTAGATGTCGGCCGTGTCGAAGAAGCTGACTCCCGCCTCCAGGCACAGGTCGACGAGGCGGGTCGCCTCGGCGACGTCGGTCCGTCCCCACTTCTCGAAGAACTCGTTGGTGCCGCCGAAGGTGCCTGTGCCGAAGCTGAGCACCGGCACCTTGAGGCCGGACCGTCCAAACTGCCGGTATTCCATCTGATCCTCACCACTTCCAGGGCGCGTGGCGCGCCGGGTTGGGCTCGAAATGGATCGGGTCGGATGAGAGGCAACGCACGGCCGCGTCGGGCGGCCGATCGATGTGCGGCGGCGCACAACGCCGGCATGGATCGCGCATCTTGGATGCTTCGCGTAGCCGGGAGCGCCGGATCACGGCGAGGAAGCTGGCCGCGACCGCATTTGGTGGGGGAAGTAGGACTCGAACCTACGAAGCTTACGCAGCGGATTTACAGTCCGCCCCCTTTGCCGCTCGGGACATTCCCCCAAAGGCTTCCCTCTCGGGCCGCGGCGGCTCTTATGGTGAGGGGCCCCGCAGGTGTCAACCGGATGCTGGCGGTTGTAAGGGCTCGTTCAAAGGCCGCGGTCGCTGCTGCGTTATAGCGCTGCCAACGTCGTCGGTTCGCCGGTCGTGCAGGATCGGGATGGACCTGCGTCGCTTGGCGAGAGGGCCCGACTAGGCTAGAGCCCGCCGCGGGACAGCAGCCATGGCCGAGCCTACTTGTCTTCAGTCGCGCGAACCTCCGACGTCCTCACCGTGCTCGCTGCGCAGGAGAACGACAGGCTGACGGTCGGCGACATCGTCGCCGTTCTGCGCGACCGCGCCTTCGCGCTGCTCATCGTGATCCTGGGCCTTCCGAATTGCCTCCCGATGCCGCCGCCGATCCCGCTGGTCTGCGGGTTGCTGCTGCTGATGGTGGCAGTCCAGATCACGGCGGGAATGGCCGCCCCCTGGCTGCCGCGCGCGCTGCTGCGCCGGTCGGTCGCCCGCAGCGATGTCGAGCGCGCGGCCAACCGCGCCGTGCCGCTCCTCCGGCGTCTGGAGCGCTGGTCGCAGCCCCGGATGCGCCTGTTCGAGACCGCGCTCGGCATGCGCGTCGTGGGCCTCATCCTGCTGACGCTCTCGCTGGCACTGATCGTCGCCGCCCCGCTCGTCGGGCAGATCCCGCTCGGAATTGCGATCTGCCTTGTCGGTCTCGGCCTCGTCGAGCGCGACGGGCTCGTGGTAGTGATCGGGCTCGGAGTCGGCGTCCTCGGGGTGATGCTGAATGCTGGCTTCGTTTACGCGATCGTGTCCGGGATTATGAGCCTGTTCAACCTTTGAGGCGCGCTCAGGCCTCGAGGTGGCGCCGGCGGAACAGCCGGCGCACCAGGCCGCCCTGCGGGCCGAGCAGCAGGGAGCCGAGATAGATCAGCCCCGCCGAGAGGACGATCGCCGGGCCGGTCGGGAGGTCAGCGTGGTAGGCGAGCTCTAGCCCGATCAGGCTCGCTGCCATGGCGAACGCTACCGAAAGCGGCAGCAGGCCGGCCAGGTCAATCGCCCAGAACCGGGTCGCGACCGCAGGCAGGATCATGAGGCCGACGGCGAGCAGCGTGCCCAGCGCCTGGAAGCCGCCGACGAGGTTCATCACCACGAGGCCGAGGAAGGCGTAGTGGACCGGGCCGCCGGCGCGGCTGACGATGCGCAGGAATTGCGGGTCGACGCATTCCATGACCAGCGGGCGGTAGAGCGCGGCCAGACCCACCAGAGTGACGGTCGCTATGCCGCCGAGCAGCCAGAGCGCCGGATCGTCGAGGGCGAGGACGGAGCCGAACAGGATGTGGAGCAGGTCGACCTGCGAGCCGCGCAGGGACACCAGCAGCACGCCGCCGGCGAGCGAAATAAGATAGAAGGCGGCGAGACTTGCATCCTCCTTGATCCCCGTCCGGCGGGTGACGAAGCCGGCGAGCAGCGCCACGGCGAGGCCGGCCGTGAGGCCGCCGAGCGTCATTGCCGGCAGGGACAGGCCGGCGACGAGGAAGCCCGCCGCCGCTCCGGGGAGGATGGCGTGGCTCATGGCCTCGGTCATCAAGCTCATCCGGCGCAGCATCAAGAAGACGCCGATGGGCGGGGCGGAGAGCGAGAGGGCAAGACAGCCCACCAACGCCCTGCGCATGAAGGAGAATTCGACGAACGGCCCGAACAGGAAATCGATCACGCGGCCGTCCCGCGGTGATCATGATGCTCGTGCGCGTGATCAACAGGAATATGCGCGTGATCAACCCGGTTTTGCGCGTGATCATGGCCCTGATGATGCGCATGACCGCGGTCGCAGACCGGCGCGTCCTCGTCCCAGGCTTCCGAGAGGGCCTGCGCCCGGGCCAGGTTCGCCGGGGTCAGGACAGACGCCGTCGGCCCCCAGGCCACCGGCTCGCGGGCCAGGAGCAGCGTGTCGGGGAAGTGCCCGCGCACCTGCGTCAGGTCGTGGAGGGCGGCGACCACCGTGCGGCCCTCTGCGTGCCAGGCGCCGATCAGGGCTAGCAGGTCGGCGGAGGTCTGGCCGTCGACGCCGGTGAAGGGCTCGTCGAGGAGGATGATTCGGGCGTCCTGCACGATGAGCCGAGCGAAGAGGGCCCGCTGGAACTGCCCCCCGGACAGGGTGCCCATCGGCCGGTGCTCGAAGCCGACGAGACCGACCGCGGCGAGCGCCCGCATCAGGATCGATCGATGGGGAAGGAGGCTGCGCCAGGGGCCGAGCTGGGCCCAGAGCCCCATCGCCACGAGGTCGAGGACCCGCAGGGGGAAGGTGCGGTCGATCTCGCCGGCCTGGGGCAGGTAGGCCACGGCCTCGCCCGCCGGCCGCCGCTCGATCTCGCCCTCCAGGCAGGGGATCTCGCCGACGATCCCCTTCAGGAGCGTCGACTTGCCCGCGCCGTTCGGGCCGACCACCGCGAGCAGGCTGCCGCCGACGATGACGCCTTCGAGGTGGTGCACGGCCGGGTGCCGGTCGTAGCCGAGCGTCAGCCCGCGCAGGGCGATCGCGCCGGCTGCGCCTCCGTCCGATGCGGCGTTCACGAGACCCAAAGGATGGCTCCCCAGAGCAGGCCGGCCAGGCCGAGCGCGAGCGCGAAGCGCTGCGCGGCGCCGGACTGGAACAGGGAGCGTCGCGAGCCCTCGTTCATGGGAGACATTCGCATCGGCAGGGTTCGGGTCACGCGGCTCGATCAAATTGCCCGAACGGACGCCGAGGCTTATGCTGGGGCGCTGATACACTGTAACAGCAGCCGAGTTCAACGGCGGTCGGTCCGATCCGAAAACCGTTCCAGGAAGGATTCATGCACGACCACGCCAAGGCTCATGGCAACGAGGCCCATGGCAGCGACGTTCATGGCAGCGACGGCTGCGGCGCTGGGGCCGACGACGTCGTCGCCCGGGCGGAGGCGCTCTGCCGCGACCGCGACCTGCACTTCACCCGATTGCGGCGCGACGTGCTCGCGGCGGTGGCGGCGCAGACCCAGCCGCTGGGCGCCTACGACATCGCCGAGCGCCTGAGCGGGCCGGGCCGGCGGGTCGCGGCGGTGTCGGTCTACCGGGCGCTCGACTTCCTGACCGAGCATGGTCTCGTCCACCGCATCGCCAGCCGGAACGCCTTCGTCTCCTGCGGGCATTCCCACGGGGACAATGCCGGCCTCGTCTTCCTCATCTGCCGCCAATGCGGCGGCATCGACGAGACCACCTCCCCGGAGGTCGAGGACGGCCTCGGCCGGACGCTGGCCCGCGCGGGCTTCAAGCCGTCGAGCCGCATCCTGGAGGTCGAGGGCGAATGCGGGGCCTGCCTGGAGAAGCAGGCCGCCGATCAATAGGCGTTGCGGTAGGCGCGGGGCGAGAACACCGTCTGGAACAGGATCTGGATGTCGAGCCAGATCGACCAGTTGTCGATGTAGTGGAGGTCGTGGCTGACGCGCCGCTCCATGTCGAGGTCCGTCAGGGTCTCGCCGCGCAGGCCGTTGACCTGCGCCCAGCCGGTGATGCCGGGCTTCACGTTGTGGCGCCGCGCGTAGAGGGCGATGCGACGCTCGAAGCTGCGGTCGTGGGCGAGCGCGTGGGGCCGCGGGCCGACGAGGGACATCTCGCCGAGGATGACGTTGATGAGCTGGGGCAGCTCGTCGATGTTCGAGCGCCGCAGGACGGCGCCGATGCGGGTGATCCGGGCATCGTTGCGGGAGGCCTGCCGGAAGACGGCGTCGCGCTCCGTCTTCATGCTGCGGAACTTGTAGACCGCGAAGGGCTGCTGGTTGAAGCCGTAGCGCTTCTGCCGGAAGAAGACCGGGCCTGGGCTGTCGAGCTTGATCAGCAGGGCGACCGCCGCGAAGAGCGGCGCCAGCAGCACGAGCGCCGCCAGCGCGACGCTGAGGTCGAGGGCGCGCTTCAGGAAGATCTCGCCCGAATGCAGCGGCCGGCGGCCGATGCCGATCCCGGACAGCCGCCCGACGCGGGCGACGTGCAGGTCCGGGAAGCGCTCCATCACCGCGCCGGGGCGCAAGTGAAGCGCCGCCGGGACACGCAGGAAGGCGTCGACGCAGCGCTCGATGTCCGACACGTCGGACCACGGCACCAGGATGAAGACGTCGTCGGGCCGCAGGAAGCGGACGACGGAGACCGCGAGATCGAGATCCTCCGACATCTGCGCGTCGCGCGCCGCGGCGTCCGCGGCCGGGTCGACCCGGCGGAGGTAGCTCGTCCCGATCACGCGCAGGCCGAGGCTCTCCGCATCGTTGTGGGCGTAGAAGCGGGCGATGTCCTCCTCGAAGCCGACGAGGTGGACGCGGTTGACCGAGGCCGACTCGGCCGTGATCGCTCGGCGCACCAGGGCGACCATCATCAGGCGCACCAGCAGGATGGCCGGGAGCCCGGCGAGGAAGGAGCCGATCGAGACGACGCGGGACAAATCGTGCGTCGTCTTCGTCGCGAATCCGACGACGAGCACGGCGGCCCAGGCCGTAAGCCAGAGCGTGGCCGTGCGGCGCAGGTGGGGCTGGTACGAGAGCTGGTTCTCGATGCTGTACTCCTCGCGCACGAGGTTGGTCAGCAACACGATCAGCGCCACGAGCGCCGAGATCTGCGGCGCCGTGCTGAACCCCTCCGGCAGGATCTGCCCGGTGGTCGCGTAGAAGTAGAGGAGCTCGACGGCGTAGGCGGAGCCGATGATCGTGAGGAGGTCGGCCATCGCGACGGCCGCCGAGATGCCGAGCCGGAAGGCGGCGCGGCGGCGGCGCGGCATCAACGCGGCCCAAACGTCCCGGCGGTCGCCAGCCGGAACCGAAAGGCTTTCGTAGATCTCAGGAAGCCGATCTTGAAACATCGATGCGCCGTGTACCATGGTGGGCCGAATGTGTCCCAATCCGAGCGGGTTCTTCACCCGATCTTTGTTTCGGCTTTTGTGGGAGCAAACCCTGGGCCCTCCGATGAAAAGCTGCTCGACGATCGTCGATCAAATACTTAGGTAGTCGTTCTCGCCCTCAGGGCAGAGTTTCCCTCCATTGCAGTGGCGGCTGCGCAGCCGGTCGGCGATCGACGCGCGCTTATACGCAGAAGAGCGCCCGAAGGTTTCGCCGTATGGAGAACGGGAGGACTGACGGCGGTCCCGCCGATGCTGTCGTCGGGCCGGGGCGCGGATGCCCGGAGGGAGCGCGGGGCTGGAGCGCTCCGCGCGATGCGCGTGGATGTTCAGGGGTCCGTTCACCCGGGCGGCACGGCAGGCCGCGAAGAGCCTCTCGCCTTTCGGCCGAGAGGACCGCGCTTCAATCGAGGGGCGCCTGCGCCGGATCGGTCCGCAACGCGCTCTCCTCGGATTCGACGGCACGCCGACCCGCGTTCGGTCGATTGCCCTGGGAGCAGCCCTCGCACACGGATCGTGTCGCAGCCTGGGTCTTGCGAGCGATCCTCGCGTCGAACGCCTGCTGGCGGGCATGAGCCTCGGCGTTCTCCGGCAGGATCGTGGTCGCGGCGTCGGTGTGCGCGCGCATGGACTCGGTGGAGGGCTGGGCACGCGCCGACGGCCGCGCTTCCGCATGCGGCGCCCATGCGAGGATGCCCGAGAGGACCAAAACCATCCGCCGCATGGGTCTCCCCTTCCCCCGAAGGATCGCAACGCGCTGCGAGGATCACCGCGTCCGGCGGCCTTGCCTGCGCCGCACAGCGGCTCCCGTTCCCCTCAGGCGAGGACACGGCCCGCAGCAGGCGAGCGTCACCGCCCCTGGCACGCGGTTAAACGCTTCTTCACCCGGACACGGGATGTTCGTCGCATCAGAGGTATGCGCGACACTACGAGCCGGTGGCAAGATGAATCCCGAGGTTGTCAGGGAGTTGGCTCGGGGGGAACTCGCGCGGCTGCGCGCGCTGTCCAACGTCCTCGTCGAGGGCATCGCGGTCTTCTGCGCCGATGGAACGATCCTTGAAGCGAATCTCGGCCTCGGCGCGCTGCTCGGCCGCGAGCCGCGCGACCTGATCGGACGCCCGATGGCGGACCTCTTCGCGGTGCCGCCGCCCGCGCTGCCCGCCGCGATGCGCTCGGCCGAGGTGAGTCTGGCCGGCGAAGGCGGGGCCGTGCCGGCCGAGCTTCACGTCCGCACCATCGAGCTCCTCGGCCGCCAGCACGTTCTCCTCGTCTTCCAGGACCTGCGCGCGCGCCGGGCGGCCGAGGAGCGGATCAGCCGCAACGCCCGCCACGACCCCCTCACCGGCCTGCGCAACCGGCTCGGCCTCGAACAGGCGCTGCTCGCCGAGCAGACCCGGGCGGAGCGGTACGGGGCCGACTTCGCGGTGCTCTGCCTCGACCTCGACGGTTTCAAGGCCATCAACGACGTCCACGGCCATCCGGCGGGGGACGAGGCCCTGCGCATCGTCGCCCAGCGCCTGACCGAGGTCACCCGCGAGACCGACCTGGCGTTCCGGCTCGGCGGCGACGAGTTCCTGATCCTGCAGGCCTACACCGCGGAGGCGCATCAATCCGCACGTCTGGCCGAGCGGCTGGTCGAGGCCATCGGCCGGCCCTTCCTCATCGGCGACGTCGCGCTCAGCCTGGGCGTCAGCATCGGCATCGCGCATTTCCCGACGCACGGGCGCGATGTCGATGAGCTGCTGCGCAACGCCGACGCGGCCCTCTACAAGGCCAAGCAGGAGGGCAAGAACACGCATCGGTTCTTCGATCCGTCGTTGAACGAGGCCCTGCAGCGCCGCCGCGCGATCGAGGCCGAGCTGATGCACGCCATCGACCGCAGCGAGCTCGACCTCACCTACGAGCCGGAGATGGAGGCCGCGTCGGGGGCGGTGATCGGCTTCGAGGTGCGCCTGCGCTGGAACAGCTCGCGGCTCGGCACCGTCGACCCCTCGGTGTTCATGCCGATCGCCGAGGATGCCGGCCTGATGACCGCGCTCGGCGAATGGACCATCTACGAGGCCTGCCGCCTGGCCGCGACCTGGGACCGGCCGCTCGGCATCGGCCTCAGGATCTCGCTGTTCCAGTTCTCGAGCGGCGACCTCGCCCTCACCTTCGTCCAGGCCCTGCGAGCCTCGAACCTCGATCCGAGCCGGCTGCGCGTCGACCTCAGCGAGGCGACGCTGACGAAGGGCGGCAAGCGCGTGGCGGAGACCTTGGCCAAGCTGCGGTCCCTGAAGGTCAAGCTCGGGCTAGACGAGTTCGGCACCGGGCCGGCCTCGATCAACGCCCTCCACGAGGGCGGCTTCGATCAGCTGAAACTCGACCCCGCCGGCCTGCGTGAGGACGACGAGGCGCTCCGCCGGCTGCGCGCGATCATCGCAGTGGGCGGCGTGTTCGGGCTGCGGATCGCTGCGCCGGGCGTGGCGACGCCCGCCCAGCGCGACCGGCTCGCCGCGCTCGGCTGCCACGTGATCCTGGGCGAGGTTGTGAGCCCGCCCCGCGCCATCCAGGCTTTCGCGCCCTTCACCGGCGCCGCCGCGGCGCCGAAGCCGGGCGGCTCGGGCACGCTCGCCGCCATGCGCGAGCTCCTGGGCCAGTTCCAGCCGGCGAGCCTGCCCGTGCTCGTCGTCGACGACAGCGAGATGGTCGGCGACACCCTGTCGGCGATGCTGACCGCCTTCGGGTTCGCCCAGGTCGACCGCGCCACGGATGGCGGCTCGGCCCTGAAGAAGCTGCGCCAGCGCCGCTACGGCCTCGTCATCTCGGATTGGAACATGGTCCCGATGAGCGGGATCGAGCTGCTGAACCGCGTGCGCGCCGAGCCGTCCCTGCGGGCTTTGCGCTTCCTCATGCTCACGGCCAATGCCCGCTCCGCCTCGCGCATCGAGGCGCGGAACGCCGGGGTCGACGGCTTCCTGGTCAAGCCCTTCCGCCCGGACGCCCTCGCCCTGAAGATCCGGGAGCTCCTCTCCGTGCCGCAGGACCTCGACCGGGTCGGCTGAGCCCGGCCGCGTCATGGGGCTGCCGGTCGTCGGCAGCTCGCGTCCGTCACCGCCGCTCGTCGCGCGACCCGCGGATCCCCTCTCCCCCTGGGCAGGGCGATCGCAGGCTGGGTTCTTCAACCACCTTTGTCATTCCGGGACGCCTCAGGCGAGCCCGGAACCCAGAACCGCAGGTCGCGATCCAGCCCGCCTCGTTGGCGGCTCTGGGTTCCGGGCTCCGCGGAGCCTGTCCTCGGACCGGCCGAAGGCGAGATCCGGGGGCGGCCCCGGAATGACCACGGGGGGTGCCAGGGAGACGGCTGGCCGATGAGCCGCCTCATCTGCCATCGACCTCCCCCTGGGAGAGGGAATCCGTCGCGCCGTCGGCCTGCCATGACGCGCCGGCGGCCGTCTCAGGAGACGTACTGCACCCCGACATCGACGCCGCTCTGCCAGCGCACCCGGCAGCGGCGCTTCTGGCCCGCGCCGACGATGACGAGGTCGAACTCCTCGGGCAGGGCGAAGAAGGCGTCGAAGCGCAGGGCGGCCCCGGTCTGCGAGACGTTGCGCAGGGTGCAATCGAAGGTCGACCCGGTGTCCGGGGTCATGATGCGGCCCCGCTTGAACACGCGCTGGCGCGGCGAGCGGCGGAAATCCGCCGTACGTATCGTGGGGTCCTCGGCCTCGGGCGGGGCCGGGCGGGCGGGCGCCGGCTCGTCCATCGGGACCTCCGCCGCGGCCGGCTCGCGGCCGGCCGCGCTCGTCGCGAGGACGACCCGCTCGCCGCTCTCGCGCGCCTCGCGCAGGCGGCGGCGCGCCTCCGAGAGCACGCTCTCCGTCGTTCGGCCATCGATGAAGAACAGGGCGCCGCCGATATGCGCCGTCAGGTGCAGGCTGGCCTCGTCGAAGTCGGCGCGGAAATCCGTCTGCTGGCGCAGCTGCCCGGCGACCGCGGCGAGCAGCTCGGGGTCGGCGCCCGAATCGACGATGTAGAGGAAGGTGCTGCCGGCGTAGCGCCCGCAGATGTCGGAATGCCGCGCCGGCAGGCGCAGGCGCTGGGCGAAGGCCCGGAGCGCCCGGTCGCCGAGCCCGAGGCCGAAGCGCTCGTTGATGTGATCGAGCTCCGCCATCTCGATGAGCAGGAGGCCGTATCCGACGCGGCTGCGCGGGAGCGCGGCGTCGAGCTGCGCCAGGCGCGCGTCGAGGGGCTCGCGCGCCATGAGGCCGGTCACCGTGTCGATGCCGGAGAGCTGCACGAGGCGGCGATGTTCGGCCCTCTGCTCCACCTCCTGCCGGTGGCGCTTCACCGTCCGCCCGATGACGGAGACGATCTCGTCGACCTTGAGGTCGCGCTTGGGCAGGTAGTCGCGGATGCCCAGGCGCATCGCCTTGATCACCGTCCGCTCGCGCCCGTCGCCCGTCAGCATGATGGTGGGCGGCGCCTCGGGGTAGCGCGCCTCGATGGTCGCGTGGACGGCAAGCCCCGTGTCGCGCCCGAGATTGTAGTCGAGCAGCACGCAGTCGATCGGCCGCGCGTCGAGGATCGCGAGCAGCTCCTCCGTGGAGGCGGCCGGGAAGAACGCGTAGTTCGGCTGGCGGGCCAGGAGCACGCCCATGTATTCGCGGTAGAGCTGGTCGTCGTCGAGCATCGCGACCGCGATGGGACCGTCGGATGCCGAATGCGTCATGCTCGTCCTCGCGCGGAGGGTCCCAGGTTCGAAGAGGAAGCGGGCCGGGGGGCTCGCCGCTATCCTTCAGACCATCACAGATTCATAAACGGACTCGCAATACCCTGCGCACCGGGCGTCCGGTTTCCGGTGCGCGGCCCGTATGCGTGCCAGGCTTGGTTGCGTGACTGAGCCGCACGTACCCGGTGTGGTTTTCGCGGCTCGCGGCATGCCAGCATTAAGTATTCCGGTCTAGGCCAGCCTTCGCGCTCTGGTACTCGGTGGTTGGGGAGCAGGACCGCGTGGACACGCCTCTACGACCCCCGCGCGGCGCCAGACGCATCTCGATGGCCACGCTGGTCACGCTCGTGGCCGCGATCCTCATCGCCGCGATCGGCACCTGGCAGATCGCGACCTCCCGCGCCGTCGCCCTCGCCAACGCCGACGAGACCGCCCGCAACCTCGCCACCGCGCTCGCCCAGCACGCGGCCCGGACGATCGAGGGCGCGGACCTCGTCCTCTCCGGCACCATCGAGCGCCTGCGGGGCAACCCGGACCGGGCGGGGCTGAAGGAGTTCCTGCAACGGCGCGCGGCCGAGCTCCCGCAGGTGCAGAACCTCGCGGTCCTGTCGTCCGACGGCGCGTGGCTCCATGACTCGGTCGGTCCTCACGGGCCGCTGAGCAGCGCGGACCGCTCCTACTTCCAGTGGCATCGCGACAATCCGGATGGTGGCGTCCACGTCGATCTGCCGATCGTCAGCCGTTACGACGCGGCCCCCGTCTTGCCCGTCTCCCGCGGCCTGAGAGGGCCGGACGGGCGCTTCGAGGGCGTGGTGAGCACGACGCTGCGCCTCTCCTCCTTCCGGGACTTCTACCGTCAGGTGAAGATCGGCGAGCAGGGGACGATCGCCCTCTGGGCGGATACCGGCCGCATCCTCCTGCGCGAGCCGGAGGCGTCGGCGATGATCGGGCGCGACCTGTCGCGGGGCCGGCTCTTCGCCGTGGGCCTGAAGGCCGGACCGTCGGGCGTCATCCACAACCCCGCCTCGCCCGTGGACGGCCTGGAGCGCATCGTCGGCTTCCAGCGCCTCGACCGCTACCCGCTCGTCGCCACGGCCTCGATGTCGGTCGACGAGGCGCTCGCGCCCTGGCGCCGCGAGGCCACGATCCAGGGCTCCGTTCTTGCTCTGGCGACGATCGCGCTCCTCGTGCTCGCCGCCGGCCTGGAGCGCCGCCAGCAGCGGATCAGGGCCTCGGAGCATGCCTGGCAGGACGCGCAGTCCCTCTTCCGCGGCCTGTTCGAACATTCGACGGATTCGCTGTTCGTGCATCGCGTCGGCGAGGACGGGGAGTTCCGCCTGGAGGCCTGGAACCCTGCCGCCGCCGCGGCGATGGGCCTGCCAGCCGAGGCGGTGATGGGCAAGCGGCCCGAGGATCTGCTCCCGCCCGCCCACGCCGCGCAGGTTCGCACGGAGCTCGAACTCGCCGTCCTCTCCGGCGAGCCCCTGCGGACGGAGGATCACCAGATCCTCGGGGGCGGGCTGAAGAGCTGGGAGGTCATCCACGTTCCCCTGCGCGATCCCGGCTCCGACCGGATCGGCCGGGTCTTCGTCGGCGTGCGCGACATCACCCACCTCAAGGTGGCCGAGGCGGAGGCGCGCGAGGCCAACCGCCTGCTCACGATGGCCGAGCAGGTCGCCCATGTCGGCCACTGGCACATCGACCTGCCCTCGAACCGGCTGACCTGGTCGGAGGAGGTCTACCGCATCCACGGGCTCGATCCCGCCGCCTTCCAACCGACGGTGGACGGGGCGATCGAGCGCTATCACCCCGACGACCGCGAGCGCGTCGCGACGGCGGTGCGGCGCGCCATCGAGGAGCGCGAGTCCTTCGCCTTCGAGCTGCGCATCCGGCGCCCCGACGGCAGCATCCGGCAGGTCCTCGCACGCGGCATCTGCCAGGGCGAGACCGATGCCGAGGGCAGGTCCGTCGGCATCCGCGCAATCTTCGGCGTCTTCGCCGACCTGACCGAGCTGAAACAGGCCGAACGCGCGCTGG
Organism: Methylobacterium iners; assembly: GCF_022179305.1. Classification (GTDB taxonomy): domain Bacteria; phylum Pseudomonadota; class Alphaproteobacteria; order Rhizobiales; family Beijerinckiaceae; genus Methylobacterium; species Methylobacterium iners. Next base: position 120,044 of record NZ_BPQP01000004.1, read on the forward strand.
CCGAGAAGTCGTCGCTGTTTGAGGCCGCCCTCGAGAGCATGGACCAGGGCCTCCTGATGATCGCCCCGGACGGAACCGTGCCCGTCGCCAATGCGCGCGCCCTCGAACTGCTCGGCCTGCCCCCGGCCCTGATGGCGTCGCGCCCGAGCTACCGCTCCGTGCGGGAGCACCTGCGGCTCACGGGCTCCTGGGGCGAGGCGATCGAGGATTCGAGCCACTGGGAGCTGGACGAGGAGAACCGCACCGCCGATCTCCGCTCCGAGCGGCGCCGCGCGGACGGCAGCGTCATCGAGATCCGGTCCATGCCGATCCGCGGCGGCGAGGGCTACGTCCAGACGCTCACCGACATCACGCAGCGGCATGCCGCCGAGAACCGGGTCCGGGACAGCGAGGCCCGCTACCGGCTGCTCGCCGACCATACCTCGGACCTGATCATCCTCGGCGACGCCGAGGGCCGGGACAGCTACGTCTCGCCGGCGGTCACGAGCATGCTCGGCTACAGCCTCGACGAGGCGAGCCGGATGCGCCTCCTGAGCCTCGTGCATCCCGACGACGTCGCGACGCTCGCCACGGCGCTGCAGGCCCTCACCGCGGAGAACCCCACCGGGTCCGCGATCTACCGGATGCAGCACAAGGCCGGGCACTGGATCTGGGCCGAGGCGGCCCTCCGGCGGGTCGACGAGGGCGGCGAGGTCCGCATCATCCGGGCGTTGCGCGACGTCACCCTGCGCCAGCGGCAGGCGGCCCACCTCGAGCGTGCCAAGGTCGCGGCCGAGGCCGGGGCCCGGATCAAGGCCGAGTTCCTGGCCAATATGAGCCACGAGCTGCGCACGCCGCTCACCGGCATGCTCGGCGTCCACGATCTCCTCCAGAGCGATCCCTCGGTCAGCCCCTCGCAGAGCCGGTTGATCGCGCTCGCGCAGGAATCCGGCCGCTCGCTCCTGACCATCGTCAACGACATCCTCGACTTCTCGAAGATCGAGGCAGGGCAGCTGGCGATCGAGGTGGTGCCGTTCGGGCTGCGGGCCCTCCTGAAGAGCTGCCGCGAGCTCACCATCGAGGCCGCCAAGGGCCGGGATCTCGCCATCGTCGCGCAGATCGATGCGGACGTGCCCGATGCGTTCCTGGGCGATCCCGTCCGGATCCGGCAGGTGCTGCTCAACCTCTCCACCAACGCCATCAAGTTCACGCCGGCCGGCACGGTGACCCTGCGGGCGCGCTGGCTCGACGGGGCCGAGGCGCAGCCGCGCCTCCGTGTGGACGTCGTGGATACCGGCATCGGCATCGCCGCGGAGACGCTGCCGCACCTCTTCGAGCGGTTCAGCCAGGCGGACGGCTCGATCTCGCGCACCTACGGCGGCACCGGGCTCGGCCTGGCCATCACGCGGCGGCTCGTCCGGCTGATGGGCGGGGAGGTCGGCGTCGAGAGCCGGCTCGGCGAGGGCTCGACCTTCTGGTTCGAGATCCCGCTCAGGCCGGCCCAGGGGCAAGGTGCCGCCTCGACGGAGGGCGAGGGCCTGACGCCCGCCGGGCAGCGCGGATACCGGATGCTCTTCGCGGAGGACAACGCGATCAACCAGGAGATCATCGCGGCGGTCCTTCGCCGGAAGGGGCATGACGTCACGATCGTCGGGGACGGGGCGGCGGCCGTCGCGGCGGTCCAGGCGGAGACCGTCTTCGACGTCGTGCTGATGGACGTGCAGATGCCCGGCCAGGACGGCCTGTCCGCCACCGCCGCGATCCGCAGCTGGGAGCGCGAGCACGGCCGCCGCCGGACCCCGATCATCGCCCTGACCGCCAATGCGCTGGCCGAGGAGGTCGAGCGGTGCAGCGCGGCCGGGATGGATGCCCACGTCGCCAAGCCCGTCGACTGGACGGACCTGTTCGCCGCGATCGAGAGGCTGCTCCGGGCGGCGGAGCCGGCGACGAACGATCGCGGTGGGGAGCCGGACCCCGCCCGATCCACGGACGTCCTCGACGAGACGATGCTGGCGATGCTGGCCGGCGTCCTCGGCGAGGGCCGGATCTCCGGTCTTCTCGCGGCCTTCCAGAGCGAGGTCGAGCGGCGCCTGGCGCAGCTCGAAGCGCCCGGGATCACGGCCGCGGAGCTGTCGCGGGAGGCTCATGCCATGGTGTCGCTTGCCGGCCAGCTCGGCTTCGCCGCGCTGGCGAGGCTGTGCCGCGAGATCGAGGAGGTCTCCGCCCACGGCGCCGGCCTCGACCGCCTTCCCGAGTTGCGCGCCGCGGCGTCGCAAGCCATCGCGGCCGCCGCACGGACGCCCTACGCCAAGGCGGCGTGAGGGGACAACCAGCGCCGGGACGGGAGCCGGCTTCCGGCCCAACCTCGCCGCGGGACGTCGGTCTACGCCATCCTCGCAGGCGGCGGTTCGGTGAATGGGCTTCTGGAGCCCGTCCCGCTCAGGTCTGTGCCGCGGCGTCGGCGAGCTGCTGCGTAATCAGGCTTGCGCCTCGTCGAGGTCGACGAAGGTGGGCGGCTTGAGGACGGTGACCGCGAGGCCGAAGCCCGCTTCCACGAACCACCGGCCCGCCTCCTCGCCATGCCCTTCGCCCAGCCGCACCAGAACGGCGACGAGATACCCGCCGGCGAAGACGAGCCGGCCGTCGGTGTCGCCGCCTCTGGGCGCGACCTGCACAGGCTCGAGGCGAAGGCTCATGCGGCAGAGCGGTCTCCCAGGTGCAGGTAATTGGCCTTGAACTCCGCCAACGTCCTCAGGCGCTGCAAGTTCAGGATCGTCAGCCGCCTGCCCCCCAGTTCGATCAGCCCCTGCCGCCGCAACTCCTGCAGCGAGCGGTTCACATGCACGTTCGACAAGCCCGTCGTGTCGGCGATGTCGAGCTGCGTGATCGGCAACTCGTAGCTGTTGCCCTGCGCGAGGCCGACTGCCCCCAGCCGCACCAGCAGCTCGCAGAACAGATGCGCGATCCGCTCCACGGCCGAACGGCAGCCGACATTCATCAGCCACTCGCGCAGGGTCGCCTCGTCCACCAGCGTCGTCATCCGAAGCGCGCGAGCGATCTGCGGATGATGCTGCACCAAGGCCGCCACGGTCTCGGGGGCGATGCGGACCACCTTGCAGGCCGAGAGCGTGGTGATGGTGTGATCCATCCGGGAGAGCAGCGCGACGTCGAGATCGCCCGTGTCGCCGGGCACGAGGTAGGCCATGATCTGGCGATGGCCGTTGGCGCGGTGCTTGAGCCGCCCGGCAAAGCCCTCCATGACGAGCAGCACGCCGTCGGGCCTGTCGCCCTCGTGCACGAGACTGGTCTGCGGCGGGACGATGCGCGCATTGGCGCTGATCTGCTCCAGCACCGCTCGGTCGGCCTCGGACAAGGCCGCGAAGCCTTCCAGCTTGCGCACGAACGGGTTGCTCACGCTCCCGGCCCGCTCGACCACCGGGGAGAACGTGGCTTGCTCATCGCCCGCAGGCGCAAGCCCGGACAGGGAGAGCTCGTCACACAGCGCCAGCACGTCCGAGGCCGAAGCGGGCTTGATCAGCCACGGCGCCCCCTGGAAGGCGACGAGGTGGGATTTGTCCTGCTGCTGCCCGGAATGGATCAGGAAGAGCACCCGACGCCGACGCAGTTCCTCGGCCAGGGCGATGCTGGAGCTGTCCCTGAGCGCGATGTCGATGACGGCGAGCGTCGGATCGTCCTGACCGAGCCCGGCCAAGGCCTCTCGCGTCGTCGCGAACGGCCCGAGCACGCGGTAGCCCACCGTCCGCAGCGCGTCGCTCAGATCCAGGCCGACAAAGCTGTCCGCATCCGCAACCAGCGCCACAGGCTGCCTAGCCATTTGTTTCATGCAGAGCTCCGGTGAGAATTGCCGGAGCCTATGTCCTGGCGGCCTGGCAAGCTAACCGAAGCTATAAACACAAAATGCATTGCGCAAAAGCTATCCGCGGGGCCGGTCGGTTTTCAGACCTTCGTTTTGTATGGTATCGAACATAACGGAATTCATCCGCTTTCACCCGGGCCTGCTTGTAATACTTCCGCCGCCTTCCCAAATCGATCTCATCGTTTGCTGAAATCTCTGAGCGCGAACGGCAGGGAGACGCGCGGTGCTCTTGCTCCGACAGGGAGACGAGAGCCGTGGTCCAGCTTCAACAGAATGCCGTTCGCAACCGCCTGATCAAGGCGATGTCGCCGGATGATTTCGACCGGCTGCAGCCGCACCTATACCTCACGGATCTTCCGCTCCAGCAGATGCTGATTGCGCCCAACCAACGGGTCGAGCACCTGTATTTCCTGGAGAGTGGGGTTTCCTCGATCACCGCGCAGGGTTCCGACGGTCGTGTCGAGGTGGGCATCGCGGGACGGGAGGGGCTGGTCGGCGCCGTGCCGCTGCTCCTGGGCAGCGACCGGGTTCCGCACGATCATTTCATGCAGCTCGCGGGCGAGGGCTGGCGCATCGGCGCGGAGGCGTTGCTGGCTGCCACGGATGCAAGCGCCACCCTGCGCCGGCTCCTGCTGCGCTACATCCAGACGGAGCTTGTTCAGGTCCGCCAGACGGCCTTCGTCAACGCAAGCTTCAACATCGAGGCTCGCCTCGCCCGCTGGCTCCTGATGTGCCACGACCGGGTGGACGGGGACGATCTCCTGCTCAAGCACGAGTTCCTGTCGATGATGCTGGGCGTGCAGCGCTCCGGCGTGACGCTGGCCCTGCAGAACCTGGAGGGCGCGGGCCGGATCAAGGCCCGGCGCGGGCGCATCACGGTGATCGACCGCGAGCGCCTGGAGACGCTGGCGGATGGCAGCTACGGCGCGCCCGAGGCGGAATATGCCCGCCTGATCGAGGGCGCCTTATGCCGCGCTACTACTTCAACCTGCGGCACAAGCCGGGCCCGCGCGGGCTGGCCGAGGATCTGGAGGGCGACGAACTCGCCGACCTCGGCGCTGCGCGCGCGCAGGCGTTGCGATCGGCGCGCGACCTGATTTCGCGAACGCGGTCGCACGGCGTGCGGGACTGGTTCGTGTGCTCCTTCGAGATCATGGGAGCCGACGGCCGGCCCCTCCTCCCGGTGCCGTTCGCCGACACCGTCCGCGAGACGGAAGACGGCGCGTGAAGACGGCGCCCTCGCGCCTCGGCCCTGTTCCGGACCCTAGTCGCGCTGGTAGCGGAAGGCGGGCGCCGCCTCGAGGGCCGCGCGCGTGAACCGGATCTCGGCGCGCACCGGCGTCGCGGAGGTGCCGCCGGCCGGAACCGTGGCCGTCCCGCGGGGCTGCGAGGGGGCGGCGACGGAGCCCGTCTCCTCCGTGACGGTGCCGCTGCGCCGCTCCTCGATGACGTTGAAGACGTTGTCGCTCACCTTCGCGCCCGGCATCGTGTCGGGTCCCGCGCTGGCCGCCGCGGCGGCACTCGGCGCCTGTCCGGGCGTCGTGCTCGAGCGCGGCCCCGCGCCCTCCCCCGTGTTCCAGGCGATCTGATCGAAGGGGATCGCGACCGCCTTCTCGCCGATGCCGAGGAAGCCGCCGACGCCGACCACCACGGCCGCCACGCGGCCCTGACCGTCGAGGATCACCTCCTCGGTGCGCCCGATCCGCACGTGATCCATCCCGACCACTTCGACGCCGACGAGCTTCGAGGCGCGCAGCCCGCCCGCCGGCATCTCGGCCAGCAGCCGGTCGCCGGGCTGTGCCGCCGCCGGCTTGGCATCGGGCGCCGTCTGCGCGACGGCGGTCCCTGCGCCGAGGAGGACGGCAAGCAGGCTCGCGCGGATCATGGGGCTGGGCATGGGGTTCTCCTGAGGTCACGCGAGCGGACCTTCGCCGGGAGAACGGTCGGGAGCGCCTGCGAGTTCACCGGCCGGCGACGGCCTTCGCGGCCGGTCAGGCCGCGCGGGGCTGCTGCGCCTGAAGCTTGGCGAGCTCGACGGCGGCGCGCAGCTCGATATCCGCCAGCACCCCGTCGAGGCGCGGGTCGCCGCTCTCGCCGGCCCGCTCCGCGAGGCGGCCGGCGATCGTCCGCAATTCGTAGGTGGAGACGCGGCCCGACAGCAGCGACGCCTTGAGCCGGTCGAGCCCGTCGAGCAGGTCGTGCCCGCGCCGCACGGAGCGTCGGCGGCGCTCGCCGGGCGTGTCCGCGTTGCTCTGAAGGGTGAGGATGGCGTCGAGCCCGGCCATCGGCGCCGCGGGCGCTGCGCCGCCGGCGGCGGTCGCCTGGGGCTGCGCGTCCAGCGTGAAGGCTCGCGCGCCTTCCGGCCGACGCGCGGGGGCGGCGGAGCCTGCGGCTTGGGCGATAAGGCTGTGACCGACGCGCATGATCTGCAGGACCCCTCCCAGGCATTCGTCCCGGCCGCCACAGACTCGGCCCGCTTGGTTAACCCGGCGTAAACGGCCGGGCAGATCCTGCCGGGTCGGCAGTTTGGACCGGCCCCCTGCGGCCCGTCCGGCTCTGCGCGCCGAGAGGAAATCCTTCAAATGCAAGCACTTGGATTGAGGGAGCGGTTGGCATGGTCCTGGCAGAAGGAGGGGGCGAACCCGTCCTCCAGCCGAAACGCGACATGCGAGTCCAGACAGCCGGCCAGCCCCGCCCTTCCGGTCTCCTCCGCCTCCTCGGCGGGGTGCTGGCGCTCCTGCTCCTGGCGCAGGGCCCCGCCGCCGCCCTGTCGCGGGTGAAGGACCTTGCGAGCATCGAGGGCGTCCGCCAGAACCAGCTCGTCGGCTACGGCATCGTGGTGGGCCTCAACGGCACCGGCGACACGCTGAACAACATCCCCTTCACTCGCCAGTCCCTGCAGGCGATGCTGGAGCGGCTCGGCGTCAACACCCGCGGCGCCACCATGCGCACGCAGAACCTCGCCGCCGTGATGGTGACGGCGAGCCTGCCGCCCTTCGGCACGCAGGGCAACCGCATCGACATCACGGTCTCCTCCCTCGGCGACGCCAAGTCGCTCCAGGGCGGCACCCTGCTGGTGACGCCGCTGCTCGGCGCCGACGGCGAGGTCTACGCGCTGGCGCAAGGGTCCGTTGCCATCGCAGGCTTCTCCGCCGGAGGCGAGGCCGCGTCGATCACCCGCGGCGTGCCGACGAACGGCCGCGTGCCGAACGGCGCCATGATCGAGCGCGAGATGGCGTTCAAGATGAACGACATGCGCTCGCTTCGCCTCTCGCTGCGCAACCCGGACTTCACGACGTCGAAGCGCATCGCGGCCGCCATCAACGACTTCATGGCCGCCGACACCGCCGAGCCGACCGACCCGGCCACGGTCACCATCCAGATCCCGGCCAAGTACGCGGGCAACATGATCCGCCTCGTGACCGAGATCGAGCAGCTCAAGGTCGAGCCCGATCAGACGGCCCGCGTCGTCGTGGACGAGCGCTCCGGCATCATCGTGATGGGCCGCGACGTGCGCGTCTCGACGGTCGCGATCGCGCAGGGAAACCTCACCGTCACGATCACCGAGCAGCCGCAGGTGAGCCAGCCCAACGCGCTCAGCCAGGGCCAGACCGTCGTCGTGCCGCGCACCGGCGTCCGGGTCGACACGGGGGACGGCAACAAGCTGGCGCTCGTCAAGGAGGGCGTGACCCTGCGCGAGCTCGTCGACGGGCTCAACGCGCTCGGCATCGGCCCGCGCGACCTGATCTCGATCCTCCAGGCCATCAAGGCGGCCGGCGCCCTGCAGGCCGACATCGAGGTGATGTGAGCCGATGCGCCGCCCCGCCCCCACCCGCCCGCGATGAGGTGACCGCCATGCTGCAACTCGCTCCGCTTGCCGCCTCCGTTGCCATGGGCGTGGGCAAGGCCATCGTCGGCCAGGTCGCCGACGTCGTCGCCAAGGCCAAGGCCGCCGAGGCCAAGGCCCCGGGTGCCAAGACTGCTGACGCGAAGTCCCTGGACGTCAGGTCGGCCGCCGAGGCCAAGGCGCGCAAGGCCTCGACCGAGTTCGAGAAGATGTTCCTGGAGCAGAGCCTCGACCGCCTGACCTCTTCCGACGGAACGGACGGTCCGCTCGGCGAGAACGGCACCGGGGGCGGCGTCTACCGCTCGATGCTCACCAAGGAATATGCCGGCCAGATCGTGAAGAGCGGCGGCGTCGGCATCTCGGACCAGATCTACCGCGAGATGATGAAGATGCAGGAGGCCGGCGATGCAGCCCGGATCTGAAATGAAATCGCCCCGCGTCATTGACCGCGCCGGCGCGCAGACCCTGATCGCCGGCGTGATGGACACGATGCAGGCGCTGGAGGCGGTCCTGGCCGAGGAGAGCGCACAGGTCCGCGCAGGGCGGATGCGCGAGGGCCTCGCGCAGGCCGATCGCAAGAGCGCGCTGGCCGCCGCCTACATCCAGGGCCTGGAGGCCTCCAAGGCGAATGCCATCGCCCTTGCCCGCTTCGCGCCCGACGCGATCGAGGGGCTCAAGGTTGCGCATCGCCGCTTCGCGGGCGTCGTGGAGGCGAACCAGATGGTCCTCGCGACGGCCCGCTCGGTGTCCGAGAGCCTGGTCAAGACGCTGGCCGACGAGGTGAGCCGTTCGCGCACCCCGACCCTCTACGGCGTGCCGGCGACGACGCCCTCCCCCTATGGCCGCCCGGGCGCGGCCGGTTCGCAGCCGCTGATCCTGTCACGCAGCCTGTGACCCGCCGCGTCCCCCCACGTCGACCGGGCTGAAAGCGGGGCGCTGCCGACGGGTCAGCGTCGCCCCGAGCCGATCCGCACGAAGGTGCGCACGGGCCCGAGATCCGTCTGCGTGCGTGCATCGATCTGGAATCGCCCGTCCGTGACAGGTCTCGCCACCGCGGCACGGCGGTCGATGCGTGCCTCGATCCCGCTCACGATCCGGCCGCCCAAGCGGATGCAGGTGTCGCTTCCCGGAATCCGGATGAAGCCCGGCCCTTGAGTCGGGCACGGCCGCGCCGCCTGCGTCGCGGGCTCCGCCCGTTCACGGGCCGCGGCGGGGAACGCCGCGACGAGAGCCAGGGCCAGACAAGGAAGCCATCGGAGCGCCATGGCCGCCAGACTTGATCGGTCGGCGACCGTGGTCAAGCTCAGCTGAGGTAGTTCACCAGCGAGAGCTTCGAGAGGATCGAGGTGACCTGGTAGCTGGCCTGTAGCTGGGTCTGCAAGGACAGGAGCTGGACCGTTACCTCGTTGGTGTCGATGGAATCGATCCCCCCGAGGGTGTCCTCGAGCGCCGCCCGCGCGGATCGGTTCTGCGCCTTGGCGTCCTGCATGTTCTTCGAGGCGAGGCTGAGGTCGCTGGCCATGCCCTCGATGCTGTTGGCCGTCCCGTCGGGGACCAGGATCGAGCGCGAGCGCTCGGCGAGCGCCTGGTAGCGCGCGTTCTCAGCGGTGCCGGCGGCCGGGTCCGTGAAGCTCTCCGCGGCCAATGCCGCGATCCCGGCGAGGACGGTCTGGATCGGAGCCTCGTTGGCCTGGGCGCCGATGCCGACCTTGACGTTGGCGTTGACCTGAACCGTTGCGGTCTTGCGCGGATCGGTCGACGTGTCGTCGCCCGTGTACCAGATCATGGTCTTCGGACCCGACGCCGGTTCGGAGAGGAAGCCGCCATTCGTCGCGTCGACGCGGCGCGGCGCGAAAGCCACCTGCTTCGATCCAGCGAAGAAATCCTGCGACGCCACGACCGACGAGGCCGCGGCAAGCGTCGTGGAGGCGCTCGCGTCAAGGGAGGCCGAGAGGGCGTTCTGCAGGTTCGTGGCAGTCACGGCCGGATCCGAGTTGATCAGGAACTGGCCGGCGGAGGCTGTTCCCGATGCCTTTGCGGTCAGCGTGATCGTGGTCGAGGTGCCATCGCGCAGACCGAGGGTCACAGTGACCGTATCACCGTCAGTGGGAGGGGCGGAGACCGTGAAGGAGGCGCGCGCCGGCGCTCCGCCGGAGAAGTTCACGATGACGCCGGGTGGGCTCGCGCTCTGGGCTCCGGCGACCTTCTGGCCGGTCAGTTTTCCAGCGAGGCTGACAGCGGCCGTCGCTCCGGCGGCGAACTCGTTGGGGCCGGTCGGCGTCGTGCGGGCGGTGTAGTCGACGAGCTTCTGGCTGCCGTCCGGCTGGTTGACCGTGACGCGGATGATGTCGCCGTCCTGAGGTTGCGGCGCCGGCGGGGGCGGAAAGCTGAGCGCTACATCCGGCGCTACGGCCGGCGTCACCGCCGCCTGGATCGCCGAGGGCCGGGAACTCGTCGCCGAGCCGAGGATGAAGCCGAAATTGGCGCGATTCGCGGCGCCCGTGTCGCTGGTGCTGGGAGCCGGCGCCGCCGCGTTCGGCGCCTCGGAGAGAGAGACGACGCCCGCGCTCGGGGAACCGACGGTCAGGTTGCCCTTGGCCGGCGCGGCGGTGCCGTTAGCGCCCTTACGCTCCGCGATCACATTCTTCAGACCGTCGATGCCGAGGCCCGGATTGCCGTTGAGGATGGCGTCGCTCGTCGCCACGGGCGCGGCATCGGTCTCGCGGCCGCCGAAGAGGTAGCGGCCGGCCGATTGCTGGTTGAGGGCGTCGAGGGCCGCGTCGAGATTGCTCTGGGCGATCTTGATCGAGGTGTCGACCGCCCCGGCCGTGCCGAAGGTGCCCGACGAGGCAAGCGACGAGCGGACCTGGTCGCCCAGGCTGGAAACCTGGGTGATGCTCGCCGCCGAGAGGTTGACGCGGGTGGTCGCTCCGTCGATGGCGGAATCGTAGCCGTCGAGGGCGGACAGGGTCGCGTGCGCCGAGAGGCTGGTCGTGCGCGCGGAGCCGAGGCCGCCGTAGCTGTCGGAGGCCTGCTGGGTGGCGAGCTGCGTCGAGAGCGTGTCGAGCCGGCTCTTGAGCGCTAGCAGGTTGCTGGTGTTGCGATCGGAGACGTAGGTGCCGGCGGCAAAGGGCTTGATGTACATCGGCGTCAGATCCGCATGAGGGTGTCGAGCATGTCGCGCGCTGCGGTCAGCACCCGGGCGTTGGCGTTGTAGGCGGTCTGGAGCTGGATCAGGTTCGACATCTCCTCGTCGATGCTGACGCCCGACTCGGAGGCGAAGCGGCCCTGAGCGGTGGAGAGGGCGATGCGCTGACCCTCGTCGAGGTCCTGGGCGCTCGCGGCCCCTGCCCCCTGCGCGTCGATGATGCGCTGGGTGAAACCCTGCACGCTGTCGCTGAACGGCGCCCTGACACCCCCGATCCCGCTCGCCGCGGAGAAGGTCAGGTTGGTCTTCGTCAGGGCATCGTACAGGAAGTCCGGGCGCGTGGTGTCGCCGGTCTGCGGCGAGGTCGTGAAGTTCACGAGGCTCGAGGTTTTCGCGACGACGGCGGGATTGACCGTGATGCGCTGCGCGAAGCCCGTCAGCTGCGAGCCAGGGTCGAACGACCCGGTGAAGAGGCTGCCGCTCCCGTTCCCATCGATGAACAGGGCCATCTGGGGCACGCCCTGCGCGCTCGTATCCTCGGGCGCGTTCGGCACGGTGATGCCGGCCGAGGCACCCAGAACCTCCCAGTTTCCGGGACTGGCGAAGGTCACGGCAGCGGCCCCGCCCGACGCCGTGATGTCGGGGACCGGCTGGGTGCCGCCGAGGCGCGCGCTCAGGGCGGTGATCGCCTCGGCGATCCTGGCGCCGTAGGTGGAAGGCCCGCCGGAGATGTCGAAGGATTGCGCGAAGGCATTGGCGTCGTTCGTCTGCGCCGGATCGATGGCGGCGCTCGGGTCGCCCGATGTCGGAACGAGGATCAGGTTTCGCGTCGCCCCATCCGGCGTCCTGAGCGCGACGGTGATGGCGTTGCCGGGCTTCAGGCCGGTGAGATCGAGGGCCAGGCTTCCGCCGGTCGCCGCGACCGCCTCCTGCCGGTCGGACACCGAGCGCGCGACGCCTGCGGCGAGATCGTCGAGCTGGCGCTGCGCCTGGGGCAGGATGGTGTCGCGCAGCTCGATCCCGGCGGCGAGCGAGCCGGACCGGATCGCGTTCGAGGCGATCAGGTCGATCTTGGCGCCCCCCGGCGTCGTCGCCGTGATGGTGCCGACGCCTCGGGTGGTCGGATCGGTCGTGTAGGCCGCGTCGGGCGAGAGCGTGCTGCGGCCATCGAAACTGAGGGCGGTCACGATGTTGCGCTCGACGAGCGTCACGCCCGATCCGGTCAGGACGCTCACAGAGCCATCCTTCTGCGGCACGGTCTGGATGTCGAGGAAGGCCGAGAGGCCGGTCAGCTTCTGGTCGCGCTGATCGAGAAGGTTGGCCCGCGTGGCGGGGTCGGTCGTCGCCGCGACCTTGGCGTTCAGGTCGGCGATTGAGGAGAGGAAGCCGTTCGCCTCGATGGTGTCGTTGGACAGCTGTGCCTCGGCGGCACTGCGCAGGTCCTGTACGCCCTCCGCGATGTCGGTGATCTTCGCGGCGAGCGCGGCTGCGCGGTCGACGACAGTCGAGCGGGCCGGCGGCGAGGTCGGATCGGCGGCAAGTTCCTGGAGCGAGAGCGCGAAATTGTTGACCGCACCGTCGAGGGCGGTCGAGGAGCCGGGCGTGCCGAAGAGCTTGTCGAGCTGCGACCGAAGATCGGCGATGCCCGACGTATAGGCGGCGCCCGACGTCTCGAGGCGGAGCTGCTTGAGGGACGCCGCGTCGAGCGCCCGCCCGATCGTGCCGGTCGCGACGCCGGCATTGCCGATCCCGCCCGCGACGGAGGTCAGCGTGCGCTTGACGTAGCCCGTCGTGCCGACATTGGCGATGTTCTGCGAGACGACGCCGATCGAGGCCTGCGTCACGCGCAGACCGGCGGTCGCGGTGTTGAGTGCGTTGAAGCTCACCTCACCCCTCCCTCATCACATCCGTCGTTCAGGCGACGCATCAGCGGATGATGTTCATGAGGGCGGACATCATGTCCTGCGCCGTCGAGATCACCTTCGTGTTCGCAGAATAGGCCTGCTGGGTTACGATCATCTTAGAAAACTCGCTGGCAATATCCGTATTCGACTGCTCCACGTTGCCGCCCAGGACGGTCGTCCCCCGCAGGCCCAGGAGGGGCTCGCCGGATTCGAGGGTCTGCTCGTAATTGCCGCCCGAATCGGCTTTCAGCCCATCGTCGTTCGCGAACTGGACGACGCTGATATTGGCGAGCTCGATCGTGTTGCCGTTCGTGTACGTGCCAGAGATCTTGCCGTCGGAGGTCACCGAGGTGCCGATCAGGGTCCCCGAGGCGTAGCCGTCCTGCTGGAGGGTGTTGGTCGTCGTCCGGCCGCTCGAGGCGTTGTATTGGGTGAGGCCGCCGCTGCCGTACTGAAGGGTGATGTTGCCGAGATTCGTGCCGTCGATCGTCAGGGCGGGGATGGTCACCGAGTTCCCCGCCGGCGCGATGAGCTGACCGCTGCCATTGAACGAGAAGGACGTGCCGGCGTTCGTCCAACCGGATTCGTTGCCCGCAACGCTGCTGTCCGTGGCGTAGAACAGGTTCCAGACGTCGTTCAGGCCCGCCCCGACATCGCCGTTCTGGACCTTGCCCCATCGGGTCTGGACCGTCACCGGCGCGCCGCTATCCGTGTAGGCGGTGAGCGACGGGCCCTCGATGGTCTGGTTGATGAAGCTCGGTGCGTCGGCGACGGACACCGTCGAGGCGCCGGTGGGGGTCAGGATCGCCGGGTTGGCGCCGGAGGCCAGGGCGCCGAGCAACTCGGAGCCTGCGCTCGTCGTGCTGGCATTGCTCGTGGCAGGCGACCGCGGCAGGTTCGCCGAGTAGGTGATGGTCGAGGTCGCACGAGCGGGCAGGATCGAGTTCGAAATCTGGATCGGTCCCTGCCCCCTCGCCTGCCCCGTGCTCGGGTCGAGGGTGGTGCCGGTGAGGTAGGCGCCTCCGCCGTTGACGAGGTAGCCGTCCTTGTCGAGGGCGAAATCGCCCCGGCGCGTGTAGATGCTGCCCGGCGCGAAGCCGGTCTGCCCGTTCGCGTCCCCAGTCCTGCGCTGGACGACGAAGAAGCCGTCACCGTTCAGCGCCATGTTCGTGCCGATGCTGGTCGCGGCCAGGCCGCCCTGGATCGTCGTGGTGAAGCGGGAGTTCGCCGCGACGGACCCGGCGACCTGGCGCCCGAGCGTCTGCTCGGCGACCAGGTCGACGAAGCTCGTATCGACGCGCTTGTAGCCCGTGGTCTGCGAGTTCGCGATGTTGCCCGAGATGTTCTCGAGCGAGAAGGATTGCGCCTTCAGGCCGGAGACGGCCGTCTGCATCGCGCTGAAGACATCCATGATCCAAACTCCATTCGCAACGCCGCGGGTGCGGCCGGCCCTGCCGGGGCCCGCTTCGCGACGGGTTCTGCAAGCGCCGCGCCAAGGCTAAGCCCTTGATTTCGAAGGGTTCGGGCAACCGGCGCTCGGCAGAACCGGCGCGTCGGCATCGACCGGCCGGCAGGATTTGCCTAGGCATCCCCGGGCGTCCCGCGTTTACGCGCCGTTATGCTCGTTGCGGCTAGGATAGGGTCTGGGCCGGCTCGGAACGCTGACATGAAGAACAAACGGACGACGCTCGTCCACCTGATCTACTTCTCGCGGCTCAACCTCGCCGCGGATGCGCCCACCCGCGCGCGCCAGCTCGGCGAGATCACCCGGCAGGCTCAGAAAAAGAACGAGTTCTCGGTGATCACGAGCTTCCTCGTCGTGGAGCAGAACTTCGCCGCGCAGGTCATCGAGGGCGAGCGGATGTCGGTCAACGAGACCTTCGCGCGGATCAGCAACGACACCCGTCACCGCGACGTCCAGATCGTCGAGTGGCGCGAGATCGTGAAGCGGGAATTCGTGAACTCGTTCGCGACGGGCATCCGCAGCGCGGCCAACGACGCCCTGTTCCAGAAGGCCAACCTGATGCCGATGTTCCAGCGCGGCACGCCCCGGGCCGCTACGATCCATGCCCTGGCCGGGGCGCTCCAGGCCGAATCCATGTCGAAGCAGGGCATCGACCATCTCTTCGTCTGAACCTTAAGCCCGGACCGTGATGTCACCGCCGCGACCTTGAGTCCTTGAACGCCATGAGCGAGACGCCCCCGATCCTCATCGTCGACGACCAGGAGAAGCTCCTGAAGCTCGTCGTCCTGTTGATGAACCGGCTCGGCTTTCCGGACGTCGAGGGCGTGACCGACGGGTTCGAGGCGCTGGAGCGGCTTCGCCAGCGCAAGTACGCCCTCGTGATCTCCGACCTCGACATGGAGCCGATGGACGGGCTCGCGCTGCTGCGCGAGATCCGCGGCGACGACGCGCTGATGAACACGCCCTTCATCCTCACCGAGGCGTCCTTCGAGTTCGAGGACATCAACATGGCGCACCAGGCCGGTGCCGACGCCTTCATCCTCAAGCCGTTCGACATGGCGGTGCTGAAGGGCAAGCTCAAGCAGGTGATCAACCGCAAGCCGCGCCGTCGCGAGGCGCCGCTCGCCGCCGAATCGACCCTGACCGTGGATTTCCCGATGCTGGGGAAGTTCTGAGCCCTGCTCAGTCGGCCACGATCCGCTCGTAGAGGTGCCAGGTCGCGTGGCCGAGGATCGGCATGACGACCGCGAGCCCC
The DNA here is from genome assembly GCF_022179305.1 of Methylobacterium iners. Taxonomy (GTDB): domain Bacteria; phylum Pseudomonadota; class Alphaproteobacteria; order Rhizobiales; family Beijerinckiaceae; genus Methylobacterium; species Methylobacterium iners. The sequence continues at coordinate 135,519 of NZ_BPQP01000004.1, forward strand.
ACGAAGAGCGGCAGCGAGCCGAGCACCAGCATCCCGGCCACGACGAAGCCCCAGAGCGTCAGGGTGCGCGGGTTCTGCCGGAAGGCCGCGATCGAGGTCTCGATTGCGGTCAGCGCGTCCGCCTCCCGGTCGACTAGCAGCGGCACCGAGACGATGCTGACGGACAGCGCGAGCAGCGAGAAGGCGAAGCCGACGAGGTTGCCGAGCAGGATGAGCGCCCAGCCCCTGGGCGTAGTGAGCACCTCCTGCGCGAAGCCGAGGAAGGTCGCGGGCGCATAGGCGCCGTAGAGCGCCCAGTAGAGGCCCTGCGCGGCGACGAGCCAGGACAGGAAGATCACCGCGAGCACGAGGCCGACCACGGCCAGCGCGCCCGCCGCCGGTCTGCGCAGGCTCGCGAAGGCATGGTTCCAGCCCGTCTCGAGGCCGCGCGCCCGCCGGCGGCTGAGCTCGTAGAGACCGACCGCCAGGAAGGGTCCCAGCAGCGCGAAGCCCGCGGCGAGGGGGAAGAGCATCGGGATGACGTTCGCGCCGAAGGCGAGGAGCGCCACGAACACCCCGACCAGCGGATAGAGAAGGCTGATGAAGACGACATGGGTCGGCATCGCGAGGAAATCCTCGAAGCCGAGCCGGAACGCCGTCTTGAAGTCGTCGGCGCCGATGTCGCGGACGCGGAGCCGGTCCGCGACGCGGCCGGGGAAGATCGCCTGAACTGTCGTCATCGCTCGTACCTTCCATCAGGAACGAGGCTCGCGACGCAGAGACCGGGCCTTGATACGCATGCGCGGACGCGCAGATCGAGAGCCGAATACGTGATCCTAGGCCGGTTCGCTCAAGATGTCGTGTGCTAGTCCGCCGTATCGCGCGAAATTGAGAGGGGAGAGAGCCAATATTCGCGTGATACCGTCAAGCTGCCCGCTTCTGGTAATCCTTCACATCCGTGAACCGCAGATCCGGCGCCCGATCCTCCTCGTAGCGGAGCGAGAAGGCGGTGGTCGCCATGAAGACGGGCGCGCCGTCGAGGTCGCTCGCCATCGCCGAGCCGTGGCTGCCGATGAACGTGTCGATCGCGGCCTCCGAATCCGCCTCGATCCAGCGGCAGATCGAGAAGCGCGTCGGCTCGTAGTCGATCGGCAGCCCGTACTCGGCCTGGAGGCGCTCCTTCAGCACGTCGAGCTGCAGCGCGCCGACGACGCCGACGATGGCCTGGGAGCCGTCATGGGGCCTGAAGACCTGGACGACGCCCTCCTCGCCCATCTGCTGCAGGGCCTCCCGCAGCTTCTTGGCCTTCATCGCGTCGGTGAGCTTGATCCGGCGCAGGATCTCGGGCGCGAAGCTCGGCACTCCGCGGAACACGATCTCCTCGCCCTCGGTCAGCGTGTCGCCGATGCGCAGCGTGCCGTGGTTCGGGATGCCGACCACGTCGCCGGCGAAGGCCTCGTCGGCGATGGCGCGGTCCTGCGCGAAGAAGAATTGCGGAGCCGAGAGCGACATCGGCTTGCCGGTGCGCACGAGCCGCGCCTTCATGCCCCGCGAGAGCTTGCCCGAGCAGACCCGCATGAAGGCGATGCGGTCGCGGTGGTTCGGGTCCATGTTCGCCTGGATCTTGAAGACGAACCCGGTCATGCGCGGCTCGGTGGGCGCGACGAGGCGCTTGTCGGAATCCTGCCCCCGCGGCGGCGGCGCGAAGCGCGCCAAGCCGTCGATGAGGTCGCGCACCCCGAAATTGCGCAAGGCCGAGCCGAAGAAAACCGGCGTGAGGTGCCCCTCGCGGAAGGCGTCGAGGTCGAAGCGCTTGAGGCCGGTCTCGGCGAGCTCCGCCTCCTCGCGCCATGTCGCGGCCTCCCCCTCCTCGGTGAGGAGCTGATCGAAGAGCGGGTCCTCGACGCCGGAGACCGGGACGGTGCCGGCGTCGTCGGCCGCGTCGAGGCGGCGGACACGGCCGTTGCCGAGGTCGTAGGTGCCCGCAAAGCTTCGGCCCCGCCCGATCGGCCAGGTGACCGGGGCGACGTCCAGCGCCAGGGTCTTCTCGATCTCGTCCAGCAGCTCGAAGGGATCGCGGGCCTCGCGGTCGAGCTTGTTCACGAAGGTGACGATCGGAATGTCCCGAAGCCGGCAGACCTCGAACAGCTTGCGCGTGCGCGCCTCGATGCCCTTGGCCGCGTCGATCACCATCACGGCCGAATCCACGGCCGTCAGCGTCCGGTAGGTGTCCTCCGAGAAGTCCTCGTGGCCCGGCGTATCGAGCAGGTTGAAGACGCAGTCGCCATACTCGAAGGTCATCACCGAGGTGACGACGGAGATGCCGCGCTCCTTCTCGATGCCCATCCAGTCGGAGCGGGTCGAGACGCGGTTGCGCTTGGCCTTGACCTCGCCGGCAAGCTGGATGGCGCCGCCGAACAGCAGCAGCTTCTCGGTGAGCGTCGTCTTGCCGGCATCCGGGTGGGAGATGATGGCGAAGGTGCGCCGGCGCGCGACCGGATCGGCCGGGCGGGTATTGGCGGCTTCGGTCGGGTTCTGCATCAACATCGCGGGGGGCGACTTTCGATTCCGGGTCGGCGGGTTCGAGCATGGATCGGGCGCGGCGCGCCGGCGCGTTCACCGGACCCGAGACGTCGCCCTCTTACCCTGTTCCGCGGCGCCGACGAAAGCCGCGCCCTAACCCCGGCCGATGAAGGGCATCTTCGTTGCCATCACGGTGAGGAAGGGCACGTTGGCGTCGAGCGGCAGGCCGGCCATGTAGAGGACGGCATCGACCACGTGGCGCAGGTCCAGGAGCGGCTCGGGCCGGCGCGAGCCGTCCGCCTGCAGGATGTCGGCCGCCATCGGCCGGGTCATCTCCGTCTCGGCATTGCCGATATCGATTTGGCCGCAGGCGATGTCGTGGGGGCGCCCGTCGAGGATCGTCGCTTTGGTCAGGCCGGTGACCGCGTGCTTCGTCGCGGTGTAGGCGGCGGCGTTCGGCCGGGGCGCGTGGGCCGAGATCGAGCCGTTGTTGATGATGCGCCCGCCGCGCGGCTCCTGCGCCTTCATCAGCCGGAACGCTCCTTGCGTGCACAGGAAGGCCCCCGTGAGGTTCACGTTGACGACGGCGCGCCATTGCGCGAGCGGGAGCTCGTCGATTGGAACCGATGGCGCAAAGAGGCCCGCATTGTTGAACAGGAAGTCGAGCCGACCGAACGTCTCGTGCACCCGCGCGAACAGGCGTTCGACGGCCTGCGGATCGGCGACGTCGGCGGCGACCGCGTGCGCCTCGACGCCCTGGGCACGGGCCTCGCTCGCCACGACCTCCAGCGGGTCAGGCCTGCGCCCGGCCAGCACGAGATCGTAGCCCGCTCCCGCGAGCCCGAGGGCCACGGCCCGGCCGATGCCGGAGCCAGCTCCCGTCACGACGGCGCTGCGTCTCATTTCTCAACCTCGCTCAAGCCGACGATGCCGGTCCCCTGTTGCCAAGCCCGGACCGCTGCGTCTAGACAACGCCCGGCCTAAAGCGATGGGGCGTCGCCAAGTGGTAAGGCAGCGGTTTTTGGTACCGCCATTCCCAGGTTCGAATCCTGGCGCCCCAGCCAACTTCCCGCTAAAGCATTGATAGTGCTCACATCCGGGTCGTCCGCCGCAGCGGATCGGCCGTGTTGTTACAATTCGCTGCTACAATCGCCGTTGTCGAGCGGCGTGGAGCAGCATGGCACGCCTCGTCAATGTCACACGCCGCGCCGGCATCTTCCACTTCCGGCGGGTCGTCCCACTCAACCTGCGTGCGCGCCTCCAGCGACGCGAGCTCGTCCGCTCTCTCGGCACGACATGCAGCTCAGCTGCCAAGCTTCGGGCCGACCTGCTATACCGCGAATCCGAACGCCTCTTCGTTGCTGCCTCAACCATGCTGCCACAAGACCAGCTCGCGCGCCTCGTCCAAGACTTTTACACGCTCGTCCTCGACATCGACGACCACCGACGCCTCCTCGAGGGTGCCCTGGAGGAGGAGGACCATGCCTTCCAGGTAGCCTTCCTCGAAGATCTCATTAACCGGCACCGCAGCGCACTCGCGCGCAATCAGTTTGAAGATGTGGAGTTGGCGACCAGTGTGATCCTGCGGAGGCAGGGCATCACGCCGGAGAGCCTGGGCCCGGGGGAACACAACCAAATCAGGCAAGCCATCCTGCGCGCCGGTATAGACCTCGCGCAGCAGCTGCGGGCTCGCTACGACGGCAACTTCAATTACGAGCCGAGAGACAAACTCCTCCAGACTCCGATTGCTGCCACGCCGAAGTACGTGACGTCCGTCACAGCCGCGGGAGCAATCCCCTCAATTACTGTGTTCTCAGACTCCCTGCCCCCGGTCACTGATACCCCCGCAGTATCCAAGGTTCAGGCATCGGCATCACTGGACGGGCCGTTGCTGTCGGTCGTAGGTCAAGAGTTTCGCCGCGACCAGCATTCCACGAAAACCTGGGATGCCCAGACGGCGAACCAGGCCAGTGCCACCTACCGACTCTTCATCGAGGCCTGCGGTGACCGACCCCTCGCAGCTTACGGGCGGCCTGACGCTGACCGGTTCCGCAAGCAGGTGTCTCTGATGCCCTGCGACTACAGCAAGGCCGTGCAGTACCGTGGTCTCACCGTGCCCCAGATTGTAGAGAAGGCTGAGGTCGAGGCCGTGACGCGGGCCGTCAAGCGTCTGAGCCAGCGCACCGTCAAGCGGCACTTCTCCGCCCTCTCAGCACTCTGGTCCTCGTCAATCTCTGCGGGCGCAGTCAAGGAGAACATCTTCGCCGGCTTCCGCTTCGCCGCAGCCAAGCGGGCCAAGGACCAGCGCCCCATGTGGTTGCGGTCTGAACTGAGGCAGCTCCTCTCAACGCCAGTCTGGACAGGCTGCAAGTCGGACGTACGGCGCGGGGAACCGGGCTCGCTGATCCTTCGCGACGAGTATTATTGGATCCCGCTCATTGGCGTCTTCTCAGGTATGCGCCAGGAAGAGATCTGTCAGCTGCACGTGGCAGACGTGAGAGAGGAAGAGGGTATCACCTTCTTCGACCTCAACGAGCGCCCTCCGCGCAAGCTCAAGAACGCCACCGCAGTGCGCCGGGTGCCGGTCCACAAGGAGTTAGTTCGCCTCGGTCTGCTGGATCATGTGACGGCCTGTCGTCGGGCCGGCGAGGCTTTGCTCTTCTCAAACCTTACCCGCGGCGGTGCTGACGCCCGGCTCGGTCACGCATTCTCCAAGTGGTTCACGCGTTACCGCCAGGAACAGGGTTTGTACCGGTCCGGCCTGGATTTCCACGCACTGCGCCACACAGCTACGACACTGATGCATCAAGCCGATGCTAACCCCGTCGTGGTCGACCACGTTACAGGCCATACGACAGAGGGCGAGACCAGCCGCTACACGAAGGGATCGACTCTCCTGCAGCTGCAGGATGCCATCAATCTCATCGACCTCCACTTCGACGTGACTTCCCTAGCCCTGACGAAAGGGCTGAAGGTCACTACGGGTCCAGGCCGTAAGCCTCACCCGAGCACGCGAAAGAAACGGGCAGCACGCAGCTCAAACCTGACGACCCGAAAACGCTAGTAGATCTTCATCACGTCGCGCTTCTCGCGCGAACGTCATTTCACCATATCAGTGCACACGCCAGGCCCCTTACGGGCTCCGAGCCTCCACCGCTAACCAGGCGGGACGGGGACCGCCGGATCAAGCGCCGAAGGGCATCGGCATAAAAAGGGCAGCCCGGTCACCTGGGCTGCTCAGGAGAGAGGAACGGCCAGCGCCCCAGCCCTCTCAGACGACTTCCCACTCCAAGGGTTCGGAGAGTGGGGTCCGTCCGCGTTGACCACCGGGAAGGTGGGAAGCGACGTGTAAAAGCCGACCGCTCAACCCCGGCTTACCTGTGACAAGGTTGCGTTTCCGGCCCCAGCTCCGACGGCCTCCCAGAGAGACCGACGCGAGCATCAGCTTCTGCCACTCACCGGCGAAGCTGTGCCCTGTCGGGCACAACAACCCCTCGGGCCTCCCTGTCAGGAGCAACGCCGAGCCGCTTCATACCAAGATCCCCTCCATAAAGAGGGGATCGGTGAGGAGGACAACCGAACGACCCGCCACGGCGCCCGTTGCCAGCCCTGAATAGCCAGCCGCCGATCTCCGACCGACCCGCAGTCCCTGGGTCCGTCTGGCAGTCCGGCGCCTTCCTGCAATCCGGCGGTCCGGCGCCCTCCCGCAACGCCTTGCACTCACACGAGATCTGGCAACACCGTTCCGTTTTTCGCGAAGGTGACTCCGTTTTGACGACATCGTCGACCAGCCTTTCAGATGCACAGGGTCAGCGAGAGTTCGTCTGGGGCCGTTCATGCCTCCACCCGTCACGGGGCGCTCAGTCCCCCTGCCCCCTCATGGCTCCAGGCCGAGATTGAATCGTAGCAGCCAGCTGCCTACCCTGCGGCATGTCACTGCCTCTCATTGCTGCCGAGATCTCCCGCTTTCTCGGCTCCAACGACCCCGAAATTCTCTGCATCAAGGGACGCTGGGGTGTAGGCAAGACCTACGCGTGGCGACACTTCCTCAAGCTGGCGCAGCAAGAACAGCGCATCAGCTACGACAAGTACTCCTATATCTCCCTCTTCGGTCGGAACTCCCTAGCTGACCTGCGGAACTCCGTCACGGAGAACACGGTCAGCACTAAGGACGTCGAGGCGAAGCCGTCGCCGACGAGCCTCGACAACGCAACCTCGCTGCTGCGTCAGGGTGTGCAGAGAGGCGGCTTCCTCGCGAGTCTCCTGCCGCAGTCGAACGGCTACGCCCAGCTCGCGCAGCGGGCGCTCTACCTTTTCGTCAGGAACACCATCGTCTGCCTGGACGACCTCGAACGTGCCGGGTCCAGCCTCGCCATGAAGGACGTGCTCGGCCTGGCCTCCCAGCTGAAGGACGAGAAGGGCTGCAAGGTCGCGATCCTGCTGAACGACGAGAAGCTCGTCGGCGAGGCCAGGGACGACTTCCAGGCACAGCTCGAGAAGGTCGTCGACGTCGTCATCGATTTCGAGCTGTCACCGGAGGAGGCCGCCGGCATCGCCCTCGACGCCCGGACGGTCTTTCACGACAAGCTGCGCGCCGACTGCATCAAGCTGAAACTCGACAACATCCGCGTCATCAAGAAGGCCGAACGCTTCTGCGCTCGCCTCGAGCCGCTGCTGTCGGAGTTCGATGAGCGCGTGCTGGAGCAGTGCGTTCATACGGCGACCCTCGCCTGTTACGCCAAGTACCAGCCCGACAAGGCTCCCAGCTTGAGTTCCATCCGCGCTTTCGATCCCTGGGCCGCAGCGGTCCGGTCGGTGAACGGCGACAAATCCGAGGTCGACCCGCACTACGTGATCATCCAAGACTACGGCATCAGCCATATCGACGGCCTCGATGAGGTCGTCCTGAGCGCGGTCGATCGTGGCTTCTTCGACGAGGAGCAGTTGAAGGTCGAGGCGAAGCAGGTCAACGATAGCCTTCGCACCAGCGACATGCGGGCAGACTATCACCGAGCCTGGGAAATCTACCGATCCTCCTTTGCCCGGAACGAGGACGAACTAGCTACGGCCCTGACACAGGCCGTGGAGCGCAACGTCGCCATCATCGAACCTCCCAACCTCGACGGCGTCGTCTCCATGCTGCGCGAGCTGGGGTACGGAGACCGTGCCTCCGGCCTCATCGGCTTCTTCCTGGCGGCCAAGGAACGAGAGGGCCCAAGTTACTGGGATCCCAGTAACTTCGAGTACCACGGGCGCATCCGGGACGCGGAGTTCATCTCGGCCATGGCTGAGCGCCGTCGCTCCTTCGAGGAGCCAGTTAACCCCCTGCAGCATCTGATGAGGGTCGGCGAGCGCGACGGGTGGGGCGAAGAGGACGAGGCCGCCATACTCCAAATCTCGGAGGAGGAAGTTGCAGGTATCCTGCTCAGTTCAACCGGCGAAGAATTCAGGCTAATCGTGTCGAGCTATCGGACCTTCCTGTCCATCAGCAACCCCTCACCGAGCGTCACTGAGATCTGCCGCAGGGCCAAGGCCGCCCTCGCGCAGGTCGCAGGCGAAAGCACGCTCAACGCCATGCGGGTCAAGAGTCAGTTTCACGGCATCGACCTGAACGCCTGAGTCTTTCCCCCGGCTGTAGCGGTCCCGCCGGTCCCACCCCAAACCGCAACTCCCTACCAGAGCTGATCTTTTCGCGGAGCCACTCCGTTTTCTTCCAGGGCAGCTCCGCTTTTGTCAGCGGCGAGCGCCACCTCCTCAGATGCACAGCGTGGTCAGTAGCTCCGTCTGCAACCGTTCATGCTCAGCCCGCGCCGCTGCTTCCCGCTGCGGCCGAGTTACCTCGTCCCAAGCGTCAAGGTACTCCGTCGAGAACAACACGTGCGGGTCTGTCTCGCCACAAGTCAGTGCCGAAGGCGTGATGCCGTATTGCGCCCGTATGGCCGCCACGTTCTTCCGATCCAGGTTCCGGCTGACGCCGAACCGTTTCGTTGTCACCAAGCCTTGTGACTTCAACTTCAGCCTTGCGGCCTTCTGCACCGCCAGCGGCACGGCGGACCGTTCCGGGTCGATGAGCCGGCGCTCCTTCGGTGCCACCAGCCCTTTCATCATGTACTGAAACAGTCGCCACTGCGCCGTGACGTCACGGTCCCATCGGTGCAGCAACCGCGCCGCGCGGGTGCCCAGACGCCAGTGCACGTTCCGGCCCGAGATCGTCTGCACGGCCAGCTCGACCTGCCGCCGCAGCCACTGCTTGTCCGCCTTTGGCATCACCATGAGAATGTGACTGTGCAGACCGTGCCGGCGGCCGTTCTCGATCACCCACACGAGGCCGTAGGGCTTCCCATGCTTCCGGCACGCCTTCCGCAACAGCTCCAGGTAGCGCTGGTGAGCCTCCGCCACCGCCGCCGGCTCCGTTATGCCTACCCTTGACCACGTAATCGACAGGAAGGTGTTCAGCACGCCGCCGAAGCAGTTCGACAGCGCGATCCCCTCGTAGCCCTGCCGGAACTGCTTCGTCGTCAACGCTGCCGTCAGATTCCAGCTACCAACCGCACGGCCATGCTCGCGCGCGTTCCGGCCGAACACCGCCTGGTGGCGGGCCACTTCCGGGGCCGTGCTGCCTGCACCGACCCAGTTCCGCCGGCCGATGTCCTCGGGTTCCAGCCCATGCTCCCGCAGGAATCGCAGCTTCTCCCCGAGCCCCTCGACCCGGTCAAAGAAGGCTCGACGAGGATCCTCCTCATCGTCCATCTCGACGGGCATCACCTTGATCGAACCAAGTGAGGGTACCCGAACACCCGCCTTCTTCAGTACTCGTTGCCAGCTCTCGACAAACGCCCGCTTCGCCGCCGCGTTCTCAGCGACCTTGGCCTCCAGTTCCGCCCACGGTCGTACCGACAAGTTGGACAGCGGCAACGTCTGAAATTTCTGCATGAATGTTCTCCGTTCGGGCACGCACGGAACGCGGCCCCATGAATGGTGGGATATGCGCTGTTGAACACTTCGGCCGACCGACCGAAGCGATTGCGACGCCATCACGCCTCGTCGGCCTTCTGCTCGTCCGTCCCCAGCATCGCCGCCGCGATCTGCTCGCCGACGCGTTGCTGTGCCGCTTTGCGGGCTGCACCCACATGGTCCGGGTACGCCATCCGCTTGACGCGAGCTCGCTCCGCCGCAATCTGCTCCGGCGGAATGACGAGGTTCTCCGGAGGTATCAGGCTACAGACGGGGGGCACATGCCGGGGCTGCCGCGCCCTTTTCGTCGACTGCTTCCGAGGCGCGGAGCGTGCTGCCTCCGTATGATCGAACTTGCCGATCCGGCTCTGCGCGACTGCACTGTAGAATGAGCTGTCGGCCAGCAGCGTCACCAAGGCACGGTACTGGGGGCAGCTTGGGTGAAAGCCTGCGTAGGCAAGCCGAGCCTGCAGCTCATCCCGGGCCAACCCGCTGGGCAGGTCCATGACACGCGGCAGGTGTCGCGCCTGCACGGAAGTCGCTTCAAGCTCTGCAGCCTGCCGGGCATCCGCGCGCGCCATCTCCTCCCGTCCTGAGACCACCAAGTCGGCGAAATCCGGGTCAATCTGCTTGGTACGCTGTTCGTGGAACGGCTCGCATGCTCGGCAGAAACACCCCTGCGTAAGTAGCCGGGCGGCCTCAGCCTGGATCGGCAACGGGGGCGACGATAGGTTGTTTTGTTGGTCGGACAAGGTGACAAACTCCCTGATCATGCAGGGCTCTTCACCGGGGTCGACGACCCCCAATTGCTCCTGCGGAGCAATATAGGGCCGAGCACGCCGAATCTGCAGCTGCCAAGCTTGAAAAACTGCGCCGCGCCTCCCGACTCATGCACCTCCAGCATGAGGACCTGCGAAAGCTGCCGGCACTGGTACGAAAACGCATCTGTGCCGCGTTACCCCCACCCAAGTCTTCAGCTTGAGCGAACGAGCACGTCTGCACCGAAGGCCGAACCAAGGCATATACCTCAGGTTGCTAATCTTAGCACACTTGCGTGCGCATTCAGAACTTTCGCCGTCCTCCCTTCAGCGCCTGCGGTGGGTCAGCGCCCTCCATCGGCTGAACAAACAGTCCACCCAGCGGCACGCTCAGCGCTGCTGCCATCTCCACAGTCGAAACGGCTCTCCCCTTCGCTGCCTGACCGCAACAAAGCACCAGCGTTTGTGAAGCTTCGTCGCGACCCTGCGACGAGCCTACGATGAATCACACCGACACCACACTGCCAGCCGAAGCTCATGCTCAGCGGCACCCGAGTCGTCGGCGGCTTCTCGCGCTCCTGGCTGGCGTGCCACTCTTCAGCGCAAAGCCGAGCCGGACCGAGGCAGGCGTGACCGATGCCACACCTGACATCATTCCGGTGCTGCACGAGACCTTCCAACGGCTCAAGACTGAACATCAGCGCGTAGTCCGCCAGTGCGACCGGCTCGAAACGTCGCTCCGAGCTGAGCTCGAGCTGCCCCGGGTGCAGCTGCCGAGGCAAGCCGGCGAACCTGTCCGCTACGCCGCCGACGTCGCGACGATCATCCGCTACGTCCCCCCTGGCTGGCGCCGCTCTCGCCTGCAGGCGGTTCTGCTGCAGCGGCAGGAGGCTTGGGAGCGTGGTTCAGAAGTCTGTGGGCTCTCGCGTGTTCAAGCACGGGAGGCTGCCCTGAACCAAGCTGTTCGTGAGGCAGTTGCAACGCTCCTCGCCACACCAACCGTCACTCCTACTGGCATCCAGCTCAAGCTGCTGGCCCTACTCGCCACGCAGGAACCCGGCCCTGCCTTCCGGGATACCTCGCCCTGGCGTGAGCTGCGCATCATCCAAGAGGATCTCGACAAGCTCGCCAACAGCTGAGGTCGCCTCTTCGTGGCTCACGGATCCAATTCTACAAAGCGGTTCATGTCTGCCGCAATAACAGAAGTGGCGCAGCCTGTGCGAAGCACCTAGTGCTGGCTAAATACAACCATATACTTCTGAAAGAACTCTCCCGCCGGATGCCCTTGCCGGGACAGATGCCGTCAAAGCGGGAGGCGAAACTTTAGACACGCGGCGGCTCAAACCGGTCAAGGAAGCGCAGGCCGTCCCATAGCTCGATGGCGTGCTCGTTCACCATACCCTTGGCTATGGCAAGCGCCGCACCCTCGCCCCAGGCCGAGAACTCAACAGTCTTCAGGATCCGCCCATTCTCGTAGAGAACGAGTGCCCGGTAGCGCCGTGCGCTGCTTGTAGGGTCGCTCTCAGAAGCCGGAGGATCGACAGACATATGCTAGCGCCAAGGCGACTCGCGGCAAGCTAGGCGGCGCCCAACGCCAGCGCAACAACAAATTTGTAGTTCGCGTCACTGGTTGGGGCGAGGGGCCAAAGTTGGTGTGGGGTGAAGGATCAATAGGCGCATAACAACAAGCTCATTAAGGGCTATGGCTACCGGATGAGCCAAGTCCCGACAAGAGATAGCGCAGCAGAATACACGGCGCGCCCCTCTTCATCCGTCACAAGCACAGTAATTATCTTTCTATCTTCTTGTATTACTGTCTCGTTCGCGGCAATCGCAGGCAGAAGGCGCCTCGCCGCTAAAGCTGCCGACTCCAAATCGGTACAATAGGTACCCTCTTCATCGCGCTGGTAGCCGCCGTCATGAACGTCGAAGAAGTAAAAAGGCACGAGGCTCTCCACGCATCAAGGGCAGGAGCACGAGTATCTCTCAAGCGCGGTACGCCCTGTCTCAGAGCCGCGACGACGGTAAACTACAGCAACGTTTGGACGCTCACACTTACATTAGCAGGGGCTGCGTTTTAACATTTACAAAGCGGATAGCAGCACGCCCGCCCAAATACGCGAACGACACAAATGTCAAAGGCTCGTGCTGAAGGCTCACAAACCAAGTGAAACCGCTGGTGTGGCGACGCTATATCTTTTGCTTCTGTTGGCTCTGCACGGACGACGCGGCCGGAGCACTCCCTCGACGGCACCGCCGGTCCGCCACACCGCCAGTAGACACCTCCATACGCTCCTCCAACGCCCCGGATCGCTGGGGACGAGAGCGCAAGATCAGCTGTCCTTCCCTCTCCTAGTTGTCCGTTCGGTCAAACACCAGCCGCCGCATGCAGATCCGTGGCCGCTCGGAAAGTCGTCCGTTAGGGTCTTCGCATTTGTCCGTCACCGGCCTCGCAAGAAAGTCGGGCTGTCCCTGAACCTTGGTCTGCACTCACCCGCAGCCCGAGGTCCACGGTATGAGCCACCCCCCTTCGTCCTCAATCGCGAAATCTGAATCAGCCTTTACCCAGCCCCTCATACATGCCCCCTTCCTCGACGAGGCCACCCGCCGCCGGCACCACACCTTCGTCGCTACCGACGACCGTCATGCTGCTTCATGCCGAATGCTGGCCCATCTCTGGAGGCAGGACCAGCAGCTGCCAGCCGCCACCTTCGTCTCACGCGATTCGGCGAACAAACCGCGCCGTCGCCCAGCCAATTGGCTGCTGCGCCAGGAGGCTGCTCACGCTGGCGCCACCTTCCTCGCTCCCACCATCCGCGACCACGCTCGTCAGACGCTTCTCTTCCGTGAGCCCGGCGCCCTGTGGAACGAGGAGCGACTGTGGGGGCATCTTCTGTCCTCCCAGGCCATGACCGTGAACCTTTTGGCCGGTATGGCCATCGACCTCACTCTCGCTACTCAGGTCTGGCGCTCGCTCCTGCCAGATTTCGTCCATGAGGTTCGAGGCATCAGGTTAGAACACAGCCCGGGAAGATTCGACGACGCCTGGTTTGGCGACGGCACCGCCGTAGACGCCCTCATCGAGGCCGTCACGCCGGAGGGCGAAGCCGCTGTCATCACGATCGAAGTTAAGCTCGTGGAGGGCCTAACCGGCCCGTCCGCGACGCCGAGAGAAAGGTATGTCGAAGCGGCCCAGGCTAGCGGGCTCTACAAGGACGCCAGCAGCCTCACCCTGGCTCGCGCCGGCTTCGAACAGCTGCACCGCGAGCACGTCTTGACGGACCTCATGCTGCGTCACGGCCTCGCCTCGCGCGGCCAGTTCGTTCTGATCGCCCCAAAGCTCAACCGGCGGGCTCAAGCCGTCGCTGCCCTCTATCGCACCGAACTGGTTGACCCGGCGGGCACGAACAGCCCCGCCACTGTCGGCTTCGTGAACATTACGCTGGAGGCAGTCATCGCGGCCATCGCGCAGGCCGGCGCCACCGACCTCGCTCAACGGCTCTGGACGCGGTACTGCGACCACGCGCGGGTCGCCCGCTTCGTTCTGTATGGCGACGAGCGGCCTTTGGCTGGGACCATGCCCGCGCTGTCCGCACCCGCCTCGCACGAAAGCGCCGACATCAGTCCTGCAGCCTTCATGGCACCAGAAACTAAGACTTCCGGATCACCACGGCGCCGCCGCGCTTCATGAGCGACCAGACCTGAGGCGGCTTAGCTGCCCCAGGTCAGCCTGAAGGTGCATACAATCCAAGTCGTCGGGCGGTGTGCGAGACGCGCTCTGCACCCTCTGCGCGGGAGGTCCAAAAGCGCTCAGCGCAGGTGGGAAGGCCAGTCCCGCGAGCCTCCCCAAGCAGAAGGGGAAGCACTTTACTTTCAATATTTTATGGGTCCTAGGGGCGTCAACCGCTCCGTTTCTTCGTGGGCAAGCTCCGTTTCTCCGTCCCTTCGGAGCGGAGCAGCCTCCTGGCATCTGTGACCGCCGTCCAACTCAAAACGAGGACACACGGCTGCGACGGCGTCCAAAAGCTGAGTAGGTGGTAGGGTCAGGTTCGGTGGCTTCAGCTCTCTCATCCTCGCCAGCCTGGTCAGTGCTGCTCTCTATGTCTTTCCGTGACGCGCTCGATCTCCTTTGCACGCTGCATCACGACACGGATCGCCTCCTATCGCCCGCGCGTGCGTTGATCGCGAAGCTGCTGGCGGCGCATGCCCAGAAGTTCGATCTCACTCTCCGCAGCACCAGGCCTGTAAAAAATGAAAAGGTCAGCCGTCCGGTCAACCTCGTGACCGAAGGATCGCGGCGTCAAGACGGTACGGCTGACCAACAAGTTAGGACGCTTACTGACCCCTCAATGTGGGGAGGAACTGAGCGTCCTGGCTGATGCTTATCGTGGCAACGGCCCGCTTCGTGCGATCCTCGGGCCAAGGTGCAGCCTTCTCAGGCGCACGATTATCGTAGACCATCGTGCCCTGACCCTTGCGCATCGTGACGTTGCCGCGCTTCGTCCGCAACACGACCTCGCCGTCGAGCACCAGAACACCGTAGCCACCATCGATAGCCCCGCCCCAGACCGTGGTGCCGCGCACGCCAAGCGTGCCCACTGCCGTCTTGATGGCGACGTTGCCGCCGGTCGGACCCTCGATCTTGCCACCTACAAACAGGAAGGCACCGCGAACCACATCGACGGTCAACTTGCCGCCGCGACGGCCAGGCTTGTAGGCAAACTCATCAACCGCCATCGCCGCGTTCTCGCCTAGAGTGAGCACAGTGCCGTCCTCAAGCTTGGCTTCGAGCCGTGAGGCGCTCCCCGTCCGGATCATGTCGCGGAAGTAGACAGGGCCGGCAGGAGCCATATCGCGTTCGCTGCCCTCCTGATCCGCCACTGCCTGACGTTCGACCTTGTCGACCGTGCCGACTTGCTTTGGTGCCGCCCAGAGTGGTGTCGCGGAGAGAAGGCTGACTGAACCAACGAGCACTGTGACGAACTGGCGAGTGAACATGGGCGTAAGACCTGAAGGAGGACAGGAGGCCCTTTGCGTGCTTGTGCGAGACGCTTCAAGCGGTCAGGGCATCGAGATCGGACACGATCAAGCTTTCACAATCGTAAAGACCGCCTGCGACATCTTTAAAGACGCCGGTGAGTCTCAACAATTCCCCTGCTGACACTGGAAGTCGCGACGATTCCTACAAAGGCTTCTAAGAGCACAAGCAAGGCCCAACCCTTGTACCACGCGCACTATATCACTTCCTTGGTAGCAAGGTTCTGACATCGCTTGATTTCCGCGCGTGCGGTGGCGACATCGAGGACACGGATAAAGGTGCGGCGAACTTCTGGTGGATCGAGTGCAATTATTGACTATACATCAAGCTAAACGCTCGGCTGTTCGGAGCCCATCATATGTAAAAAAGCAGCTGCATACTTTCTAAGCAACAGCAGTGACGCTCAAATGGGTCTAATTGACTTAACGACTTGTTAAACGAGTTTGTCGATCATGCACGAAGATCCGACAGCTGTTCGGACGCTGAGGGGCCCGCAGAGTACGTGGCCCGACCTTGGTGCTGCCATGATCCCAACCCGCGCAACCTCGGCCAAGCTCGCTGCTCTCGACCGTTCGCAGGCCGTCATCGAGTTTAAGCTTGACGGCACCATCCTCGACGCCAACGCCAACTTCCTCGCTGCCGTCGGTTATAGCCTCGCCGAGATCAAGGGCCGTCATCACTCGATGTTCGTCTTGCCCGAGGAGCGCGACGCGCCTGCCTACCAGGCGTTCTGGGAAGCGTTGCGCCGCGGTGAGTTCCAGCAGGCGGAGTATCGACGCGTCGCCAAGGGTGGGCGTGAGGTCTGGATCCAGGCGACCTACAACCCGATCGCCGGACTTTCAGGGCGGCCGACCCGCATCATCAAGTTTGCCACCGACATCACCGCGCAAAAGCTTGCCAGCATCGACGCGGCCGGCAAGGTCTCGGCCATCGACCGCTCGCAGGCGGTGATCGAGTTCGCCCTCGACGGAACCATCCTCACCGCCAACGCCAACTTCCTGGCCACCGTCGGCTACGACCTGACGGAGATCCAGGGTCTTCATCACCGCGTGTTCGTCGACGAAGCGGAGCGCGCGTCTGCCGCCTACCGCGAGTTCTGGGCCGCGCTCGGACGCGGCGAGTTCTCCTCCGGCGAGTACCGGCGCGTCGCCAAGGGCGGGCGTGAGATCTGGCTGCAGGCGACCTACAACCCGATCCTCGACCCCGCGGGCCGTCCCCTGAAGGTGGTCAAGTTCGCCTCGGACATCACGGCCGAAAAGCTGCGCAACGCCGACTACGCCGGCAAGGTCGCCGCCATCGACAAGGCTCAGGCGATGATCGAGTTCGACCTCGACGGCATCATCCTCACGGCCAACGCCAACTTCCTCTCGGCCGTCGGCTACAGCCTCGCCGAGATCCAGGGCCAGCACCACCGCCTGTTCGTTGATCCGGCCGAGCACCAGAGCTCCGCCTACCGCGCTTTCTGGGAGTCCCTGCGCCGCGGCGAGTACCAGAGCGCCGAGTACCGCCGCCTCGGCAAGGGCGGCCGCGAGGTCTGGATCCAGGCAAGCTACAACCCGATCCTCGACCCCTTGGGCAAGCCGATCAAGGTGGTGAAGTTTGCCACCGACATCACCACGGATGTCGCCAACCGACGCCAGTTCCAGCTCCTCTCGCTCGTCGCCAACAAGACCGACAACTCGGTGATCATCACCGACGCGGCCGGACGCATCGAGTTCGTCAATCCCGGCTTCGAGCGCATGACAGGCTACACCGCCGCTGAGGTTGTGGGCCGCACGCCAGGCTCCTTCCTGCAGGGACCAGCCACCAGTGCCGCAACCAAGGCAGAGGTGCGCCAGCACCTGGCGCGCCACGAGGCGTTTTACGACGAGATCCTGAACTACACGAAGGCGGGTGAGCCCTACTGGATCTCGCTGGCCATCAACCCGATCCGCGGGAGCGACGGCAGGATCGAGCGCTTCATCTCCATCCAAGCGAACGTGACGGACACGAAGAAGGCCTCCGTCCAGCGCGGAATCCAGCTCGACGCGATCTCCGCCTCGAACGCGATCTGTGAGTGGACGCTGACCGGTCAGCTGGTCAGCACCAACGACTATCTCAGGAGCCTGGGCGTCCTGCTCGACGAGCGCGTCGCCGACGCCCGCGCCCTGCTCGGCGAGGAGCACCTTCGCGCGCTCGTGGGTGGTCAGCAGATCCGACGCACGCTGGCCTGGCCCGGCCGCGACGGAGCGACGATCTGGTTGGACGCGATCCTGTCCGTGCTGCCGGACCTGGAGGGGCGCCCGGAGCGCGTGCTGATGTGCGCGGTGGACATCTCGCTGCGCCACCGCACGATGGAGCAGACCAACGCCGCCCTCGACGAGGTGCTGACCTCGGCCGCCAAGATCGGCGAGATCACCGGCACCATCGACCAGATCGCCAAGCAGACGAACCTGCTGGCGCTCAACGCGACGATCGAGGCGGCGCGCGCCGGCGAGGCCGGCAAGGGCTTCGCGGTGGTCGCGCAGGAGGTCAAGGCGCTGGCGGGACGCTCGTCGGTGTCCTCAGCCGACATCGCCGGCCTCGTGACGGAGAGCCAGAAGCGGATCAGCGTGCTGGCCGGCACGCTCGAGGCACTCGGTGGCGAGGGTCGAGCGGCCTGACGAGGCCGGCTCGACACCAATCTAGGACCTTTCCCGCCTTGCCCTTGCGCAATCCGGAGCGCTCTCACACGGCTTTCATTACGGCGTGGCCTGTTTCGAGAGAAACTGGCGTTGCTCCTCTCCACCTATCCTTTCGCCGTCGAGGATCCTCCTCATTGGCCGACCTTGGCCCTATTCGACGACTTTCGCGAAGATTTGGCAGGGCGGCCTCAAGCAGCTCACGCTCAAACCCACCCGGGTTAGCGTACAAACTTGATCCTGGAAAGTCAAAGTGAGCAAGAGTGCGCATGCGCGCATCATGAAATATAGTTGTGACTACAACGAAAATCCTGCTGACACGGCACAGTGCCGATTAGCGCCCTGAACCTTCGCCAACTGAAATGTCATGAGTCAGCAACACTTTAAGTTCGTAGACCACAACTCAAGTCAACAGCAAGTCGTTTTACCTTTACTATGGCACTCGGCCGATTTGCAAATGCTAGTTGAATCTCACAAGCCCAAAACACGAGTGCGTTAACTATAAATTACCCTAATTAGGTTCTAATTGGCCCTGATTTGGAAGTGGGGTTATCATGAGCACAACTTTAGCGGCGAGGGCCTTTTCATCTAGGCTTGCGACACCTTCGACAAATGGTTCTGCGACGATGGACCATGTGGCAGCCGAGGCTGCTGAGGTGAAGCGGGTTGCGTCCGAGAAGACGCGTCATATCCAAGCCATCACCGGGCAGGTCAAGATTCTAGCCCTGAACGCCCTGATCGAGGCCGCCCGCGCCGGCGAGCTCGGCCGAGGCTTCTCGGTCGTCGCCCAGGAGGTCCGTTCCATCGGCGCAGAGGTCGAGGGAATCGCTCAGGTGCTCGAGGCAGAACTCACCGGGCGCATCACAGGCCTTCAAACCCTCGTCCAGCAGATCACCGACAGCTCGCAGAACGACCGCATGATCGACCTCGCACTCAACGCCGTCGAGCTCATCGACCGGAACCTCTACGAGCGCACCTGCGACGTGCGCTGGTGGGCGACCGACACCGCGATCGTCGACTGCGCGGCCGAACCGACACCGGAACGCGCGGCCTACGCCAACCAGCGTCTCGGCGTGATCCTCGGCGCCTACACCGTCTACCTCGACCTCTGGCTGTGCGATCTCAAAGGCACCATCATCGCCCACGGACGGCCCGACCGGTACCCTGGTCTGATCGGGCAGAATGTCTCCGGCGAGGAGTGGTTCCGGCAGGCCGTAACACTGCCGAACGGCGACGCCTACGTCGCCGGCGACGTCGGGACTCAGCCGGCGCTGAACGGCGCGCAGGTCGCCACCTACTGCGCGAGCATCCGCGCCGGTGCCAGCCCGACGGGCAGGCCGCTCGGCGTGCTGGCGATCCATTTCGACTGGGAGCCGCAGGCAAGGGCCATCGTCGAGGGCGTGCGCGTCGCACCGGAGAACCGCGATCGCACGCGGGTGCTTCTCGTTGATTCCCGTCATCGCGTCCTCGCGGCGTCGGACGGTCGGGGCGTACTTACTGAAACCCTAGCCTTCAGCCCGGGCAGCAGAGCCAGCGGCGCGGATCGTGATCCCCGCTCAGGCGTCGTCACCGCCTTCCACCGCACCCCGGGCTACGAAACCTATCGGGGTCTGGGCTGGTATGGCGCAATCGTGCAAGCCACCGCAAAGGCCTCTGGTTGAGGCTCCGCCAGGCGGCCGGCCTCATCGCAGCACAATCTGCAGCATCGTCAGAACCCAACCTCCGACAAACTGCTACTTCCCAGTCTAGGATCGCTGCTGTGTCTAGCCCCAACCCTCTTGTGCGAAAGCTGACGGGCTTCTGTGAACTAACAGAGGCGGATCAGAGACTCCTGGAGCAAATCACAGCGAAGCCGAGCGTCGTTAAGGCCCGTACCGACCTCATTTGTGAAGGCGACGTACCCGACGGCGTGTTTCTGATCCTCGAGGGCTTTGCCTGCCGTTACAAGCTACGGTCGAGTGGAGCTAGGCATATCACCGCCTACCTCCTGCCGGGCGATCTCGGCGACGTCGACGTGGGACTGCTGCCCCGGATGGACCATACCATCGGCACGCTCTCGCCCTGCCGCGTGGTCCGGCTTGACCACCCGGTGATCGAGGATCTGCTGCAGAACCACCCTCGCATCGGGCGGGCCCTTCGTATTGGAAAGCTCGTCGACGAGGCGACCCTTCGCGAGTGGTTGGTCAATGTCGGCTGCCGCACCGCCACGGAGCGGGTTGCGCATCTCCTCTGCGAGTTGCTGCTGCGCCTGCGTGTCGTCGGCTTGGCTCCCTCCGACAGCTACACGCTGTCCCTTTTTCAGCGCGACATTGCTGACACAACAGGTCTCTCAAACGTACAGGTCAACCGCTCCCTTCAAAAACTGCGCCGTCAGGGTCTGATCGAGCTGCGTTCGAAGAGCCTCAGAATCCTGGACCTGCCCGGCCTCCAGGCTGTGGCCGAGTTCAAGCCAGACTACCTGCATCTGAACGATCGCACGGCGGCGTGAAGATGCACTAACGCTACAGCGCTCAGCATACGTCGCACCTCGCAGTCCTCGATCTCAGCTTACCTGAGCGTTGCGCTCAACACAGCTGAGAAATTTTATACGGTAACGCCCAACCGAAACAATATCAGCTTGGACTTATTTGTGACTTCCATCCACCGAACCTCGCTTAGGACCATATACTCTCCGCCCTTTACCGACCCACCTTCCGGTCGCTCCGCGAAGTCGGAGGTGGCCCCTCACCTCTAACCGGCTCCCGAAGCAACTCGGCACTCGTCACTCGGAGCGCCGCGGCCAGCTGATCCAAGGCATCCATAAAGGAGTTCTCGGTGGCTCTCTCGATCCGGCCGACGTAGCCGCGGTCCAGACCTGCATCCACCTCCAGCGCTTCCTGGCTCAGCCCCAGCGCGCCACGCAGGCGCCGCACAATCAAGCCCACCAGACTGTTGCCGCCCTGTATCGGACCGAACTCGTCGACTCAGTCGGAACGAACGATACCGTCCCGGTCGGCTTCGTGAACCTGACGCTCGCGACGTGCATCACGGCTATCGCACCGGCCAGTTCATCCGCCCTCGCTCACCTGCTATGGGCCCGCTACTGCGACCACGCGCAGGTCGTTCGCTTCGCGATGCAGGGCAACGAACCCTCCCCAGCAGGACCGAGCTTCGCCCTGCCGGCGCCGAAGCCCCACAACACCGAAGGCCACACCGCCATGCCTCTCGTGGAACTAGGGCCTCTGGGCGACCGCTCAAGGAAGCATTGCGCTTTTCCAACAACCCTCACCAGGGCCCGTTCGGTCACGGCAAGCCCAAACAGGAAGACGCTTCAGTGCCAAGGCCACCCAAACTGCTGGCAAGCCGCTCTGATGCCGTTGTGATCTCCACTACGGCATGCCTATGGACAAGTGGAAAGGCCCGTCCACGGGCCCTCTCGCGTCCTGGAAAAAGAACCTAGGTATATTAGTCACTTACGGATAGAGAGAAGGGCAAATACTCCGTTTCTACCCGGTCGCGTTCCGTTTTTATCACCGCCACTTTACTTACCCGCTTTGGAGCCACTACAGTAACACCCTGGCGGAAGACGAGACCTCAGCAAGTCTGCAAAGGGTGAGTTCTGCGCGTCGGCTTATGGGTGGGCTCTTGGCGGAAGCGGACGTCTCATATAGGACGCCGCAGACCTACTCCGGACCTAAAAAACACTCAGCATACGTATTACTTCAAACACAAGCGCAAATGCATCAGTGACCTGTCAGCACAGGCTGAGCAATGCATCGTCACACGGCAGCAAGCCCATCTGACAAAGACGATTAACGCTGACGTTCATCATAGACTGTCGCGGGCTCGCCCGCTAAGGTGAGGCGAACCGTGCCGTGGGAGCACCGGATCGTCTTGTCTCGCTTCGTTGCGTGATCATGAGACAGCCAGGGGGGCGATGGTGACAGGAAGCCGAGACGGCCAAGCGGCAACTGGAATCATCGGACTCGACGACATCATCGCCGGAGGGCTCGAACGCGGGCGGCTGTTCTTGCTCGAAGGCAATCCGGGCACCGGCAAGACCACCATCGCAATCGAGTTCCTCATCGCGGGCGCTCGCGCCGGTGAGCGCTGCCTCTATATCACCCTGGCCGAGACCGAAGAGGAGCTGCGCGCCGGCGCCACCTCGCACGGTTGGAACCTTGCGGGCGTCGAGATCTTCGAGCTGATCCCGCCCGAGAGCCTGCTCGACGAGGACCAGCAGCAAAGTCTCCTCTATTCCTCGGACCTCGAACTTGGCGAGACCACCAAGCGCATCTTCGAAGCCTTCGAGCGTGTCGGTCCCGACCGGGTGGTCCTCGACAGCCTGTCCGAGATCCGGCTGCTGGCCCAGAGCTCCCTGCGCTACCGCCGCCAGGTCCTTGCCCTCAAGCACTACTTCGCCAAGCGGAGCGCGACGGTGCTGATGCTGGACGACCTTACCACCGATGCGAACGACAAGACCGTGCACAGCGTCGCGCACGGCGTGATCCGGCTGGAGGAAACGTCCCCCGAGTACGGCGCCGACCGTCGGCGGCTTCGCATCGGCAAGTACCGCGGCCGGCGCTATCGTGGCGGCTATCACGACTTCGCCATCCATACCGGAGGCATCCGCGTCTTCCCGCGCCTCGTCTCGGCCGAGCACAAGACGCGCTTTGTCCGTGACACCCTCAAAACCGAGTCGGCCGAGCTCGACGCGCTGCTTGGCGGCGGCGTCGACCGCGGATCGAGCGTCCTCGTCCTCGGTCCGGCCGGCACGGGCAAGTCGCTCCTGGCACTCACCTTCGTCCAAGGCGCGGTCAAGCGTGGCGAGAGAGCGGCCATGTTCGTATTCGACGAGGAGCTCGGGCTCCTGTTCGATCGAGCCAGGGGTCTCGGCCTCGATCTGCAAGCCATGGTCGACGAGGACCGGCTCTTCGTCGAGCAGGTCGACGCCGCCGAGCTGATGCCGGGCGAGTTCTCGGAGAGGGTCCGACGCTGCGTCGAGGTCCACGGCGTCAGGACGGTCGTCATCGACAGCCTGAACGGCTACCAGGCCGCCATGCCGGGGGAGCAGGCGCTCATCTTGCACATGCACGAGCTGCTCCAGTACCTGAACCGGCAGGGCGCCACGACCTTCCTCACTGTCGCGCAGCACGGCCTCGTCGGCGATATGAAGGCGCCGGTCGACATAACCTACCTTGCCGACACCGTCATCCTCCTGCGCTACTTCGAGGCGTGGGGCCGGGTGCTTCGGGCGATGTCCGTCGTGAAGAAGCGCATGGGCGCGCACGAGGACACCATCCGCGAGTACCGTATCAACGGCCGCGGCATCACGCTGGGCGAGCCTCTCACCAACTTCCAGGGCGTCCTCAGCGGTGTACCGACGCTCGTCGACGCCGGCCCCGTCCTGCTCAGGGCGGACGAGGCGTGAAGCGCACCACGCTCTCGGAGCGCGCTCTGGTCCTCGCGCCTCGCGGGCGAGACGCGCCGCTCGCGGTCGCCATGTTGCGCGAGGCCGGGATCAGTGCGGCGCCCTGCCCCTCGTTGCCGCATCTTATCCAGGAGTTGAACCGCGGCGCCGCACTGGTCGTCGTGACGGAAGAGGCCCTCGCTACCGCCGATCTCGGCTCGCTCGCGGCTTGGCTCGCAGACCAGCAGGCGTGGTCGGATCTACCTTTCGTACTCCTGACGAGCCACGGGGGCGGGATCGAGCGCAATCCCGCAGCGCGTCGCTACTTGGACGTGCTCGGCAACGTCAACTTCGTCGAGCGCCCCTTCCACCCGACGACCCTGATCAGCTTGGTGCGCTCAGCCCTACGCGGGCGCCGCCGTCAATACGAGGCACGGGCGCGGCTTGAAGCACTGCGCGAGGGTGAGACGCGGCTGCGCCAGGCGAACCAGACGCTGGAACAGCGCGTGGCAGAACGCACGGCCGAGCGCGACCGCATGTGGCGGCTCACCACCGACCTCATGCTGGTCGCGCGCACAGACGGGATCGTCACGGCGGTGAACCCGGCCTGGCACCACCAACTCGGCTGGTCACCGGAGGACATGGTCGGTCGCACGACCGCTTGGTTGGAGCATCCCGACGACAGGGAAGCCACGCGCTCTGCCGTGGAGCAATTGGCAGCCGGCCACGCGCTGAGCTCGTTCGAGAACCGCTTCCGCACGCGCCAGGGCGCGCATCGCTGGCTGTCATGGACGGCCGCGCCCGAAGGGGAGATGCTCTACGCCACAGCGCGTGACGTCACGGCAGACAAGGCGCGCCAGGCCGACCTGGAGCGGACGCAAGAAGCGCTCCGCCAGTCGCAGAAGCTGGAGGCGATCGGGCAGCTCACGGGCGGCGTCGCCCACGACTTCAACAACCTGCTCACCATCATCAAGAGCTCGACGGATCTGCTGCGTCGGCCGGGCCTGGCCGAGGAGCGCCGGCGCCGCTACGTGGACGCCATCTCCGACACCGTCGACCGTGCCTCGAAGCTGACGGGCCAGCTCCTCGCCTTCGCGCGCCGTCAGGCGCTCAAGCCCGAGGTGTTCGACGCCGCGCGTCGCGTTCAGGCCGTGACCGACATGCTGCGCACGATTGTCGGCTCGCGGGTACAGATCGTCACCGCGCTGCCCCAGGAGCCCTGCTTCGTGGAAGCGGACGTCAGCCAGTTCGAGACCGCGCTCATCAACATGGCCGTGAACGCGCGCGACGCCATGGGCGGCGAGGGCCGGCTCACGATCGATGTGGTGGAGGTCGCCGCCATGCCGCCCATTCGCGGGCACGGCGGCAGCCCCGGCCGGTTCGTAGCGGTCTCGCTCGCCGATACCGGGCACGGCATCCCCGAGGACAGGCTATCGCTGATCTTTGAGCCGTTCTTCACGACGAAGGAGGTGGGCAAAGGCACGGGGCTGGGCCTCTCCCAGGTGTTTGGCTTCGCCAAGCAGTCCGGCGGCGACGTGGCGGTCGAGAGCGAAGTCGGGCGCGGCACCACCTTCGGCCTGTACCTTCCCCAGGCCGAGGGGCAGCGCGCGCCAGTTAAGGAGGCGGACCCCCTGCAAGTAGAGGCCCACATGCACGGGCGGGGGCGCCGGGTGCTCGTGGTTGAGGACAACGTCGAGGTCGGAAGGTTCTCGACGCAGATCCTGCAGGATCTGGGCTACGAGACGGTCTGGGCCGCGAACGGCGAGGAAGCTCTGCGGCGGCTCGACGAGGCAGACGCCTTCGACGTGGTGTTCTCCGACGTGGTGATGCCCGGTATGAGCGGCGTGCAGCTCGGCCACGAGATCCGGGATCGCTACCTCGACCTACCTGTCGTTCTCACCTCCGGCTACAGCCACGTGTTGGCCGAGGAAGGCCGGCACGGCTTCGAACTGGTTCACAAGCCCTATGCCGCGGAGGAGCTGTCACGCGTGCTGCGGCGCGTCACTCAGCGTCGGCGCATGCCACCGATGCCAGTGCCAAAGTAGGTTCAACTTCCCCCATTGCCTTAACTCGGCTCCTGGCCCGGAGCTGCCCGACCACTCGCTGCCCGACGGTCGCGGCGTTAAACTCTATTCTTTAGCTTCGGGCGAGCGGCGAAGCGCTTCGATCTTGCTCATCACCTGATCGCGTGCCTCTGCCAGGCGAGTTCGAAGCACGGACGGGTCCTGGCCGGTACGGCAGGCCTCCTCGACGGCTCGGCACAGGTCTGACAATCCCACGAAGCCGAGCACCCCCGTCGAAGAGATCATGACGTGTGCCTCATAGGCCAGTTTTTTAGCGTTACTTCCTGAGGGCCCGAATCGCTCCGTCAGTTCCTCAGCAAGCAGGCGCAAGAGCGCGTCGGTCTGCTCTTGGCCGACGTTGGAGCGCACATCGTCAAGCTTGTCCTCGTCGAAGGCCAAAGGGTCTATGGCATCCAAGTCGATACGCCGGGCCACGGTCAGTCTCGTACAAAGCCAAGGTTCGGCGGATCGATTGCACGCGACTGAGTTTAACGCAAGTTAGCTTTCGAAGCGTCAGCCGGCATGCATCTATGCTGCGCCGCTTGAAGCTTCGTTGCGCACGGCTGCCTCCCCTCGGAGGTGCATTCACGCCCTTATCGCCCTCAACCCGCGAACGACCGCTTGTGACCAAGTCGCGAGCCGACTTCTATCGCAGAATTGGGTCGAAACCTGACAACGGCTAGGTCGCCATTGCGCACCTATCGACCCTGCTTTCGACCACTCCGCAAGGTCGGAGGCGGAGCTTCATTCTCGGCCGGCTCTTTCAGCAACTCGGCACTGGCTACCCGCAGCGCCGCAGCCAGCTGATCCAAGACGTCAATCGAGGGGTTCTCGGTGGCTCTCTCGATACGGCCGACGTAGCTGCGGTCCAGGCCTGCATCCACCGCCAGCGCTTCCTGGCTCAGCCCCAGCGCGACCCGCAGCCGCCGCACATTCCAGCCCACCAACGCGCGACCGTTCATAAGGCCAAGCGTGGCCTTGTGGGACCATCAATCCACGGATAATGGTCCTCTTACCGCAAGAACGCGGACGCTTCGCTGAAGCTTGTCAAAGCTCTCAGCATCGCCCGGATGGCGCCATGTATCCCAACCTCAACAGCGGCCCTGGCTACACCTCGCCGGCTTGGCGCATCTTCATCACGCCCGGTATCCTCATCCTGCGCTGGCAGTACCTCTTCCCGAAGGCCGGGGACGTGTTCGGCTCAGGCCGGCGCCTGAACAATCCCTTCGCTCAGATCCTGTCTGCCGCCTTCTTCTGGCTGCTCGTCGCCGCCTTCCTTACCGGCGTAGTCCTCGGGAACCATAGGACGAGGGACCAGGGTGGGGGCATCCGCAACGCCGACGGCAGTACGAGCTTCCGGCCCGTCAGCCCGCCGGGGACACCGCCGACGCTCACCGCGCCTGCGCTTCCCACCCGGTGACACCGATGGCTTCCCTCTCGCGCAGTTTCGCTCGCCCCGTCAGCAGTCTGGCGGTCGGTCTCCTGCTTCTCACGAGCGCCACAACGGTAGCGACGGAGTTGCCCGCCGCCCTCAAAACCGACGCCTATATGACGTGGCCTAACCTGCACGTAGAAGCAGACCTCGGGCAACCCTCTCTTGGGCTTGCTCCGCTTCAGACCGTGATCGCGGCGTTCATGGACAGCACGGATCACTTCTGCGTCGTCAACCCGGTACGGGAGTCCGACTACCGGGTACAACAGCTCACATGTGACACGCCCAGTGGTCGACCAGCGATCTCGGCACAGTTGCGGTACGCAGATAACCTCTACGTCCTCACCGATCTGAAGGTCGCCGGTCGTCCGGTCCATGGTCCTGCAGCGGTCACCTTCCTCAAGAAGGTCGTGCCGATCCAGACTATGCTCGATAAGTTCCGCATCCTGGCGAACGCTCCGGAGATCGGTCCTGTCGACATCGGGACGCTTGACGAGGTTCGAAAGAACCTCGCTGCCAACTCAAGGGGTTCTTCCTGTACCTCAAAGGTACGCGCGGAGAACAGGCATTATGAGGTCGAGTGCTCGGTAAAGTACCGCACCTACAGCTTCACCTTGAAGAACAACGGTCACGGTAACCTTGTGCTCTGGGATCTGCAACGCGACGCCAGGCCGCTCAACGCTGCGCAGAAGGCTGACGCCTTCCGCGAAGTCTTCGACATCGACCCGAACCATCCCTGAGATTTCAAGCTGTACGAGGTTTCCATCTAGTCTGGATTAACCTGTAAATTTGGAAGGGCCTCTACTTCGTTACTGAATGACAGCACGTTCTTCGTGCCGGGCGCTCAGCTTAGCTCGTCGAAGCTAACCAGGACCACTCCAGCAACGCACCAACGCCAAGAGGCAGTCAGCCATGCGACCAACCTCTATCGCCGTCATCGCTGGTCTCGCCGTGCTTAACGGCGGTCAGGCTTTGGCGGAGCCGAAGCTCGACGGCGAGTTCAGAGGACGAGGTGAAGGACGGCTGACCCTTCAGGTGTTCGCCCTTGACGACCCATCGCCTGTCGCCGGAGCCTACTTCGTCAGCCTTCAGACTGCCTTGCCAAACCGCTGCACGGGTCAGGTCACGGGTATCGCGCGCACGTCCGCGCCGCTAACCCTCACCCTGAGGCAGAAGCCGGACGAGGACGGGGACACCTGCGAGGTGGTGCTGCGCTACACCTCGGACGGCAAGGGCCTGCGTGTCGACGAGAACGCCTGCGGAAACTGGCACGGCAGGGAATGCGCCTTCGAGGGAAAGCTGACGAGGGTACCACCCGTGCCCTGACCCCCTGCAGCCGCACCGACCGCTCGTAGTGACAGCCGGCGGGTACAGAGGCCAACTCTTTATCCCGAGATGACCTTCGCTCAATCTAGGAAGACTCCCGGATGAATCATTCCTTCTTCGTTGGCGATCAAGCTCATGGCGCGCCTCTAGGTCGCGTCGCTGATCAGGTCGCCCGCTCGCGACGTTCTGGACGACGCGGCCTGTGTCGGATCCTGCTGGGAGCCATTGCGGTCGCACCGGTCTGCCTCGGGTTACCTGCGCTGGCTCAGCCGGCCACGCCATCGGCATCAGGGGCACCGCCGTCCGAGAGCCTGGCCATGAAGGTATGGACGATCACCCTCAACACCGCGCCGGATCGTTCGTTGTTCTGCGAAGTGGGCATGCGCGGCCGAAACCGTGAGGCCGGAGGCGACTACAGCATCCGGTACCGCTTCGAGCGCGGCGTGGCGCCTGTGCTGATCGTGAGCGCGACGGCGCTGAAGCTATCGGTCGTCGAGAACCTGTCCCTCGCCGTGGACGGGCGGGCGCTCGGTACGCTGAAGACTCGACGCACGCGGCTCGCCGGGGATGAAGTGCTCGCGGCAAGCATCGACGCCGGACGGTTCGACGGCACGATCCTGCCCGCACTCCTGAAACCGGATGCCATCGGCTTGGAACTGTCAGCGGGCGGACGCTTGCTTCAGGCGCCGATCCAAGGCTGGGGCGCCGTCATGGGTAACTTGGAAGCGTGCATGGCGAGACTGCCCGGTTAGAGCCGAACGAAGGGCCTGAGCGGTACTTGGAACAGCGCGCAGTGCTTTGCTTTGCGGCTCCGCACTATAGCCCAGGGTGACGCCGAATGACTTACGAGCCTCGGACCAAGATCATGGGGAAGGGACGAGTTTGCCGACTTGCGCCGGCAGTCTCGCTCTTGTGTGCTGTTGCAGGCCTGCAAACAGTTGCAGCAGCACCGACGAAAGCAGCCGAACTGCTGCGCGGCCGCTGCTACATGGACATCTGCAGCTGGTTCAGCATCGAGGAGCGCAGCATCGTCGGCTCAAACAGCCAAGGCGCGCTCTTCAAAGTGAGCATGAGAGGTTGGGAGTCTCGTCATCCCGACGGAACCTATGACCGTCCTGCTCCCCGAAAGGGCGGTCAGATCTCGACGAGCTATCACTTCTGCTCCAGGCCGAAACCGGCCGTCATCGTTCCGACGGACCGCGGCGGGTGGCAGGTGGACTACCTCGCGTTGAATACGCCCTATGGTCCGCCGGGCGCCCTCGAGAATGTCACGGCCACCTACTATGCCGTCTGCCACGGTGTTGCGGCCAGCAATCCTGCCGCCTTCGTAGAGCTGGGGCGACGTTTCGGCTATCTCGCCATGGAGGAGGCACCGGAAGGGTCGCCCATCGCTCGACCGGAAGACATCCTGAGGCCGTAGGACCAGCCTACGTGTACACTCATCCGAGCACTTGAAGCGTACCGGAGGCTTAGTCGGCCCCTGACATGACGCAGTAGCAAGCCTGCGTCCGCGAGGGCCATCGGTGACATGCCGCTGCGGCACTTGCCCCGCAGCTCAACAGGCGCGCTCAGGCCGTCGGCGCCCTGTATCGGACCGAACTCGTCGACCCCGCTGGGACGAACGATCCCGCCATCGTTAGCTTCAGGAAGCTGACGCCCGAGACAATCATCACCGCCATCGCACTCTTGGACTGAATACGCATAGGATGGTGTTGGAACGACAAGCCGTTGCCATCTGCACCAAGTCGCTGCTACAAACGCCAACCCTTCGATCCGGGTGAAGCGTTGATCTTGCTTGGGAATTTGGCGTCTGTGGCGCAGGAACAGGATCCTGGCGCCCCAGCCAAGTCCCTCGACGCATCGGTCCCTCACCATCGCCCCTCCGTTTGGCCGGGGCGGAGCGGACCATCCGATCGGCCTTGCTGTTTCGACTTGCGGCTACCGTCGCGACGGAATCAACTCTGATGCCGCCGCACCCTCAAGCTCTCTGTAAGTTCATCCGCTGCCAACGTTTTCCGGGATGCTGACAACACCGAGCCAGCGCGAAAGACATGTGTCTTCTCGCCCGGCTGGCGCTTCCGTGGCTTTGTTCTGCCAAAACGCATGCCGAGAAAGGCCGAACGTTGCGACGCACCAGTGAGACCTCTAAGCGATCAGTATAGTGCCGGCTTGCCAAACAGAAGTTTTAATATTAATCGTTATATTAGTCTTTCAAATGTGAATTCTTTGAATAACTCGATAGTATTAATACCTGTAAAATAGACACTCAATGAGCAGGCATATCGCCGTGCAACCAACCTTGAAGTATTGCAAATTGAACGATCTGTGCGCGACTGGAAATACCTAATTTGCTACATGTTCTAGACTTTAGGGTCTCCACTGTTTTGATATGTATATTCAAAAGTGCCGCTACTTCCTTGGTAGTGTATCCGAAAGCAATATATCTTAAGATTTCTTTCTCACGATCAACTAGGGAGTGCTTACTGATCTGGGGACTTCCGCCCTTCGTGACTTGATAAGTCGCGGGATAGCGTCCGGGAAGCGAGCGGTCGAGATAGGTACCCCCCGCTGATACCGCCCTCACGGCTTGTACAATGTTCTGAAATGCAGAGCGCTTCAATACGTATCCGCATGCTCCAGCTTCAAACGCCTGTTCTACATAGACCCGACTTTCGTAGACGCTGAGCATCACCGCGCGAGCATAGTTTCCTCTCTCAACAAGCTTTCGCGCAACGGAGACTCCGTTCATCTCCGGCATTGCGATGTCCAGGACGACGACGTCGGGCGCGAGATCCATCACGGCCTGCAACGCGGCCGTTCCAGTGTCTACAGAGGCGACGATGTCGACTTCGCCCGCCGCTGTCAGAAGATCCGCCACGCCGTGACGAAAAACCGGGTGGTCGTCTGCAAGCACAGCGCGGATCACGGTCCGGTCAGGCATCATTCCCTTGACTCCCGTTCAATCGGACCCTGGCCACGATCGACGTGCCGCTGCCCGGTGCGGATTCGATGTCCAGACCTCCACCCACCAGAGCTAGGCGCTCGCGCATGCCGATGAGGCCG
>NZ_BPQP01000005.1 GCF_022179305.1 Methylobacterium iners
CTCTTCGGGGCGGCCCTTTTTGTTAGGTGCGATGCCATAACAGCATAGCTGCCATGCGAGAAGAAGATTCTTGATCGACGCACTACAGGGTTTTTGAGCGCACGGAAAAGCCCCGCCCGGCGGGCGCCGACGAGGCTGAAGTCACAAACGGGAGGTTACGTGTCGGGTCAATCCAACATGGGCAGCGTTGGTTCAGGTTCGCGCGCTCGATCGACAGTCCCGTCAAATCAGTCGCGTGCTCATATCTTAGAGGCGCCGCACTTCGCCGGGCTTGAGCCCCAATCGTCGCGCTAGGTTTCGTGAGAGGGCGCCAACGATCGCCAGGCGCGTAGGATCGTCGTCGGTTTCGGCAGCAACGACGCTCACCGCAGCCGGTGCGCTTGCCACCAGCGCCACGAAGACCTTCGTGTCTGACCCTTTTCCATTCAGGCTGACCATGTACGGGGTACGCGGGAGGGTTCGAGGCATCGCTGCACGATCAATGAAGGGGCCGGGTGAGCCTCCACCACAGGTGGATGCGTCGCATCTCGCGAGCATCAGCTTGGCCGAGGCGTGTGCGTGGGTGGCGCTTGCGTCAAGCCACATGCCGGACGGGCAGCGCCACGATCGGCGGAGCGAGTGTTTTAGCTGCGGCCTCGATGCGAACGAGCCAGCTCTCGGCCGCTGCCGCGCGCTCCTCAGCCTGCCGCGTCTCACTGCGTGCCTGCGCGACCTGTGCATCGGCTCTTGCTTGGATCTCACGCATACGCGCCTCAGCTTGGGCCATGACTTCCGCTACCTGCCGCTCCGCCTCAGCTTTGGCGCCGCGCGCCTGTGCCTCTGACACACGGACCTGCTGCCGGATCGCCTCAGCCTCCTCGCTCAGCTCCTGGATGGTCTCCTGCAACTGCTCAGCCTGTGCTCGCAGCAGCTCCTTTTGGACCTCAGACTGCGCTCTCGCGCCATTGATGATGTCGAGCACGCCGCTCCACTCTTGTGTAGCCACAGGCAGTCGCACGGATGGTTGATCAGGCTCAGGAGCGTTCGCGGCATCGTCCGGCTCCGGCATCGGCATACGCTTAGGCGGGCTCAACCGTTCGGTTCGGCGCATAGCCTCAGCCGCAGTCTGCCTCTCAAGTTCTGCCCAGAACTTCTCGGCTACTGCCGCCATCGCGCATTCTCCCGATGCTCAGCGCGGATTGCGTAAGTCTCCGTGCCACAATGAGACACGAGCATGCGTATGGTTAACGAGAAGTTAAGCGAAGCAACAAACGCGAAAAGAAGTGTTCATCAATACAATCCGCTTATGCATCGCTAAGCGGCAGCAGGGTCAATGTGCGGATCACGCCAGTGCGCCCGGATGAAGTGACAGAGTACCGGAATATAGATCGCGGTCCAGCGAGCATCCGGCATGCTTTCGGTAATGAGCGACATGGGGTCGGCGGTTCAGCGTGTAGGCGCCATAAATGACGACTTGGCCCTGGCAGACGGAACAGCGCTTTCGATCCATCCGGTGCCGGGTCAGGGCTTCATCAAGGCTCACGCCACGCCAAGTGCCCTCGACCTTGACCTCACACACGACGGAGCCGTTCGCCTTCATGCCCCTGTGCATGCCACGGCCGCGCAACCGGTCCAAGCTTTAGCCAACCTGACAGATCGAAGGCCGGCTGAAGACAGTTGGCCCTGCCGCTGCTGATCGGGGGGACGATCCACAACGGCAGGGCCTGTCCAGTGCGCGACAGGAAAGAAGCTCCCGGACCAAGGGATGTTGCCCAGCTTGCGCCGCAAAGAAAAGCCCCGCAGGCGAGTGCCGGCGGGGCTGAAGGTGGCGTCACGGGAGGACTGGCGGGTGATATGGCAATCTGCGCGTCAAGGCGACCCGCGTGCGAGCTTCTGTCCTTCCAGAGCGTCGATCCGCTTCTGCATCTGCTATAGCGGCTGCCGCAGGCTGAACGTGTCACCCAACTCGCGCCGGAGTACCCGCCGTAGGACTAAGTCTGTCACAGCGTGGTGTTTTGTTCGTAGTCGAGATCGGAATCACGCAGCCAGACGATTTGTGAGGTGCGGCCCTCAGGAGCACCAAGGGACGGCTCAGCGTCGCCGCCGTCCTCCTCGTCGGGGTTGCCGTCCATGCGGTCGAGCAAGGCAATCAGGCTGTCAGCCGTATCGAGAGCTGTTTGAGCAGCCTCCTCAATCGCGGCACGGACATCAGCAGCGACAGCAGCGCCGGTCATGGTGCGCCGGGGTCGAAAGGTGTGAAGCTCGCCCATCGTTACACCAGCCCCGCGATGTCACGCGCGAGCTGCCCGATCTCCTCCGGGTCGCCGTTCTCAATCACGGGCGCGGCGATGAGCGCGAGCCGTGTTTTGCGATCGTCATGACATTCAGGAAAGCAGCCGTCTGCCAAGGCATAGATTGGGTTAGCACGCTCGGACGCCGAGCTTCCTCACGTAACGGCGCGCCTTCTGGAGCGGCTCGAATAAGCGCGTCGTCTTTAGCCACGTCTTGGTCGAATTAGTCGTGCACAGGCCCGCCTTCAGGACAACGCCCTTGAGGGTCAGGGGCTGCATCAGCTCGCGCAGCTCGTGGCTCTCGACACCGAAATCCCGCTTGTAGGGCAGCAGGCCGACTGTGAAATCGTAGCGTTGCAATCCCTGCGCGCTCGCCCATCGGATCGTCTCAGCCGTCATCAGGATGCCGGGCGACGACGGCTTCCACTCACCATCGAGGCTCGTCGTGGGAATGAGGTAGTAGAAGGTGTCGTGGTGCACGAGGCCGTAGCCCGTCGCAATCCAGGTGTTGTTCACCGACAGGCCGAACAGCCGAGCTGGCCCTCCACCTAAACCCTCAAGGGCGGCAGCGAGGTAGAAGTCCCGCGCCTCGGGGTGGGACAGGAGGTCGAAGCGCCCCATCTCAGCGAAGCGCTGCCGCCGCTGTTCGACCAGCACACCAAAGATCGCCTTGACCTCAGCTGGGCTGGTGGCCCGCACGAAGCGAATGCTCCCAGCCCGCTCCAAGCGGCGGCGCTTGGAACGCAAGTTGCGCATGGTTGATGGGCGGCAGAGGCGATCGAGCACGGTGTCGGGATCACCAGCGACCGCCACGCTCGACGCCTCCATCGCCATGGTCCTGCAACCTGGCAAGGCAGCTATCGGGTTGGCGCAGCCGCAGGCACGCAACGGGATGCGCTCGATCTGGATCAGATCCACCCTCGGCAGGACGGCGCAGACCGCATCCCAGATCGCGGCGCCCTGCGCGGCGTTCGGCTCGAAGGCGTCGGCGAGAACCGGCATCGCGTAGTCGCAGACGCCGAGGTCGAGCCAGGTCACCACGCGGCAGCCGTGCCGCGGCGTGAGCGCGAGCGGCACGAGCATCACGAGGCGCCCGTCCGCATCCCAGACCGTCACGAAGAGCGGCGTGGCCCCCGCCGGACCGGCGAGGTGGGCGAGGACGGTGCCGACCCAGTCGAGCCGCTGATACGGGGTCGAAACGCCCTCCGCCTCCAGGACGCGCCACAGTGGCGCGACGGCCTCCAGGGAGGTGTGAAGCTCTGCCCGGAACGGCGCATCGAAGGCAGCGGGGCGTGCCGGCTGCACGCGCTGGCTCGGCGAAAAGGCGGATGCGTTTGCAGGGACAGGCATCCTGGCGGCTTTCTTATGCCCATACGTCCGTGCCGGCAGGCTCGCTGCTCAGGATGATGCGACATAATCTTGAAGAGAGTTGAGGTCTTGGGCGAGGGACGTCAGTGAACCAACCCGGTGTGCACGGCGAGGCTGCGTGGGCTGGTGCCGATGCTCTTGAAGGCGTTCATCACCAGACTGCCAGAGCCGCCCAACTTCAGCTTGTTGGCAATCACCGAACCCGTCTTCGTCGCCAGTGCAGAGTTGCCGCTCATCTCCAGCGTGACGGTCGGAGCGTAGATCGTGCCATCCAGCTGCATCTCACCGCTGCCACTCAGCTTCATCGCCTTCGTGCCTGGCGTGCTGCGCGACTGAAAGATCAGGATGCCCGCATAGGTGCCCGAGATCGCAGACGACAGCTTCACGGTCGCGTTCCCACTCAGATCCAACGTGCTGTCGGCATCCATGAAGATCGTCACCCCCGTGCCGCTGATCGAGGCGTTGCTGGCAAGGCTCAGGTTCGCGTTCTTCAGGTAGTAGATGCCCGCCGAGAACACGACGTTGTCCCGCAGCGTGATGTTGCCCGTGTAGGTGCAGTTGGCTGTCATGGTGCCCGACGAGGCGGGCGACGTGCAGGTGGAGACTGGCTGGGACGGCTCTGCCAGATACATGAGTGGATCAGGGCCGGCCGGGCAGCCGGTTCGCGGTGCCGGTGTCCAGCCGCTCGTGGTGTTGGTCCCACCCGTGATGCAGGTGTTGGTCGAGGTGATCTGCGAGGAACCCTTGCGGTTAGCCGCGTTGCCGGCAGACGAGTTGATCTGCAGACCGCAATTGACGTCCACGTCGCCGCTACCGCCAACCTCGAAGGCCGCCGACGCGCTCGGATCGAGAACGCGCACGCAGGCACCGCCATAACGCACCGCAATCGACTTGCCCGTAACCTGCATGAAGGAGGCGCCCATCAGGCCGGCGAGGTAGGTCAGGACAGGATTGTTGCGCTCCGCCGTGCGGTGGGTCGTCACCTGCACCGCGTCCGGGCTCGTGAGGCTGGGCGTGAAGGTCCGCGTGGGCTGATCCCAGACACCCACCACGACGTCCTGGGCGATGGCGATTGTGCCAAACCCTGAGGGGGTGTTGGCCGCCGCCAGCGACAGCGCTTGGCTCTTGGCCTTGGCGGCATCAGGCAGCAACAGGGCTCCCCCGAGTGCGGCGGTATCGGCCGCGCGCTGAATGGTGGAGCGGTTGAAGTACAGGTTCGACAGGTCAATCGCGAACGCGCCCGATCCAACCAGGACAGGCAGCATGAGCGCGAAGATGACTACGGTGCCCCCGTCCTCGTGCCTGAGGAAGCGCTTCACGACGTCGGCTCCTGCTGCATCGTGATCTTCGAGGTCAGGGTCAGGTTGCCGTAGGCCCAACTCACGACGCCGGTTGCCGAGGCGGCTGTTGCGGGAAACGCGACCGTCACGGTGTAGCGGTTGGCATAGGGATCCGGCGAGGTGGAGGTCTGGGTGATCGTCGCGCTGGCGCGCATCCAGGCGGGCAGCTGTTCGCGCGCCTTGGCCTCGACCTCGCCCGGTTTGATCCGGTTCGTGGCCAGCTGCCGGGTGGTATCCCAGGCGGCGTGACCTGCGGTGGTGTGGCAGTAGAAGATCAAGCCGAACTCGATGGCGGCGAAGGCCAGGACGACGAGGACGGGCGTGATCAGCGCGAACTCGACGGCGGTTGCTCCGTCCTTGTCGTGTGTAAAACGTTTGTGCAGCATACCCACCCCCGTTAGTGGGGGGCGATCTACCTAGCCGGCAATTAAAGATTTCGGACCAAAATGTTCGAAACGGCCATGCATCTCTGGTCTGGAACTACGCGACGTAGCATACTCGTTCACAATCACGTTATTGCCGCCTGATCTCACAGCTATACTCGTGTGTGCAACGCTCACTCACAACACCTGGGTTGCTGAGAGTCGAATCAGGTTTGCACTTCGGGAACTACAAAAAGTGCCGCGCGCCGAGACCTCAAAGCTGGGACTTGGGTAGGTTCCTGCGAAGCTGTTTCACCTGCGCGCTTCATGCTGCTTTTGGGGCGCTGTCACATCTACGAAGTATAGGCCATCTTGAGAGGTTTTTAACGGCATGGGTGGCTGGCTAAGCCGTTGAAATTGCACGCGGCGTGCTTCCAGCCAATCGACACAAGGTTAGCAGTATATCTGCTTAATGTGACAATGCCGCCCTTGGGCATGCCTTGGTTGTGGCCGGGTGCGAGGCGCATGTCTGCGTGCTTCAGACAGCGCTCGGCCTACTGTCTCTGGGCAGGACAATGTACGTGGTCCGGGACGCGCTTGGCGCACGCCAAGCAGAGAGCAAGGAAAGAGCGCCTCACCGCATGGAGTAGCACGGTGCCGAGATCGTCCCGACTGAGATGGGGGTGTTCGAGTGGCTCTCGACCTGTGAACACGCTCGCTTCCGCGAGGCCATCGCCATCATCAAGTAGGCTTTGGTCCCGCTTTCGGAGCTTCGCTTGGCGCACACCCTTGTAGTGGCAGATCGCAGCGACGACGCCGATCACCTCAGGTCCCGGCCGCTGCTCAACTGAGCCTTGCCGGTCATCGCCGCCAACCAGCGTCGGCGCAAGCCGACCGCGCATGACGAGGGGGCTTACCAAACTCGCAACCGGATCGAGCGCCTCGTCTCAGAGCTGCAGCAGGTCCGGCGCGTCGCCACACGCTACGACCCGACCGCGGCCTCGTTCCCGGCCTTCGTCGAGCTCGCCGCACTACGCATCTGGACCCAGTATGTCTAGGTCGCCCAATGAAATGGTGCGCTCAGTCATTGCGCACTTGTTGTTCTGCAAGAGTTCAAGATCAGCTTCCCAGAGCCTTGCGTCTGTTAACACCGATTAAGTGACGAACTCTTCAGGGTCACAGCCTCAAACTAAGCGGGAACGCACAACGACGAAGGCTTACGCTCCTTGCCACCCCAGATGCCTTCTCAGCCGATGCCTTCACCGCAGACGCTGGTCTCAGGCAGTATCCTGATCCTAACGGACACTCCCGCGCGGGGTGAACGCCTTGCTCGTGCTTTGAGCAGCTTGGCACCCTGCTGCGTTCTCGATCTCCTCGATCCGGATCTGCGCACGCTTGCTGCGAGCGTCGGCAAAGCACGCGCTATTGTGAGTGACGCCTCTCTGTCCCGGTCGGACGTGATCGCAGCCCTGCGCGCGCAGCTCGAGCGAGTGAAGGTTGAGCAGCCGCCCTACCTGTGCCTGCTGCACGAGGAGACGTCTCGAACCCACGTCCAGGCCCATGCGCTTGGAGCAACGCAGATCCTGCACGCCGATGCAGCCAAGGGCGAGCTGATGGTTGTTCTCTCG
The DNA here is from genome assembly GCF_022179305.1 of Methylobacterium iners. Classification (GTDB taxonomy): domain Bacteria; phylum Pseudomonadota; class Alphaproteobacteria; order Rhizobiales; family Beijerinckiaceae; genus Methylobacterium; species Methylobacterium iners. Next base: position 6,969 of record NZ_BPQP01000005.1, read on the forward strand.
CGCATGATCGGCGTTGCTGCGCCTGTTTTGAACGAGCTAACGCCCAGCATCGCTGCCGCCGAGATGGCCCTCTCCCGCATCTTCGAGGCTGCACGCGGCGGGGCCGTCGATCCTGGCCTTGTGGCCACCGGAACCAAGTTCGTTGCGCAAGCCGTACGGACGACCGGCATCCGAGACTGGCTGGAGGTCGTGTGGCGGTTTGACGACGTCACGCACCAGCACTGCCTGCTCGTTGCAGGTCTCGCGTCAGGCTTCGCCCAGTCCTTGGGCTTGAGCCAGGCGGATTGTCAGCGACTGACCCAGGCCGCACTCCTGCATGACATCGGCAAGGCAAAGATCCCTGAGGCCATCCTCAACAAGCCTGGCGCCCTCGATCCTGAGGAGCGGCGGATCATGCAACAGCATCCGAGCTTGGGGCATGCGATGCTGCGAGGCAGCGGGTTCTCTGACGAGATGCTCGCCGTCGTGCGCTCGCATCATGAGTGCCTGGACGGGTCGGGCTACCCAGATGGGTTACGGGGCGCTGAGATCGCGGACTTGGTGCGGCTGGTGAGCGTCTGCGACGTCTACGGTGCGCTGATCGAGCGGCGCCCGTACAAGACGCCTCTGAGTGCGGAGCGTGCCTACAGCATCCTTGAGGGCATGAGCGGTAAGCTCGACGGTGACCTCGTGCGCGCCTTCCGACCCTTTGCTGTTTTCGCGGCTCCTCACCCCAAGCACTTATAAGCGAGCGCGGCCCTGATCTCTGAGAATTGGATGCCACGCTCTACAAACCACATTCTCGACTTCATATTGGCAAGACGGATTTCGTGAACTGCTGTGTGCCTGGAGTGAATGACAGCCAACGCTCCTATTAAGCGCGTTTTCTCGTCGCCTCGTCGATGGCCACTTCGCCATGCGTGTGTTGGCTGAATGCCTCAATGGGTGAAGGTCGGCCCATCAGGTAACCCTGCGCAGCGTGACAATGCTCAGCAGTGAGGAAGCTCAGCTCAGCCTCCGTCTCGACGCCTTCAGCGAGGACCGGCAGCCCTAGGCCGCGCCCCAGGCCAAGCACCGAGCGCACGATGGCTGCCGTCTGCTCGTTGCTGTCGACCGCACGCACGAAGGAGCCGTCGATCTTGATCTTGTCGAAGGGAAACGAACGCAGGTTCGACAGCGACGAGTAGCCCGTGCCGAAATCGTCCATCGCGATGCGCAGCCCGAGCCCCTTCAGCTGCCGCAGCGTGAGCAATGCTCGGTTCGGATCGCGGATGAGTGCCGTCTCGGTGACCTCGACCTCCAGCCGTCCCGGCGCCAGTCCTGTCTGGAGCAGCACCTCGTGTAGCAAGCCGACAAAGTGCGGGCTGTGGATCTGCACGGCCGAGACGTTCACCGCCAGCGAGAGGGGCTTGTGCCAGCTCGCTGCCTCGCGACAGGCCTCCCGCAGCACCCACTCGCCAATCTGCAGGATGGCATCGCTCTCCTCAGCGATGGGGATGAACACGGCCGGTGAGACGAGCCCTCGCTCCGGGTGCTTCCAGCGCAGCAGCACCTCGAAGCCGGTGACCGCGCCGCTGCCCACGTCAGTCTGCGGCTGGTAGACGAGGTGCATCTCCCCGCGCGCCACGGCATGGCGCAGGTCGTGCTCCAGCAGACGACGGTCGCGCACTTCCATGCCCATGCGTGCCTCGAAGAAGCGGTAGGTGCCCCGCCCTTCAGACTTTGCCCGGTAGAGCGCGGTGTCGGCGTAGTTCAACAGGCTCGCGCGCTCGTCTGCGTCATCCGGGTAGAGGGCGATGCCGATGCTGGAGGCGATCTGTGGACCGCTGGCTTCCGGAATGCCCGAGCGCAGCGCCTCCAGGATGCGCTCGGCCAGGCGCCCGGCCTCGGAGGGCCTCTCACACGGCATCAGGACGGCGAACTCGTCGCCGCCGAGGCGAGCCATCATTTGGTTGCCGGAAAGCTCAGCCGTGACGATGCGCGCAACGCTCTCCAGCATGGCATCACCGGCAGCGTGACCGAACAGGTCGTTGACCTCCTTGAAGCGGTCGAGGTCGAGGCAGAGCACTGCCAGTTTGCGTTGTGCGCTGTCCGCGGCGCGCATCTCCAGTTCCAAGCGCTTGCCGAAGCTTGCCCGGTTGGCCAACCCGGTGAGAGCGTCATGGTGGGCCAGGAAGTGGATCTGGCTCTCAGCCTGGCGGCGGGCCCGCAGGTCGCGCACCGCCACCGCGTAGTGCGGCTGGCCGGCATGCTCCACCGGCTGCGTGATGATCTCGACCGGCACCAGCCCGCCGTCTGCCTGTCGCAGCTCAGCCTCGAGCGGCCGGTCAGTTTGGTTGGCCATGGCGAGCCGGGCAGCGTCACCGGGAAGGAAGGTCGACAGGGTAGCGCCTGTCAGTGCGGTCGGAGTTTGGCCTACGAGCCGGGCGAAGGCTTGGTTGGCGCTGACGATCGTATCGCGCGTGCAGACGACAAGCCCCTCAACCGCCGCGTTGGCGAGGCTGCGCAAGCGGTCGCCTTCCAGCTTCGCGTGTCGGTGGTCTCGAACGTCGAGGGCCAGGGCGGCGCTCGCAAGCAGCAGGATGGCGAAGCTGGCGAGAGCCACGGCGACGGCCAGCCAGCTGTTGGGAATCGCGGCCTCAGAGACCGTGAGGGTGGGGTCTGGCGTGATCGTTACCGCAGCCATGGCGGTGAAGTGGTGGCTGCAGATGGCCAGGAGCAGCAGGAACGCGCCAGGCAGTTGCCGCCGCAAGCCCCTGCTGCTGAACCTGATCGTCAGGGCGGCACCGCCGAGCATAGCGCCGAGCGCGAGCGAGAGAGCGACCGTGGCCGGGTCCCAAGCCTTGTGGCCTGCAACATCGTAGGCAGCCATACCGGTGTAGTGCATCGCGGCGATGCCAAGGCCGAGGATTGCACCACCCAGCCCAGCGGCGAGACCACCATTGACCCGCACCGCAACGGAGAGGCCGCTGCCGACGAACAGGATGGCGATGACAAGGGAAAGGGCCGTGAGCAGCACGTCGTAGCCACCTGGTACGCCGGGCGCGAAGGCGAGCATGGCGATGAAGTGGGTAGCCCAGATGCCGGAGCCGCCCGCGGCTGCGGCGACGGCAAGCCAGCCCGTTTGTCCCCACCCCTCTGCCCTGCGTGCGTGGCTGACGAGGCAGACTGTCGTCAGTGCCGCCAGCGCGCAGATGCTGGCGGCCAAGGCGACGAGGCGGAAATCATGCGCCTCGACGAGACAGCCAACGATGGTGAGCATAGGGCAACCTTGGTAAGCGTTCGGCTGCCAAGGTGCCTCGCAAATCTGTAGACACGTTTAATGGCGCGCAACCGGCTTGTGGATACGGAACGGACATCTGTGTCGCCTGCGACCCGGCTCTGGCTGCCTTACCTGTCGCCTTAGGCGCTCCCGTGTCTGGTCTGGTGCCATTGCTACGTGCAATCGCTTGTGCCTCGACATGGCAAGCTCCAAAGCCATACCAAAGGGCGGACCACTCTCATGGGGGCGGATCACCGACAGGATGAGCGCTGCAGGTGGGCAGGCTCATGAGGTTGTACTCGGCCCCTTAGGCCGCGGCCCTTGCCGCGCCCTGTCCTATGAACTGAAGCAAAGTGTCCGCCTGTAGTGGCTTACTGTAGTGGTAGCCTTGTATCTCGTTGCAGCCCTGTTGCCTGAGCGAAGCAAGCTGATCCTCGGTCTCGATCCCCTCTGCCGTGATCGTCATGCCGAGCCCCACACCCAGGTCAACGATGGCCCGGACAATCGCGGCCGTGCTCGGATTGCCGATGTCCTGCACGAATGAGCGGTCGATCTTCAGCTTGTCGAAGGGAAAGCGGCGCAGGTAGCTCAAGCTTGAGTAACCTGTCCCAAAGTCATCGAGGGCGGTTCGCACGCCTAAGTCCCTGAGGTGATGCAAGGTGTCCACCACGTCTGGACCGTCTTGCATCAGCACCGACTCGGTGATCTCAAGCTCCAGCCGATAGGCAGGTAGGCCCGAGGCTGCAAGGGCCTGCATCACCGTCTGGACCAGACCAGCGTTGCGAAACTGTATGGCTGACACGTTCACCGCCACACGCATGTTGCTCGGCCATGTCGATGCCATGCGGCAAGCCGTTTGCAGGACCCACTCACCAATCGGCACGATCAGGCCGGTCTCTTCCGCTAAGGGAATGAACGCGCCTGGCGAGACAAGACCGTGAGCGGGATGCCGCCAGCGCACCAGCGCCTCCGCTGAGGAGACACGACCGCTCGCCGCGTTCATGATGGGCTGGTAGTGGACCTCGAACTCGCCGCGCGTGAGTGCGCCGCGCAGGTCCATCTCCAGACGCCGCTTCTCCTCTACTGCCTCGTCCATCGCGGCCTCGTAGAAGCGGCGCGTGTTCCGGCCGTCCCCCTTTGCGCGGTAGAGGGCCTGATCGGCCCGTCTGATCAGGGTCTCAGCGTCTGACGCGTCGCGCGGCGCGAGCGCGATGCCGACACTCACACCAACCTCGACCCGCTGACCTTGTGTGATAACAGGCTCTCTCATGACCTCGATCAGGCGCTGCGCCAACGCGTCCGCGCTGGCGGGCTGATGAGCCCCTGCACGCTGAAGGATGGCGAACTCGTCACCGCCGAGGCGGGCGAGCGTATCACCCTCGCTCACGACGCTCTGGAACCGCCGCGCCACCTCCTTCAGGAGCGTGTCACCAGCCAGATGCCCCAGCGTGTCGTTGACAGTCTTGAAGCGGTCGAGGTCGAGATACAGCAGTGCACACGAGCCGCCAGCCTCCGAGAGGTTGGCCAGGGCCTGATCCAGGCGCTCGCGAAACAGAAGACGGTTGGGCAGGTCCGTGAGCCCATCATGGCAGGCGAGGTGCGCCAGGCGCTCCTCGCTTCCTTTCCGTGCCGTGATATCGATGTGCGTTCCGATGACCCGCAGCGCGCGGCCCGCCTCGTCTCGGCTGACGACGCGACCGCGTGCCAGCACCCAGGCGTAGCCTCCGTCCTTACGTCTGAGCCGGTGCTCGCACTCGAACAGCAGCGTCAGGCCCTTCAGGAGCGCGTAGAACTGCCGGGTCGCGCTCGCGCGATCTTCCGGGTGGATTAAGCTCGCCCAGGTCTCGACGCTGACCGCGATTTCGCCCGCTCCATACCCGAGCATGCTGAGCAGGCCCGCCGAGAACCAAAGGTCCTCAGGTTGAACGCGCCAGTCCCAAACCCCGTCTGTCCCGCTCTCCAGGGCGAGAGCAAGCCGCTCCTCGCTCGTGCGGAGACGTTCCTCACCCTGACGCTTGTCCGCCTCCAGAGCCCTGCGCTGCGTGATGTCGCGCACGCAGGCCACATAGCCATCCGGCTTACCCGTAAGCGGGTCCAACGTGACGTTGATGGAGGTTTCGACCCAGACCCAGTGGCCCTCCTTGTGGCGCTGCCGGGGCGCGTAGGTCACGCGTGACACCTCGCCCGAGACGATCTGCCCTTTGAGGGCATGGGTCATGGCAACATCGTCGGGGTGGAGAAAGTCGATGGCCTTCGTGCCGATGAGTTCAGCATCCGCGTACCCGAGAATGGCCTTGCAAGCGGGCGAGACGTAGCGCCGGGTGCCATCGAGATCGGCTCGCACGATCATATCGGTCGCATTCTCGGCCAGCAGCTTGTAGCGCGCCTCGCTGCCCAGAAGCGACGTTTCCCACTGCTTGCGCTCAGACACATCCCGGAGAAAGGCGTTGAAGCTCAAATCGTGCGTCGCGGAGCGATCTGCCGACATTGCCATCTCGATAGGGAACTCAGTGCCGTCACGCCGCAAAGCCTTCAGGTTCAGCCGCCGCTTGCCGACAACCGCACTCTCGCCGGTCTGAAGGTAGCGCCACAGACCTGTAGCGTGTGCCGCTCGATGCCGCGCAGGCACGATCAACTCGGCGAGTGAACGACCGAGCGCCTCCTGCTCGGACCAGCCAAACATGGTGTCTGCGGCCGAGTTCCAACGCGTGATCAAACCCGCGGCGTCGATGCTGATGAAGGCATCCTGCGCGGTATCCAGCACATGCTGGTAGCTCTCGGCCTGCTGACGTGCGTCGCGTTCGGCCTCGTACAGGCGCAGATGAGCGAGGACGACGGCGGCAAGGTCCTGAAGCTGCTGACGCTGCGCAGCGTTGAAGCTCCGCGGCACGGTGTCTAACAGGCAGAGCGTGCCGATCCTGACGCCGGGGCGCAGGGATAACGGCGCACCCGCGTAGAACCGGATGCCGGGCTGGCCGGTGACGAAAGGGTTTTTGGCAAACCGTTCGTCGCTCGTAGCATCCTCGATGACGAGGAGGTCGTCTGACAAGATGGTATGAGCGCAGAAAGCTAGATCGCGGGGAAGGTTCTCGTCAGCAATTCCGCAGCGCACCTTCTTCCATAGTCGATGCTCGTCAACCATCGCGATGGTGGCGAGCGGTACTGAGAAGAGTGTCTGCGCGGTTCGACAGACCGCATCGAAATGAGCCTCGGGCGGCGTATCGAGGATGCCCAGATCGTGGAGCGCCTTCAGGCGCTCGGACTCGTCGGCGTGCAGGGGAACCATGCCTACTCTCGCTCTGCCAGACCTGCCGCGTTAAGCGGAGGCTCCCTGCTGGCGATCAAAATATTGTGCGCAAAGACGTTAACGGGTCTTTGCAAAGCCATCATTTGTTTGCCTATCAGCGTAGTAGCGCAGATGCTGCTGCCGAGCTTGGGCCCGTGCAGATATCGTACTGGTTAAGAGGTGATCGCGATCATTCTCATAACAATGCACCAGTCCGGCTGCGCCTCGAAGCAAACATGACGCAGGCAATCCTTCACCGGATCGTAACCGCGTACGCTTCGTATTCCCTGGCTCCGACGTGACTTCGATCCACGGGGCACCGATGCCCTCAGTTCTCCCGGACGCCTGTCGATGCCCAAGTGGAATCCCACAAGTCTCCTCGCGACCTCGCTCAGCCTTACCTTGATATCGCCGCTGTGTGCTGCACCCAACCAAGTTGGCAGGGTAGATAAGGTCGATCGCCAAGCCGTGGCGCGACAAGCGGGAGGCGACCGCGACATGGCTCCGCAGGGACCTGTCTACTTCCGCGACATGATCCGTACAGGCGAATCATCCCGGCTGGAGGCGAAGCTCGAAGACGGCACCGTGCTGACGCTCGGCGAGAATGCCAAGATGACGGTAGATGCGTTCGCCTACAATCCTGCCCGCCAGGGCGGCAAGCTCGCGGTGAATGTTGCGCGTGGTGCCTTCTTGTTCGTGGGGGGCAAGATCGAGGGTCCGACTGGCGGCAATGTTGCCATTAAGACGGCGGTGGGCACCTTAGGTGTCCGGGGTACGACCGTGTGGGGTGGGGCCATCGACGGTGGCTACGGCGTGCTCGTCCTCGATGGTGAGGTCGTGCTGCGCACCAAGCGCGGCAGCGTCACCATGCGCAAGGGTCAGGGCACGATGGTCTATGCCGGGCGTGCTCCCGAGCAAGCTGCACCCTGGCCGGAAGACCGCACGAAGCGCGCGGTGGCCACAATCAGCATCAGCCCGGACGCGCGGTTCGTCCCAACACTCAAGACGCGGTAATTATCTGCGTAGCGTCTGGTCCATAGCTGCTAATGCCTGCACCGGTATCGTGGGACCTTGGGTCGGCTCTGGTGGGCCGACTCTGGAGCGTTCGGCAAGACATTGGTCCAGCGGCCCGCAACGCAATGCGGCACCAGCAGTGTTCCAGCTTCTCAGCGCGGCGTCTGAACACTCGTGCCATTGCGAGAGCCTCACACAAGAAGTAGCCGCACTCTGCTTGGTCAAGAACTGCCTGACGCCTGATGACGACGCTGGCTCCAAGACCCGCAAATCTGTCCGTGAGAACACGCGCCCATGACTCCCGTCCGTGTAGCTGTCGTTGAAGCCATTCGGGTTCGGGATGACCTGAAGGGCTGGCTTTTTGCCCTGATGGCCTCGCAGAACAGGCTAGAACGGCTGGCGCTCGCACTCAAGAATTCTGAACGCGAAGCGCGACGCGTGGGACTACGTGAGGCCACGGACGAACTCGCGGTGGAAGGTCAGGATGCGGAGGAGCGTGGGACTCTACAGGCTGAGGCCAACGAAGCGTTTCGCACCCTGAAGAACGATCTTGCTCAACTCACGCAGCAGATATCCGTCATCAAGACAGCGATAGCGTCCGTGGATGAGATGCTCGCTGTGGCCCAGGCCAGGATCGAAGGCACCAGTAAATCGGACGGTGACGACAGCGTGAAGCCGTTACTCCGATAGGCATACCCTGTTTCGACCAGTGCGCTTGGCCTCGTACAATGCCCCATCAGCCCGCTCAACAAGGGCTGCCGCATTCTCGCCCGGCCGGTGCTCAGCGACGCCAATGGACATGGTGATCTGACCTACCGACTCGCCTGTTCCTCGCTTCACGAGGCGTTGCTTGCCGATCCGCTCGCAAATCTGCGTGGCAACCGCTAACCCTGCCCGCTGATCCGCACCAGCCAAGAGGATCGCAAACTCCTCTCCACCGTAGCGAGCGGCCGTGTCCTTGCCCTTGATGTTATCCGAGAGCAGTCGCGCCACGAGGCGCAGCACGTGATCACCCGTGCGATGCCCGTGCGTATCGTTGAAGCTCTTGAAGTGATCGACATCGAGCATGAGCAGGCAAAGCGGGATCGACGGGTCTGACTTCGCCAGCGCGATGGCACGCCGTAGCTTGGTCTCAAGGGCTTTGCGGTTGGCAATGCCGGTCAACGCATCAATGGTCGCCTCCTGCTTCACCTCGATCAGGTCCTGGCGAAGCTTGGCAATGCGTAGGGACGAGGCCGAGAGTTGCTGCTCCAGGGCGCGGTTGCGAGCGCTCGCTTTAGTGGTCTCCAGGGACAAGGCTGCGACGGCCTTGAGCAAGTCCTCTACCGTGCTTCCTTCACTCAGGCGGTTCTGCCATTCTGCGAGTGCTGTGCCGTACTCGGTCATCGGCCGCTGGTGGGCCGTGACCTGCTCAACCATCTCCTGGCTTGCCTGTGCGATTTCATCCGCACCACTGCTCAGCGCATCGATGCGCCCGTCCGAGGCAACGCAATCCTCGTAGGTCTTATCGAGGAACTCAGCGGTCAGAGGTAAGCCCTCCGCGAGTCGGTCACGGACACGGCGAGACACTTCTCGATTGGAGTTGCCATAGTAGCTGTAGAGCAACTCATAGTTTCGCGGCGTAGCTGGCACGGAATACTGTCGAAGGGCCTCCCACGTCATCTCGGCAAAAGAGATATCTGACTTGGTTCTTGAGGCTCCAGAAGATTGCTGAACGCTCATGAGGTGCAACTCCTACGCAGAAAGCTGCGCAGCACTCAACTCAGTTGCGCGCGGGCAAACTAACGAAAACTCGTTACCGCTTCGTAGATGGATGTTCTCTCGGAACGATCAGCACAGATCAGCGACCCCACGGCCGTTCAATTTGCCGTGATATCGGATGTGCAGCCCGGTCGATTGCTCGGTTTATGAGCACAATCCAGCCTTATGCTGCCAGGAAGATGTAGTAGCCCATTGTGTGAGTTGCTTCCTCGGCAGGCTTGTTCTGGAAGCCCGGAATCGCCTTATCTTCGCCAGCCCATGTCGCCAGGTAGGTCCAACGTTTCGACTCTACGAAAGAGGGTACAGGACGATCCTGACGAACGGCACAGCAGAGATCAGGTTCATCTCTACGCGCAAATACGTTGTAGCGGGCAAAGCTCAGGCATAGTTGTCCCATGCGATCCTGCGGCTCGTGGCTGATTGGGCGGGCCTAACGGGCGGAATATGCATCTTGGCTGCGTAGACCCAAGGTTGACCCGCGTTCTACGCCAAACCTAATTGTATGAAATGTGACATTAAGCGACGCGGTGCGGCCGGAACGTATCGCGTGCCGGGGCATTCTCACGCCCATTCGAGGCGTGCAGTTGAGTAAGCGTACTCCTATGTCAGACGAGCTGACGACCGATGCCGTAGGTCGCGCGACCGTGCTCGTGGTCGAGGACGACAGTCTGGTGCGGCTGATGATGGTGGAAGCCCTGACGGACGAGGCTTTCAGGTCATCGAGGCCGCCACAGCGGATGAGGCGCACAGGCTGCTTGAAGCCCACAGCGATGTGCAGGTTCTCGTCACCGACGTTGAGATGCCAGGAACACTGAACGGCTTTGCGCTCGCGCATGCCGCGCGCGAACTCTCGCCCTCAATCGGTGTGATCGTCTTCTCGGCTCGCACCTTCCCCAGCAAGGGCGCTCTGCCGGTCGGTGCCCGGTTCCTGCAAAAGCCTGTCGGACCGTCCGCTCTCATCTCGCTCTTTCACGACCTGATAGCCGAGCGGACGAATGGCCTTCCTGCTGGATTTACATTGGACGAGCTTGCCGATCAGCCCATTTCCAGCGGGATATCGAGTGTGCAAATCACACCGGTTGGTTCGTAGCTCAACCGCACCTCGCCCCCGAGTTCATTGGCTAATCCCCGCTCAATCATCCGGGTGCCAAACCCGCTTCGCGTCGGCGGCGTCACAGGCGGACCGCCCCGCTCCTCCCAACGCAGGCTCAGCCGCAGCTTGGCATCCGTTGCGGCGCTTTCCGCCTCGCGCATTGTCCACGTCACCGTCACTTCGCCGGTCGCATTCGAGAGCGCGCCGTACTTGATCGCGTTCGTGGCAAGCTCGTGCAGCATCATCGAGACCGCCAGCGCGATGCGCGCCGAGACCCTGACCGCGTTGCCCTGCCACTGGCAGCGCTGCCCGTCACCGCCATGCAGGCGAAGCGCGTCGGCAACGATCTGCGCCAGATCAGCCCCATCCCAGTTCTCTGCCGTCAGCACGTCATGGGCCTGAGCCAGGGCGATCAGGCGCGCCGTGATCGACTCACGCGCCTCGTTCATCGACGCGGCACTGCGAAGCGTCTGCGTCGTGAACGCCTGAACGGTCGCAAGCGTGTTCTTCACACGATGGTTGAGTTCGTTGACCAGCAAGGCTTGGTGCTCGGCCGCCCGCTTCGCGTCGGTGCGATCCCGCAGGATCTTGAGGAAGCCGACGAGCCCGCCCTCATCGTCGCGCAGCGGCATCATCAGCCCGTTGGCCCAGAAGCGGCTACCATCCTTGCGCAGGTGCCAGCGGTCGTCCTCGCCCCGGCCCTCCGTCACAGCCAGACGCATCTCGGTCTCGGCAATGGCGGCGCGGTCGTCCTCGGGCGTGAAGATCAGGTTGGCGGGCGCACCAATCGCTTCCTCTTCGGTCCAGCCCATCAGGTTCTGGGCACCCGAGTTCCAGCCCGTGATGCGGCCGGAAAGATCGATGGTGAAGATCGCGTAGTCCTTCGCGCTCTCCACAGCGAGCCTGTAGCGGGCTTCGCTGTTTGCGATGAGGCTCCGACTGGCGACCAACTCGACATTGACCTGCTCCAACTCGGCGCAGCGGGCCTCAGCCAGAGCAAGGGCGGCGCGCGCATCGGCAAGCTCCCGCTCATGCCCGGCCGTCGCCGCTGGAACGTCCTTGGCGGTGCGGCGAACGGCTTCATCGAGCGACCGACGCAGACGCCCGATCTCAGCCTCAAGCTCAGCCTCGCGATCCGGGACCGTAACGGCATGGTCATGCAGGGTGTTCAACGGGGTCACCGAACGCGCAGGGTGGTTGTTGCGACGCTGCGGTGGTTTCGCAAAGCGTCCATCCACGTCCATCTGACCAAGTTCAAGGCACAGCTATGGCGAGGCCATGGTGGATTGGCGTCGTCTGCATACAGTCTTAGTGTCGCACATCAAACAGGCTCAGCGCTGGTGGCGTGCAGCCCTTGCAGGCGGTCCGGGCCGATGATCTCGTCACCAACGATGATGCACTAACGTCGAACCTGCGCCACCAATCAGGGACAGGCCACTCGGGGTTGTCCATGTCTGCGACAAGGGAACGTTGGCGGCGGCTCTCGCTGCTGCACTAATAGAGCGCCGCGGAAAGACCTAAACTGACCGATTGTGTTGAAAAACTCGGGAAGCGGTCGAAGCAGCTCCTTCGACAAAGCTCAGAACAGAAAAACTCTCCACCGGGTCCCTGAAGATACGCACACTAGGTCCAGAGACCTTTTTTACGGAGAAGATTGTTCCTCTCAGCGGTGGGGCGCATGCACCGAAAAGTGCCTCCATCGAGTTTTTCAACACAATCGGTCGGAAGCGGAAACAGGTGTCGCGTCCAGAAGCAGACGATCGGCAACCAACCAAAGCTTGCCGTAGAATTCAGGTCGAGACGCCCTCAACAGGGGACATTCCTCGGCACGGCGTCAAAACGTTTTCGATGCTTACCGAACCAGCCAGAGCTGGCATAAGGCCTTTGAGGAAAGCTGGCCCCACTAGGTGAGCATCATATGTAGTCGACCTTGCCCCCACCGAGGTCCACCCGCCGCGACGGCCACTGGATTGTCACGCCGCAGATCTGGGCCTCGTAAAGAGGGGAACCATCGAAATCGCGCCTGAGGCCTTCAGCAAAAGCTGCTCGCACCTCGTCGGCAGGCAAGCTGTCCAGCAATCGCATACCACTATCGTGCTGCAAGCGAAGAGTAATCGGCTCACCAACCTGATAAGGGTCAACGAGCTTTGACAAGGACGTAAGAATTTCTTGCAGTTGCTCTGCTTTATTCAAAACTTTACTCCTGATACTCCGCCGATCAGCAGCTTGACCTAGGGTACGGTTTCATACAATCGCAACAATTTCCGGTGGGTCATTACCGATTTGGCTGTGTTTAGATTGCCACGCGGCAGGAACCCCAACCACATATTCCGACCAGAGCGGCTCACCTCTGCAGAAATACAGCCTTGGCTCAGACTTGCTCACAGCAACAGCGCAATCCGTTGTCTGTGACATGACCAGGTTGCTCGGCAACGAGCCACGATCACGTGGGAAGCAGTACGAGCGATATGCAGCGGCGATTATCATTGTATAATATACTAGTTTAGTTCCAATCCTGATAATGACCGCAGGCTCGTGGGCGTGTTTTCTGGCCTGTTAACATAAAATAAACCAAATTCGAACCAATTTGGCTCGTTTTTGGAAGCGGGTTACAATGATCTTATCTTTAGCGCCGACTGCCGCGTCATTCAGGTCCGCGACATCTGTTACGAATGGGCCCGCGACGATGGATCGTGTCGCGGTCGAGGCTGCTGAGGTGAAGCGGATCGCGTCTGAGAAGACGCGTCATATCCAAGCTGTCACGGGCCAAGTGAAGATGCTCGCTCTGAACGCCCTGATCGAGGCCGCCCGCGCCGGCGAGCTCGGCCGCGGCTTCTCGGTCGTCGCCCAGGAGGTCCGTTCCATCGGTGCAGAGGTCGAGGGGATCGCTCAGGTGCTTGAGGCCGAACTCACGGGGCGCATCACAGGTCTCCAAACCCTCGTCCAGCAGATCACTGACACCTCGCAAAATGACCGCATGATCGACCTCGCGCTCAACGCTGTCGAGCTCATCGACCGGAACCTCTACGAGCGCACCTGCGACGTGCGCTGGTGGGCGACCGACACCGCGATCGTCGATTGCGCGGCCGAGCCGACACTCGAACGCACGGCCTACGCGAACCAGCGTCTCGGCGTGATCCTCGGCGCCTACACCGTCTACCTCGACCTCTGGCTCTGCGATCTTGGCGGAAGGATCATCGCCCATGGACGACCCGACCGGTACCCTGGTCTGATCGGCCAGAATGTCTCCGGCGAGATCTGGTTCCGGCAGGCGGCGGCCCTCGCGAGCGGCGACGCCTATATCACCGCCGACGTCGCGGTCCAGTCCGCTTTGGGTGGCGCGCAAGTCGCCACCTACTGCGCGAGCATCCGCGCCGGCGGAGCCACGTCGGGCAAGCCGCTCGGCGTTCTGGCGATCCATTTCGATTGGGAGCCGCAGGCACGGGCCATCGTCGAGGGCGTGCGCGTCGCACCCGAGAACCGCGGTCGCACGCGCGTGCTCCTCGTCGATTCCCACCGACGCGTCCTCGCGGCCAGTGACGGAAAGGGGATCCTCACCGAGACCCTGACCTTCGACCCGGGCAGCCGCGCCAGCGGCGCGGACCGCGACGCCCAGTCCGGGATCGTCACCGCGTTCCATCGCACGCCGGGCTACGAAACCTATCGGGGTCTCGGCTGGTATGGGGCCATCGTGCAAGCCTTAACAAATGCCTCTGGTTGAGGCTCCGTCAAATGCCCGGCCTTATTTGAGCGCAATCCGCGGCATTGTCAGGACCCTGCTGCTTATGAAATGTCACTTCCCAGTCCAGGACCGCTGCCGTGTCTAGTTCCAACCCTCTTGTGCGAAAGCTGGCGGGCTTCTGTGGACTATCAGACCTTGATCAAGGACTTTTGGAGAAGATCACGGCGAAACCGCGCCTGGTGGAGGCCCGCACCGACCTCATCCGTGAGGGCGATGTACCCGACAGCGTGTTTCTGATCCTGGAGGGCTTTGCCTGCCGTTACAAGCTGCGGGCGAGCGGCGCCCGGCACATCACCGCCTACCTGCTGCCGGGCGATCTCGGCGACGTCGACGTGGGGCTGCTGCCCCGGATGGATCACGCCATCGGCACGCTCTCGCCCTGCCGGGTGGTCCGGCTCGACCCCCCGGTGATCGAGGACCTCCTGCAGAACCATCCCCGCATCGCGCGGGCCCTTCGCATCGGAACGCTCGTCGACGAGGCGACGCTGCGCGAGTGGCTGGTCAATGTCGGCTGCCGCTCGGCCCTGGAGCGGATCGCACATCTGCTATGCGAATTGCTCCTGCGCCTGCAAGTCGTTGGTCTTGCTTCCGCCGACAGCTATACGATGTCCCTCACCCAGCTCGACCTCGCCGACACCACGGGTCTCTCGACCGTGCAAGTCAACCGTTCCCTCCAAAAACTGCGCCGTCAGGAGCTGATCGAGCTTCGGTCGAAGAGTCTCCGGATTCTGGACCTGCCCGGCCTCAAGGCCGTGGCCGAGTTCAAGCCAAACTACCTGCATTTGGCCGAATGCTCGGCGGCGTGAGGATGCACTGACGCTACCGCGTGACCTGACCGGTCCTTTAGAACGAGCCACTTGGGAGGCTACTGCAAGGCGGGGGCCATGGGTAACAGGGGCATTGTCACGGGAAGCAG
>NZ_BPQP01000006.1 GCF_022179305.1 Methylobacterium iners
GCGCCGAGTGTGGCCGCCTCATTCACGTCGGGCAATTGCCACGCCCCTACGGAGGTAGATCACGACGCGATCTCGACGTTGCGATTAGTTCGCCTGAGTGTCTGTGGGCCTGAAGGTCTATGACGTCCAGCTTGCGAGTGCCTGCTTCCAGGGATGCCAGAGGTTGGCTTCCAGGACCGCACTGGGTCGGAGGCGGAACGTCCGATTTGGGGCGTAAGGTCGGGGTCCGCTCACGACCCTTCTCGGACTTCAGCGCGTCCGCTTCTGGACAGCCTGATAGAGAGGACGCGTATGACAGGGCTGAGCCGGGAGCGGCCAATTAGCTAGGCGTCTAGAAATGGGCTGCTTGGCAATGGGATGCGGACGTTCGATGGCTCGAAGTTATGGAATGTCCCAATCTAGCCCAGTGTGCTGACCGGACCACTGGTTCGCGGGTGACGCCTAACCCCGAGAGCATGAAATTGGGCTCAAGTCAGCAATAATCCGATGAAAACATCGGTAGGACGAACGCACGAAATTAGTGTAGCCTGAACCTTCCAGGGGGAGGCTACGGCGATTCACTCTGCCAAGCGGTGCGCACCCGCGTCCTAATGGCGTCGCCACTTCTGTCGGGGGCTGACATGACCGACGCGATCAATCCTGCTGCGCCGCATCATTTGCCGATGTTCATTGCCGCCGCGGACGGGTCCGACATGTTCATGTCGATCATGGCCGTAGTCCTCACGGTCGTCGTGCTGGTCGTAGGGCTCCTGTTCCTGCGCCTGCACACCCTGCCGGAACGAATCGCCCACAAGAGCCACAAGCTCCAATTCGAGATCGTCGCTGTGCTGGGGCTCCTGGCCCTCTTCACGCACATCCACCTCTTCTGGGTGCTCGGCCTCCTGCTCGCCCTGATCGACATTCCGAACTTCGGAGGGGTGTTCGGACGAATGGCGAGAGCGCTCGAACGGATCGCGGGTCTCCCTCCGGAACCGCGAGCGGCCGGGGCGTCGGAGGAGACCGAGTCGGTCAGCGTCTCCCACGAAGATGTCCCGCCTCCATCACGGCCCATCCCAAGGATCGTTCCGGCTAGCACGACGAGGACCTGATCCATGCTTGAGATCCTACTGTGCTCGGTGCTGACGATCCTGCCGGATTACCTCTTCCGCCGTTTCGGCCAGGGCAAGCGGTTCGGCAAGGAGATCACGCTCTACTCAGTTTGGTTCGAGCTGAGGTGGGGCATCGTTACCTGCCTAATGCTTTCCGTGGGGCTGATCACGGTCATTTTCTATTATCACCCATCCACGAAGACGGCGACATTGTACTATAGGACCGTCCCTATCGTCTCGGAGGCAAGTGGACGTGTAGCCGAGATCTACGTCAATAACATTAGCGGCGAGGTCGAGCAGGGCGCGCCGATCTTCAGACTAGACAGTTCAACACAGGAGGCCGCAGCGGAGTCGGCGCGGCGCAAGATCGCCGAGGTCGAGGCGGCGATGGTGGCGGCACGGTCCGATATCGCGGCGTCCGAAGGAAAGGTCCAGGAAGCCCGCAGCAGCCTGCAGCAGGCGATGGACGAACTGGAAACGAAGCAGGAGCTGAACAGGCGCGGCGCCGGCATCGTTGCCGTTCGCGAGATCGAACGCCTCCAGAACGTCGTGAACGGCCGGCAGGGCTCCGTCGCGGCGGCGACTGCCGCCAAGCAGACGGCCGAGGCGCAGGTGAGCACGCTCCTTCCGGCCCAGAAAGCCAGCGCCCAGGCGGCGCTCGCCCAGGCCGAGGTGGAGATCGCCAAGACCACCATCCGCGCCGGCGTGAAGGGGCGGGTGGAGCAATTCACCCTGCGGGTCGGTGACATCGTCAATCCGATCATGCGCTCGGCCGGCGTGCTGATCCCCGAGGGCGCCGGACGCAAGGCGATCACGGCGGGCTTCGGACAGATTGAGGCCCAGGTGATGAAGGTGGGCATGCTGGCCGAGGTCACCTGCATCTCGAAGCCCTGGACCGTCATCCCGATGGTGGTGACGAGCGTGCAGGACTTCATCGCCGCCGGGCAATTCCGAGGCGGCGAGCAGCTCATTGATGCGCAGCAGGTTGTTCGACCGGGAACGATCACGGTCTTTCTTGAGCCTCTCTACGCGGGCGGCCTGGAAGGCGTTACGCCCGGCAGCAGCTGCATCGCCAATGCCTATACCAGCAACCACGATCTGATCGCGTCGGGCAAGCTTAGCACCACCAAGAGCGTGGTCCTCCATGCAGTCGATGCCACCGGCATCGTCCACGCCATGATCCTGCGGATTCAGGCCCTGATGTTACCGATCCAAACCCTCGTGCTTAGCGGACATTGAGGTAGCCGTCGCCGTAAGCCTTCTTACCATCAGCGGAATATGCATCGCTCCCGAAACCATCGTCCTCCTGCTGGGGCTCCGGATGACACCCTTGGCAGGCTGTAACGGCGAGGTCTTAGTCGCGCGGCTTGCCAACGTCCTGTTGGCCTCTGCCTATGCCGTCGGTTCGGTCTTTGTCCTTAAGCGCCGGCACATCCGACACCTTATGGACACGTCCACTGGGCCCAGCATGCAATGAGGCCCTTCCCCAAGATCGTTGCGGTTGTCAGCACCCTGTTCGTGGGTGTGGCGGCTGGTGCCTACACCCTGACGCATTATCCCTCGCTGATCTCGGCGAGGTACACTCTGACACTGGCAACTGGCCCAGTCGGAAGCGACGGGCAGAAGGTGCTCGCCGCCTTCATTCGCGATCTCTCCACCGAGCACCCTCTCATTCGACTGGTCCCAGTGCCAGCAGCCAACCTGTCTGAGAGCGGAAAGGCTCTCACGGAAGGCCGGGTCGATCTTGCTGTCGTGAGAAGCGACGACGAGGCGGCTGCGAACGGACGAACGATCTTTGTGCTTCGGCAAGATGGGGTCGCGCTTCTTCTGCCACCGGACTCCAAGATCGAGAAGGTCAGCGAACTCGCGGGCAAGAAACTTGCCGTGGCAACAGGGTTCGACCCCGGACTGTTGAAGGCCTTCACGGAATTCTATGACCTGCGTGACGTCGATCTCAACGTGATGCCCGCGGCGGACTTTGGACCAGCGCTCAAGGCGAGGCGAGTCGTTGCTGCCCTTGCTTCGGGACCACTAGGTCCGGGGCCTATCCCGGACGCCTTCGCGGGCATCCGGAAAAGCTTCAAGGCAAGGCCGTCCTACCTCGACATCGCGGAAGCAGGCGCCATCGTCGCCCGCTCGCCCGCCTACCAGCTGGTCGAGATCAAGCAGGGGACTTACGGGGGAACGCCGACCGAACCCGAGGAAACCATTCAGACCTTCGCGGTTCGTACCCTGCTCGTCTCGCGCGCCTCGCTGCCGGACCGGGTAGCCGGCGAGATCACGCGACTCCTGTTAACGACGAAGGCGAAGCTTGTGGCCATTCTGCCGGCGGCGGGACAGATGCAGGCGCCTGAGACCGAGCGGTCTTCGCTGCTCCCCGTGCATCCTGGAACGCTCGCCTACCTGAACGGCGAACAGGAGAGCCTGCTCGACCAGACAGTCAACCTCTATTGGCTGGCCGTCATGGTCTTCGCCATAATAGCACCCTTCGTCGGCTGGATTGCTGCCAGACGTCGCCTTCGCCGCAGCCGCGCAGAGAGGGTGAAGCTGCATCGCATGGTCGAGCTCGTCAGGCTGGCCAAGGTGGGTTCAGCAGCACAGCTCGCCGCCGCTGACGCGGAACTTGAAGAAATAACGAACTGGCTGTTCGAGCGGCTTGCAGCGGGCGAGATCGAGCGTGACCAGTTCCAGTTCTTCGAGCGAATGATTGCAGGATTGCGCGAGACCATCGAGAACCGGCTGGGCGAGCTTGCTGCCCTAGAAGTTTCTCCGAGGCCTATGCTGAAACAGGGCCTCGCGTGAACCAAGAATGGATCATGGGCGAGATCCTGATTCGAAGGGTAGAGAACCAGTACTGGAAGTCAGAAGCGTCGCACATGGACCACCTCGCGGCCCGTAGTCTCTGAGCCGAACGAAACCCACCGCGGGTGGTCTGTCATATCCGCGCCGGAATGTCCGCTTCTGGGCGCGATGCCCAGTTCCGCTCCCCACCCTTGTCGGACCTTCAGAGCGTCTGCTTCTAGGCAGCCTGATAGAACGGACGCGTATGACCAGGGTGGGTGGAAAGCAGGTGCTACTCGCCTTCCGCCCCTAAGGCCGTTCCAATGAATTATGAGACGTTCAGGGTAGCTCTTTTTTTGCTCCGATGGCGCCCGCGTCGAAGTAGTCCATCGGCGAAGCGTGGAGCGTTCCATAAGGGCAAGCCCTATTGGAGCAGCTGCACTTTCAAACGTGGCGGTGCTCTTTCATGTCTAGCGCCTTGAGCGCTTCGGTCACCCGCTGCTGGGCTGGTTCGGATAGCGGCAGGATCGGGCGCGGTGGCGCGGCATGACAGATGCCGAGGAGGGCAGCGCATGCGTAGATCACCCTTAGGCTGGAAAACTCTCTGAATAGGTCCCAGAGCGGTTGCAGACGGGCGTTCAGCCGCCGTGCCTCTGCGGCATCGCCGGCCTGGACTGCGCGAACGATGTCCATGGTGGTCTGCGGGAATAGGCCCGCGATGACGCTGTACCAAGCGTCGCCGCCCGCGAGCAGTGCCTCGACTGAGTTCCAGTCACCGCTGTAGCCGAGTGAAAACCTGTCCGGCACCACATCGCGCAACTCTCGCAAGTGTCCGGTTACGTCCTGCGGCTCAGGGGCGGGGCTCTTCACGGCGACGATGCCAGAGACCCGGCTGAGGCGGCCGACAAGGGCAGGCGTGAAGCGGAAGTGCGTAGTGCTCGGATTGTCGTAGATGCAGAGCGGCAAACGGCTTTCCCGCGCCACCGTAGCGAAGTGCTCGAACACTTCGTCCTCGTTCAGCGGAGTGTAGGACACGGCTGCGAGAAGACCGGCCGCGGCACCTGCCGCCTGTGCATCCTGTGCGAGCCGTACAGCCTCATCGGTTCGCAGCGCACCTACGCCGATGAGGATCGGCACGCGACCTGCCCCTTCCTCCAAGGCGGCATCCAGGGCCCGGCTCCGCTCGGCGCGGGAGAGATAGGGGTAAGAGCCCGTGCTGCCGAGCAGGCCGATGGAGTTCACGCCTGCCGCACAAAGTGGGGCGATAAGGCTGCGCAGGGCGGCAACATCGACCCGACCGCTCGCATCGGCCGGCGTAATGGGGAAGGCCGACAGCCCTTTCAGGAGCATGGGGATCATCCTTCTGGCAGCCGGCTCGGGCCGGCACGCGCTACGACCGCGTTCAACGCCGGATCAGGACCACGCCACCGATCAAGAGAGCGACGCCGACCGCACGGGGCCAATCGAGTGCGCGTTGGGTAAGCCCCATCCACCCGAAATGATCGAAGGCCACCGAAGCCAGCATCTGACCGGCGACGAGGAGCGCTATGAACGTGGCAGCCCCAAGTTGCGGCACGAGAAAGATGGCGAGGCCGATGAAGATCGCGCCGAAGAGCCCGCCGCTCCAAGCCCACCACGGGATGCGCTCCGCCACGCTCGCCGAGGGGATCGGATCACGCAGAGCAAGGGCGAGCAGCGCCATACAGACGATCCCGACAAAGTAGCTCATGAAGCCCGACCATGCGGCGGAGTTGAGAGCCACGCGCAGGTTCGCGTTCAGCACCTGCTGAACGACGATGCTGGCTCCCGCCACGGCGGCGAGGGTCAGAGGAAGCAGGACGTTGAGCATCGGCTCTGGCTTTGTTGAGGGTCACGGCTGCAACGCCCAAAGTGCCAACATTGACAAGCACCTCTCGTCCATGCCGTCAAATGCCTTACTTTTAGCTTTTCATGCAATCGAGGCATGATGAACCCAGCCCATATCGATCTGTTTCGCGCTGTGCTGCGCCATGGCGGAATGACGAGGGCTGCCGCTGCGCTCGGCATAGGTCAGCCGCATATCAGCCGCGCTATGGCGCAGCTTGAGGCCGATCTCGGCTTCCTGCTGTTCGTCCGCGGCCACGGGAGCGCTTTGCCGACGCGGGAGGGGGAAGCCTTTGCGCGAGAGGTTGAGCAGACCTATGCGGGGCTCGACCACCTGCGCCAAGCCGCTCGTCAGATACGGGAACTCGGCACCGGGCCATTGCGCGTTGCGTGTCAGCCCTCACTGGCTTCTCGCCTGCTGCCACGTGCCATCCGACGGCTACACGCCGAATGCCCTGGCGCCCATGTGGCGGTCCATGTGCCAAGCCCCGACGCGATCTGGTCATGGACCTCTTCAGGGCAATGCGACATTGGCCTTGTGCGGCCCCGCTTTGGCTACGCGGGCGTGATCTGCGAACCCTTCCTGACAGTCGATGCGGTCTGCGCGCTGCCACGAGAGCATGCCCTCACTGCTAAGCGGACCATCACGGTGCAGGACCTCGCAGGCGAGCTCCTGATTGCGGGTGGTTCGGGTGACCTTCAACAGGCGAGCGAGGAGGCATTTGCGCGGGCCGGCATCGTGCCGCGCTTTGCCTTCATGGCCCAGTACACGGCACCGCGCTGTGGTCTCGTGGCGGAAGGGTTGGGGCTTGCCATTGTTGATCCAGTCCCAGCACGCGAACTCGCCGATCTGTCCATCGTGCTACGGCCGTTTGAGCCTAGCTTGCCCATCAAGACGATGTTGATCCGACCGGCGGGGCGGCCGCTGGGCAACCTCGCGGAGCGCCTAATCGCTTCCCTGAATGCTGAGCGCGATGCGCTCTCGTCCGAACGGGTTCAACAAAGGAAAGCCAGTCAGAACTCTTGAGTTATGACGCACCAGTCTAAGCCGCTCGGTTCCATGACTCCCAAACCGCGAACGTCCGCTTAAGGGCTCGACGCCCAGTTCTGCTCCCCACCCCGAGCGGACCTTGGTCGCAGACCGCTCAAGGGTTTGGTTAGAGTCGAGTTGGGCGGTCAAGGCGCTAAGCGCCGTCCCAATTTTTTGGCCTGTCTACGAGAGCGGGGCCACAAGACGCAGGTGGGGGAGGGTGCCCCATTGGTCCGATACCAGGGCGGCACCTATGGCCTAGCCCGAACCAGGCCAGCGCGCGGGGCCCTGATTCGCATCCGGCGGCTGACGGTTCTCACGAACTCCCGCCAGATCTCCGGGGTGTCGTGTGCTGGTTGCTATGTGGTCGCTAGCAACTTAGCAATCGCCAATAATATGGCTCTAAGTCATTAATTTTATTGGCGCACCCGACACGATTCGAACGTGTGACCTTTGCCTTCGGAGAGCGGAACAATCGGTGGCAACGCTCAGCGCGCGTTGTCGAACGCAAAAACCGCGCAAAAGTCGTCCGTCCGCTTCCGACCCATTGCGGAAGTCTGGCTTGTGTCGGCTTCGCGCCACAACCGGACCTCGGCTCTTTGCTCAGAAGCAGTCCTTCAACATAGCGCCCAACACAGCCATACAAGAAGCGTAGATACATCTAGCCCATGCGCTGAATATTGCCGCGCGGGAAGCAGCAGTCGGAGTACGAGAGCAGGTTCGTGCGTCCGCCTGAGCTGCGGACCAGCCCTCCGCAAGCCAAAGCCTCGCCAACGTGACGGACCCCACTGACATGCCATCCAACCCGCTTCTAGTGATCGCAGCCTACGAACGAAGCGGTCAAAAGCGGTAAGCTCGTACCCTGCAACTTGTCAGGTACGGTCCTCACGAGAGACTGTCGATGCTGATGGCATGACTTGTGCGGCTGTTCCTCTGAGCGTGAGGGCCGGCCCTTGTGGAATCTACTCGGCACGACAATCCCCCACGAGGACTATAGCCGGCCAGCAAGCATTGTGGTGTGGCCCACCAATGAGCCCGCTCCCTCCGGCGTAGAACCACTGGAACTCGCAAGCCTTGATGAGGCATTGAGCCTTGCCTTCAGGGTCATACAGGCTGCCTCTGGATCACCATGGATCACGACAAACAGTGGACTGATACTTCCACCTAGAAGCCTTGAGGTAATCATGCTGGCTTCCAGGCGAGAATACCTCCCGCATAATGGGGTTAAGATCTACGGCATCGTCGCTCTGGCAGCATCCTAAGGGCGTCAACAGTGTGCGTGTCGTAGTCGAAGCGGAAGGTGCCGGCGTGGACCTTCAGACACCACAAAGCGTTAGCAGGACAGAGAGCACGCGCAGGGATCGAAACGAGATGCAGCGATACTTCTTCGATGTCGAAGATGGAGGACTAAAGGCAGATAGCGAAGGCAGGATGCTCATGGGAGCTGACGCAGTAGCGGAAGCGGCGATGAACATGCTGCTTGAGACTGCAAGGATTGCAGTGGTCGCCAACAACGAGCGCGAGCTATCGGTAACAGTACGGAACGGCGAGGGTGATCCAGTATATCGCACCTCATTGACAGTGCGGGCAGGTTGGCTCGTTGGTGTTCGACGCTGAGCTGCCTTAGTTCAATCGAGTCCGAGTATAAGTCAAATTAGTGCGTGCTCCTTAGCGAGCTAGTGCCAAACTCTTGCCGTCTGCACCTCGATATGTCGCCGCTTCAGAACGCCCTGCGCAGTACTCGTCTTCTGACCTCGCCTCACGTCTGAGTCCTTCAGCCCTGACTGATCTTCAGAATCAGCTCAGTGCAAAGCCAGCCGGTCAGGTTGGTGATAAAGCCTAGCTGCTACCGAGACGGTGGGCCCATTTCTCTGTGCGACAACCATGTGTTCAGACCACAAGCTCTCTTGAGGCGCGTATCGGCCCTAGTGAGGAACTTGGCCGACCGGTAAACGTCACCGTCAGCTGCTGCACGGTCAGCAGCGGCCACGTCATGCTTGGCAAGGCGGCAGAGGAGGTAGGCACGAAGGCGGGAAAGCAGCTCCAGCATCGGTTGTCTCCCTGCAGAGACAAACGCCGCTTGCAAAATCCATGCACAAGGACGGGGCACTGCGCCTGAAGTGGGCCAAGCGACGTCCGTATCGGGTTGTGCTGCTTCTCGTCGCTATCGAGCGTTGCCTGCCCAACTTTGGGCTACCGCATCGGCGGCGCGCTTTCCGACTGCAGCCCTCAGCATACCGCTTCGGCAGCTCGCGGCCCCTCACTTGCCTGAGCTCGGCTCACGAGCCGCTTGTGTGACCCTGATTGTGGAAATCAGCGGCACTTGGCCGGCAGAGGACGCAGATGAGCAGCTATGACCCCGACGAGCCTGTCACTCTGATCTGGAGCGAGGGATCGCCAAACACGGACGACAAGCGGGAGTGCAGCCTCTCGGAAGCCGTGCGAATCGTCGTGGAGGACTTCGACGGTCTGCCCAAGCAGCTCTCGTGCGTCATCCTTCGCGTCGGGGAGCCGATCCGCCAGCTTGACGAGATGAGGGCGATCTATCGTTCGCTCACAGACCGCTGAACCTCGTGAACGGCCTGTGGCCTGTCGAGGACGTCGGCCCAAAACCTGCAGGCGACGAGCAGGTCAGTTGGTCGGTTGGTTGAGCGCAGTGAGCTGACGCTCCAGCTCTCACAAGGAGTTCTCACCTCATGGTCGAGCCTGCCCCCGGCACGCCCGCCGCCCTGGTCAGGAGCTTCCTGGCTCACCTGATGATGGCGGCTTTGACCGCAGACAATCAGCACAGTCTGGCTTGGCGACAAAAGGCCAAGCACCTTCGCCAGCAGATGCTTGCTATTCCGGGCGCATTGGCAACCCTGAAGATCGACGGCTTGTGGTGGCTGGCGATCGGCGATGCCGAAGCGCCGGAGCTGCGGGCTGAGGAGAAGATGATCGAGTGGGGTCAGCCCAAAGCCTGCCCGTTCACGCTCACAGAGATCTGCGAGCCTGAGTTCGACGTTGATCGCGCGGTGCAACGCCTCAGAGAGACAGCAGCGACAGGGTAGAAGGGCTTAACACTTAAACGAGGTGCCGCCCTGATCCTTGCCGGCCCCTTGCTTCCTATTCACGGCAGCGCGAATCGACTTGAATGATCTCGATCTCGACGATCCCACCATCGACCACAGCCATCGTTTGCACACGTGGTGGCTAATATTTGCGCACTAGCTGCTGTTTCTTTACGACAACACGGCGGAACCTGCTGGATAGCTCTATGTTAAAGTCGCTTACATAGGCTGCTTTCGAGACCTCAGATGCATATCCGTGCGGGCTACACCATCGCCTTCAACACCTTTGGCTCTACCCCGATGAACCTGCTGCTCAGCATTCATCCTGAGCGGAAGGCGGATCTTGTGACGCCAGAGGTCATCGCCTTCGATCCGCCGGTTCCTGCGCAGCAGTTCACGGATGCCTTCGGCAATACCTGCACGCGCATCGTAGCCCCCGGCGGTCCTATGACGATGTCGGCCGACTTCGTAATCCGGGATAACGGTGAGCCCGATCCGGTTGCGTTGGATGCGTGCCAGCATCCGGTCGAGGAGCTGCCTAACGACGTGCTGCAGTTCCTGCTTGGATCGCGCTACTGCGACACCGACAAGCTGTCTAGCATCGCATGGTCGCTGTTTGGGAACACGCCGGAAGGTTGGGCGCGTGTGCAGGCCATCGTTGACTTCGTGCACGCCCGTATCCGCTTCGACTACCAGAAGGCCGATGACACCCGTTCAGCCTTCGATGGCTACACGCAACGCGAGGGTGTGTGCCGTGACTATGCTCATCTCGCCATCGCGTTCTGCCGCTGCATGAACATCCCGGCCCGCTATGCCACCGGCTACCTCGGCGACATTGGGGTGCCGCGCGATTCGGCTCCGATGGACTTCTCCGCTTGGTTCGAGGTGTATCTCGGTGGTCGCTGGTACACGTTTGACGCACGCCACAACCAGCCGCGGATCGGCCGGATCGTCATGGCCCGCGGCCGTGATGCCACGGATTGTGCCCTGACGACGAACTTTGGCCGGGCGCCTTTACTGCAGTTCGATGTGCACACCGAGGAAGTGAGGGAGAATGCAATTGTGCGACCGCACCAAATTGCCCGGGCTGCGTAGTTTACTCGCTGGTAGCGGCAGAACTTAGTGCAAGCGGCAGAACGCTCCCCACTATGTAGGCGCTTCGACTACCAAGTTGTAAAACCAAGTTTTGCCACGCTGGACAGAAATGGCGCCGTCCTATCCGTCTAGGCAGCCGCGTTATGAGAACAATCAACCAGCAAGACACCGGGGCAGAGACTACAATGATTTGCTGTTAACGAATCATCAGCTAACCCTTGCGCCTGCGGCATGCCAGCAAGCTGCCATAAAGGCATCACGCCATCGTACAAGCGCAAGATAGTTGACTTCGCATCTCTTGATCGCATTATGGTGCGTTGCAAAATCTGCATACCGCAGCGCACAAAAGCGTGGTTCAATCGCTCATCGGCCGGCATCACAGCCGGATCAGCTGGAGCAATCCCATGCGTCGCACGTGCGCTCTCATCCTCGCCGTTTTCGTCATAGGCTCCTTTGCACCGAGCCCCGTCAGGGCGGACGAGGCGATCCATCTGACGCCTCCGCTCTACCGTGAGCTGGCCCGCGCAACCCAGCAGACCCGCAGCGCCCGCGACTTGACCACGACGCCTCAGCCGATCGTCTCCACGACGCCGATCTTTGGCCCGCGAACCGTTCAGGTCGTAGCAGGCGCTGAGGGCGTCACCAATCGCTGAAGGCCCAAGTCGGGCTCACGATGATGACACATCCTCTGGCGGCCTCATGGAAGCGCGCTGCCCCAGGATCCTCCCTGTTAGACATAGTGGAGTGGAGGCCATGCCTCACGGTCAGGCGAGAGCGCTGAGCGTACGCGTAGAACAATCGGACGAGGGTTCATGGTCCTGGGCCATCTTCAGCGGTGAAGAGCAGTTCCTACTTGTTCGATCTCGACCAGACTACCCAGACAGGGACGCAGCATCCAGGGCAGGCGACGCAACAGTGATGGATGTGCGTCGCAACCTGGAACGCGCACGTGCTCGTCGGACTCGGACAACTGGTGTCAAGCGCTCGGTCAGGCAAACCTCAGCCTAATGTCCCTCGGCCCGGCGCCTGTAGTAGGCCGCGTTCGCCTCGCGAGGGATGCCTCCCGGGACCATCGCGCGGGTCATCGGCGCCATCACGATGCGATTCTTCAGGTCGAGCGTCTTGAGGCGGAATGGGCGGAACAGCGGAGCGGTATCAGTGGCGGACATCGGGAAATTCCCTGGCGCGCTCAACGGAAGCCGCCGCTAGCCATCAGGCGCTCGCCGGTCATCCAGCGGGCATCGTCGGAGGCCAGGAAGACCGCGACGCAGGCGATGTCGTCCGGCCGGCCGATCTTGACGCACCGCCCACCGCGCCGCCCGCCCGGGGGCTCAGTGCCGCCTTCGCGCTGCCGGACCGCGACGCCCTAACGGCGGCTGTTAGCGCGGCCTACCGCCTTTCCACGAGCTTGCCGACGCTGCCACTGGAACGTTTTGCGCGGGACACCGCCGGGCTCGGGCAGACTGAGGCCGATGCAATCACCCGGCGCCGGATCGGGCAGGGCATCTTCCGCGAGGCGCTGCTGGCATACTGGAACGGCCGGTGTCCGATCACTGGGATCACTCAGTCCCAGCTTCTGCGTTGGCGGCGAGCCTGTCGTAACGGGTTGCGATGCGCCGCCAGTTCTTGATGCGGCAGAACAAGCGCTCGATGACGTTGCGCCGGCGGTAGGCCCGGCGATTGTAGGGATGGGGCACTGTACGGGCCTTGCTCGACGGGATCACCGGTGTGATCCGCCGTTCCTTGAGCCAGTCGCGCAGGCTATCAGCATCGTAGGCTCGATCGGCCAGGAGCCGCTTGGGCAGCGCGACCTGCTCCAGTAGCGGCAGCGCCATCCGAATGTCGCTGAAGCTACCCGGCGTCAGCGCGAGGGCGACCGGTCGGCCGCGATCATCGGCCAGGCAGCGGATCTTGCTTGTTTGCGCGCCGCGCGAGGTGCCGATCGCCTGCGCCCACGTCCACCTTTTCCGCCGGCTGCCGAGCGGTGGGCCTTCACGTGGGTACTGTCGAGGGCGAGTTCGTCGGGTATCACACCGACAGCAGCAACCTGAGCAAACAAGCGCTGCCAGCGCCCGCGTTGCGCCCAGCGGTGGTAGCGATTGTAGACCGCAAATAGGCCGACCATTCTGGATCAGCGTGGCTGTTGATCTGATATTGATAGGCGGGGTGCTGCTCCATAGCCGCTTTCACATCCCGCGCTAGCGAGCCAGGATCAGCCGTGTAGAAGTAGAACACGCGAGATCCACGCGCGGTTAGGCGACCGACGTATATCGCCTCATCAGCATGCGGCCGCACGATCAGATGGTTCTCGAGGGCAATCAGATCCTTGAATTCCTCCTCGCTCGACATCCCGTCCTGAGCCAAACTGCCGGAGGCTTTGCAGCGGCCACTGACCGCCTTCGGCCACGTGCTGCTCGAACACACTCGCGTCGAGCAAACCGGTCAACGGATCACCGAGAGGGAGAGCGCGCATGGGCAGGTTTATGGGCTACACTAGCTGAAGTTATGTATGCCCGCAGGCGTTCAGCTTTAAGTTGATCAGCAGACTTTCCGAGGCGTGACGCGCGAGGTTGGTAGAAAAGTCAGATCCGGCTGCATACAGCGCCAAGCGGAATTCGAGTTTCAGCCCTATCTACGAGAGCGGGACCCCCAAGAAGCGGGTGGGTAGAGGGCACCCTGTTGGTCCGCTACCCGGGGCCTCGTTTCGGCGAGCCCGAAGCAAGCCAGCGCGCAGGCGTATGATTCGCATCGGGCAATTAACGCTTCTCGCGAACTCCCGTCGAATTTACGGTTTGTCGGTTGCTATATGGTCGCTAGCAACTTAGCGGTCGTCGAAACTAAGGCTCTAAGTCATTGAATTTGTTAGCGTACCCGACACGATTCGAACGTGTGACCTTTGCCTTCGGAGTGCGGAACAAACAGTGTCAACGAACGGTGCGCATTGCCGAACACAAAAACTGCGAAAAAGACGCCCGTCCGCTTCCGACCCTTTGCAGCCTCTCGGAAGGTCCGCTTACGGCAGCTTGGTGGAGGATGACCTTTGTCCGGGTCGGGTGGCTTTCTGCCGGTCTGCTTTCAGGTGGCAAATGGAGAGAGCAGCCCTCGAATGAGCAGCTGAAGATGGGAGATTGATCGTCACTGCGCTAGCGTACGTAGCTCCCCACGGGCGAGGCCAATCAGGGTTCGGACGAGCAGCCAAGCGATGACCAGCGTCGCTAGCGCGAGCAAGGCCAGGGCGAGGCCGTCAGTCGCTGGACCTGGCTGAGCCGTCGCGACGCGCAGAGCTGCGACCGCCGCCGCGGTGAGGGGGAAGCTCACGCCCCACCACGAGACGCGGAACGGGCAGGCTCGGCCGAACTTCGCGAGCTTCGGTAGCAGCACCGCTAGCAGGAACAGCGCGACCGCGAAGAGCGACTCGGCGAACAGGTCAATGGTGCGTGTCGACGCGACATAGGCCGAGAACCCGACCGCGAAGGGAGCCACGAGTATTAGGAGCGACGGCTGCAGCGCTGCGGGCAACGGTGCCTCAAACAGGAGGCGGGACAGGATCAACGTGAAGATGGGCAGGGCGAAGAACAGCCCCACCGCCAGCGCAAAGGTCATCACCCCCTGCATCGGCGGCAGGTCGAGCCCCGGAAGGGCCAGCGGGACATCCAGCAGGCCGACCACCGGCACGATCCAGGCCGGCGTCGCATGCGCCGCCTGCTGCCGGTCGCTAAGCCAGCGCGTCACGATCAGCCATGCGAACAACGTCATGCCGACGGCGCCGATGATCCAAAGCGCGCGCGCTAGGGTGAGACTGAAGTCAGCCAGTGGGATTGGCAGCAGGAGGAGGCTGATGATCGGCGTGCCGAACAGGTTGCCCGCGATGGGGTGGTGGTACTCGGCCTGCACGGCATGGGGAGCGATGAACACCTTGGCCGCATAACCCGCCGCGATGGCGACGAAGGCTGCTGAGGCGATCAACCCGATGGCCTCTCCGAGCCAAAGCGGCACCCCGTACCGGGCATGGGCGAGACTCCATGCGACGCTCAGGCCCGTCAAGCCCATCACCGCCGCGAACAGGCCGACCGGCAACGCCTCGACCTGACGCCAGCCTCCCGCCAGCGGTGGTTGGTCCTGAACGAGGTGCGCGGCCAGCACGGATTCGCTTTGCTCGATCTCAATGATCTGCAGCATCGACGACCTCTTACTCCACAAGGTACCGGTTCGCTTGCGGTCTCAACCGAGACCATAGCGGGCGGCCGGCACACGATGGGAGAGGTTGGGACCAAGGCGGAACCGCGCGGCCTCGAAAGCCTGCCAGTCGCCGAGATCTGTGAGAGACGGGATCGTGACGGTCTCACCCGCGTCGAGGCCGGCGAGGGCCGCCGCCACGAGATCGCGGGCCTCCATGATCATCTCCGCGGGGATCTGCCCGATATCCGCGCCCGCCCGTTCGAAAAATTCGGTGCGGGTGACGCCGGGCAGCACCGCCTGGAGGCGCACGCCCTTGCGGCCGATCTCGGCCGCGAGCCCCTGTGTCAGGGCAAGGACGAAGGCCTTCTGTGCGGCATAGCCGGCGTTAAAGCGTTCCGGGATGAGGGCAACGGCCGAGGCGACGTTGATTATGGCTCCGCTGCTCCGGCCTGCGAATGCTCTTGCCGCAGCGAAGGTCAGGGTCTGCAATGCCCTGACATTGAGGTCGAGCATCCCGTCGTAGAGTTCCGCCGGACTGTCGAGGGAGGGTCCCAAGGGGCCGAGCCCAGCGCAGTTCACGAGGAGCGCGAGACTCGCATCAGTGGCGACGCGATCCCGGACCGCCGCGAGCTCCGCCGGCCGCGCTAGATCGGCAGGCATGACTTCGACGCTCACCCTCGTCTCCCGCCCAATACGATCGGCCGCCGCCCGCAGCCGGGCGGCATCGCGGGCGACGAGGATGAGATCGTGGCCCCGGGCGGCCAATTGGTCGGCGTAAGCCGCGCCAATGCCCGAAGATGCGCCCGTAACGAGCGCCGTGCCTGCGTGCTGTATCATGGCGAATCCCTGATCAGGCGGCGGAGAGCTTGGTGTTGGCGACCGGCAGCGAACGGATCCGCTGGCCGGTGAGCGCCGCGATGGCGTTGAGGACGGCGGGCGGCACGCCCGGCAGGCCCGGCTCCCCGACCCCGCCCATCGGCGCGCCGCTCTCGACGATTTGCACATGGACCTTTGGCATGTGCTCGCGGCGCAGGACCGGATAGGTGTCGTAGTTCTGCGATTGCCGCACACCGTCGCGGTAGAGGATCTGCTCGAACAGGACCGAGGAGAGGCCGAGCGCCGCCGCCGATTCCACCTGCGCCTTGACGATGGCCGGGTTGACGATGCTACCGGGGTCGAACGCGATCCAGAGATTGTGGACCCGGGCTTCGCCGCCCTCCACCGAGACCTCCGCGATGGTCGCCGTCTCCGATCCAAAGGGTGAGGCCATCGCGATGCCCCGAGCGCGCATCCCACCCTCCGCGCGGTAGGGCCCGCGCTGCCAGCCGCCGGACATCTCGGCCACCGCCGAGAGAAGGGACCGGTGCCGGGCGCTGCCTTGGAGGAGCGCCATGCGCAGCGTGAACGGATCCTGACCTCCCGCCTGGGCGACCTCGTCCAGGAAGCTCTCGTAGAACGCATCGTTCATCGAGTGCCCGACCGAGCGCCAGAAGGCGATGTTCACGGGATGGGCGACCTTCGTGAAGGTCATGCGCCGGTTAGGGACGGCGTAGGGCTTCTCGACGATGCCCTCGACCGCGGAGGGGTCGACGGGGGTCTGCATCATCATGCTGAAGTAGCGGCCGATTGGTCCTTCCCCAACGGTACGGACCTCGATCGCCGTCGGCTGACCCGCCGCGTCGAGGGCCGCGCGGAAGCGGCTGAAGCTCAAGGGGCGCACCGCATCCCGGGCGAACTCCTCTTCCCGCGACCACAACACCTTCACGGGGCGGCCGGTAGCCTTGGCGAGCAGGATCGCCTGCGGGAACGGGTTGCCGGCCTCGTAGGTGAAGTGGCGGCCGAAGAAGCCGCCGAGCATCGGTGAATGGATGCGGACTTGCGCAGGCTGGAGCCCGGCGACCTTCGCCGACACGGCCTGGAACACCTCCGGCATCTGGTTCGGGAGCCAGACATCGAGTGTCCCATCGCCATCGAAGCGGGCGATGGCCGAGGGTGGCTCTAACTGCGCGTGGGCGAGGTAGGGGGCCTCATAATCGGCCCCCACCACCTTGGCGGCCTTGGCGAAGGCGCCGGCTACGTCGCCTACTTCCTCAGCCACGTGACCCGGATTGGTCGAGGCTTTCAGGGCGGCGAGCATGCCCTCGGACGAGAAATCTGCCGCGACTGTCTCAATGCCGGTGGGTTTGGCCGCCGTCCATTCGACCTTCAGTGCCTCGACAGCCTTGCGCGCCCGCCACCAGCTATCAGCGGTGACAGCAACCGCGCCCGGCAGCCGATGCACTGAATGGACGCCCAGCATGGCCTTGACCTCCGCCTCGTTGGCGAAGACCTGCGGCTCCGTGCCGAGGCGTGGGGCGTGCTGCACGGCGGCGTAGAGCATGCCCTCGACCTTCTGGTCGATGGCGTAGATCGCCCGGCCCGTGGACTTGTCCCGTACGTCGAGCCTGGGAACAGGCTGACGAATGTAGCGGAAGGTCGCCGGGTCGCGGAGCGGGACGGATTCGTTCGGCTTCAGCTTCAGAGCATCGGCCGCGAGGTCGCCATAGGACAGAGCGCGGTTCGTGGCCGCGTGCAGCACGACCCCGTCGCGGGTGGTGAGTTCGCCGTCTTGTACCTTGAGCCTTGCCGCCGCCGCGCGGATCATCAGGTCCCGGGCGGTCGCGCCGAGGCGGCGCATGGTCTCGTAGCTCGACCGGGTGGAGAAGCTGCCGCCGGTCATGCGGATGCCGTTCACGACGGCGTAGTCGGGACCGGGTGGCGCACATTCCACGACGAAGCGGGACGGCGGCACGTCCAGTTCCTCGCCGACGATCTGCGCCATTCCGGTGGCGATGCCCTGGCCGCCCTCCACGAAGGGGCTGAGGAGCTTGATTGTGCCGTCCGGGTGGATCTGCAGGAAGGCGGCCACCCGCGTTCCCGGCTTCGGCGCAAGGGCGCCTGCGCCTTCCGCTGGGCCCTGGGCCGCGGCGCGAGCCACTCGCGCTGGCAGGAGGGCGCTGAGTACCAGGGCGCCGCCGGCAGCCGCGAGGACGCCGCGGCGGGAGGGAACTGCGGGACGGAGGAGCAGGTCCATGGCAAGCTCCTCAGGCGGCGGCTTGCCGCACAGCGGCGGCGATGGCGTTGTAGGTCCCGCACCGGCAAAGGTTCGTCATCGCGTCGGCGATATCGCCGTCGGTCGGGTGCGGCGTCTGCTTCAGCAGGGCGGTGGCAGCCATGACCTGACCGGATTGGCAGTAGCCGCATTGCGGCACCTGCAGCGCGACCCAAGCCTCGACGACCTTCCGGCCGATCTCGTCCTGCTCGACCGCCTCGATGGTGGTGACGACCTGGCTGCCGACGCTGTTCAGCGGCACTTGGCACGACCGCGTCGCCTGTCCGTCGAGATGGACCGTGCAGGCTCCGCATTGGGCGA
This sequence comes from Methylobacterium iners, assembly GCF_022179305.1. Classification (GTDB taxonomy): domain Bacteria; phylum Pseudomonadota; class Alphaproteobacteria; order Rhizobiales; family Beijerinckiaceae; genus Methylobacterium; species Methylobacterium iners. Next base: position 18,499 of record NZ_BPQP01000006.1, read on the forward strand.
CGCCGCAGCCGTACTTCGTGCCGGTCAGGCCGAGCGTGTCGCGCAGGACGAAGAGCAGCGGAGTATCGGGCTCAGCGTCGACTGCATATTGGTGACCGTTGATCGTCAAGCTCACCATAGCCACGCCTCCACGACAGTCAGCAGCACCCGCGGCCATGCTTACGCAGAGTTCTTGGTACCAACTACGTCATAATTGCCTCGTTTTCGGACATGCGGATCGATCAGACGACCGCGAGGGGTCCAGCCGCCCGACGGATTGCCCGTGGGACTTCCCCCTGGACGCGCAGGAAGGCCCGGCGCATGCGCTCACGGTTGGCGAAGCCGGCAACGTCGGCGATCTCCTCGATGGGCAGGCGGCTTTGCTCGAGCATGTGCTTGGCGGCCTCGACGCGCATCACCTCGACCGCCTTTGCCGGCGAGACGCCCGTCTCTGCTCGGAAAGCTCGTGCGAACTGACGCGGACTAAGGCAGGCGACCTCCGCGAGATCCTCCGTGATCAGCGGACGCCGCAGGTTCTGCCGCGCATAGGCGAGGACGCTTTGGATCCGGTCGCTCGGCGCGTCGAAGTCGAGCAGGGCCGAGTGCTGGGCCTGCCCCCCGGCCCGGCGGCGCTCCATGACGAGGCCTCGTGCCACGGTACGAGCCACTTGCCGGCCGTGGTCGCGCTCAACCATGCCGACGGCGAGATCGATGCCGGCCGACATACCGGCGGACGTCCAGATATTGCCGTCCGCAACGTAGATCTTATCGATGTCGAGGTCGCAGTCGGGATAGCGCGTGCGGAATTGAGGCGCGTAGCGCCAGTGCGTCGTCGCGCGCCGCCCGCTTAACAAGCCGGCGTCGGCTAGGGCAAAGGCACCGAGGCAGAGGCCTGCCAAGCGGCGCGTGGAACGAGCCGCCTCTTGCAAATAGGCGAGAAGATCCGGGCTGGGCTCGGGAAGGCTGATCCCCGCGGCGACGATAATCGTGTCGAAGGCGGAAGGCTTATTCAGCCGCTCGGTCTCCACGGCGGGGCCGCACCCCGAGCGAAGAAGGCCACCGGCCTCCGACAAGACACGGATGTCATAGGTTGTGTCAGTTGCGTATCGGTTGGCGACAGCGAAGGGCGAGGTTACCGCCAAGCCCATGAAATCGAAGCCCGGGCAAAGCACGAGGCCAATGCAGCGGACATCAGCCATCGTGGACTCCTCTTACCCTCTGTCTGAGCCTAAGTTCCACAGCAGCCCGCCGATGAACCGGGACAAGTGGAACGGCCGGAAACGAGGCATATTCGTCCGAGACTAACTTCGCCAGATGCGCGCCAACAGCAGGCTGGACGACCGCTTTTAGGCGCGCCGCGAATTACCTCGAGCGGCTAGGTTGGGTCGACACCTTTCGATGCGCTCTGCGGCATGATTAGGTGGATTTCAGTCGATCCGCATCCGTGAGAAAAGCGGCGAACCGGACGTTGCCACGCTGCCCGCTCCCAACCCTTGTCGGACCTTCAGAGTGTCCGCTTCCGGGCGACCCACTAGAACGAATGCGTATGGCGCAGAGCAGCCAGGTCGCGAAGAGATCAGTGGGACGCCACAAGCATCCAGACCGCCATGGCGATCATCATCACATTCTCGGTCAGCGAGACGAAGCCGAGCGGCACCTTGCTCGGTCCGCCGACGCACGCGCACTTGATCTCCCGCCGGTCGACGTAGACGGCCTTGAACACCGAAACCCCGCCGACCGTGCCGATGAACAGGGCAACGGGGATGGACAGCCAGTTCAGCGCACCCGCCACCATCAGGACGCCCGCGATGCCTTCCAGGAACGGGTAGGCGTAGGCGTACCGGACCCAGCGCTGCGCCAGCAGGTCGTAGCCCAGGAACATCGAGGAGAAGCTCTCTACGTCCTGGAGCTTCAGGAGCGCCAGGACGCACATGCTGAAGGCGATGAACCACTCGGCCGCGCGTACTGTCAGGGGCGTGCCGTACACGGCGTAGCTCGTCGCCAGGGCCATCAAGACGGTCATGGCGAAGAGCGCGATGACGGGCGTGTAGGTTACGGCGGTTGGGTCCGCGACAGGCTTGCCGAAATGGCGGCGCAAATCGTCGTACCCGCCGACGCGCTTGCCCGCGATGAAGGCCTGCGGCGTGGTCCTCACGCCATGCTCGGCTTTTAAGGCATCGATCTCCTCGCGCGTCCGCAACCAGCGGTCCTCGACCGAGAAACCCTGCCGCTCCAGGAGGTCCTTCGCCTTGGTGCCGTAGGGACAAACGTGGTGAGGCATGACCATGCGGTAGAGGACCGCCTTGCGGGCCTCGGCAGCGCTGGCCTGCACCTGCTGGCGACGGCCATCATCGCCCGACAGGGCATGGGTCGGTTCGTGAGTGGAAGTGTGTCCGGACATCGGCGCTCCAATCGTCATCGATCTTGCGAACCGTCCTGGACCTTCCCATCATGGTAAGGTCAACAGGAGAAAGCGCGTCGCGATGAACATCGGTCAGGCGGCCAAGGCCTCGGGGGTCTCGGCCAAGATGATCCGCTACTACGAGAGCATCGGCCTCGTGCCCCGGGCGGACCGGCGGGACAGCGGCTACCGCGATTACGGCACGGCCGACCTGCACCGGCTGGGCTTCATCCGCCACGCCCGCGACCTCGGCTTCTCGCTGGAGCGGATCAAGGTGCTGCTCGGGCTCTGGAGCGACCCTAGCCGGAGCAACGCCAACGTGAAGGCCATCGCGACGGCCCACATCGAGGAGCTCGAAGGGCGGGCACGCCAGCTCCGCGAGATGGCGGACGCCCTTCGATCCCTTGCAGATGCCTGTGACGGAGACGGGCGGCCAGACTGCCCGATCATAGCCAGCCTGGAAACCGGCGCGAACGTACCGGCCTGCTATTCGAGCGGCGCTACGGCGGTGCCGGAACCTCCCGCGCCCCGCAGGAAGGCTCGCACCGGGCGCTAAGACGAGACGAATAAAGCCCCATGCTCGAACGCCCGGCCGATGCAGGCCCATGGTTCAATGGGCCCGCTCACGTCATTTCCGGTTCTTCTTCAGCCAGGCTTCCATCTCGGCGATCTCCTTCTCCTGGTCGGCGATGATCTTCTCCGCCATCGCTTTGGTGGCGGGGTCCTTGGCGTGCTTCAGCGCCACCTTGGACATCTCGACCGCGCCCTTGTGGTGGGGGATCATGTGCGTGCGGAAGTCGACGTCGGCGTTGCCGGTGTAGGGCACGTGCATGTCGTGCATCATCTTCATGTCGGCCTCCTTGAAGGCTTTCGTGGAGACCGCATCGCCCGGCGCAGGCTTCATCTCGTTGATCATCTTCATCATGTCGGCGTCGTGCGTCGCGCCCTTGTCCGCCGGCATCTTGTGGTCGCCGTGGGAGTGCGTGCCCTGAGACAGCGCAGGCCCGGCAAAGGTCATGGCCAGGAGTGAGGCGGCGATGGTCTTGGTCATGATCTGCATTCGGGGATTCCTTCTCTAAGAGCGGTCCAGGGTCAGTTGAACTTGGCGCTGGCGGTGGCCCCGTCCGGCGTGGTGAGCTGAACGGCTCCCTTGGGGCTGTCGCCGAGTGCGACGGCGGCTTTTCCCGACAGGCGGTTGCCGTCCGCGGCTTGGAGCGGGATGCGCGCGGGCTTGCCGTCCACGAGCAGGATGGCGGTGCCCTTGAAGCCCGCGGCAGGGATCGGCTTCTGGTCCCCGTCCGAGACGAAGACGTCCACGCTCTCGCCCTTGGCGACCAGCTCGACATGGTACTTGCCCGCATCCATGACTCGGCCGCCATGCTGGCTCTTGGCCTCGTGGGCAATTGCACCGCCGGCCGTGAGTAGTGCGGCGGCGAGGACGAGCTTTCGTCGGATCATGGGTGTTCTCCTGTGTGGATGGGGATGGCTCAGAACGCCTCGACGGGACGCGGCTTGGCGCCCTCGATGGCGGATGTGATGCCTTGCGTGATGCGCAGGCGCTCCAACGGCTTGGCGCCGTATCTCAGGAACAGGACGGGCGTCAGGAACGTGTCCAGCAGCGTGGCGCTGATGAGTCCGCCGAAGATCGTCACCGCGACAGGGTGCAGGATCTCCTTCCCCGGTGCGGCGGCGTCGACCAGCAGCGGCACCAGGGCGACGCCGGCCGAGAGGGCCGTCATCAGCACGGGCGTCAGCCGCTCCAAGCTGCCGCGCACCACGAGGTCCCGCCCGAACGGCATGCCCTCATGCAGCAACAGGTTCAGGTAGTGGCTGATCTTGAGGATGCCGTTGCGCGCGCTGATGCCCGCCAGCGTGATGAACCCGATCATCGAGGCCACGGAGAGCGGCTGGCCTACGAGCCAGAGCGCGAGCACGCTGCCGATGAGGGCGAGCGGCACGTTGCCCATGATGATGAGCGCCAGCACGGCCGAGCGGTACCGGCTGTAGAGGAGCAGGAAGACCAGGGTCAGCGAGATGCCCGACAGGACCGCGATGGTGCGGCTCGCCTCCTCCTGCGCCTGGAAAGTGCCCTCCAAGCTGGCGAAGTAACCAGGCGGAAGTTTCGCGTCGGCAATTTCCTTGCTGAGGGCCGCCACGATGGTGGCCATGTCGCTGTCGCCGCTGGTGTTAGCCTGCACCACGAGGCGGCGCCGGCTGTTCTCACGCAGGATCTGGTTGGGTCCGTCCGTCTCCCGGATGTCGGCGATCTGGCGGGCCGGCACCCGGCCCGAGGGCGTCTCGACGAGGAGGTCCTTGAGGCCCTGCGTCGTGCGCTGCCGCTCCGGCAGGCGCATGACCACGTCGAAACGCTTGTAGCCGTCAGCCACGGTCGAGACGACGCGGCCGTTGGAGAGACGGCTGAGCTGCTCGATGAGGGCCGCCGGTTGGACCCCGTAGAGAGCGGCCCGGGTGTAGTCGACCCGGATCTCCAGCTGCGGGATGCGGACCTGCTTCTCCACCTGCAGGTCGACGATGCCGGGAATCCTCGACATCCGGTCCCGCAGGTCGTTGGCGACGCCCCGCAAGGCATCGAGGTCTTCCCCGAAGATCTTCAGGGCGATCTCGGCCCGGACGCCGGACAACATGTGGTCCAGCCGGTGCGAGATCGGCTGGCCGACGTTCACAGACAGGGGCAGCACCGCAAGGCGGCGCCGGATGTCGGCAGCGACGGCGTCCTTGGGCCGACCGCCGGCCTTGAGCTCGACCTCAATCTCCGAGGAGTGGACCCCCTCGGCATGCTCGTCGAGCTCGGCACGGCCCGTGCGACGCCCCACCGCCGCGACCTCGGGGACCTGGAGCAGCAGGCGTTCGGCGATGAGGCCGACACGATTGCTCTCGGACAGCGAGATACCCGGGTTGAAGGTGGTGTTGATGGTGAACGAGCCCTCGTTGAAGGGCGGCAGGAAGGCGCGCGGCAGGTTCCAGGCGGCGATGCCCGCCGCGAGGACGGCCATGGTCACCGTGGCCATGAGCAGCCGCTGATGCCGGAAGGCGACGCCGAGGAGCCGTGCGTTGCCGCGCTTGAGCCAACGCAGCAGGGCGCTGTCGTGCTCAGCGAGGCTCCTCAGGCCTGGCAGCAGGTAGTAGGCCAGCACTGGCGTTAGAGTGACCGAGACCAGGAGGCTTGCCAGGATCGAGATGATGTAGGCCTGCCCCAAAGGCGCAAAGAGCCGGCCCTCGATGCCGGACAGCGCGAACAAGGGCACGAACACCAGAACAATGATGGCCGTCGCGTAGACGATGCCCGAGCGCACCTCGGACGAGGCGGAGACGACCACGTCGAAGGTGGAGCTCGGCGAGCCGGCTGCCCGATTCTCGCCGAGACGCCGGAAGATGTTCTCGACGTCGACCACGGCGTCATCGACGAGCTCGCCGATGGCGATGGCCAGCCCCCCGAGCGTCATCGTGTTGATGGACAGGCCGGCGAAGTGGAAGATCACGGCGGTGGTCAGGATCGAGACCGGGATGGCGCTGAGCGAGATCGCGGTGGTGCGCACGTTCAGGAGGAACGCGAACAGCACGATGGCGACGACCACGACGGCCTCGACGAGCACCCGCTCGACGTTGCTGATCGAGGTCTCGATGAAGTTCGCCTGCCGGAACAGGATCTGGTCGGCCTTGATGCCGTGCGGCAGGGTACCGGTGACCTCCTTGAGGGCCGCCTCGATCTCCCGGGTGAGCTTCACCGTGTCGACCGCGGGCTGCTTCTCGACGGAGACGATGACCCCGGGCTTGCCCATGTAGCCGCCGTCGCCGCGCTTCACGCGTGGGGCGAAGGAGACCTCCGCCACCTGCCGCAGGTAGACGGGCGTGTCGCCGGGCGTGGCCACCACGACGCTGCGCAGGTCGTCGAGGCTCATGGTCCGGCCGATGTTCCGGATCAGGTACTCGCGTGAATACTGGTCGGTGAAACCGCCGCCGGCATTGGTGCCGAACTGGGCGAGCGCGCCTTCGACCTGGGCGTTGGTGACGCCGAGCGCGCGCATCGCCGCGACGTTCGGACTGACCCGGAACTGGCGGACCTCGCCGCCGATGGGGATGACCTGGGCGACGCCCGGGATGGTGAGGAGGCGGGGACGCAGGACGAAGTCGGCGGCCTCGCGCACCTCCATGGGGCTGGCGGTGTCGCTGGTGACCGCCACCAGCAGGATCTGCCCCATGATCGAGGAGATCGGCCCCATCTGCGGGACCACGTTGGCCGGCAACTGGTCGCGCACCAGGGACAGGCGCTCGCCGACCTGCTGGCGGTTCCGGTAGACGTCCGTGCCCCAGTCGAACTCGACGTAGACGATGGACAGGCCGACGCCCGAGACCGAGCGCACGCGGGTCACGCCCGGCAGCCCGTTCATGCGGGTCTCGATGGGGTAGGTGACGAGCTGCTCGACCTCGGGCGGCGCGTAGCCTTCCGCCTCGGTCATGATGGTGACGGTCGGCTTGTTCAGGTCGGGGAAGACGTCGACCGGCAGCTTGGTCGCCGTGAAGGCCCCGTACAGGACCAGCACGCCGGCTATGGCGAGCACCAAGAGGCGATTGCGCAGGGATTGCGTGACGAGGAAGTTGAACATGGCGTCGCCTCCTCACCGGACTTGATCGAGGAGCTCGGCGCCCTCGGTCACGATGCGCTTGCCCGCGCCCACGCCCTCGGCGACGAGGACGCGGGTACCGTCGAGCGGCTCGACCCGCACCTGCCTCGCCACGAACCGTTCGGCCGTGACGTGCTCGTAGACGATGGCCTGCCCGTTTCCGGAGCGAACGACCGCGGAGCGCGGGAGGGCGAGACCGATCTGCTCTGCGTCCGTGCCGGCGAGCACGGTGACGAACTGTCCGACCCGCAGGCCCGAGGTGTCGCCCGTGACCGCGAACTGGACCGGGATGGCCTGGTTTCGGTCGGCGAGCCCAGCGCCCTGATAGGTTAGGGACAGGGTGCGCCCGTCGCTCAACCGCGCGGTCGCGTTCTCCGCCGTCGTCAAGGCATCGAAGCTGAGGGCCTCGATCCAGAGGCAGGCGGGGTCGACGATCTGGAAGATCATCGCACCCGACGCCGCCATCTGGCCCGCGACGGCCGAGGCCTGCGCGATCACGCCGTCGACGGGGGCCGTGAGGGCCTCCGGTTGCTGCCGATTGGCGTCGAGCGCCTTGCGACGGTCCTGAAGGCCCTTCAGCTCCGAGAGGGCGTCGTCGAGCTGTGTCTGGGCGACGGCGCCGGTTGTCGAGAGCTTGCGGAAGCGCTCGACCCGGCGTTCGACGATGTCGATCTGCTGGTCGAGCTCGCCCTGGCGCTGGCGCATGTCCGAGACGTCGATGGCCTGGACCGGTGGCGTCACGTAGGCGAGGACGTCCCCCCGCTTCACCACCGTGCCAAGGCGGGGAAACAGGCCCGCGGGGGGCGGCGACAGCCGGCCACCGACGGAGGATTGCACCACGCCGCTCGCGTTCGGATCGGGGATGACGCGGCCCGGCAGCTCGACCGCCCGGTGGAAGGTCGCCGTCTCGGTCATACTGGTGCGCAGGACGAGGAGACGCTGGGTCGGCTTAGGCACGAAGACCGAGCCGTCCGGCAGCCGCTGGGCGAGATCGGCAGCTGGCTCACTCGGAGCCGTCAGGGCCGCGCCCTGGACCGGGGGTTGGGCCGGCGCCGGTTTGCCGTGATCCTCGTCGCCGTGTGCGAAGGCCGCCGTGCCGAGTGTCAGCGTGATGGCGATCGCGATCAGGGCGACCGCCGGAACGCTGCGCCGTCCGCGCACCGCAACGGTCACGAGCATTCCGAGGAGGAAGGCTCCGGCCGCGGTCGCCATCAGGATGGGGTCCTTGGCGATAAAGCGGTTTCTTAGCTCGGTGAGCACGGCCGAGACCGTCGGCATGACCGACGAAGCCGTCGCGGCCGCGGCCGGCTGGTCAGTCGAGGGGGATGCCTTCGGGTCCGGCACGTTCACCGATACGGTGAGGACATCGACCATGTCGCCCGCGGTCACGGTGACGAGCAGGTCGTGGGTGCCGGGCTTCGCCATCCAGGCGGCGGGAAGCACGTAGGTGGCATCCGCCGTCTCGGTGGCGGTCTTCTGACCTTCGGGCGTCTCGACTTCGACCACGGCGCCGCGCACGGGCTCGTTCGTCCGGAACCGGTCCAGGTAGAGCGTGAGCCTGCCTTCCCGCGGGATGGCGGTTAGTTCGAAGGCCTCGGAGACGGCCTCGCCACGAGGCGTGATGGTATTCGAGACTGGCGGGGGCGGCGCGCCGTGGTCGTGCCCCTCATGGGCGCGAGCGGGAGCGGCCAGCAGGCCGGCAGCCAGCAGCATCGCCCCGAGGGCGGCTGCAAATCGAGATGACATGGAAGGGCATCCTCACGGTCGAACACGGGACGCTCGTCCGCTATCGGCGGACGGAATCCAGGCGTCGCGCGCCTCAGGCGCGCCGTTCGCTACGCGAGGGGTCTTGGGGGCTCGGGCAGGGCCTCCGGGCCGAGGCCCGAGACGACCGCGACATCGTTCGGCACCATCCGGACATGTCCGAAGGCACGCGCCGGCAGCGATGCCGATCCGGTTAGGATGCCGGTCACACAGCAGGTCATGGGTCCGCAGCAGGAGCCTTGGCAGGCACCCGGGCCGCAGCCCTTGCCGCCATCATTGGCCTTGACTGACCCGTTGAGCGCCAAGGATGCCGCGCCCTGCCAGGCGGCCGCGAACGGAAAGGCTGCCGCCTCTGTGGCTATCGCCGATCCGGCCGACGAGGGAATGGTCTCGGCCGTCTGGGACCGAGGCGCTGGCGTTGCCGCCACGTCAGGAGCGGCCTGTGTCTCGGCCACGGCCGGATGATGGTAATCATGACCTCCATGAGCCCAGGCGACGGACGGCAGGGCGTAGGCGATGATCATCGCGATCATCACCGCCGCCAAGCGCACGATATGCTGGCCGGGTTTCATGGCGACTGCGGTACACCTTGATCAGGCGCCTGGAAATCCCAGGGTCCTGCGAGGGAATGGAAAAGCGACGGCCTTGGTTTCCGCAACCCTATGGAATCGAGGCGGGGGCATGACCTCGCTGGTATCACTAGGTGTGGAGCTTCCTACCCTGGGAAGGTCAAGGGGAATGCAACTTCAGACGACTTCGCTGCCACGGTAGCGGGCGAAGGTGCTCCGGCTGTCCGGTCCGAACAGCACGACCTCGTAGGTGGCAGGCTCCATGCCTTCCACCTCCATGCCGGGCGAGCCCGCGGGCATGCCGGGCACGGCCAAGCCAATACCGTGCGGCTTCTCCGCCAGCAGGCGCTTGATCGCTCCCGCGGGCACGTGCCCTTCGACGACGTACCCGCCGACCTGGGCCGTGTGGCAGGACGAAAGCTCACGCGGTACGCCGAGGCGGACCTTCAAGGGCGTGACGGGCCCGTCCATGACCACGACCGTAAAGCCTTCCTCGCGCAGGTGCGTGATCCACTTCTCACAGCAGCCACAGGTCGGGTCCTTCATCACCGCGACTGTCGGGAGACCTTCTGCCGCTGCGGCTAGTCCTAGAGCCGTAGCCCCCAGACCAACGATCACGGCACGTCGCGACGATATGCGCACACCACTCATTGGGCTCCCCATCCAAGACCCAGGACAGATCTAATACCAACTGTGTTGCAGGATACACGCGGCAAACCGTCGAAGGTATGTGCTTAGGCTTGCGATGCTGGGGAAGCGGGGCGGCCGCAGCCTTGCCTGGTGTAGCCCTGGTGTTGATGTGGGCACCTAACTCATTTCTGACGAACGTCTTCTCCCGAGAACTCTGCAAAACGGTCACGGCGACGTCTCTGGGTCAGAGACGCAACGTCCGCTTCGGGACTGAAGGCCAACTTCCGCTTTCCACCCCGAGCGGACCTTGGTCGCAGACCGCTCAAGGGTTTGGTTAGAGTCGAGTTGGGCGGTCAAGGCGCTAAGCGCCGTCCCAATTTTTTGGCCTGTCTACGAGAGCGGGGCCCTAAGACGCAGGTGGGGGGAGGGTGCCCCATTGGTCCGATACCCAGGGGGCCGCCTCTGGCCCAGCCAGGATCAGCTCAGCGCGCGGGCCCCTGATTCGCAGCGGCCAGCTGACGGTTCTCACGAACTCCCGCCAGATCTCCGGGGTGTCGTGTGCTGGTTGCTATGTGGTCGCTAGCAACTTAGCAATCGCCAATAATATGGCTCTAAGTCATTAATTTTATTGGCGCACCCGACACGATTCGAACGTGTGACCTTTGCCTTCGGAGGGCAACGCTCTATCCAGCTGAGCTACGGGTGCTGACCGAGGCAAGTCCTACCGCAAGCGGCGGGAGGGTGCAACGGGACGCGGAGCGAGGCGTGCATGCGTGGGGAGGGCAGCGAAGGCTCCGAAGGCAATGGTCACGCGTTCGAATCGTGTCAGGTGCGTGAAGCCGTGTGCGCAGGCGCTCAGAGCGCCGGTAATGAGCCGCGATGCGGATGGCGAGGGACCAGAGGGTCGCCCATGCGCCGGCAGTGTGGCCGCGCAATCAACTCTCTACAGAGTCTGATGTTTGCACACAAGGCTTTCCGGGCGCGCACGTGGAGTCGCGCCGGTCTAGGCAACATGCAGGCGCCACAGGCTTCATCGGACCCGTCCAGCTCTGTCGCGGGTTTGCGGGTGACGGCTATGAGGCCTTCTGCGGAGTCGAGATGCCAGCGAGCACAAAACGGAAGCCTGCGCCAAACACCGCGGGCAACGCATCCCTGCCGCTCGCTCCATTAGGCGCTCTCGCTGCCGGCCTGCTCAGCCTAGCGGGTAGGACAACGCCCCTGGTCCATGTGGCGCGTGACGCACGGCGCCTGGAGCGATTGGCGGAGATCCTGCGGATTATCGCGCCTGGCTGCAGCGTCGCGGTCTATCCGGAATGGGATTGCCTGCCATACGACAGGGCGTCCCCCTCGCGCGGAACCATGGGCGCGCGCGCCGGCGTGCTGCGGTGGCTAACGGACAAAGCGAACCTGCCGGACTTTGTGCTGACCACCGCACCTGCCCTGATCCAGCGCGTGCCGCCACCTGACACCTGGGCCGCAGCACATTTGGAGATCCGAGTGGGCGACCCGCTGCAGCCCGAAAGGGCTATCGAGACCCTTCAGCGTCTCGGCTACGTCTTTGATGATCGCGTCGACGAGCCCGGGGAGGTCGCCGTCCGCGGACGCGTGATCGACTTGTTTCCCGCCGCAGCGCCAAGGCCATGTCGGATTGAGCTTGATGACGCGCGCGTCACAGCCATTCGCTCCTACGACCCTGTCTCGCAGCGCTCCCTCACAGATGCTGAGGTGCTCATCGTTGATCCGGCCACCGAGATCATCCTAGCACCAGACTCTGAGGAGGCGCTCAGACCCTTCAGCGGTCAGGAGCATGAACTTCCTCGCTTCTACCAGGAGCTCACGAGCCTTCTCGACTACGTGCCCGAAGCGCTGCTCGTGGTCGAGGCGGGATCCGAGGCGAGGACCGAAGCCTTTTTCGAGCAGATCCAGGACGGCCAGGAAGGTGCCGTGCGCCTCTCGAGCGGGACAGCGCCGGGCGTGACCAAGGGGCTCTACTTCACGCCGAAAGAATGGTTGGACCTCCTCGCTTGCAAGCAGCTCGCCTTTGCCGAGGAGATTGAAGACAACACTGTGCCAGTCTTTGCACGCGAGCGGCGCCCCACGGCTGCCTTCGCGCGATACCTGCGCGAGCGGCAGAAGGCCGGCGATCGCATCCTGCTGGCCAGCTCAAAAGATAGCTTTCGCCGTCTCGCCCAGGAGGCCGTATCGGTCCTCGGACACAAACTCCAGAGGGCCAACACTTGGGCCGCGGTGCTGAAGGCTGAGCCTGGCCAGGTTCTCGCCATGGAGGCGCCGCTTGAAGCCGGTTTTCGTATGCCGGAGTTGAGCGTCACTGCTCTCACAGCACCCGACCTCTTCGGCCACCAGGCAAGTGCTACCTCGAGTGAAGCGACAGCAGCCCTGCCTCTTGGTGAGGTCGAGCTACGCGTCGGCGACGTTGCTATCCACGAGGATCACGGCCTGTGCGTCTTCGAGGGGCTGGAGCGTGTCACCGGACCGCACGGGCAAGCTGAGGACGCTGTGCGCCTGCGCTTTGCCGATGACGCAGTTCTTATGGTGCCTGCCAGCCAAGCCGGCCGGATCTGGCGCTACGGCTCAGAGGTGGATGCCGTGAGCCTCGATCGACTTGAGAGTGGCACCTGGGAGAAACGACGGACAGGTGTTGAGGATGCTGTCAGGCGAACCGCGCAGACGATGCTGACACTGGCAGAAGCCCGCCGTCAGGCAAAAGCCTCTGTGCTCGTTCCACCAACACGCGAGATGCAGCGCTTTGCTGCAGGCTTCGGCTTCGCACTCACGGCCGATCAGTCAAGTGCGATCGATGCTGTGCTCAGCGACCTTGCCTCAGGTCATCCCATGGACCGGCTGGCCTGCGGCGATGTGGGCTTTGGCAAGACCGAGGTGGCGCTGCGTGCAGCTGCTGCCGCCCTGTTTGCGGGCAAACAGGTCGCGATTGCTGCACCAACTACGGTGCTGGTGCGCCAGCACGTGCAGACCTTCCGGCGCCGGTTCGCCCGCTTTGGCATTGAGGTGGCGCAGCTGTCGCGCCTCGTTCCGCCCGTCGAGGCCAAGCGCGTAAAGGCAGGCATTGCTGACGGCTCGATACGCCTCGTTATCGGAACGCACGCGCTCGCGGCCCGCGGGGTGCGCTTCGCTGACCTCGGCCTTGTGGTAGTCGATGAAGAGCAGCGCTTCGGAGCCAAGCAGAAGGAGCGGCTTCGGCGACTGGGGCAGCGGGCGCACGTCCTAACTCTAACCGCCACGCCGATTCCGCGCACCCTGCAGTCGGCCCTCGTCGGCCTGCAGGATCTCAGCGTGCTCGCGACGCCGCCCATTGTGCGCCAGCCGATCCGCACTCTGATCGCCCCTTTCGCGTCCGACACGGTGCGAGCCGCTCTGATGCGCGAGCGCCGGCGCGGCGGTCAGAGCTTTGTCGTCTGCCCGCGCATCGCAGACGTTGCGCCAATGCAGGAACGCCTGCGCGATATCGCCCCCGAGCTGCAAGTTCTCGTGGCACACGGCGAACTCGATCCGGCCGAGATGGACGATGTCATGGTGCGGTTCGCGGATGGCGAGGGCGACGTGCTGCTCGCCACCAACATCATCGAAAGCGGCCTCGACGTGCCGCGGGCCAACACCATGCTGGTCTGGCAGCCGGACAAGTTCGGCCTCAGCCAGCTGCATCAGCTGCGCGGCCGGGTTGGACGCGGCCAGCGCCGGGCCGTAACTTATCTGCTGAGCGATTCCGAGGCGCCTCTCTCACTAGCCAGCCAGAAGCGGCTGCGCACATTGGAAGCTCTCGACCGACTTGGGGCCGGATTCGCGATCAGCGCGCGTGATTTGGATCTGCGTGGAGCGGGGGACCTTGTTGGCGAGGATCAAGCGGGGCACGTGCGCCTGATCGGGCTCGGACTCTACCAGCATCTGCTTGAGCAGGCGTTGAGGGCCGCTCGTGGTGAGCCGGTCGAAGATTGGCATCCTGACGTCCAGCTTGGGCTCTCAGGGCACGTGCCGGAGAGCTATGTGCCTGAACCGGAGCTGCGCCTGAGCCTCTACACGCGAGTGGCGCGATTGCGGATGCAGGAAGAGGCCGCGGCGCTACGCGAGGAGATTGAAGACCGGTTCGGTCCACTGCCGGAGCCGGTCGAGGAGCTGATCACCCTCGCTCAACTCCGGGTCGCCTGCGTTGGTCTTGGCATTGAGCGTCTGAGCGGCGGTCCGCAGGGGCTAGCAGCCGACTTCCGGCCCGGTAGGCTCGAGGAGTTGATCGTGAAAGACAATGAACTCGAGCGGCGCGGCGACAGGCTAATCTTACCGCTGAGCAGTCACGATCCAGCACAGCGCGCCTGCATTGCCGCGGAATTTTTAGAAGAGCTACAGAATGCGCGTGAGGGTTACCAGCGGAGTGCACTCGGACAGATCTAGAGATTTGCCTGTGTGAAGCTTCCCACACTAGGCCGCGGCCACGCGTGTGAATCGTGCTGAGTGCGCCGGTCTCCGGGGGGCAGTCAGAGCGTTGGCAATGTGCCCCTGGGCTCAGACGGCATGCGGAGCGGCTGAGGCGCGTGCACCGCCTCGATGGCTGACGCAGCGGGGCTATGAGCACGAGAGCGAAGGGATGTCGGGATGGCGAGCACGATTGATCGCGGGACGCTCGACCGGTTGATTGTTCTTGGCGGTGAGCGCGGAGAACTGACTGCCGCAGAGCTTCAGGCGGTTCTGCCCGTCGACAGCATGGATGTGGACGCTCTCGTGTTGGTCATGCTGGAACTGGAGGCGGCAGGCATCAGCGTTGAGCCAGAGGTCTTCGGGCCGCGAGCGCACGAGCCGGTGTCCTTCGCGCCAGAGCTGCCCCCCGTTGCGAGCGATGCCGTAGAGCCGGTCGCAAGAGCCGCGGAGGGTGGACCGATGATGGCTCGGCCTGTGGCCGACATTGCAACAGCGCCTGCCGCGACCGTCACTTCTCGCGAGAGAACCGACGTCAACCGGATAGTGCTCATTTCCGGCCTCGCGACTTTTCTGATCCTAGCAATCTTGCTGGTTCTGATCTGAAGCTGGAGCCAAGCATGGCGGCAGCGGAGCAAATGCTGACAGCCTTGCAGCCAACCAGGCAATGACATAACCCATTATCGGGATCATATCTCCCCAACTTCGAGTGAACGTCTAATATTAGCGTGGAAATAAATTTGCAAGAAGTTTTGCATCAATTGATAGAGTTGATTGCCCCTATCAATATGGGACTGTTTACTATTGTAGGCGTATTTCTGTCTGCGCTAGTTACTGTCCACGTGCTACTCCGCAAACGAGAGGTTGCCGCAGCAATAGGCTGGATAGGTCTAGCTTGGATAGCTCCAATAATAGGGGCCACTTTTTATAGCTTATTTGGAATTAATCGGGTCGCTCGCCGTGCACGAAAGCTGCGAATAAAGCCATCAAATCAGCTGTCGGAGCGAAATGCCGGCAATAAGCGGGTCGCAGCCTCACTCGCTCCGGCATTGCACCCACTCGACTACGCGGTGGGCCAGATCACATCATTGCCACTGCGCATTGGCGCCTCTGTCGATCCTCTCCGCAATGGTGATGAGGCTTATCCGGCAATGCTTAAAGCCATCGGCGAGGCAAAGTGCTCAGTCGCACTGTCAAGCTACATCTTCAGGGATGATGCGACCGGAAGATTTTTCGTTGACGCACTGGCCGCTGCTCAGAACCGGGGCGTGGAGGTGCGTGTTATTATTGACGGTATAGGTAGCGGATATCCATTTCCAAGTATCAAACGTCGGCTACGAAACGCTCAGATACCAGTAGGACGGTTTCTTCATTCAGCCCTACCATGGCGCATGCCATTCCTAAACTTGCGAACGCATAAAAAGTTGCTGATTGTTGATGGAAGGATTGCTTTTACAGGCGGGATCAACATTGCAAGTGACAACTGTATAGATGACGCTCCTAATGATCCCATTCGCGATACACACTTTAAGATCTGTGGGCCGATAGTTGAGCAACTCACACTTGCATTCGCGAGCGACTGGGAATTGGTCGTCGGAGAAGAGCTTGATGGGCGTCGATGGTTTCCAGAGTTGGAGTATGCTGGTCCGGCCATTGCGCGGGTTGTAACGTCGGGTCCTGACGCCGATTTGCGGAAGATTGAGCTTGTCATTCTTCAAGCTATTACATGCTCAAGACGAAGTATTAAAATAATTACACCTTATTTCTTACCAAGCGAGACTCTTAGCTCTGCACTTTCGCTCGCCGCTGGGCGCGGCATCAATGTTGACATTGTTATTCCAGCGCAGAGCGATCACAAGATTGTCGATTGGGCGACACGGGCACATGTTGACCCACTCCTCGAAGGTGATGTGCGCATTTGGCTCGATGAGTTACCTTTTGACCATTCTAAAATATTAGTTGTCGATGACGCATGGTGTTTTATTGGCAGCGCAAATTGGGATATGCGCAGCTTTCGTCTGAATTTTGAATTGAACGTAGAGGTTTATGACGCTCAGCTTGCGGAGCGTCTCTCTACGTTCATACGAACAAAGATGACCGCTCCTCTTACACTCGATCAGCTGCGGATGCGCGCCCTGCCTGTCCGACTGCGCGACGCAAGCGCCCGATTATTGTTGCCATACCTTTAGATTGCTTGGGTCCCGGATGACTATGGCTAAGCGTCGGGGAGAGATGCACGACTATTGGTCTGTGATCCGAGGCACCACGCGGCAAAACAGATACACTTTGGCACGTAAGTCCACGAACAAGGCAGCGGTCCAGACGCAAAGGCACGACCTTGGCCATTGCATGCGTTGGTAACCGTGGGCCAACATCGGCGAAACCGCGCAATAGGGTCGGACCTACGAGATTGTAGTCGCCTATTACCGCGGCTCGTGCCGGCAAACTCTTCTCTATACAACGCAGTTGCCGCCGATTCAGTGCTTGCCCATGAGATAAATGAACATTTGCTACCCCAAAATCGCCTAGATCGACGACTTGGGATATGCGATCATAAAGCGCTCCGGATGGAAGCTCGATAATCTTAGGCTTGCTGACGAACTGCGTTCTACTCCAGATCGCCAAACCATGTATGCGACCCGGCATTTGCGACCACACATAGTAGCCGCCAACTTTTGCTTGTAATCCTTCGATGTCTTCTGTTGCTTCTTGCATCAAGAGGAGATCAGGTTGCTCTCGCTCTATCAACAAGCTGAGGCAGCCGACATTTGCTCCGATTCGTCGGAGCAAATTCCAGCTGACGATTTTTCGACACTCCGGATGGAGCGATGCGGGACGTTTCAGAACATTATGAAGATGGCGGGACGCATGAAGGGAGAGGCGGCTATTGTTCAGCATGTTTTTTCTAACTGCAATAGACGGTGTAATTTTTAAGGGGTGTTGCTTATCGCTCAACTGCGCGCGTTCTTAGACATGCGAGGTGAGGCTATGACGCTCAGCATCTTTTACGCTGCTCTTGTCACGTTGTCAGCGCGCAGCTTGCTGTCTCCGCAAGCCGGGCATGTCAGTGAACTAGCTTCTCTAGTATCTCTCATGTGATCACGCTGGGCTCAGACCGTCCCGTCAGGCGCTCGATGTCCGCGAGCTGCCGGGCTGCTCGCACCACCGAGGCGAGCACGTGCTGGGTTTCAAGCTCATGCCGGTCGCGAGCCGCTTCGTAGCGCTCGATGTAGACCCGCAACGTAGCGCCCGCTGTGCCCGTGCCGGATAGTCGATACACGACACGAGCGTCCTCCTCGAAGGTGATCCGGATGCCCTGCTGTTCCGTCACGGAACCGTCCACCGGATCAACGTAGCGAAACTCATCGGCCGCTTGGACCGTCAAATCCCCCACGCAGCGCCCGGGAAGCTCGGCCAAGCGGTTGCGTAGGCCCTCCATGACGCGCCTCGCGGCCTCAGCGTCGACCTCCTCGTAGTCGTGTCGCGTGTAGTAGTCTCGACCGAACGAGGCCCAATGCTCCCGCACGACATCATCGGCTCGCTTGCCCGCCACAGCGAGGATGTTCAGCCAGAGCAAAACTGCCCAGAGACCGTCCTTCTCACGCACATGACTGGATCCCGTCCCAGCACTCTCCTCACCGCACAGCGTGATCAGCCCCGCGTCGAGGAGAGTGCCGAAGAACTTCCATCCGGTTGGGGTCTCGAACGAACTAACGCCCAGCGAGGCGGCGACACGATCCAAGGCGCGGCTCGTCGGCATCGATCGCGCTACGCCAGCCAGACCGCCGGAATAGCCCGGGGCGAGGTGCGCATGGGCTGCGAGAATCGCAAGACTGTCACTGGGCGTCACGAACAGGCCTGGTACAACGATCATGTTGCGGTCGCCGTCACCGTCCGACGCAGCGCCAAAGTCCGGGGCGCCCGGACCATGCATGAGGTCGAAGAGCTCCTTGGCATGCACTGGATTGGGATCAGGGTGGTGGCCTCCGAAATCTTCCAGTGGTGTAGCATTGACGACGGTGCCGCCTGGTGCGCCCAGCATGCCCTCGAGGATGGCGGTTGCGTAGGGGCCCGTCACCGCGCTCATGGCATCGAAACGCATTCGAAACCCTGATGCGAAGAGCCGACTGATCGCACCAAAGTCGACGAGCTCACTGATGAGCTGAGCGTAATCGGCGACCGGATCGATGACCTCCACGATCATGTCGTCGATGGAAATCACTCCAAGCTGATCGAGATTGAGATCGGGCACCTCCGCGATGCGATACTCCGTCAGGGTCCGGGTGCGCTCGTAGATCGCTGCGGTAAAACTCTCAGGCGCCGGACCGCCGTTGGCTGTGTTGAACTTGATGCCGAAGTCGCCGTTGGGCCCGCCTGGGTTGTGACTTGCCGAGAGCACGATGCCACCAACCGCTTTGTGCTTGCGGATGACGCATGAGGCCGCGGGCGTTGAGAGAAGCCCGCCCCTCCCGACCAGCAAGCGCCGGAAGCCGTTCGCTGCAGCCATCTTGATCGCGATTTGCACCACGTCGCGGTTGAGGAAGCGGCCGTCACCTCCAATCACCAGTGTTGAGCCGTTGCGATCTGGTATGCTGTCAAAGATAGCTTGGATGAAGTTCTCGACGTAGTGCGGTTGCTGGAAGACAGGCACCTTTTTACGTAGCCCAGACGTGCCTGGCTTCTGGTCTGATTGAGCAACTGTCGGCACGATTTTGATTGGCATCGTTTAGGTCCCTTAGATTTTGATACAGACCTACTCAACAGAAGGCGACGAAACAGCCGATGAGAACTGAGTGCCTGGGGAAGGATTGGTGAAATCGATGTTTCCTCGAACAATCGTTCCTAGGACCTCGAGCTTGCTGCCTAGAATCACAAGATCGGCCCAGTAGTTTGGAGCAATACGCCCAATTTCCCTGTCCAACTTTAGGAACCGGGCAGGCGTGAGCGATGCCATCGTCAGCGCCACCTCCAGCGATGCCCCGGCTCGATTGTGCATGTGACGCACTGCACCAGCCATCGTCAGCGCTGCGCCCGCGAGTGTCCCATTGTCACTGGTAAGCCGGTCGCCATGGATGTGAATCTTGCGACCGAAAAGGGTGAATGTTGCCCCTGCGTTGGGGTTGCCAACCGGTGGCATGGCATCCGACACGAGCATCAAGCGCTCGGGCCCTTTCATTCTCAGAGCGACCGCCAGTGGGACGTCCTCAACGTGGTGTCCATCGGCGATGATGCCGGCAAAGGCGCGGTCGTCTGTGAGCGCAATTCCGACGGCACCCGCCTCGCGAGGTCCCATCTGAGACATGGCGTTGAAGAGGTGGGTGAAGCCAGTAAGGCCTGCGTCGAGCGCGGCACGAATGGCTCTACCCTCATCGGCAGAGTGTCCGGCACTCACGAAGGCGCCGCGAGCAACAAGCGCGTAAATGGCTTCTAGCGGGACTTCTTCCGGCGCAAGGGTCACGAGGGTAACACCGCGGTTGCCCAAGCCTGTGAGGAGGTCAACGTCACTTGGCGTGAACTGGGAGAGACGGGCAGGGTCGTGGATGCCGGCTCGTCGCGGACTTAGGAATGGCCCTTCGACATGAACTCCAAGGATGCCTGGCACGCCCGCTGCAATCGCGTCTCCGACAGCGTTGATGGCCGCCTGAATGACGGCGCGCGTGTCGCTGATCAGGGTAGGCAGCAGCGAAGTGGTGCCGCCCACGCGGCGATGTGCTGCTGCAATTCGAGCGAGGCCCGCTGGAGTCAGATCGTTGTTGAATAGAACGCCACCTCCGCCGTTCACCTGCAGGTCGACGAAGCCGGGTGCGAGGATGGCCCCTGGTGGAAGACGCAAGTGGTGGACGCCGGATGGAACCTCACGCAGCACATCTAAGATGCGCCCGTCACAGATCACGATGAAGCGGTCGTTGTGGAGCTGCTCGCCGTCGAAGACGTGCTCGGCGGCGACGATAAGTTCGTCGGAAGCAGACGGAGACGCCTTCACAACGTCTCCGTGACCTTGGTCAGGCCGGAGGGCGAATCGGGATCGAGGCCACGGCGGCGGGCCTCGCGCTCGATGGCGCAGTAGGCCGGCAGCAGCATGGTGATCGGATCGCAGGCCGGGTGGCCGTCCGGGAGCCACGGCAGCGTTCCGCCCGGTCCGCCACAGGTGTGGACGATCAGATTCGCGCGCCGGAAATCTCGCACCAAGTCATCGATACCCTGAGAGACCGCGTCCGCTTGCCGTAACGCAAGAACCGGCGTCATCGTCGACACAGAGGCTCTGGGGCCATGCCGAAACTCGGCAGCACTGTAACCAAAGGCCGGCAAGCGGAGTGTTTCTGAAAGTTTGAGCGCGATTTCGCGGACAGAGCCGAGCCCATGACCACGGCCCGTGACGAAAGCGGCCGGCGCACAGTTAAGGTCATCGCACCAAGCGGACCAGTCGAGGGTGAGGGCGTCTGCCAGTCGCGTCGGCAGCTTGGCAAGGCCACCCTGAAGTGCGTGGTCCGTGGCCCAGTGAGCAACAAGTGCAGCGCCTGCGATGAAGGAGTTCACAACCGTCTTGGTGGCAGCCACGGCGTGCTCGGGTCCAGCGCAGATCGGCAGAACAAGGTCGGCTGCGAGTGCCACTGGCGAAGCCTCGTCGTTGACGATGGCCAAAGTCAGCGCGCCGCCCGCCCGTGCTGCTCGCGTCGCCGCAACGAGGTCGGGTGAGCGTCCAGACTGCGAGATGACGATGAAAAGCGCGCCCGAGATCTGCGGCACACGATCGTAGCTCGTGACAACCGACGGCGCGGACGCAGAGACGCAGAGCCCAAGCCGTGTTTCGATCAGGTAGCGGAGGTATACGCCAGCATGGCCAGAGCTTCCCCGCCCGCAGATAACGACGAACGGGAAGCTCCGACGCGAAAGTTCGGCGGCCCGCGCAACAATATTCCCGTCGACGTAAAGCGCCTCCGCGACCGCCGGAGCCTCGGCGATCTCGCTCGCCATAAGGCTCGTGGGTTGGCCAGACCTAGAGGCGTCCTCGCTCATCTGTGAGCGCCGGAATTGAGGACTGCATGATCCGCGCTCACAGAATTGATCGCTTGCCGGAGATTGCCGTCATGTTGGTCGAGGAGGGCGTTGGCCTCTACCAGGCTGGATCCCATGGCGATCAAGACGGCGCGCTTGATGTCACCGTCAGCCTCGGCGCTGGCACGGGCTGCGGCTTGTTCGTCACAGCCCGCGAGCTCGGCCACCATCGCCACACTACGAGCTCGCAGCTTCCGGTTGGTGGCGCGCATTGCAACCATCCGTCCGCGATAGACACGGCCGAGGCGGATCATGATGAGGGTCGACAAAAGATTGAGGACAATCTTCTGCGCCGTGCCGGCTTTCATGCGGGTCGATCCCGCAATGGCCTCTCGGCCGGTGGCGACCAAGATCGGATGGTCGCAGTGATGGAGGATTGGAGTGTCGGGATTGTTCGCGAGGCCGATGGTGAGCGCGCCCTTCGCGCGAGCGGATCTCAGGGCTGACAGCGTGAACGGCGTTGTGCCACTGGCAGCAAGACCGATCACAACATCGTGAGGTCCGGTCTGGGACTCGGCAATCCAAGCGGAGGCCTGTTCTGTCGAATCCTCAGCGCCCTCTACGGCGCACATAATGGCGGTGTCGCCGCCCGCAATGCCGAACTTCAATCGCTCCGCCGGCCAATCGAAGGTGGGCGGCAGCTCGACGCCGTCCTGAACGCCGATCCGTGCGGATGTGCCGGCACCGACATAGATGAGGCGTCCGTCATGGATGAGGCGTCCGTCATGACGCAGTCGTGCTTCAGCCGCCTCGGCCGCCGATGCGATCGCAGCTAAAGCGGGACCTATTGCGGCGACCGCCGCCAGTTGCCCCTCCCAAAGCGAATGGAGAACGTCGAGGCTTCCCCAGGCATCGAGGTCAATGTAGCGAGCACTGGCATCCTCAGTGTGCATCGGTCGGGTTCCTCTAAGCCCCATTCCCTTAAACGGGCACGGCGAACGCTCGTCTCAACGGCTCGGTCGCACACAGGGTTCGATCAACGGCATCCCCTCGCGGCTAGACCGGTGTGGATGGCAGGCGCCTTGATGCGGCCTACACCGTGCGGTGGGTCTTCTGGTCCGACGTGCTGGCACGCGTGTGGTCGGTCCCTCCGGACCATACGTCGTCGGCGAAGTCATCCACCGCGATTATGCCGCCATCGTCGCGACACCGGCATGGATGCGGTAACCAAGTATGAGCTCCGGGAAGCGACCTGGACCGCGCTCAACGACAGCAACCTGTTCGAGCTCAATGATGAGCGCTGCTCGCCAACGTCACAGGACGCCGGAGCGCGTGAGCGAAGCCTGCAATCAGGAGAACGGAAGTGGTTCGGCGCAGCAACTATCGAGGTTGAAATCGTGTTTTTCTGCTTCTGAACGATCGAGGATCTTTGGTGCCTGCCTGGATTGAACATGCTGTCTGGTGGCACGTCTATCCCCTCGGCTTCGTTGGAGCTGAGCCAGAGCTCGCTGCTGGCGCACCTGTCATCCACCGCTTGCCTCACCTGCACGCTTGGCTCGACTATGCGGTCGAGCTTGGTGTTTCGGGCTTAGCGCTAGGGCCCATCTTCGCAGCGTCGACACACGGCTACGACACGATCGACCACTTTCAGATCGACCCGCGCCTCGGCGATGATACGGACTTTAATGCCCTCGTTGAGGCGGCTCAGGCTCGCGGCCTCAGAATCCTCCTCGATGGCGTATTCAACCACGTGGGGCGCGATCACCCCGCCTTTCAGGACGTTCTGCATCGTGGTCCTCAAGCGGCCCGAGCCAAATGGTTTCGGCTGTCTTGGCCGCGCGGCACCGCCCCTGGAATTGAACCGGACTACGCCTGCTTCGAGGGGCACCGGCAGCTCATAACCCTAAATCATGATGAGCCTGAGGTAGCGGACCACGTTGCCTCTATCATGAAGCATTGGCTCAACCGTGGTATCGACGGCTGGCGCCTCGATGCAGCCTATGCTGTGCCGCGGCGCTTCTGGTCCGGCGTCATAAGGCGCGTTCGTTCGGTCCACCCTGACGCCTACATCGTTGGTGAGGTGATCCACGGCGACTACGCCGCACTCGTGCGCGACACCGGCATGGATTCGGTGACCCAGTATGAGCTCTGGAAAGCCATCTGGAGCGCGCTTAACGACTGCAACCTGTTCGAGGTGGCCCATGCACTCGATCGCCACAACGGCTTCCTCGACGCGTTCGTGCCGCTCACCTTTGTGGGCAACCACGACGTCACGCGGATCGCGAGCCGCATCGTCGATGAACGCCATCTCCCCCATGCCCTTGCCATCCTGCTCGTCTGCGGCGGCACCCCTTCGATCTATGCGGGCGACGAGCAGGCCTTCCGGGGTTTGAAAGAAGACCGCATCGGTGGGGACGACGCGATCCGGCCAGTCTTTCCGGAAACGCCTGCCGGCCTCGCCCCCTACGGCTGGCCGATCTACCGCTTGCACCAAACGCTGATCGCCCTGCGGCGGCGCCATGCTTGGCTGCACCTGGCCCGCACGCGGACGCTGCACCTAACGAACGCGCAACTCGTGCTGTCAGTTGGAGACGAAACGCGACGCCTTCTCCTTTCCCTGAACCTCGCCGAAGAAGGCGTGCTACTCCCGGCGCCGGGTGCACGCTCCGTCGAAGCAGGAGAGGCTGTCGTGAGGCAAGCAGGAACACCGAATGCGCAGGTGAGCCTCGGCTCTCAGGGCTGGGCCATCCTGAAGGCCTGATGCTTGCGGATGCGGATTGCGGAGCGCCCGCACGACGCCTGCCTTCAGGCTAGCAACACAGCCACGCCTGGATTTCTAATTTGATTCTTATGGTCGCGCGCCAAGGGTCTGAGTTGAATAATTGTGAGCACAGAGGCACCCCCAAGTCGGCACGAACTGTTTTCAAGGACTTCGCCATCTTGGTAGGATCGGACTGACTCCAGCAGTTCCGGTGCAGTCCTTAAGGGGTGGCTCGAAGGCACCTTCCGCACCCCGATGTGGCCCATTTGCGCCGCTACGGGCTTTCTAACGCCGAAGGTTTGGACGCTAGAGCGCTAAGCTATTGATGAATCTGGAGGCACTTAGCTCATCAGAGAGCCGGGTCCTCCACCTTCGGAGGGCAACGCTCTATCCAGCTGAGCTACGGGTGCTGACCGAGGCAAGTCCTACCGCAAGCGGCGGGAGGGTGCAACGGGACGCGGAGCGAGGCATCGCTCCCGTGGAGCTTCGGAGACAGTACGGCCCAGTCCGGAGACCGACGTGGGATCGACCTAGTCCGGGGTTGCGACGACCGGACGATCGGCATCTACCGGCACGCCGACGGCGGTTGCGGCCGTTTCGAGCCGAGCGCGGATGTCGGCGCTTGCCGGAGCGACCATGTAGCCGGCCGTGCGGTCGCCGATCATGATCACGGTCTGGCGGGGCTTCGTGCGCCAGTGGAGTCCGATCAGGGCGCAGAGGACGGCGTCGAGGCGATCCTGGTCGGCCTTTCGCGGCCGGGGGGATTCGGCGAGGGGCGCGGCCCAGGCCGCGAGGCCGGCGATGTCCTCCATCTCGGCCTGGCGGCGAAGGGTGGCGACGACGGCCCGCCAGCTTGCGAGCTGGAACGTCTTGCGGCGCGCCGGATTGTAGCGCGGGCCGCTTCGGCGGCCGCAGAACGCGTCGTCGAGGGAGGGAAGAGCCAGCGCGGGGAAGACCTCCATCAGGAACAGCCCCTCGGTCGCGCTGCGCGAAACCTCCGGATTCTCGTTGGCGCCGAGGCTCTCCCTGAAGCGCCAGATCGGCGCCGCGTCGTCGAACATGCCGGTCTTGGAGCGGTTGGCCGGCTGCACGCCGCCGCCGAGCCAGGCGATCACGGATGCCGCGACCCGGTCGACCGGCCGCATGCCGGTCCCGTTCGGCACGATCGTCGGCTGATCGATGGCGAGGATGCGGAGGTCGGTGAGGCGCGCCTCGGCCTGGATGAACGCAAGCGCCTGATCGAAAGTGACGAGCGTCGGCGGCACCAGGGAGCGGTGGCCGCCCGGGTCGGTTCGAATGGCGCAGATCGCTCCCGGCGCTCGGGCGTTGTCGGTCCAGGCCGAGTCGAAGCCGATGATGCTGGTGGTCGTTCCCATGAATCACGCGCCGCTCAGGCGGCGGCGGTGGCCCGGCGCAAGGTATCCTCCGCCGTGAGGAAGGCCTCGATCTCCGGCGCCAGGGGCGGGCTCTCGGCCGAGGCGCCGACGAGCTGGAGGAGCTTGGCGACGGGGATGAAGGTGCGCGTGCGCCGGTCGTAGAGGCCGGCCTGCACCAGGGCCACGGCGGCGACGGTGTCGTCCTCCATGAGCATGCGATGCTCCATCACAAAGCGCCGCTCATCCCAGAAGCGCAGCCGGGTCTCGAGCCGGAAGGTCTGGAACGGCCGCAGCTCGCGGCGGAAGCGGATCTGGCCGGCGCTCACCACCGGCGTCCAGCCCTGCCGCAGCACGGCGCGCCA
The DNA here is from genome assembly GCF_022179305.1 of Methylobacterium iners. Taxonomy (GTDB): domain Bacteria; phylum Pseudomonadota; class Alphaproteobacteria; order Rhizobiales; family Beijerinckiaceae; genus Methylobacterium; species Methylobacterium iners. The sequence continues at coordinate 44,423 of NZ_BPQP01000006.1, forward strand.
GAGGCCCGAGCGGACCATGAGATCCGTCCGGCCGAGATCCATGATCGTCCAGTAGCGGCCGTTGTTCATGTGGAGCGAGGTGTCGAGATCGTGCGGCCAGACCCGGAAGCGCAACCGCGACACCACGAAGGGAACGGCGAGGCGCGGCCGCCAGAAGGCGCTCGCGACGAGCCAGAGAAGCCGAAGCCAGAGGTTCATGGGGGTCCTGCGGTGAGGAGCGAGGCGCATGGAGGCCGGCGCCCCGCGACGTTGAGCGTGGGATCGAGGGTCCCGGCAACCCCGCCAGGGTCGGACGGCGCGGGTGCCGCCCTGCGCCGCGCTCAATGCGCCATCAGCATCGGGACCCCGGCGTGACTCAGGAGGTGGCTCGTCGGACCGCCGAAGATCATCTGGCGCAGGCGGCTCTGCGTGTAGGCGCCCTTGATCAGCAGGTCGCAGCCGTACTCCGCGGCCTCCGTGAGGTAGACCTCGCCCGGCGTCCGGCGTCCGGCCGGCAGGGCGCGATGGTCCGCGACGATCCCCTCGCAGGCGAGCGCCCGGGCGAGTTCCTCGGCGCTGGGCCCCGGCACCATGCCGCCCTCGACGCTGAGGACGCGGATGCGCTTGGCCCCGCGCAGGAAGGGCATCGCGAAGGCGACGGCCCGCGCCGTCTCGGTGGAGCCGTTCCAGGCGATTAGGACCGCCTCGCCCAGCGTCGCCGGCGCGACCGGCGGGGCCAGCAGGATGGGGCGGCCGCTCTCGAACAGGGCGGTCTCGAAGGTGGTCATCCGCGGGGCGCGGTCCTCGCTGCCCGGCCGGCCCACCACCGTCGCCGTGAAGAGGCGAGCGTGTTGGCCGAGGAAGGCGTCGCCCGCCGGCACGTCCGGCCGCCAGCGGTAGCGCGGCCCCACGGTTCCCGCGCTCGCCGGGCTGCAGGGGCCGTCGGCGGCTTCGGGGATGCCGGCCTTGGCCATGAAGTCGAGGAAGCGCTGCCCCGCCGCCTCGGCCTCGGCGCGGTCGGCCTCCTCGTCGCGCAGCCAGGTCATGCCGCCGACCATGTCGACGGGCACGTATTCGGCGAGCGCCGGCCGGAGGGAAACGCCCTCAATCAAGCTGCCGAAGCGCCGCGCCGTCAGGGCCGCGGTTTCGAAGACCGACGCGAGGGCGTCGTGGAGCGCGACCGGAACGAGAAGTGTCTTCATGACGGCAGGCCCTCCCTGCGGCAGCGTACGCCGCGGAAGGCTAGATCGGTTTTCTGCCGGTTGGAACTGGCGCCCCTGCGCTCTTCACCGGACTCACGCGGGCCGCGGCTCGGCCGGGCGCCGGTCGAGGAGCCGGCGGGCATGGGCCGTCAGCCTCCGCTCGATGCCGTGATGGACGAGGATGGCGGCCGCCACCGCGAGGCCGATCATCAGGGCGATCCCGGCCCAGGGGCCGATCCAGGCGCCCGCGCCCGTCCGCAGCAGGATCTCGCGGGCGGCGCGCAGGACGAAGGGGTGCGCGAGGTAGAGGGCGTAGGAGGCATCGCCGAGGCCGACGCCCCAGCGGAGGGGGAGCGGCTCCGGGCCACGGCGAGGCGGCCCGAGCCCGGCGGCCGCGACCAGGAGGAGGCCCGGGAGCCCGTAGGCGAGGGGGCGCATCGCGAGATCCGGCTCGCCGGCGACCGACATCAACCAGGCGATCCCCGCGGCCGCGAGGCACAGCCGGGGCAGTGCGGCGAGCCGCAGACCCTCGGCCCGGGCGAGCCCGAGGGCGGCGCCGAGGGCGAATTCGAGCACGATGGGAGCACCCCAGAAGGCGAGCGGCTGCGGCAGGCCCGGCACGCTCAGCCGAAGGGTGACGAGCAGGCTGAGGCTCGCGGCCACCCAGGCGAAGGCGATGCGCCGGCCCCATGGCAGCGCCACCGCGAACAGCGCGTAGAAGAACATCTCGAAATTGAGCGTCCATCCCAGCGAGTAGAGGGGCTGGGGCTGCCCGTCGGGACTCAGGGCGGGCCAGAACAGGAAGGAGGCGAGCACGTAGCCCGGCTCCAGGGCGGCGTTGCTTGCCAGAAGGGCAGGGGCGGCGAGAAGCACCGCGAGGTAGAGCGCCGTGGTCAGCCAGTAGAGCGGCACCAGCCGCGCGACCCTGTGGGCCAGGAAGCGCCGCCGGCCGTCTCGGCGGCCGTAGAGCGGCGCGGCGGCGTGGACGATGATGAAGCCGGAGATCACGAAGAAGATGTCGACGCCCGCGGCCCAGGGCAGCAGGGTGCTCGGCTCGAAGCTCCGGCTGGTCCGGCCGGCGAGCACCACGCCCTCGAACTGCGCGTGATGCACGACGACGAGCAGCGCCGCGAAGCCGCGCAGGACCTGGATGGGCGCGAGCGTCACCGGAGCGATCCTTCGATACGGTGCCCGGTCGATCGCCTTGGCTGTGCGCGCATTACCCTCGCCCCGCAGGCGGGGCGAGGGAATGCGCATGGCCGCCCCGGTCGCCCGGAAGCCGCCTGAGGCGTCCCTGCAGCAGAGCCTCAGACTTCCTCAGAGACAGCGCATGCCGGAGGCCGGAGTCGGCGCCCGCCCGTCCCGGTCGGTAGCCGGGTTGAAGGCGCCCGTGTTCGGATCCCGGAGAAGGAGCTCGCCGCGCGCGATCCCGAAATGCGCCCCGTGCAGCGCGAGCCGCCCGCCTGTCACGCGATCGCGCACGAAGGGGAAGGTCATCAGGTTGTCGAGGCTCTGGGCGACCATCGCGTATTCGAGGCGCGTCAGGTAGTCCGGGCCATCGCGGTCCGCGACGCGCTCCGCCGCGGGAGCGACGAGCGACACCCATTTGCCGATGAAGTTGCTGTTCGAGAGCGGGGCGGCCCCGGTGGCATAGGCCTTGATGCCGCCGCAGCTCGCATGGCCGAGCACGACGATGTGCTTCACTTCGAGCGCCTGCACGGCGAACTCGATGGCGGCCGAGGTGCCGTGGTACTCCCCGCCCTCCTCGTAGGGCGGGACGATGTTGGCGACGTTGCGAACGATGAAGAGCTCGCCAGGACCGGTGTCGAAGATGACCTCGGGCGAGACCCGGCTGTCGCAGCAGCCGATCAGGAGGATCTCGGGATTTTGCCCCTGCGCGAGGGCGGCGTAGCGCTGGACCTCGCTCGGAAGGCGGCCCTCCAGAAAAGAGCGATACCCCTGTGTCAGCTTCTCCGGGAACATGGGCCTTCCTCCGCCTGCATCAGCCGCCTGGGATTCTCTTTCACGCGCCCTGCCAGGAGAGCGCAACGGGGGCGGCCGGCCTGTCCCCAGCCGCGACGCGGCGCGCCAGGGCGGCGAGGCCCCTCGGCTCGATCCGCTCGTTCGAGGCGGCGAGTTCGTCGAGCGTCCACCAGCGCACGCCGAGGACCGGGTTGTCCTCGGTCTCCGCGAGTCGCGCGGTGTCGACGCGGTCGTCCGGAAGGCGGACGACGAAGTAGCGCTCGCGCGCATACCGGCCGCTGCGGAAGAGGTGGAAGGCTCCGTCGCAGGTCGCGACGCAGGGGCCTATCGGCGCGTCGACGACGCCGATCTCCTCCGACAGCTCGCGCCGGCAGGCCTCCTCGTGGGTCTCGCCGGCCTCGAGGCCTCCGCCGGGCATGAACCAGAACGTCCGCTCCTCCGGCCGCGCCGGATCGATCGGCCTCACCGCCTCGTAGGCGATGAGCAGGAGTCGGTCGGCCGGGTCGAAGACCAGGGCCCGGGCGATGTCGCGGTTCGGAAGCTCGTTCGACATGAAGGAAGCTCTACCAGGGAAACCGGGGACCGCCAGGGGTCTGCGCGCGAACTCCCGGACCCGTTCGACGGTTGTCGCTCATCGAACAGCGCCGAAGGGCACCGAGGAGACCACATGGACATCGCCGTCGACAAGATCACCGAAATCATCCTGCGCGTGCGGGCCGTCGACGTGAAGGAAGGGGCGACCGACCCGGATTCCGGATCGAACCCCATCGACGACGGCTCGACGGACGTGCTGGTCATGGGCACGGACGATGCCACCGAGGAGGAACTCCGCGACATGATCGGCGCGCTGAACGACGACGAGCGCGCCGACCTCCTGGCCGTCCTCTATATCGGCCGCGGCGACATGGAGCCGGAGGAATGGAGCGAGGCCGTCCGCTTCGCCCGCGAACGGGAGGCGGCCGGCGAGGGGGCGGTCGAGTCCATCCTCGGCTCTCCCATCGCCGGTGACCTTCTCAGCGAGGGTCTCGCCAATCTCGGCATCACGCCCGACCTGCCGCAGGCCTGAGCGCGAACCTCACCGGCAGGGCAGGAGCAGTGCCGTATCGGCGATGAAACCGGCGGTCTCGCGAACGCTCTCCGGCTCCGCGGGATCGTCGGCGACGAGGTTCGCCTCCGTGTGGAGGCGCCTGTTGCAGGAGCAGGTCGGAATCTGCCCGCGCGGCGGCGAGCAGGAATCGTGGTGCAGGCAGGCGAGGTCCAGGGCGTCGATCGGCGGACGCGGCGCCCGGTTGCCCGGCCCGCAATAGTTTCCGTGGATCAGGATCGTCCCCCTTTCCGGGTCGATCTCGGGAAGGGACTGGGAGGCCGCGGGCGCGATCCCCAGCAGGGCGAACGCCCCTGCAAAGGCAAGGCCCGCCGCGCGGTGGGTTCGGATCTGTCGCAAGGCTCGATACTCTCGCTCTATGCCCCCTGCACCGCGAGACATGGGTCCGGCGCGCGCTCAAGCAAGGCTTGAGCCTTCGGCCAATCCGGACGCGGCTCAGGCGGGACGCGCGGTGCCGCCGAGGTGGAACACCCGGTGCGGGACGAGTTCGCCTCGCTCGACGTCGCCCACCGCGACGAGGATGCCGCCGCAGGTGGCGAAGGCCTTGCCCTCCGAGGGCGCGTCCCGCCCGCGCAGGATCACGGCCTGTCCCCGCATCAGCCGCAGGGCCATGTCCCGCGAGACCGGTACGGCCGGCACCGCGTCCAGCGCGGTCTCGACGGGCCGGAGATGGGCACCGTTTCCGTTCGGCGCACCGGCCTCCAGCGCGTCGGCCTTGCAGGCCTCGCCCTCGGTGAACGGGCCGACCCGCGTGCGCCGCAGGGCGGAGACATGGCCGTAGCAGCCCAGCATCCGCCCGAGGTCGCGGGCGAGCGCGCGCACGTAGGTGCCCTTGCCGCATTCGGCCTCGATCACCGTGCGCCCGTCGGCATGGTCGACGACGGCGAGGCGGTCGATCTGCACGGATCGGGCGAGGAGCTCGACGATCTCGCCGTCGCGGGCGAGGTCGTAGGCCCGCTCCCCCGCCACCTTAATCGCGGAATAGCGCGGCGGCACCTGCTCGATGGCGCCGACGAAGCGCGGCAGCGCCGCCTCGACCTCGGCCCGGCTCGGGCGCGCGTCGCTCGTGGCGACGGGCCTGCCCTCGGCGTCGTCCGTATCGGTCTCGATGCCCCAGGTGACGGTGAAGCGGTAGGATTTCAGACCGTCCATGACGAAGGGCACCGTCTTGGTCGCCTCGCCCAGGGCGATCGGCAGGATGCCCGACGCCAGCGGATCGAGGGTGCCGGCATGGCCGGCCTTCTTGGCGTTGAAGGCGCGCTTTACCACCGCGACCGCGTGGGTCGAGGTCATGCCGACGCCCTTGTCGAGGATGACCCAGCCGTTGACGTCGCGCTTCTTCGGCCGATCCGGGCGCAGGCCGCCGCGGGGCGGACGCGCGCCCTCCGCCGGCCTGCCCTCGACCGAGGCCGGGTCGGGCGGTTCGTTGGTCGGATCGTCGATCATGAATTCCTCGTCGGCACGTCGGGCTCGGCGGCGTCGGGGGTGTCGGATTCGAGGTCGCGACGGACCTTCTCGGAGCGCAGAAGCGCGTCGATGCGGCCGGCCTCGTCGAAGGTCTCGTCGCGGCGGAAGCGGAGATCGGGCGCGTATTTCAGGTTGACGCGCCGGGCCACCTCCTGGCGCAGGACCTTCCGGTTGCGATCGAGCGCGGCGATCACCGGCGCCTCGTCCTTGCCGCCGAGCGGCATGATGTAGGCCGTGGCGATCTTGAGGTCCGGCGACATCCGCACCTCGGGCACGGTGATGACGTGCGAGCTCAGGACCGGGTCCTGGACGTCGCCGCGCTGGAGCACCTCCGCGATGGCATGGCGGATCAGCTCGGCGACGCGCTGCTGGCGCTGCGAAGGACCTGCGCTGGTGGGTTTCTGGGCCATGACGATCTTCGTTCTTCAAATGAAAACGGCGGCTGCAGCGCCCGCTGCAGCCGCCGGATGCTGGGCATCCCTCGGCGTCAGAGGGTGCGCCGGATCTCCTCGACCCGGTAGCACTCGATCACGTCGCCGGCCCGCATGTCCTGGAAGTTCTCGAAGGACATGCCGCACTCGTAGCCGGAGGTGACCTCCTTGGCGTCGTCCTTGAGCCGCTTGAGCTGCGCCAGCTTGCCCTCGTGGATCACGACGTCGTCGCGGATCAGGCGGACATGGGCGCCGCGCTGGACCATGCCGTCCGTGATGCGGCAGCCTGCGATCTTGCCGACCTTCGACACGTCGAAGATCTGCAGGATCTGCGCCTCGCCGAGACGCTCCTCGCGCAGCGTCGGCGGAAGCATGCCCGACAGCGTCGCTTTGATGTCGTCCACGAGGTCGTAGATGATGCTGTAGTAGCGGATCTCGACGCCGTTGCGCTCGGCCGACTCGCGCGCTTCCTTGTGGGCGCGCACGTTGAAGCCGATCACCACGCCCTTCGAGGCCTCGGCCAGCGTGATGTCCGACTCGGTGATGCCGCCGACGCCCGAGAGCAGGATGCGCGCCGAGACCTCGTCGTTGCCGACCTTCTCCAGCGCACCGGTGATCGCCTCGACGGAGCCCTGCACGTCGCCCTTGACGACGAGCGGAAGCTCCTTGCGGCCGGCACCCTCCTTGAGGTCGCGCATCATGTCGACGAGCGAGCGGTTGGCGCCACCCGTCCGGGCGGCGATCCGCTCGCGCTTCTGGCGGGCGCGGTATTCCGTGACCTCGCGGGCGCGGGCCTCGTTGGGCACGACCACGACGCGGTCGCCGGCATCCGGCGTGCCGTTGAAGCCGAGAACCTCCACCGGCACCGAGGGGCCGGCATACGAGATGTTCTCGCCCTTGTCGTCGATGAGGGCGCGCACCCGGCCCCACTCCGCCCCGGCCACCACGATGTCGCCGGTGAAGAGCGTGCCGCGCTGGACGAGGACGGTGGCGACGGGGCCGCGACCGCGATCGAGCTTGGCCTCGATGACCGTGCCCTCGCCGTCGCGGGTCTCGTTCGCCCGCAGGTTCATGATCTCGGCCTGGAGCTGAAGGCCCTCGAGCAGATCCTGGAGGCCGTCGCCGGTCTTGGCCGACACCTCGAACTCGAGGGTCTCGCCGCCCATGGACTCGACCTGGATGTCGTGCTGCAGGAGCTCGGTGCGGACCCGCTGCGGGTTCGCCTCCGGCTTGTCGATCTTGTTGATCGCCAGGAGCAGCGGCACGCCGGCGGCCTTGGCGTGGCTGATCGCCTCCACCGTCTGGGGCATGACGCCGTCATCGGCGGCGACCACGAGCACGACGATGTCCGTCACCTTGGCGCCGCGGGCGCGCATGGAGGTGAAGGCGGCGTGGCCGGGCGTGTCGATGAAGGTGATCATGTCGCCGGAAGGCGAGGCCACCTGGTAGGCGCCGATATGCTGCGTGATGCCGCCGGCCTCGCCCGAGACCACGGTGGTCTTGCGGATCGCATCGAGCAGCGAGGTCTTGCCGTGGTCGACGTGGCCCATGATGGTCACGACCGGCGGACGCGGATCGAGATCCTCCTCGAGGTCCGGCTCGTCGCTCACGAGGCCTTCCTCGACGTCCGATTCCGCGACGCGGCGGACCGTGTGCCCGAGCTCCTCCGCGATGAGCTGGGCGGAATCCGAGTCGATCACGTCCGTGATCTTGTGGATCTGGCCCTGCTTCATCAGCATGCGGATGACGTCGACCGCGCGCTCCGACATGCGGTTGGCGAGTTCCTGGATCGTGATCGTCTCCGGGATCGTCACCTCGCGGGAGAGTTTCTCCTTCTGCTCGACCTGCCGGTGCCCGCTCATGCGCTGCTGGCGTCGGCGGAACGAGGCGACGGAGCGCGTGCGCTCGTCCTCGCCAGAGGTCGCCGTGGCGATCGTGAGGCGGCCGCGGTTGCGGTCGCCGCCCGGCTGCTTCGGCGTCTTGGGCGGCGTGATGATCTTGAGCGGCATGCCCGGGCGACGGATCACCCGCTTCTGCTCGCTCTCCTCCTCGGCCGCGACCGGACGGCCCGGGGCGCGGGCGGTCGTCGCCGCGCCGGCAGGCCGGGCGGCCGTCGCGCCCGTCGGCGCCGTTTCGACCTCGGGGACCGGGGCCGGGCGGGCCATGAAGTTGAGGTCGCGCGGCTTGCGCGTGTCGGCCGTGATCGTCTTGCGGGGCTCCGTCGAGGCCGGCCGGGCCGTCAGGGGCGGGCGCGCGGGAGCCGCGGCCGCCGGACGGGCCGGTGCGGCAGGACGTGCCGCGGGAGCCGGCACCGGCGCCGAAGCCGCGGCAGGGGCCGCCTCGGCAGCGGCGAGCGCGGCAGTCTGCGCGGTCGCGGCCTCGGTGCGCTGGGCCGCCTCTTCGGTCAGGCGGCGGCGCTCCTCCTCCCGACGGCGCTCCTCTTCGCGCTTGCGGGCCTCGGCGGCCTCGCGCTCGCGGGCCTCCGCCGCTTCCTGCGCGCGCTGGGCGGCAGCCTCGGCCTCGGCGCGCTGGCGGGATTCCGCCTCACGGCGCTGGGCGTCGGCGAGGGCGGCGGCGCGGGCGTCGCGCTCCTGCTCGCTCAGCGTGCGCAGGACGACGCCGGAGGCGGGACGCTGGGCCGGGCGGGGCGGCGTCGCGGGCGCGGCCGGAGGCGGCGCGGCACGCGAGGGCGCGACCGGCGTGGTCTCGCGGGCGGGGGCAGCGGCCGGAGCCGCGCCGATGACCCGACGCTTCACCGTCTCGACCATGACCTGCTTCGTGCGGCCATGGGAGAAGCTCTGCCGCACGATGCCCTGCTCGATCGGGCGCTTCAGCGACAGCGGCTTCCTGGGAGCCCTGTCCGATGTCTTGTCGCCCGGGTTGTTCGTATCGCTCATTCAGTCCAAACCCTGAGGGTTTCCATCGTCCCGTGGACCGGCAAACTTCTGTGCGCCGGGTAAAGCCGTCACTGCGTCGTCGTGCAGAGGGGAGGCGGCTTGCCCATCGCGGGCGGAACCGGCCTCCTCGAATGTCGTCGCGCCGCCCTCGAAAGTGCGATGCCGACGCCAACGCGCGAGGCAGCCGGTACCACCGACTCCTGCGACGAGGGCCGCATGTATCACATGATCCCGGCCCAAGGCCATGTCCAATTCGGCTTCGGACAAGTCGTCGATGACCGGGAACCGGGATATGGCATCCCCATGCCGCCGGTGCAATGCTTGGGCGAGCTTGCGCCGGCCGTCGGCGCTGCCGTCCGAGGCGTGGATCAGGGCGGCGATCCCCGCCTTGTCGCCGATCGCCGCCTCGACCTTCGAGAAGCCGGCCACGACGCAGCCCGCCTTGTTGGCGAGCGCCAGGCCCTGGCGCAGATCCGCGCGCAGCCCTGCCGCGACCTGGTCGGCCAGGTCGGCCGGCGCCGCGGCGTCCTTGGTCTTGAAGGCCCGCTGAAACAACCGCCGCTTGATTGCCGTCTCGACCGTGGCGCGGGTCGCTGTGAGCCAGGCCCCGCGCCCGGGCAGCTTGGCGCGCAGGTCCGGCACCACGACCCCCTCGGGCGAGAGCACGAAGCGGATCAGGCCGGCGGGGTTCTGCGCCTTGCGCGTGACGAGGCAGGTCCGCTCGGCATTCGCCCGACCGCGGCCGGGGCCTGGATCGAGGAGGGTGTCCGAATCCGGTTCGGCGGCCTCGTGCGGTTCGCCTGTCATGAAGGCAGTGACGTTCTCTCGTGGAAAGCACAGCGGTGAAGGAGAAGCGCGGCAACCCTCCTCCCCCTTGTGGGGAGGAGTGGGAGGTGGGGGTGGCTGGGTGACCCTGCTGCGGAGGCAAGTGGAACCACCCCCACCCCTACCCCTCCCCGCGAGGGGAGGGGAATGGGCTCACACGACCTCGGCGGCTTCGTCCTCGGCCGCCTCGGGCTCCGGCAGCGCGTCGATCCAGCCGGCCTTCAGGCGGGCGGCCATGATCATGCCCTCGGCTTCCGTCCGCGAGATCTCGAACCCGTCGAGGTAGCCGGCATGCCGGGTCGCCTCGGGGCCGCGGCCCTCCGTGTAGCCGACGAGGTCGTCGGTCGCGCAGCCGGCGAGGTCCTCGATCGTCTTCACGTCGTTCTCGCCCAGTGCCACCAGCATCGGCGTGGTGATGCCGTCGATCTCGCGCAGTTCGTCGGCGACGCCGAGTTCCTGGCGCTTGGCGTCGAACTCGGACTCGACGCGGGCGAGGTGATCCTGGGCGCGGGCCTGGATCTCGGTGCCGCTCTCCTCGTCGAGGCCCTGGATGTTGGCGAGCTCGCCCGGCTCGACGTAGGCGATCTCTTCGACGCTGCGGAATCCTTCCGCGGCGAGGAGCTGACCCACCGTCTCGTCGACGTCCAGCGCCTCCATGAAGATCTGGGTGCGCTCGGCGAACTCCTTCTGGCGCCGCTCGGATTCCTCGGCCTCGGTCAGGATGTCGATGTCCCAGCCGGTGAGCTGCGAGGCGAGCCGCACGTTCTGGCCGCGCCGGCCGATGGCGAGCGAGAGCTGGTCGTCGGGCACCACGACCTCGATGCGGTCGGCCTCCTCGTCGAGCACGACCTTGACGACCTCAGCGGGCTGAAGCGCATTCACGATGAAGGTCGCCTGATCCTCGGACCACGGGATGATGTCGATCTTCTCGCCCTGCAGCTCGCCGACGACAGCCTGCACGCGCGATCCCCTCATGCCGACGCAGGCGCCGACGGGGTCGATCGAGCCGTCCCGCGAGATCACGGCGATCTTGGCGCGCGAGCCCGGGTCGCGGGCCACGGCCTTCACCTCGACGATGCCGTCGTAGATCTCGGGCACTTCCTGGCCGAAGAGCTTGGCCATGAATTGCGGGTGCGAGCGGGAGAGGAAGATCTGCGGTCCCCGCACCTCGCGGCGCACGTCGAACAGGTAGGAGCGGATGCGGTCTCCCGGCCTGAACGTTTCGCGAGGAATCATCTCGTCGCGGCGCACGATGCCCTCGCCGCGGCCGAGATCGACGATGACGTTGCCGTACTCGACGCGCTTGACGAGGCCGTTGACGATGTCGCCGATGCGGTCCTTGTACTCGTCGAACTGGCGGTCGCGCTCGGCGTCGCGGACCTTCTGGACGATGACCTGCTTGGCCGACTGGGCGGCGACGCGCCCGAAATCGAAGGGCGGCAGGGTGTCGGAGATGACGTCGCCGACGAGGGCGCCCGGATTGTAGCGCTGCGCCTGGGCCAGCGTGATCTCGCGGGCGTCGTTCTCGACCTCGTCGACCACCAGCAGGTGGCGCGAGAGGCGAAGCGCCCCGGTCTTGGGGTCGATCTCGGCATGGACGTCCGTCTCGGCGCCGTAGCGGGAGCGGGCGGCCTTGGCGATGGCCTCCTCCATCGCGTCGATGACGATCGAGCGGTCGATCACCTTCTCGCGGGCGACCGCGTCCGCGATCTGCAGGAGTTCGAGCCTGTTGGCACTGACGACGGCCATCGGTTTCGTCCTTCTCTTCGTCGTAGGATGTGGCGCCGCCCCGCATCGATGCGAGGCGGCGGGATGGTCAGTGAAGCTTGCCGTCTTCCTTGACCCGCACCGCCTTGGTGCGGATGGGCTTGGCCTTGTTTCTCGCCTTGGCCGCGAGGCTCGCTTCGGTCTCGATCTTGTCCGGCTTCGGCTTGGCCGACGCCTTGGGCTTTAAGGGCCGCGAGACCTTCTTCGGCGGCTCCGGCGGGGCCTCGACCTCTTCCTCGTCCTCGTCGTCCTCATCGAGGACCGGCGGGCCGCCGCGGCGCAGCGATTCCCGCACGAGCTCGTCGGTCAGGACGAGATAGGCGTCGCCGAGGCTGCGCAGGGGTAGGTCGATCCGGCTCGGCAGGCCGGGCTTCACGTCGGGCAGGTCGATCGGCACGGTCAGCCCGTCCGGGTTCGGCACGCCGATGATCCCGCGGAAGCGCTTGCGGCCGTCGAGCGGCGTGCTCAGCTCGATCTTGGCCTCGTAGCCGGCCCAGCGCGCGAAGTCGGTGGCGCGCACCAGGGGCCGGTCGATGCCCGGCGAGGAGATCTCGAGGTAATAGGCCTTGCCGATCGGGTCCTCGAGGTCGAGGAGCGGGGAGATCGCCCGGCTCACGGTCTCGCAATCGTCGACGGACATGCTGCCGTCCGGCCGCTCGGCCATGATCTGGACGGTGCAGCCGTTCGTGCTCGTCACCTTGACCCGAACCAGGCGGTAGCCGAGCCCCTCGATCGAGGCCTCGATCACCTGCACGACGCGCGCGGCGATCCCGGTCTCGGTGATCAGACGTGTCTCGGTGGTCTCCGCCATGCCGTGCTCGGGTGGCCCGTTTCGGGCGCGATCCGGTCGGGGAGGCTTGCGGCAATAAAAAAGAGCGGACCCGGTGGGGCCCACTCCCGAACCGCAGCCTCGCGACTGCAACCAGAACTGATGGAGGGAACGTAGCCTCGTCCGCCTTGGATTTCAAGCAATTTCGGCGTTCGCGTCGTCGGTCGATACGAGGCCGCGCAACCTCAATCGCTGAACCGCCTGTTCGACGGCGCCGGCTCATCCGAGAAGACAATCGCCAAAAGCCAGACGATGACGACGACCAGGAACGCAATTTCGGTGACCGGCGGCCGTTCGGGGTCACGCTGGCTGAAACGAGGGTCGATCGACACGATTGCCGAGCTCCACGGACTGCGGGAGCTCCGGTCATGCCCGTTCGGTGTTGCGCGATGATGTGAGCAGGTTTCCGGCAGAAACAATGCGCCCGATCGGAGCACCGACCCTGGTCTGGGTTGCGGTGCTCCGGCCTCGTCACACGTCATGCGCGGCCGCGAACGGCCCTGCGTCGCGTACCCGGCCTGCGCTCAAGCCGCCTGTCGCGTCTTGCCCAAAAGCTTCCGGTTCACCAGCATCTCGGCGATCTGCACGGTGTTGAGCGCGGCGCCCTTGCGCAGGTTGTCCGACACGCACCAGAACGACAGGCCGTTGTCGACCGTCGAATCGGCGCGGATGCGCGAGATGTAGGTCGCGTCCTCGCCGGCCGCCTCGTGCGGGGTCATGTAGCCGCCGGGCTCGCGCTTATCGACGATCAGGATGCCCGGCGCGGCGCGCAGGATCGCGGTCGCCTCCTCGGGCGAGATCGGGTGCTCGAACTCGACGTTGACCGCCTCCGAATGGCCGATGAAGACCGGCACCCGCACGCAGGTCGCCGTCAGCTTGATCTTGGGATCGAGCATCTTCTTGGTCTCGGCGACCATCTTCCACTCTTCCTTGGTGGAGCCGTCGTCCATGAACACGTCGATCTGCGGGATGACGTTGAAGGCGATCCGCTTGGGGAACTTCTCCATCGTCATCTGCCCGGCCGTGAAGACGGAGCGGGTCTGCTGGAAGAGCTCGTCCATGGCGTCCTTGCCGGCGCCGGAGACGGATTGGTAGGTCGCCACCACCACGCGCTTGATCTTGGCGACGTCGTGGAGCGGCTTGAGCGCCACGACGAGCTGCGCGGTGGAGCAGTTCGGGTTGGCGATGATGTTGAGCTTGGAGAAGCCGTTGATCGCCTCCGGGTTCACCTCGGGCACGATCAGCGGCACGTCCGGGTGATAGCGGAAGGCCGACGAGTTATCGATGACGATGCAGCCCTGCTGGCCGATGCGGGGCGACCATTCCTTCGAGGTCTCGCCGCCGGCCGACATCAGACAGATGTCGGTGTCGGAGAAGTCGTAGGTGTCGAGCGCCTTGACCGTCAGAATCTTGTCGCCGAACGAGACCTCCTGGCCCTGGCTCCGCCGCGAGGCGATCGCCACGACCTCGTCGGCCGGAAAGGCGCGCTCGGCCAGGATGTCCAGCATCTCGCGGCCCACATTGCCCGTGGCACCGACGACGGCGACCTTGTAACCCATCTCACCCACTCCGCTTCGCACGCATCGGACCGAAGGTTTCCGGGCCTCGATCCGACACGACAACAATGCTCTCGCCTCGATGCCGAGCGACGCTCGCCTTCGAGCGGGATCGGGCAGCATGAAGCATTCGATCTTGGGGCATCGCGCCCGCGCCGAACCTGGCGGATCAGGGAGGCGGCACGGTGTCCACCGCGGCCCCGCATCCGGGTCCAGGCCTTCCCGTCGCCCGACACGCGACATGGGACCTTCGACGGCGCGGAGCAAGACGCCGCGCTCTCGCGGCTGTCAAGGGTGCAGCCGAAGGCGGGGTTCAGCGCTGGCGCAGGGCGAGGGCCGCCGACACACCGGGACGCGAAGGCAGTTCGGGTGACCCTCGTGCTGTGAGACGCCGGGGACCGGCATTGTCCTACATCCCAGGTGGTTCCGCGGCGTCCCGCGTCACCCCTTGCCAGCCATCCCTCCGGCGCCACCGGCGCGCGGAGCCGACGGCGCGTGCGGCACCGATCTCCCGCCGCAACCCAGCGCCGCGACAGCGGCCGAAACCTTTCATTTACCGCAAATCGGGAAATGCCCGCGCCGCGCCGCCCTTCGAAACCGGATCGCCGCATCCCCCGGGCGATGGTGCGGCCAAGGCCGGCCAAGCCGGCGCGCCGCGGCTGACGAGATGATGCATCGAACCATCGAGACCGAGACCGACGCCGCGGAAGGTGCCCCGTCGCGCGGGCTTCTGGCGAAGGCCGGGGCTCCCCGCCTGCTCGGCCGGGTGGTCGCGGCGGCGGGTCTGATCGGCGTTCTGAGCCTGCTCGCACTCGAAGGCACGCCGCCCGGGCAAGTCGCTCGCGCCGTGCCGGAGCCCGTCACCACCGGCGCCTTCGTGCCCTCGTCGGCGGTCGTGCGCCCGGCAATACCGCTGGCGGCCTCCGCGCCGCGCTACCGCATCGACGACGCGCAGGCCTTCGAGCCCGTGAGGCTCGGGCCGAGCCGCCTCGACCCGACGACGGGCCTGCGCGAGGACGTCCTGATCCAGGGCGCGTTCGACGCGATCGAGGCCCCGTTCATGCGCCTCACGGTGACGCACGGCCTGGCCGCCGGGGCGGCGCCGAAGCTGTTCCTCACGCTCGTGCGCCGCGCCGCGGACGGGCACGGCCTCGCCGTCGCCCGGACCGGCCAGCGTGGGCGCCTCGAGACGAAGTTCGGTCCCGTCGAGACCCTCGAGGCGACGCTCGCGGGGGAGGGGCACAGGATCTGCACGGCGTTCGCCGGGATCGGCACCGCGCCGATTCGGATCGACGGCTGGCTCTGCGCGCCGCTCGGCCAGCCGCCGGAGCCGCGCGCCGTCGCCTGCACCCTCGACAAGCTCGTCCCGAACGGCCAAGCTGAGCCGTTCGTAGAGGTTGCGTTCAAGACCTACGAGACCCGGCGCGATCCCCTCTGCCGCGACACCTCCGCCCCGCCGGTCGGGGCCGGCGAGGGTGCCCTCCGCCGCACACGAAAAATTGAGGCGCAATTGCGGCAATCCGCGCAAGCTCGGCCATAAGTCGGGAACAACGGCTCCGCTAAGACGTCTTCTCACCAACGCCGCGGGCCTCCCTCGGGAGGGCTCCAGGCTTCCTGATCTTCAAAGAGGTGCCCCATGCGCTCTGCCACCCTCGCCCTGATGGGCGCCCTGACCCTCACCGCTGTCGGCATGAACACCGCCGCCGAAGCCCAGGGACGCTACGCGCCGGCCGGCTACCGCGTGAGCGAGCCGCTGCCGATCCGCATCCGTCCCCGCAGCTGGCTCGACGCCGGCAACGTGGTCGAGCGCGGCAACGGCTCGGTGCGCAACCCGGCGACCGATCCGCAACTCATCACCGCGAGCTACCTCGCAAACCCGCCCTACGGCCGCAACGACCGCTTCGGCGGCGGCATCCTGCCGGATCCGATCACCAACGGCCCGTTCATCGGCGCGCGCTCCAGCGCGATCCGGAACGTGGACTTCTCGGGCATCGACGTGATCGACCCGACCTCCTACGTGTCGCGCTACGGCGCGCCCTACTAGGCGCGCGGCCCACGGTCTCCACGCATGAAGAGGGCGCCGGCTTGAACCAGCCGGCGCCCTCTTCGCGTTCTCAGGGCCTGCGTTGCGGAAAGCTCAGACGATGCGGGCCGCGAGCGCCGCGACGATCACGTCGCCCATGGCGGCGGTCCCCACGGCCTGCGCGCCCGGCGCCGCGATGTCGCGGGTCCGGGCGCCGCCGGCGAACGCGTCCTTGATCGCCCCGTCGAGTAGGTCGGCCGCCTCGCCGAGGCCGAAGGAGTAGCGCAGCGCCATCGCCAGCGAGCCGATCATCGCCAGCGGATTGGCGAGATCTTGGCACGCGATGTCGGGCGCCGAGCCGTGCACGGGCTCGTAGAGCGCCTTGCGGCTGCCCTTGGCATCGACGGCGCCGAGGGAGGCCGAGGGCAGCATGCCCAGCGACCCCGTCAGCATGGCGGCCACGTCGGAGAGCACGTCCCCAAACAGGTTGTCGGTGACGAGCACGTCGAACTGCTTGGGCCTGCGCACGAGCTGCATGGCGCAATTGTCGGCGAGCACGTGCTCGAGCTCGAGCTCGGCGTAGTGCGCGGCATGGACGGCCGTCACGACCTCCTTCCAGAGCACGCCCGACTTCATCACGTTGTGCTTCTCGGCCGAGGCCACGCGGCCGGAGCGCTTGCGGGCGAGGTCGAACGCGACATGCGCGATCCGCTCGATCTCGCCCGTCGTGTAGACCTGCGTGTCGACGGCCCGCTTCGTGCCGTCGGGCAGGACAGTGATCTCCTTGGGCGCGCCGAAATAGACGCCGCCTGTCAGCTCGCGGACGATCATGATGTCGAGACCCTCGACGAGCTCCCGCTTCAGGGCCGAGGCGTCCGCGAGGGCCGGGTAGCAGATGGCGGGCCGCAGATTCGCGAACAGCCCGAGGTCCTTGCGCAGCCGCAGGAGACCGGCCTCGGGCCGGTTGTCGTAGGCGACGCCGTTCCATTTTGGCCCGCCGACGGCACCGAGCAGGATCGCGTCGGCCGCGTCCGCGCGCGCCAGCGCCGCGTCCGTCAGGGGCACGCCATGCGCGTCGATGCTGGCGCCGCCGACGAGGTCGGTCTCGGTCTCGAAGCGGGCGATCCCGGCCCGGCCGAGCGCGTCGAGCACCTTCGACACCTGCGCCATCACTTCGGGACCGATGCCGTCGCCGGGCAGGAGGAGGAGGTTGTAGGTGGTCATGGAGTTACTGAGCCCATCTCGACAATCGGGTAGTGGCGTCCGGCCTGTCGCCTCGCGCTTCCCTCCCCGCAAGGGGGAGGAGAGATCGCCTCACACCTTACGCGCCACGGTGAACCGCGCCGCCTCGCGAAGCGTCTCGGCCTTTCCGCCCCAGGCCGCGACGGCCTCCTCGCAGAGGCCGACGAGACGGTCGCATTCGGCCCGCGCCCCGTCGAGGCCGAGCCGGTCGACGAGGGTCGCCTTTCCGGCGTCCTTGTCCTTGCCCGTCGCCTTGCCCATCGCCTCGGGCGAGGCCTCGCGGTCGAGGATGTCGTCGGCGATCTGGAAGGCCTGGCCGAGCGCGAGGCCGTAGCGCTGCAGGGCCGCCCGCTGATCCGCCGTCGCGCCACCGACGAGGGCGCCGGCATCGACCGAGAAGGCGAGGATCGCTCCCGTCTTCATGGCCTGGAGCCGGAGGGTGTCGTCGACGTCGAGGGAGACGGGGCCGAAGCGCCCCTCCGCGCCGAGGTCGAGGATCTGGCCGCCGACCATGCCGCCGAGCCCTGAGGATCGGGCGAGGCCGAGCACGAGGTCGGCGCGGATCGCGGGGTCGGGCTGCCAGGCGCGATCGGCCAGGATCTCGAAGGCCAGCGTCTGAAGCGCGTCGCCGACGAGGATGGCGGTCGCCTCGTCATAGGCCTTATGGACGGTCGGCTTGCCGCGGCGCAGGTCGTCGTCATCCATCGCCGGCATGTCGTCGTGGACGAGGGAGTAGCAATGGACGAGCTCGATCGCCGAACCGGCCGCGAGAGCGCCGGATTCCGAGCCGCCGAGCATGCGGGCGGTCTCGACGGCGAGGAAGGGGCGTAGCCGCTTGCCGCCGCCTAGCACGGCGTGGCGCATGGCCTCCATCAGGCGCTGAGGCCGCGCGATCTCGCCGGGCTGGACCTCGTCGCTCAGGCGCTCGGCCAGGAAGGCCTCGACGGCGTCCGCCACGGCTGCAAGTCTGTGGGAAAATGCATCATCGCCGGCGGGCACCTTGACCGGAGCGTGCGTTCCTTGCGTTGAGGTCATCGTCAATGGCGCCTTCGGGCTTGTCGGATCACGTGGGAGGGCGGCATTCAGGAGGCGCAGGAGGACGCCGCACCCCTCGCCAGGCGCGGGCCGCATGCGCTGAAGCCCCCCGGGCGACCGCGCCGAGGCTGGGGCGTGCGGCGGGTCGTGAGCCTGATCATGCTCCTGCCCGTCATCGCCCTCGCCCTCACGCTTGCCCTGGCGCTCGTCTATAGCGCGCTGACCCCGCCCTCAACCCTGATGCTCGGCCGATGGTTGACGCTGCAGCCCGTGGCACGCAGCGCGGTAGGGTTCGAGGCGGTGTCGCCCTTCCTCGTCCAGGCCGTCATCGCCTCGGAGGACCAGCGCTACTGCCTGCATAACGGCGTCGACTGGGACGCCCTGCGTGAGGTCGTCGACGACGAGGAGGGGCCGAGCCGAGGCGCCTCGACCATCACCATGCAGACGGTGAAGAACGTTTTTCTCTGGCCCGGCCGCTCGTTCCTGCGCAAGGCGCTGGAGATTCCGCTCGCCGTCGCGGCCGACGCGGTCTGGGGCAAGCGCCGCACCATGGAGATCTACCTCAACGTCGCCGAATGGGGGGAGGGCGTGTTCGGGGCGGAGGCCGCGTCCCGGCACTGGTTCGGCAAATCCGCGCGCGACCTGACCCGTGGCGAGGCGGCGCTGCTGGCGGCCACCCTGCCGAATCCGATCGCCCGCAGCGCCGGAAAACCCTCGCGCGGCGTGAAGGCGCTGGCCGGCCGCATCCAGTCCAGGATGGGCGGCGTCTCCGGCCTGATGGGCTGCATGCGCTGAGGCTTCGTGCCATAGAGCCCCCGCGATGGATGGGGCAGGGCGCAAGGCATGGACGACGCGAGAACCTTTGAACTCACGCTGGAGCGGATCGCGCTCATCCGCCGGATGGTGATTGCCTGGAACGGCACCGAGGTCGGGGCGCCGATCGTCCACCCGGACGCCCCCTACGGCAGCAGCGACCGGGACGGCGACATCTTCAACGTCACCGGCGACGACGAGGGCGCGGACGAGGAGCACCGGGCGCTGGGCGATGCGCTGGCCTTGTTCCTGCAGAACGCCACGCTGAAGCCGGGTCGCTACGCCTACCACAACACCCTGGCGAAGCTCCCGGAGAGCGACGTCTTCGATGTCTTCCGCGACGAGGAGACGGGGGTCACGCCCGAGCACATCACCTTCGACGTGACCGACGAGCACCTGAGGCTGATTCCCCATCTCAGCCTCACCTGGGACGACGAGTACGAGGTTCCGGGCGTCGATCCGAAGCGGCCCTACGGCCACATGACCTGGCACACGGTCGAGATGGCGGTCCATTTGGGCGAGCCTCCGGACAAGGATGCGGAGGGCCGCGCCATCATGTCGGAAGAGTTCGAGCTTCGCCTGCGAAACCTGCATCGCGAGATGCAGCCGGCGCTCCAGATCTTCCTGCGCTACGCCGATCTCGGGCCCGGCGCGTTCCGGCAGCCGGCGGGGAGCGCTGGCTGGGAGCCGGTTTGACGAGTGAGAGCTGCCCGCTTTCACACCTAACCTTGTCATTCCGGGGCTGCGAAGCAGAGCCCGGAACCCACAACCGCTGACGGTCTCCCAGCCTGCCACGGCGGCGGCTCTGGATTCCGGGCTCGCCTGCGGCGACCCGGAATGACATCGAGGGCGGCCCAACGGCGAGGATCATCGCCGCCGATGCGTGTCGTTACCCTGCCTCCGGCGTCTCCGCGATGATCGCGGAGATCGCGTCCAGCAGCGTGGTGTCCTCGCCCGCCATGGCATCCATCGAAGCCATCCGGCGCAGTACCGTCGCGGTGATCGCCTCCTCGACCGTCGCCTCCGCGAAGGCGAAGTAGATCGTGGCCGCCTCGCCGTCGCGGTGGCAGCGCCCTTCGATCTGCGCGAGCTGGATGGCGCTGTGGCGCATGTCGTGGATCACGAGGGCGCGCGGGCGCTCGCCGCCGGGCATCTCGTTCCGGTGGAGCGAGATCGACTCGCTCACCGTGAACACCACGACGTCGAGGCCGCCGGTCTGGAAGGCGATCCGCGTCGCCTCGTTTTCCTCACCGCTGCGGATTCCGTCGATCCGGCCCGCGCGCCAGCCGCGGCGCTCGAAGGTTTCGACGAGGGCGGTCGCCGTCTCGAGGAACGCCACCGAGACCGCGATCTGGAGCCCGTCGTCGAGGAGCGTCTCGGCGAAGTCGGCCGTACCCGCAACCCGGAGCAGGCTCGCCTTCTGCCGGAATCGGAGGTCCGCCGCCCAGCCGGTGGGGCGTCGGGTGCTGCCGCCGGCCAGACCCCATTCCCGCCGGAACTCCCGCCAGGTCGCGTCGTAGAGCCGCCGCTCGTCCCGCGAGAGCGCGGTGGGCGCGAGTTCGCGCAGCACCTCGGGCCATCCGGCGATGTCGGCAGGCCTGCGCCTCATGCCGATTGCCCGCTCGCCCTTGTAGAGGAGGTCGGCCATCACCGCGCAGTCGCGCGCGTTCGCGGTCCAAGACCAGTTCGTCCAACGGCCCCTGGCACGTCCGATGCCGAGGCGCTTCATCAGTTCGCGGAACTCGGCCAGGGTCCCTGCCGGCGTCCCGGCGGCGTGGCCGAGCAGCGCGCCGAGATAGGACAGCTCGTGGGGCGCCTGGCCGGCCGTCGCGCTCATGTAGATGGTGAAGGCCGCGCCATCCGCGATCTGCCGGCAGACGAGGCTCTGCTGCGCGTAAGGGTTTCGCAGGCGGTGGCTCTCGTCGAAGACGACGAGGGCGAAGGCGCGCTTCGGACGGCCGTGGCGGGCCAGCTCGTTGTTCTTCGCCCGCGTCGAGCGTCGGCTGCTGGCGGGCGGCGGCGCCATCAGGGACTTTGTGCGCTCGTAGTTGACGAGGGTCACGGACTTCGCCGCCAGCCCGGACAGCGCGATCGTCCGGCGCCATTGCGGCATCGCACCCTTGGGGCAGACGATGAGCACCTCCTGCTCCGGCATCGCGGCCAGCGGGGCCCAGACGGAGAGCGTCTTGCCCAGCCCCGTCATGTCGCCGATGAGAAAGCCCGGCCGTCCGGCGGCACGGGCCGCGAGGATCGCCCGGCAGGCCTCGACCTGATGCGGGCGCGGGATCATCGGCGGAGGCATGGCGACGGCGTTCATCGGGATCGGAGCTACTCTCGTGGTCGTCGGCGCTGGCTCGCGCGGATCTGCGGCTCTCGCCATCGCCTGAACCGGAGGATGACGGAAGTGCGGGACTGGACAACCGGCCCGCAACCCGCATGGATGCGGCGCGATCCCCCCGGGGGCGCGTGCGGAGCCCGTCATGACCCTCGATACCGAGGTTTCCTCCCTCCGGCAGGTCCCCCTGTTTCGGGGGGTCGAGCCCGCCCGCCTGAAGCTCCTCGCCTTCACGAGCGAGCGCGTTCACTTCGAGGCCGAGCAGCCCTTCTTCGCCCGAGGTGATGCGGCGGATGCCGCCTACCTGATCCTGGAGGGCGCCGCCGCCGTGACCATCGACGGCCCGGCGGGGCCGTTCCGGCTCGCCCTGCTCGGCGCGAACGCCCTGGTCGGGGAGATGGGCATCCTGGCCGACCAGCCGCGCTCGGCCACGGTCACGGCCGAGGTCGCGACGACGGCCCTGCGTATCGACCGGGCCGTGTTCCTCGAACTGCTCGCGCAGTTCCCGCCGATCGCCATCGCGGTGATGCGCGAACTCGCGCTTCGCCTGGAACAGACGAACCAGCAGCTCGCGGCGCAGCGGCGCGACTGAGGCGTCACGGCTCCGGGTAGGTGATGAACTCGATCACCGATCCGTCCGGATCGCGGAAATAGACGCTGAGCCCCGCTCCGGCCGCGCCCTGCCGCTCGACCGGGCCGAGCTCGACCTCCACGCCGTGAGCGGCGAGATGTGCCACCGCGCCCTCGATCGGTCCCGACCAGCGGAAGCAGAGATCGCTGCCGCCCGGCATGACGGGTTTTCGGGCCAGCGGCTCGACGGTCTTGCCGGGACCGTGCACGTTCAGCTGCACGCCGCCGAAACGGTAGGCCACGCCGGCGCCGACCGGGATCACCTCGGCGCCGATGACGTCGCGATAGAAGGCCGTCGCGCGGTCCCAGTCGGAGACGTGGATCACGCAATGGTCGAGGTGGACCGCCGGACCGAGCTGCGCCAGCGTCGCCTCCACCTCGGCGACGGGCAATGTCTCGGTGTCGGCCACCGGTGTATCGACCATGGCTCCGCTCCGTCTCCCGCCAAGGTACCGAAATAGGGCGGAAGCATCGCCGCAGCGAGGCGGGACCGTGACGATTGCCGCGGGCCCGCGGATGCCTTGAGCCCCTTCTGCGGCCCAAAGGTCACAGCCGATCGGGTCGCGAAACGCTACTCAAAGCCATGTTCCGTCGCCTCAAGAATGCCCGCGGTATCCCCATGACGACCCGCCGTCTTCTCATCGGCCTCCTCGCCATCGCCCCCCTCGCGGCCTGCCAGACCCACCAACCGATGGTCGCGGCCGTCGACGACGAGTCGGCCTGGTACATCGGCACGATGCCGGACAAGCCGCACGACGTGCCGCTCGTCGACACGAACCGGCTCGACGCGAAATATCGTCGTCAGGTGGTCCGCTACACGGGGCCGGAGCGGCCCGGCACCATCGTCGTCGACATCGACGACCGCCAGCTCCGGCTCGTCCAGAACGACGGCACGGCCGTGCAATACGGCGTCGGCGTCGGCAAGCTCGGCTTCTCGTGGAAGGGCCAAGCCACGGTCGGCCGAAAGGGCGTCTGGCCGGATTGGCGGCCGACCACGACGATGGTCTCGCTCAACCGTGACCTGCCGCGACTGCGGGAGGGCGGCGTCGACAATCCGCTCGGCGCCCGTGCCCTCTACCTGCACCAGGGCGGGAGGGACATCCTGTTCCGGATCCACGGGACCAACGAGCCCTGGAGCATCGGCGAGCAGATGTCGTCCGGCTGCATCCGCATGCTGAACGAGGATATCGTCGATCTCTACGAACGCGTGCCCGTGGGAACGACCGTTCTCGTGAAGCGCAACGGTCGCTATCGGGTCTGAGCCGGCGGCGCGCAGGGCACCGCCGGCGCGATCGCCTCAGCGCGACTTCTGGTAGAGCTTCGAGGCGATCTCGAACATCTCCTCGGGCGCGTATTCCGGCGCGAAGGCGGGGGCCATGCCCTGCAGATCCGGAACCCGGCCGCCATCGGGAGCGCCCTCGACCACCTCGAGTTCGCCGGGCGGATCACCGGGCAGCGCCATCTCGCCATTGCCCCAGATGCCGGCCATCTCTTTATAATCGCTCGGTGAATTGGTGTAGAGGATGCGGTGCTTGCCCTCGCCGAGGTACTTCCGGCACTCCGGAATCTTGTCGAGGTTGATGTTGGGGGTGGGCAGCATCTTCTCGATCTCGACGCCCGTGAGCTTCTTCAGCACCAGAGCGTAGGCGTGGGCATGGACCGAGCCGCGCACCAGGAGATAACCGCAGACCTCGCGGCCGACCGCCTCGGTCATCGTCTCGTAGGTCCGCAGCTTGTGCACGCGGGCGCCGCACTCGAGATGGAAGTTGAAGAGCATGTCCATGATGACGTTGCCCGTCGACGTGACGTAGCTGCCGTTCCACGGAATCCCGTTGCTGTCGGTCGGGAAGCCGCCGCCGCCGCGTGAGATGAAGGCTGCGGCATCGCGCATGTTCTTCATGTCCTCGAAGGGAGCCTTCGAGATATCGGCACCGCCCGTCTCGTCGCCGTCCGGACCGTTGTTGAGCATCGCGACGCCCGTCGTCACCAGCTCGACGTGGCCGAGCTCCTCGGCGGTGATGCTCGCAACCACATTGTAGATCGAGCGAAGCTTTGCCTTGCTGCGGAAGTTAAAACTCTGAAACATATAGTTATTCAGAGTCGACATCTCACCGTATTTTCCGCCGAGAAGTTCCTGAAGCGCGGAGCCCGCGTTCGGATCTTGCTTCTTTGGCATGGGAAGTTCGGTCAGAAGCTTATCTGTGCGAAGGAACATCGGGACTTTCCTCGTGAGCCGCGAGTGGACTCCGCGACCAATCTTTTCGGGAAGGCGTTGTTCCTGGTAATCGCCCGGCTAAAACACCTGCTTTCAGGTCGAGCGGCGGAGCGGGCGGCCCTCGGCAGCCCGCTCCGCGTGTCGGGTGAGGGGCTTAGCGCTCAGGCGGCCTTGCCGCCGGCACCGCCCTTCACGTTTATGCGCTCGGCGATCTTGCTGAGAAGCGCGTCGGTGCGCTTCTCCTCCTGAAGGGTCTCGTCGAGGAGCTTGGCCGCGTCGGCGTAGCCGAGTTGACCCGCCCAGGTCTTCAGGGTGCCGTAGCGGGCGATCTCGTAGTGCTCCACCGCCTGCGCGCAGCCGACGAGGACCGCGTCGGCGGCGGGAGTCTCGCCGAAATCCTCGAGATCCTCTTCCATCTCCGCGGTCAGCCCCTGCATCGCCTCGCAGGTCTTGCCGCGGGCGGTCTTGCCGATGATCTCGAAGACCTGCTGCAGGCGCTCGACCTGATGCGCGCTTTCCTCGGCATGGGTCTCGAAGGCCTGACGCAACTCGTCGGATTCGGCGGCCTTCGCCGATTTCTTGAGCGCCTTCACCGATTGCCGCTCGGCGTAATAGACGTCCTTCAGGGTCTCGTGGAAGGCGTCGTGAAGCGTCTTTTCCTTGGCCATGATCGCTCTCCTTCGGTGTCAGGTCGAACGCGCACCGCGGCTCGATCGGATGTCCCTGCGGGCTGCTCTCCGGGCGTCGGCCAGCCGGTGCGCCGTCGGGGATCGAACCGGCCCTGCCGCGCGAAGTTCCGGTCTGCCGCCAGAGTCCTGTGGAAGGGCATTCGAGGCGGCGTCGGGCCGGATCGGCTGTTGCAAGCGGCGCCGCCAGGCGCGACAGGGAGCCTCCTTCGACAGAGGCACGTCATGACCATCACGCTCTCAAGCCTTCAGCCGATCATCGCGCTCGCCGCCGGCGTGCTCATCCTGATCATGCCCCGCCTGCTCAATTACATCGTCGCGTTCTACCTCATCGCCGTCGGGCTGATTGGCCTGGGCGTGTTCCGCGCCCTATCTTGAAGCTCGGCTGCCGGCGATCAGGTGCCGACGGCCGAAGGTGAGGGGCGTCGCACCTTTTGATTGCGCGGCCATGTTCATCTTGCGTTGCAACATGACATGATCCAAGCCGCGCCTGGAGAGCTGTGACGCTCGCATCTCTCGTTAGAAAAGCGGACGGACGATGATGGCGAAGTGGGTCTATTCCTTCGGTGACGGCAAGGCCGAGGGCCAGTCGTCGATGCGCAACCTTCTCGGTGGCAAGGGCGCCAACCTGGCCGAGATGTCCAATCTCGGCCTGCCCGTCCCGCCGGGCTTCACCATCACGACCGAAGTCTGCACCTGGTACTACGATCATGGCCGCCAATACCCGGCGGAGCTGAAGGCCGAGGTGCAGGCCGCCCTCGACGCCGTCGGCGCGCTCACGGGCCGGGGCTTCGGCGACGCGGCGAATCCGCTGCTCGTCTCGGTCCGCTCCGGTGCCCGCGCCTCGATGCCCGGCATGATGGACACCGTGCTGAACCTCGGCCTCAACGACGTGACCGTGGAGGCGCTCGCCAAGGGCGCGGGAGATCCGCGCTTCGCCTACGATTCCTACCGCCGCTTCATCACCATGTACTCGAACGTGGTGCTCGGCGTGGAGCACCACGCCTTCGAGGAGGCGCTGGAGCACTACAAGGAAGCTCGCGGCGTCAGCCTCGATACCGAGCTCGGCGCCGAGGATTGGAAGACCCTCGTCGCGACCTACAAGAAGATCGTCCGCGACGAGCACGGCTCGGACTTCCCGCAAGACCCGGAGGATCAGCTCTGGGGCGCGATCGGCGCCGTGTTCAATTCCTGGATGATCCCGCGAGCCAAGAAGTACCGCGAGCTCAACAACATTCCCGAGAGCTGGGGCACGGCGGTGAACGTCCAGGCCATGGTGTTCGGCAACATGGGCGACACCTCCGCCACCGGCGTCGCCTTCACCCGCAACCCCTCGACCGGCGAGCGGGCGCTCTACGGCGAGTTCCTGATCAACGCGCAGGGCGAGGATGTCGTCGCTGGCATCCGCACGCCGCAGGACATCACCGAGAAGGCGCGGATCGAGGCCAAGTCCGACAAGCCCTCGATGGAGCGGGCGATGCCCGAATCCTACGCCGAGCTGGTGCGGATCTACGGGCTCCTCGAGACCCATTACCGCGACATGCAGGACATGGAGTTCACCATCGAGAATGGGAAACTCTGGATGCTCCAGACCCGCAACGGCAAGCGCACCGCGAAGGCGGCGCTGCGCATCGCCGTCGATCTCGCGGCCGAGTGCCTGATCACCCAGGAGGAGGCGATCGGCCGGATCGAGCCCGCCGCCCTCGACCAGCTGCTGCATCCGACCATCGATCCCAAGGCCGAGCGAAAGGTCATCGCCTCCGGCCTGCCCGCCTCGCCGGGCGCCGCGACGGGTGAGATCGTGTTCAACTCGGAGGATGCCGAGGCCGCCCGCAAGGCCGAGCGCAAGTGCATCCTCGTGCGCGTCGAGACCTCGCCGGAGGACATCCACGGCATGCACGCCTCGGAGGGCATTCTGACGACCCGCGGCGGGATGACGAGCCACGCGGCCGTCGTCGCACGCGGCATGGGCAAGCCCTGCGTCTCGGGCGCCGGCACGGTCCGGGTCGACTACAAGGCGCGCACGCTCACGGTCGCGGGCACCGTGCTCAAGGCCGGCGACAAGATCACCATCGACGGCTCGACGGGCCAGGTCCTGCTCGGCGAGGTCGCGATGCTGGAGCCGTCGCTGTCGGGCGAGTTCGCCACCCTGATGGGCTGGGCGGACAAGGTCCGCACCATGAAGATCCGCGCCAATGCCGACACGCCGACCGATGCTCGCGCCGCGCGCAACTTCGGTGCCGAAGGCATCGGGCTGTGCCGCACCGAGCACATGTTCTTCGAGGGCGACCGCATCCTGGCCGTCCGCGAGATGATCCTCGCCGACGATGCCGAGGGCCGGCGCGCGGCGCTCGCCAAGATCCTGCCGTACCAGCGCCAGGACTTCGTGGAGCTGTTCACGATCATGTCCGGCCTGCCGGTGACGATCCGCCTGCTCGACCCGCCGCTGCACGAGTTCCTGCCCCATACCGACGAGGAGGTGCAGGACGTCGCGCGGAGCACCGGCGTCTCCGAGGAGAAGCTGCGCCGGCGGATGACCGAGCTGCACGAGTTCAATCCGATGCTCGGCTTCCGCGGCTGCCGCCTGGCCATCGCCTTCCCCGAGATCGCCGAGATGCAGGCGCGCGCGATCTTTGAGGCCGCCGTGAAGGCCGCCAAGGATACGGGCGCTCCGGTGACGCCGGAGGTCATGGTGCCCCTCGTCTTCACCAAAATGGAATTCGACCTCGTCAAGGCGAGCATCGACGCCATGGCGAAGGCGGTGACCGAGGAGACCGGCAGCACGGTCGACTATCAGGTCGGCACCATGATCGAGCTGCCGCGTGCCGCGCTGCGGGCCGGCGACATCGCCGAGACGGCGGAGTTCTTCTCCTTCGGCACCAACGACCTGACGCAGACCGCGCTCGGCATCTCGCGCGACGACGCGGCGACCTTCCTCGGCCCCTACACGCAGCGGGGCATCCTGTCGGCCGACCCGTTCATCTCGATCGATCAGGAAGGCGTCGGCGAACTGGTGCGGATCGGCGTCGAGCGGGGCAGGGCGGTACGACCCGACATCAAGCTTGGCATCTGCGGCGAGCACGGCGGCGATCCGGCCTCGATCGAGTTCTGCCA
The DNA here is from genome assembly GCF_022179305.1 of Methylobacterium iners. Taxonomy (GTDB): domain Bacteria; phylum Pseudomonadota; class Alphaproteobacteria; order Rhizobiales; family Beijerinckiaceae; genus Methylobacterium; species Methylobacterium iners. The sequence continues at coordinate 72,557 of NZ_BPQP01000006.1, forward strand.
GTCCGTGGGGCTCGATTACGTCTCCTGCTCGCCCTACCGCGTGCCGATCGCGCGGCTCGCCGCGGCTCAGGCCGCCCTGGCCAAGAAGGCCTGAGGGCGACAGGCGGCGATCAGGAGGACAGGCGCCGGAGCGCGTAGTGAGCGTGCTCCGACGCGACGTTCGTCCCCCGCGCTTCGATCCAGGTGTCGAGATCGCGCCGCGGCATCGGCCGGGCGAGGTGGTAGCCCTGTGCGATATGGCAGCCGTAGCGGGTGAGCAGCAGGGCGTCGTCCATGCTCTCGACGCCCTCCGCGACGACCTCGAGGCCGAGCGCCCGGCCGATGCCCAGAATGGCCTGGACGAGGACGCGGTTGCCCTCCTGTACGGCCATGTTCGTGACGAAGCTGCGATCGATCTTGATCCGCTCGACGTGGAGCGCGCGCAGCGAAGCCAGGGAGGAATAGCCGGCCTTGAAATCGTCGATGGCAATCCGCAGGCCGAGCGCGGACACGGCGTTGATCTCCCGCGTCGCGCTCTCGCCGGCGAGCGCGGCCTCCTCGGTGATCTCGATCTCCAGCGACCGGGCGGACACGCCGAACGCGACCAGACGCTCGGCGATCCGCTCGGCCAGGGGATAGGACCCGAGTTCCTGGGGAGAGACGTTGACGGCGACGGTCACGTCCGGATGGCCCTGCGATTGCAGGTCCCTGATCAGGCGACAGGCTTCCGAGACCACGTGGAGGGTGAGGGCTTCCGACTGACGCGTCGAGACCGCGGCGGCCACGATGTCGGGCGGTGCGATCCATCCATGGCGCTCGTGCTTCCAGCGGATCAGCAGCTCGACCCCGACGATGCTGCGATCCGACAGCGACAGCTGCGGCTGGCACCAAGCCTCGATCTCGCCCTCGGCCAGCGCATTCGCGAGGTCGAGTTCGATGTCGCGGCGGATCGCGACGGCGTGCTGAAGCGAGCTGTCGAACCGGTAGAAGCGCTGCCGGCCGCCCGCTTTCGCCGCGTAGAGTGCAAGATCGGCCCTCAGCATGAGATCCTGCGTGGTCCTGCCATGATCAGGAAAACAGGCGATGCCGATGCTGACCCCGATGCTGGCGCTGCGCCCGCCGATCATCAGCGGGCGGGTGACGCGATCGAGGATGCGGCTGGCGACCTCTTCGGGCGGCGTGCCGTCATCAATCAAGATCGCGAACTCGTCACCCCCAAGCCGACTCGCAAGCGCATCCTCGCCCACGGCCTCGCGCAGCCGGTCCGCCACCTGAACGAGCAGGTCGTCGCCGGAGCCGTGGCCCAGCGTGTCGTTGACGAGCTTGAAATTGTCGAGGTCGAGCAGAAGGAGGGCGCCGCGGCGGTCGTTCACCTCGCCCAGGCGATCGGCGATGCCTTGGGAGAAGGCCGTGCGGTTCGACAGGCCGGTCAAGGCGTCCTGGCTGGCAAGAATGCCCAGCATCTCAGCCTTCGCCTCGATCTCGGCCTTGGCGCGGGACAAGGCGGCGGCAAGCGCCGTGGCCGCATGCTTGGTCCGGCTGCCCTCGCAGAAGGTCCGCTCGGCGAGCAGCGCGGACCGCGCCAGCATGAGGGTGAAGAACACGGTGACGACGGCGAAGAGCAGGCTCATCGAATCGCCGATGAGGAGGCGCCCGGCTGCCGTGGACATGAGGATCGGCAGGGCGAAGGCCATCGAGGTCAGGGCATGTGTCGGTGACAGCGCGACGGCGCCCGCAGCCAAGCCGCTCAGCACGAAGAGGAGGATGCTGGGATGCTCGGAATTGATCGCGTCGCACAGCATCGGGAGCGCGGCCCATGTCAGCCCGGCGAACGCGGCGCCCGCGGCGGTGAGGGTGAGCGCAAGGTCCGGGCGATCCTCCACGACGCCGGCCTCAACCGCGTGTCGGAGAACGAGGTAGCGGCGGAGACTGACGAGGACGAGAACCAAGAGCCAGCCGCTCACGATCGCAGCAGGGAGCAGGCTTGCCAGTATCGGTGTTGTCACCGCCGCGACCACGACATTGGAGGGCAGCGCCGACTTCAGTTGGGACCGTACGGTCGCGACGGACTGATCACGTCGTACTTGACGATCGACGTCTCCGGACGACCCAGGCTGGGGTTGCTCGATCTTCATGCGTCCATGCGTTCGAAAACAGCATCAAAATAAACATAGAGCAATAAAGGAAGCATGAAGCCGAATGCGCATTGGCGGCATCCGAGCCTCTGGTGTTGGACAAAAAAGCCGGTGCAGAAAAATTCAGGGCCGGGCTGAACCGATGCCGAGGCCACACGTTAGGTGCTAGGGAGATCCCGCGACGCTTGCTCGCGTGGAACCTGCGAGCGGCATCATCGAGCGGGTATGGCGGCCATGAGCGACCTAAGCCAGACTCCGTTCTTCTCCATCACGGCAACAGCAAATCCCGGTGTTCCGAAGGTCGCGGAGCAGGCCTATCTCGGGCTCGTCGCCAGTCTCGGTGGCCTCGTCGCGGCGGCACTCTTGATCTTCGCGGTCGCCACGCAGAGCGCCGCCGATGCCGAACGCATTGCTGGGGCCGAATCGGGAAGCGTGACGACGCTGGTCGCAGCCTTTGCCGCGACGCACGGAAGGCCGGGCGGGCGATAAGCCTCCGATCACGACCCGATTATTCGGTTCGTTTAACCCGGCTTCAACCTTACGCGACGAAAACTGGAATGTGACCTGTCGGCCACCGCGACGCGGAGGAGGGCGATAGGCGACATCCTGGGGCGAGTCGGGTCGTGCGTACGAGACGGGTTCGAAGGAAGTCCGGTCTGCGCTGGCTCAGCCAGGCCGTTGCGCCCTGGGCTACGGCGATCGGGGTTCTCGTCTCGCTGACGGCCAATGCCGGGACCCACCCACCAGCCACCCTGACGTCTCAGGCGTGGTCCGTTGCCCGAGCCACCGCGCCTCTACCCCTCCCGCCGCTGGCGAACGGCTCCACCCCGCGGGCGGAGCGCCACGAGCCGAGTTCGGGTATGGAAGGGGAGGCTGAGGCCGGCTTGGTCCCCGCATCGCCCAGGGACACGATCACGACATCCGACGGTTCGACCCCCGCCGTTCCTCGCGCCGTGGCGCTCTCCTCGACCACGCCGGCGCCCGCCGACGCGACGCCGATCGAGGTCGCCGCTGCCAGCCTCTTCATCCCGGGCTTCTCGCCCAAGCCGGACCGCAGGGATGAAGCGCGCCCCGAGCCCCTGGCGGATACGCGCCGTCATTACGCCGACCTCATCAATCCGGACGCCATGGACCGCGAGCAGCGCTGCCTTGCCGAGGCCGTCTATTTCGAGGCGCGTAGCGAGCCGGAGGACGGGCAGGCCGCCGTCGCGCAGGTCGTGCTCAACCGCGTGAAAAGCGGGCTTTATCCAACCAACGTATGCGGCGTCGTCTACCAGAACCGGCACCGCTACATGGGTTGTCAGTTCTCCTTCGCCTGCGAGGGCAAGTCCCTGCGCATCACCGACGGCCCGTCGTGGCAGACCGCCACCCGCATCGCCAGCGCCGTGATCGAGGGCCGGACCTACCTGAGCGAGGTCGGGGGCGCCACGCACTACCATGCGGATTACGTCAAGCCGGGCTGGTCGCGGCGCCTGACGCGGAAGGACGTGATCGGTCGACACATCTTCTACCAGCTCAAGCGCGGGCAGACGTAAGCGCCCCGCTGCAGCCGTTCTTACGACTTCCTGAAAATGAATACCTAAGCACTTCACTGCTTAAGTGGTTTAAGCATAGGGTTAATTTTACCCTAATCTGCAATAGAGCTTGCACCTCGAGCAACTTCGCGGCCTCTACTACGTCGAGATCAGCGCCAGCACGCGGCGCGTTCGTCGTAATCGCGTTTCAGCCCGAGGAAGTCGCCATGGCCGCACCGGTCGCCCGTCTCACCATTCTCTCGGCCGCCCTGGCCGGCAGCCTGCTCGCCTCGGCCGCGCAGGCCGGCGGCTGCGGTGGCAAGGAGTGCTACCGTCACGTCTCGACGCCGCCCGTCTACGGCTCGGTCTCCGAGCGGGTCCTGGTCCGCCCGGCCACGACGGTCTATCGCCACACGCCGCCGGTCTACGACACCGTCTCGGAGCGCGTCCTCGTTTCACCAGGCGGCCGGGTCTGGCAGACCAAGCGCGACCATCACGGCCAGCTCGTAGGCTGCTGGGTGAACATCCCGCCGCAATATTCCGTGCGGCACCGCCGCGTGCTCGTCGAGCCGGGTCGTGCGATCCCGGAGGTCGTTCCCGCGGAGTATGCCAGCGTTCGGCGGCGCGTGCTCGTCGAGCCGGCCCGTGCAGGCTGGGTGCCTGCCGGCCACCACCATGCCGGCGGATACAGCGGGCGCTACGCCAGCTACGACGAGGGCATCGGTTCAATTCCCGATGCGGTGGGCATCACGGGTGCGAGTTCATTCGACATCGGAGTCGGCCTCGGCTTCTACAAGGGCAGCATCTACGACGGCTACTGAGCTCCGATCGGGGATTAGTCCGGCTCCGGACCGAGGAGGTTCGGAGCCGTCTTGATTCGCAGGCTTCGCGCCACACCTCCCCCGGACGCGGGGAGGTACCGATGCCAACGTTCAAGGCCTGGGTGATCGAGAAGGCCGAGGCGGGCCAGTCGCTCAGCTTCCACGACTTCGACGAGGCCGATCTAATGGACGGCGACGTCACGGTCCGGGTCACTCATTCGGGCCTGAATTACAAGGACGGGCTCGCCATGACCGGCCACTCGCCGGTCGTGCGCCGCTTCCCGATGATTCCGGGCATCGACTTCTCGGGAGTCGTAGAGGCCTCCGACCACCCTGAGTACCGCCCCGGCGATACCGTGGTTCTGACCGGCTGGGGCGTCGGCGAGACGCATCTCGGCGCCTACGCCGAGAAGGCGAGGGTGAAGGGCGACTGGCTGGTGCCGCTGCCGGAGGGCCTGAGCCCGGCCCAAGCCATGGCGATCGGTACCGCGGGCTACACGGCCATGTTGTGCCTGATGGCGCTTGAGCATCACGGCGTCACCCCCAAGGACGGGCCGGCTATCGTCACGGGCGCCTCGGGCGGCGTCGGCTCGGTGGCGGTGGCGCTGCTGGCGCGCGCCGGCTGGCACGTGCTGGCTTCCACAGGACGCGCCGACGAGGAGGACTACCTGAAATCGCTCGGCGCCGCCGAGATCGTCGACCGGGCTCAACTCTCGGAGTCGGGCAAACCGCTTGCCAAGGAACGCTGGGCAGCCGGGATCGATGCAGTCGGCTCCACGACGCTCGCGAACCTCCTCGCCGCGACGAAGGCCGATGGGGCGATCGCGGCCTGCGGACTCGCGCAGGGGATGGATCTGCCGAGTTCCGTCGCGCCCTTCATCCTCCGCGGTGTCTCGCTCCTAGGGATCAACAGCGTGACGACCCCGGGCAGGAAGCGGCGCGAGGCCTGGGCGAGGCTCGCCAGCGAGCTCGACCTCGACAAGCTTGCTGCGATGACGACGACGGTCAGCCTTCTCGAGGTCGGTGGCCTTGGGGAGCGCATCCTGGCCGGCGGTACGCGGGGTCGGACGGTGGTTCAGGTGGCCTGAGTCGGAACCTGCTCCAAAATCCGGCATTCGTTCACCTATGAGCCAAGCCTTCGTTCGCGAGCGGGAGGGCGGAGAGGTTTTCGAGGACCTCCCCGATCGTCCCATCTCACCTCACACCAACTTCGTCACACCCGAGGGCCTTGCGCAGATCGAGGCCGAGGTCGCGCGCCTCCAGGCGGAGGCAGCGTCCCTTAATCCGGAGGCCAAGGCGGACACCGCACGCGTCTCGCGGGACCTGCGCTACTGGACCAACCGCCTGGGCACCGCCCAGCGCGTCGATCCGATCGAGGGTGAAGCCGTGTATTTCGGTTCGAACGTGACGATCGAACGAGAGGACGGGAGCCGGCAGACCTTCCGCATCGTCGGAGAGGATGAGGCGGAGCCGAGTGCCGGCTCGATCTCATATGTCTCACCGATGGCGCAGGCGCTCACCGGAAGGAGCCGCGGCGACACCGTCGAGGTCAACGGCCACGAGATCGAGATTGTGGCGGTCGAGGCGAGCCGCCCGGCGGCCTGACGTCGAGGCCTGCCGCGCGCAAGAAAAAAGGCCCGGATCACTCCGAGCCTTTGAAGGAAAAAGGCCATTGGGGGCTGAACTGGCCTTCGTGATGGATCAACGGGCCAGCGCCGGCGTAAGTTCCCCGGCTTTTCCAAAAAATTTTAGCGCGGCGCCGCGGCCCTGCGAAGGCGGTCGTTGATAGCCTCCCCGAGCCCCGATCCCGGGACGGGCGCGACCGCGATGACCGAGGCGCCGGAGGCGTCGAGACGGTGCAGACCGGCGAACAGGCGGGCGGCGGCCTCGACCAGATCGCCGGAGGGGCTCAGATTGAAGTGAGCCCGAGCCTCGCTCACGCCGCTCGCATCCGCCGGGCCGAAGAGGAGCGCCGCCTCGCCGGGTTCGATCCGTGTCGCGTTCAGGCGAATCGCGGCGCGGGGCGCGTAATGGGATGCGAGCAGTCCCGGCCCGACGGGCCGCTCCGAATTGTCGGCTTCGTCCGGGGCGGCGCCGAGCACGCGCGCAAGATCCTCGCGCGTTACCCCGCCGGGTCGGAGCAACCGGACCCGGCCGTCGAAACAGGCGACGACCGTCGATTCGAGACCCACGCGGGTTGTGCCACCGTCGAGTATTGCCGCGATACGCCCATCAAGGTCCGCGAGCACGTGCTCCGCGGTCGTCGGGCTGACCCGCCCGGAGCGGTTGGCCGAGGGCGCTGCGATCGGGCGGTTCGCCCGCGAAAGGATCTCACGGGCGATCGGATGGTCGGGCACGCGCAGGGCGACGCTCTGAAGTCCCGCGCGTGCGAAGTCGCAGACGGAACCATCGGACGAGGCCGGTACGACGAGCGTCAGAGGGCCGGGCCAGAAAGCCTCGGCGAGGCGCTCGGCCGCGGCGTTCAGCACGCCCTCGCGTCTCACTGCCGCGAGATCCGGCAGGTGCGAGATCAAGGGGTTAAAGCGCGGCCTTTCCTTGGCGGCGAAGATCTTTGCGACCGAGACCGGGTCTGTGGCGTCGGCTCCGAGCCCGTAGACGGTCTCCGTCGGAAATGCGACGACCCCGCCGGCGCCCACCAAGCGCGCAGCCTCCGCAATTCCCGCCGCATCCGCGTTCAGCCTCGCCGTGGGGATTGACCCGAGATGGTTCATATATAAACTATCTCTCGTCGTGACGGGCCCTGCGGCCGGTCCTATTTACGCTCGCATCCGCCGCGCTCCGGCCTCGCGCCGATCCGGCGCGGGCGTCATACACCGGCCCAGACCAACACCGAAGCGTCGCCTGAGACGACGCGGGAGGAATCATCGATGTCCTATCGTGCGCCCGTGGCCGAGATGGCCTTCGCGCTCCGCCACGTCGCCGGGCTCGATCAAGCGATCGCATCGGGCGCCCTCGGCGATCTCACGATCGAGGACGCGGAGGCGATCCTTCACGAGGCCGGCCGCGTCGCTGATTCGGTGATCGCGCCGCTGAACAAGGTCGGGGACCGGCACGGCACGCCTTTGCACGACGGGGTCGTCACGACGCCGCCGGGCTGGAAGGCGGCCTACCGAACCTGGATCGAGGGCGGCTGGAACGGGCTCAGCGCGGAACCGGACTATGGCGGCCAGGGCCTTCCGCTCCTTATCAATGCCGCCTGCAACGAGATGTGGAACGCGGCAAGCATCGCCTTCGGCCTCTGCCCGCTCCTGACCGCCGGCGCCATCGAGGCCTTGACCGCTCACGGCTCCGAGGAGCTGAAGGCGCGCTACCTGGGAAAGCTGGTCTCCGGCGAATGGACCGCGACCATGAACCTGACGGAGCCGCAGGCCGGCTCCGACCTCTCGCTGCTGCGCAGCCGCGCCGAGCCTGCGGGCGACGGCTCATACCGGATCACCGGCTCGAAGATCTACATCACCTACGGCGAGCATGATCTCACGGACAACATCGTCCATCTCGTCCTGGCGAGACTGAAGGACGCGCCGGCAGGCACGCGGGGCATCTCGCTGTTCCTGGTGCCGAAGTTCCTGCCGGACGGCAGCCGCAACGACCTGCGCTGCTCCGGCATCGAGCACAAGCTCGGCATCCACGGGTCGCCGACCTGCTCGATGGCCTTCGGCGACCATGGCGGCGCCACGGGCTGGCTGATCGGTGAGGAGAACCGGGGCCTGGCCTGCATGTTCACGATGATGAACTCGGCCCGCCTGAATGTCGGTCTGCAGGGCGTCGGCATCGCCGAGCGGGCCTACCAGCAGGCGCTGACCTATGCCCGCGATCGGCGCCAGGGGCGGACCACCGGTGCCGAGACGACGAGCCCGATCGTCGAGCATGCCGACGTCCAGCGCATGCTGCTCACCATGAAGGCCTACACGGCCGCCGCGCGCGGCATTTGCTACGTCACCGCAGAGGGGCTCGACGCCGCGCACGGCCCGGAGGGCAAGGCCGGGAACGATCGCGCCTCGCTGCTCACGCCCGTCGCCAAGGCCTTCGCGACCGACATCGCCAACGAGGTCACCTCGCTCGGCGTCCAGGTCCACGGCGGCATGGGCTTCGTCGAGGAGACGGGCGCCGCCCAGCACATGCGCGACGCACGCATCCTCGCGATCTACGAGGGCACCAACGGCATCCAGGCGATCGACCTCGTCACGCGCAAGCTGCCGCTGAACGGCGGCGCCACAGTCCAAGCCCAGATCGCATCGATGCGTCGGGCTGTCGAAGGTGTCCTGAAGGACGCCGCGCCGGCCTTCGGCCACACGGCCGCCCGCCTGCGCGCCGCGATCGAGAGCCTCGACCGGGCGACGAGCTTCCAGCTCAAGGCGCTGGGCTCGAACCGCCCGGACGCGGCGCTCGCCGGGGCGACCCCCTACCTGCGGCTGTTCGGGCTTGCCCAGGGCGGCGCCTGCCTCGCCCGCGCAGCCCTGGCCTCGAGCGCCGCGCTCAAGGCAGGCGAGACCGACCCGGCCCATGCCGCCCGGATCGCCCTGGCGCGGTTCTACGCCGAGAATCTGCTCGTCGCGGCGGGCGGACTGGAGGAGAGCGTGATCGACGGCGGCGCCTTCACGGAAGGCGCCGCGCTGGCGCTGGCGAGCTGATCGCCGACCAGCGGCGACACGAACGCGGCTCAAGTAAGCGCGACTCTCTCCTCCCCCTTGTGGGGAGGAGTGGGAGGTGGGGGTGGCTGGGCGACCCTGCTGCGGAGGCTAGCGGAACCATCCCCACCCCGGACCCCTCCCCACAAGGGGGAGGGGAAGAACGGCGAGGAAACGATGAGCGAGCACGTCACGATCGAAGATCTCGCCGGCGGTGTGAGGCTCATCGGCTTCGCGCGCCCTGAGAAGAAGAACGCGCTGACCGGCGCCATGTACGATTCCATGCGCGAGGCGCTCACGGGCGCGGACGGGTCCGATGCCGTCGGTGCCATCGTCTTCGCCGGCACGCCGGGCATCTTCACGGCCGGTAACGACATCGCGGATTTCGCCGCGGGTGCCGCCAAGCCCTTTACCGATGCGCCGGCCCTGCACTTCATCCGTCAGCTCGCGCGCACGAAGACGCCGATGGTCGCGGCCGTGGACGGCATCGCGGTCGGCATCGGCACGACGCTGACGCTTCATTGCGACCTCGTCTATGCGAGTCCCGCTGCCCGCTTCCGGATGCCGTTCGTGGAGCTCGGCCTCGTGCCCGAGGCGGCGTCCTCCTATCTGCTTCCGCGCCGGGTCGGCCTCGCCAAGGCAACCGAGATGCTGCTCCTCTCGGAGACCTTCGACGCCGACGAGGCGGTACGGCTCGGTCTCGCCAACGCCGTGATCCCGGCCGAGATGCTGGTCGAGCACGCCGTGGCCAAGGCCGCGAGGCTCGCCGCCCTCCCGCGCGGCGCCGTCGCAGCCTCGCGCGCGCTGATCCGAGGTGACCAGGAGGCGATCGAGGCGGCGCTCGAAGCCGAGGCCGTGGCCTTCGAGAAGCGCTTGCGTTCTGCCGAGGCGCAGGCGGCCTTCATGAGCTTCCTGAGCCGCGGCGCGAAGCCCGGCACGGCCGCGTGACCGCGCCGAACCTCGCCGGCAAGGTCTGCCTCGTGGCCGGCGCCTCGCGGGGCGTCGGCCGGGGGATCGCGCGGGGCCTAGGCGAAGCCGGCGCCACCGTGATCGTCACCGCCCGTTCGAGCGAGACGGGTCCGCGCACCGAGAGCCGGCCGGAGACGATCGAGGATACCGCGCGCGCGGTCGACGCCGCCGGAGGCGAGGGTCACCACTACATCTGCGACCACACCAGCGAGCGGGCGGTCGACACCCTCGTACACTGGGCGCTGCGGCGCTTCGGGCGGATCGACGTCGCAGTCTCGAGCGTCTGGGGCGGAAACGAGGGCTACGACGGCACCCGCTATCCCGACGGCGCGGAATGGGGCACGCCCTTCTGGCGACGCTCCGCCGAGCCCTTCGCAGGCTTCCTCGGCGTCGGCCCCTATGCCGGTCTGCTGCTCGCCCGGGCCGTGGCGCCCGCGATGGTCTCGGCGCGCCAGGGGCTCCTCGCCTTCGTCTCCTTCGACACGGGCGGTTACCTCGGCGACATCTACTACGACCTCGCCAAGGCGGCGACGAACCGGCTGGCGCTGGCCTGTGCCGAGGAGCTGCGCCCGCACGGCGTCACCGCGCTCGCCCTCTCGCCGGGCTATGTCCGCACGGAGCGCGTCCGCGACGCCGGCCAGGAGTCACTCGCCACGGAGAGCCCGCTTTATGCCGGCCGCGCAATGGCGGCGCTCGCCGCCGACCCGGCCGTGACGGCGCGCGCCGGCCACATCCTGCACGCAGGCGACCTCGCCGCGCAGTACGGCTTCACGGATTCGGACGGCACAAGGCCCGGCCGCTTCCAGCTCGGATCTTGAGGAGGACACCATGACTGGATCGCTGAAGGGCAAGACCCTGTTCATTACCGGCGCCTCGCGCGGAATCGGCCTGGCGATCGGCCTGCGCGCTGCCCGTGACGGGGCCAACGTCGCCATCGCCGCGAAGACCGACACGCCGCACCCGAAGCTCGAAGGAACGATCCACACGGCCGCTGCAGCGATCGAGGCGGCGGGCGGGCGCGCCCTGCCGCTCCTCGTCGACGTCCGCGAGGAGGAGAGTGTCGTCTCCGCGATCGAGCGCACCGCGAGCACCTTCGGCGGCATCGACATCGTCGTGAACAACGCCAGTGCCATCTCGCTGACGCCGACGCCGCTGACCGAGATGAAGCGCTTCGACCTGATGCACCAGATCAACACGCGCGGCACCTACATGGTCTCCAAATACGCGATGCCCCATCTCGCCAGGTCGGAGAACCCGCACATCCTGATGCTGTCGCCGCCCCTCGACATGCAGGAGAAGTGGTTCGCGCCCCACCTCGCCTACACCATGGCAAAGTTCGGCATGTCGCTGTGCGTGCTCGGGCTGGCCGGGGAGCTCCGGAAGAAGGGCATCGCCGTCAACGCGCTGTGGCCGCGCACCACCATCGCCACCGCGGCCGTCCAGAACCTGCTGGGCGGCGAGGCGCTGATGCAGGCGAGCCGGACGCCCGAGATCATCGCCGACGCGGCGCATGCCCTGTTCCTGAAGCCGTCGCGGGAGATCACCGGCCGCTTCCTCATCGACGACACCTTCCTCGCCGAGCAGGGTGTCACGGACTTCACACAATACCGCGTCACACCCGGAATTCCTCTTGCGCCGGACTTCTTCGTGCCGGATGCGAGCGAACCGCCTCCGGGTGCTCTCGATTGAGAGCGGCCCATTCCTGAGAGCTGCCCTTGATCTTCACCCATCATCCGGTTTCCGAAACAGGGAGCGTCGTTCTCGAACGCCGCTCCCTCGAACTCCAGGATACGATCCACGACGATACGCTCTGGCTCGACATGGTCCGCCCCACCCGCGAAGAGGATCTCAAGGTGGAGGCCTTCCTCGGGATCACGGTGCCGACCCGTGAGGAGATGAAGGACATCGAGCCGTCCGAACTCCTCTACGTGGAGGACGGCGCCCGCTACATGACGGGCCGGGTGCTCTCGAAGGTCAGCGATTCCGAGGAGCCGGGGCTGGCTGGCATCACCTTCATCCTGAAGGGCAACCGCCTCGTCACGGTGCGCTACGAGGAGCCGCAGGCCTTCCGTATGTACACGCTGCGGGCGGGCCGCGCGACGGGCAACGGACCGGCCGCCGCGCCCTCCGGCGAGACCATCCTGGCGGGGCTCATCGAGACGGTAATCGACCGCGCGGCGGACGTGCTCCAGCTCCAGGGCGAGCGCATCGACAGACTCTCGGGCAAGATCTTCGAGGTGAAGGAGGATCCGAGCGCCCGCAACACGGCCCTGCAGGACACGCTGCGCGCGCTCGGCCGCCACGGCGACCTCATCTCGAAACAGCGCGAGAGCCTCGTCTCCATGGAGCGCATCCTGCTCTCGCTCTCGGCGACCTACCGGACGGCCAAGGCGCCCCGCGAGCTGCGCGAGGACGTGCGCTCGACCCTGCGCGACCTCCAGTCGCTCGAGGAGCACGCCACCTTCCTGTCCTCGAAGATCCAGTTCCTGCTCGACGCGACGCTCGGTCTCGTCAACCTGGAGCAGAACAACATCATCAAGCTGTTCTCGGTCATGGCGGTGGTGTTCATGCCGCCGACGCTGATCGCCTCGCTCTACGGCATGAACTTCAAGGCGATGCCGGAGCTCGAATGGCAGTACGGCTATCCGATGGCCGTGGTCATGATGATCGTGGCCGCGGTGCTGCCCTACGTGTTCTTCCGTTGGAAGAAGTGGCTGTAGATGTGCGGCCGCTTCTTCATCAGGCAGGCGCCCCACCTCTTCCGGGAGTTCTCCGGCTATGCCGAGCGCCCGAACTTCCCGCCGCGCTACAACGTGGCACCGACGCAGCCCGTGCCGGTGGTGTTCGCGGATGGTGGCGAACGGCATTTCCGGCTGATGCGCTGGGGGTTCTGGCCGAGCTGGCTCAAGGACCCGAAGGACTTTCCTCTCGTCATCAACGCGCGGGTCGAGACCGTCCAAGAGAAGCCGACCTTCCGCGGCGCGCTGCGCCACCGCCGCTGCGTCTTCCTCGCCGACGGCTTCTACGAATGGCGCCGCGAGGGCACGGGCCGGGCGGCGAAGCGGACGCCCTTCATGATCCGCCGCACCGACGGCGCGCCCATGGCGCTCGCCGGCCTCTGGGAGAATTGGCTCGGCGCCGACGGCTCCGAGATCGACACGGCGGCCATCGTCACGACGGGCGCCAACGGCGTGCTGGCCGGCGTCCACGACCGAATGCCGGCAATCCTCTCACCGGAAGCTGTGGATCGATGGCTGGACGTCCGCGGCGTCGAGCCGGGCCCGGCTGCCGCCCTCTGCCGGCCCTGTCCGGAGGATTGGCTCGCCATCGATCCCGTCAGCGCACGGGTCAACGACGTGCGCAACGACGATGCGGACCTGATCGAGCCCCTCGGCCAGCCCCAGCCCGCGGCGCCAATCCGCCGCCAGCCGCCGGAGGATGCGCCGCGGTCGAGCGACGAGGATGCGCAGGGCATGTTGTTCTGAAGGCTGAGCCTAGGTCCGTCGCCGACGAGCCGGCTCGCGGCGGAAGACGCCGACGACCTCCACGTGGCCCGAGTACTTGAACTGGTCGACGGGCGTGACCTCGTCCAGGCGATAGCCGCCCGCGATCAGCGTGGCCGCGTCGCGGGCGAAGGTGCCGGCGTCGCAGGCGACGCCGATCACCAGGGGAACCTTCGATTCGGCGATCCGCGTCGCTTGGGCGCCGGCGCCCGCCCTCGGCGGATCGAACACGATGGCGTCGTAGGTATCGAGCTCCAGCGGCAGCAACGGGCGGCGGAACAGGTCGCGCCGCTCGGTCGTCACCCGGCGCAGGCCCGGGGTCGCGCGGAGGGCGCGGTCGAGGCTCGCCAGCGCCGCGGCCTCGCCCTCGACGGCATGCACGTCGCAGATCCGCGCCATGGCGAGGCTGAAGGGGCCGCTGCCGGAGAAGAGGTCGACGACGCGCTTCACGCGCTTGTCGAGGGCGGCGAGCACCCGCTCGGTCAGCACCGCCTCGCCCCGGGCGGTGGCCTGGAGGAAGCCGCCGGCGGGTGGGACCAGCCGCGTGCCGCTTGACGCGATCGCCGGCGGGCGGCGCTCCACCACGACATCGCCGTGGAGCGAGAGCCTTGCGAGGTCGAACTCGCCGGCGAGCCGCACAAGGGCGGCGCGAACGCCCTCGCTCACCGGACCGTGGCCGCGCAGGTCGACGTCGAGCCCGGCCTCGGTCGCCGTGAAGGCCGCGTCGAGCGGCTTGCGGCCGTGACCCAGGGGTGCGGCCAGCGCTTCGGCGATCCCGGGCGCCGGGTGCAGGGCGGGAACGGTGATCGGGCAATGATCGATGCGCACGAGGTCGTGGCTGCGCGCCGTCATAAGCCCGGCGCTCGCCCGGCCCTCCTCGGCGCGGACATGCAGCGTCAGCCGCCGCCGTCCGGCGCCATGGGCGTCGACGAGGCGCGGAAGGGACGTCTCGATGCCGGCTTGGGACAGCGCCTGCGCCACGAGCCCGCGCTTCCAGGCGGCGTAGGGCTCCGACGCAAGGTGCTGCACGGCGCAGCCGCCGCAGCGACCGAAATAGGGGCAGAACGGCTCCGTCCGGTCCGGGGAGGGGGTCTCGATCGCGGCCAGCCGGCCGCGCCCGCCCTCGCGGCGGATCGCGACGCGCTCGCCGGGCAGGGCGTAGGCCACGGCGGTCCCGTCCTCCGCGATGCCGTCGCCCCGCGCGCCGAGCCGGCAGATTTCCACGCTTTCCGTCTCGCTCACGACGCCGCGCCCCGGCGCGCGCCGATCAGGAATTCGCGGTTGCCATCACCCCCGGTGACGGGGGAGGGGATCAACCCCAGGATCGTCATGCCGAGACCTTCGAGGCAGGCGCGGATCTCGGCGCAAACGGCCTCGTGAACCTCCGGTTCACGCACGATCCCGCCGCGGCCGATCCGGTCGCGGCCCGCCTCGAACTGGGGCTTGATCAGCGCGGCGAGCGTGCCGCCCTGTGCCATCAGCGGAACGAGGGTCGGCAGGACGAGGCGCAATCCGATAAAGCTGACGTCGACCGCGACGAGATCGGGCGGGGATGGGATCGCGTCCCGTTCGAGGGCGCGGGCGTCCGTGCCCTCTAGGCTCGTGACGCGCGGGTCCGTCCGCAGGCGGGCGTGCAGCTGGTCGCGGCCGACATCGACGGCGTAGACATGGGCGGCACCGCGCCTCAGCAGGGCGTCGGTAAAGCCGCCGGTCGAGGCGCCGATGTCGAGGCAGACCCGGCCCGCCGGGTCGAGACCGAACGCGTCCAGCGCCGCCGCAAGCTTGAGCCCGCCGCGCGAGACGAAGGGATGGGGCGCCTGCGCCACGATCCGGATTCCAGGCTCGAGTCGGTCGGAGGGCCGCGTCACCTTCCGGCCATCGGCGAGGACGAGGCCGGCCGCGATCGCCGCCTGCGCCTGCGCACGGCTCTCGAAATGACCGGCCTCGACCAAGAGGCGGTCGGCCCTCACCCGGTCCCGCGTCGTCTCCACCCTGGCTCCTCCCGAACACATCGCGCCCGAACCACCACGGTGGTTCGGCGGTTCGTCCGCTATCGGGCCCATCCGAGGACCACCTGACGCGGTACGCCGAGGCGTGATAGCCTTTTCGGCCCGCTCGGGCGACCTTCGGGCCGGCGCCGGGTCAACGGAGGAAACAGATGAGCGAGCCGCGGGAGATCGAGTTGAAACTGGAGGCGTCCGGACCGGATATCGCCGCCCTTGCGACTCATCCCCTTCTGCAATCGGCCGAGGCCGGACCAGCGGCGATCCTCACCTCCACCTATTTCGACACCGCCGGCGGAGACCTGCGCGCGAACGGATTGACGCTGCGGGTCCGGGTGCAGCGCGGGGACCACGTCCAGACGGTCAAGGCGGCGAGCGTCACGGCCGGGCTGTTCGACCGAGCCGAGTGGGAAGGGCCGGTCGAAGGGCCGCTGCCGGACCTGGCGGCCCTCGCGGAGACGCCGGCGGCGAAGATCCTCGACAAGGCGAAGGACGCGGAACTCGCCCAGCTGTTCGCCACGGTGGTCGAGCGCACGACCCGCCGCATCAGCTATGGCGCCTCGCGGATTTCGGCGACCCTCGACCAGGGCCGGATCGAGACCCCGGCTGGCGACGCGCCCTTGTGCGAACTGGAACTGGAGCTCGAGGAAGGCACGGCCGGCGACCTCTTCGCCCTGGCGCAGGCGCTGGCAGAGACCGCACCGCTGCGCCTCGGCGCGCTGAGCAAGAGCGAGCGCGGCTTCGCGCTCACCGACGAGACCCTGCGCCGGCCGAGAAAGGCCGGAGCCGTGACATTGGAGGAAGGCGTCAGCGCGGGCGAGGCCTTCCGGACCATCGCGCTCTCCTGCCTGCGGCACCTGCGCCTCAACGAGGACGTCTTCCTGCACAGCCGCGACCCGGAGGCGCTCCACCAGATCCGCGTGGCCCTGCGCCGCCTGCGCTCGGCCTTCACGCTGTTCAAGCCGATCGTCGCGGAGGATCCGGCGGCCGGTCAGCTGCGCGAGGAGATCAAGCGGGTGACCGAGCCGTTCGGCCAGGCGCGCAACCTCGACGTTTTCCTCTCGACGACCCTTCCGGCCGAGGTGAAGCGGCGCCCCGACGAGGCCGGCCTCGACGAGCTGCGGCAGCGGCTCGAGGTCGAGCGCGAGCGCGCCTACGAGGCCGTGCTCAACACGCTGCAATCGCCGGCTTGGCGCGCCCTGATCCTCGACCTCGTGACCTGGCTCGAAACCGGTCCCTGGCGGAAGGGCCGCGCGCCGCGCGAGCGCGACGCGCCGGCGGGGGACTACGCGGCGAGCGTCCTGGAGCGGGCCCGCCGCCGCATCAAGAAGCGCGGACGCCGCCTCGATACCCTAGAGCCGGAGGCACGCCACCACGTGCGCATCGAGGCGAAGAAGCTGCGCTACGGCGCCGAGTTCTTCGCCTCGCTCTATACTGGCCGGAAGGCGGCCAAGCGCCACAAGGCCTTCGTCTCGGCCCTCTCCGACCTGCAGGACCACCTCGGGGCGCTGAACGACCTCGCGACCGCTCACGAGGTCGCCGCAAGCGTGGTCTCGGGCGAGGACAGCGCGACCGCCGCCTTCGCCGCCGGCCTCACCGCAGCGGACGGGGAGGGGAATGTCGAGGCGCTGCTCGAAGCCTCGGCGGAAGCGCACGAGGAGCTGATCGACGTGAAACCCTTCTGGCGCTGACCGGCAGCAGGATCAGTTCAGCTTGACCAGCTCGACCCGGCGGTTCTTGGCCCGGCCGTCCTCGGCATCGTTGCTCGCGGTCGGCGCCATCATGCCGGCGCCTGCCGCCTTCAGGCGCTTCGGATCGATGCCGTGGCTCGCGGCCAGCACCTTGATCACGGCCTCCGCGCGCCGGCGCGAGAGATCGAGGTTGTACTCGTAGGCGCCCTGGTTGTCGGTGTGGCCGACGACGATCACCGCGAGCTTCGGGTCCGACCTCATCAACCCGGCAATCTCTTGAAGCGTGGCGTTCGATTCGGGCTTCACCTCGGTCTTGTTGGTGTCGAACAGGATGCCGTAGAGCGCGATGCGCCCGCTCGCGCCGATAATGCGGGCCATCTCCTCCGCCTTCACCGTGGTCATCATGCGGTCGCGGGGCTTCGGTTCGACGAAGTGCACGACCGCGACGGTGCGCCCATTGAAGGCCTTGCAGTATTGCGTGTCCACGACCTGGTAGGTGTGGACCGTCAGGTAGGCCTCGCCGTCGGGATGCGGCATCTGCGCGGAGAAGAAGCGCTGGCCCGTGATCGACGTGGTCATCGCGCACGACCCGTTCGAGAAAGCCGGGTCCTTCAGATCGCGCTCGTGCACGAAGTACATGAGCAGGCTCGAATCGCTGCCGCCGCCGGAACTCGAACGGCGATGGTCGCCGCCGCAGCCCTCCTCCTTGCAGGAGAACAGCACCCTGCCGCCCACGGCCTCGACCTCGTCCTGGTAGTTGCGCAGCACTTCGAGCGGCGAGCGCTCGGAGGGCAGGAGGTAGGTCAGCCGGGTGCGCGCGCCCTCGACCTCTCGCTGCTCCTTCGGCCGGAAGGCGCGGTTGTTGGAGACGTCGCGCTCCGGGGTCACTTCGAGCTTCGAGAGCGGCAGCCGGAAATCCGTGTAGGCGACGCGGTCGTAGCTGACGATGAAGGAGCCGTCGTAGCGCTTGAGCAGCGGGCTGTCCTTGGCGCCGGGAATGTCCTTCGTCGGGATCGTCGCATCCGCCCACGCGACGGCGGGACACAGCGCAAGGCAGAGCACGAGACAGCACTGGCGCAGCCACATGACGGCGAGATCCTTCCGGAGAATCGCTGAGCGCGCGAACGGTATCCCGGGCAGGGAAAGCTCGGCAAGCGGCCAAGCTTCAGGGGTCCTGCCGATCCGCATCCCCGCTCTGTCCGGACCGGGTAACGGCGGCCCGCGCGCCGATCCTGGCGCGATCGAGGCCCAAGGCGAGGCGGCCCCGCCAAGTCCGCGCCCCGGTCAGCGCGCCGAGGACGACGCGACGGTTGCCGAACCGTGCCTTGAAGCCCTCCTCCCCGCATAGGAAGTCCACCTCTGCGATGCCGTGGTCGAAGGACCAGCGCGCGTAGTCGGTCATCAGCAGCACGCCGGGCGACGCCCGCCCATGGGCCGGATCGTGGGTGATGAGATACACCCTCGTCGCTCCCTGCTCGACGAAGGCCACGGCGCCGGCGACGATCGTGTCCCCGCATTCGAGAACGAAGAGCCGCAGGTGGCGGCTCGCGGCCATCACGCCGACGAGGTGACGCAGCGCAGCGGCATCGTCGTCGAGGAGCGGCGGCGCGAGCCCCGCCGCCGTCGCCCATCCGCGCTTGAGATCGGCCAGCCGGTCGATCACGGGGCCGAGCGGCTCGTCATCGGCGATCAGCCGGAAGCGGATCGGGCCGCTCTCTTCGAGAAGCCGCCGCTTGCGCCGCAGATCCTTGCGGACCTTCCCGGACAGCCCGTCGAACCATCTCTGGCCGTTCCCAGCACCCTCGATGCGCAGGCTCACCGTGTCCCGGCTGCCTGGGCGCAAGCGGACGGGACCGGCCGCATCGATCAGTCGACGCGACGCCGCATCCGGCAGGAGGTGGCTGAGATAGGCGAGGTCGAAGCGGCAGGCGCGGTTCAGGGCAAGCCAGAGCTCGCCGACCAGGGTGGATGCCTCGGCTCCCGGCGCCAGCAGCGCGTCGCAATAATCGGTCTGGTCCTTGGCCGCCCATTCGAGCACGCGCAGGCCGTGCCAGCGGGTCACGACGAGGGGTAGAACGCCTTCGAGCTCTCCGCCGCGCCAGCACAGGGCGATCGCGAGCTCGCGGCGCGGGTGCGCGGGCGCCGTGCTCCACCAGGCCTCGATCCACGCATGACCCTGGAAAAGCGAACCGCCTGCTCTCTTCCACAGCTGGTCCCAGGCGTCGCCGACCGCGCGCAAACGCTCCGGGCAGCGGACGATCTCGAAGGTGCGAGCGTCCTCAGACCCCGGAACGGCCGCGAGGGCCGAGAGCGCGCCACCATCGAACATCGGGTTCTCAAGCCGTCGCGAGGCGGTGGGACGCCGGCACCGGTGCCCCGAGCCCACGGATGAGGTCGTCGTAGGCGTCGACCATGTCGTCGAGCGGAAAGCGCGAGGCGAGGCCCCTGGACCGGGCGGTGAGCGCCTCCGCGATCCCCGGCTCGTTCAGCACCCGGCGGACAGCGGCGGCGAAGGCGGCGGGATCATCGGCATCCACGAAGAGCGCGCAGGGCGCGCCATCGACGGCGAGCACCTCCTCCAAAACCGCCAAACGGTTGGCGACCACGGGCAAGCCGACCTGCGCCGCCTCGATCGCGGCGAGGCCGAAGGTTTCGGAGATGGATGGAAAGACGAAGACGTCGAGGGCGGCGAGAAAGTCGCCGACAGCAATCGGGGCAAGCTCCCCGACGAAGTGCAGCCGCTCGCTCCAGCCCTTCTCCTGCGCCAGCGCCTCCAGGCGCGCGCGGTCCGGTCCCTGGCCTGCGACGGCGAGGTGCCATTGCGCGTCCTCGCCGAGCAGGGCGACGGCGGCGCCGATGTTCTTAAGGGGATGCACCCGGGAGACGCAGCCGAGGAGCCTAGCCCCAGCTGGCAGGCCGTAGCGGGCGCGGGCCTCCGCCTTGGAGAGCCCGCTCGTCTTGTCGGCGAAACCGTGGTCGATATGGACGACGCGCCGCCGGTAGGCCTCCGGGTAATGCGCGAAGTGCTGGGCGGAATCGTGCGAGTTCACCACGATCCGACGATAGATGCCGAGCGTGCCGGCGATCTTGTCGAGGACGCGGACCTTCGGCGGGGTCTGGTCCGTCGTGGAGTTCTGGTTGGCGATGACGTCGCGCACGCCCGCGAGACGGGCTGCCGGGCCTCCGATGACGTTGCCGTAGTGCTGGAAGCACAGCACGACGTCCGGCCGCTCGCGCCGGATCTCGGAAACGAGGCGCCAGAGCAGGCGGGCAAGGCCGAACGGCCCCCTCGGCCGGGCCGGCGCGCAGATCACGACCTCCGGATGTCCGTCGAAGGCGCCGGTCTTCCGGTAGAAGAACAATTGCCGCGTGGCGTAGCCGCGCGTCGCCAGGGCGCCCTCGAGCAATCGGGCGATCTCCTGGGCCCCGGCGTTCTCCGCCTGCGGCTGGATCAGCAGCAGCTTGCGGCCGGGCACGGGACGGCGCGCCGGGCTGGCGTCTTTCTGCATCATCGGGCGGGTCTTTCCTGGCCGGTGAGGAAGATCGTGACGGCCGGGTCGACGGCGACCCGCGTCCGACAGGCGTGATTGACGGCAATGGCGCAGGCGCAGGCGCAGGCCGCGCTGGCGAGCGCCGCACCGAGCAGGCCGAAGGAGGAGGCGAGCAGCACGACCGCCACAGCGCGGGCCAGCACGAAGCCGGCCAGGAGCCGCGTGTAGAGGCCCTCGTTGCCGGTGAGGCGCAGGACGGCGGGCGCCGGCCCCCCCAGTGCGGTGACCGCCGCTCCGACGGAAAGAACCATCAGGGCGAGATAGCCATCCGTGAAGGCGGGCCCGAAGAGGCTCAGCAGCGGCTTGCCGGCGATCAGCATGAGCCCGAAGCCGCCCGCGATCAGGAACGCGGTCACGCCGCTGACGAGGCGCAGGCTGCGTCGCAGCTGGCCGCGATCGTCGACGCCTTGGAGGCGCGCGATCTCGCGGGTCGAGTAGTTATGCAGCCCGGTGCCGATGATGGCGAAGACGTTGGCGAGTCGGGAGGCCGCGAAGTAGAGGCCGGCCTCGCGCGGCCCCAGGGTGAGGCCGATCAGAAAGACCTCCATGTACTGGTTCGCGCCCTCGAGCACGCCGCCCGCCCAAAGCCGCGCGGAGCGGGACGCCCAATCGGCGATGTCGCGCAATGCGCCGGCCCGGCCTGGCAGGCCCGCCAGGGCGCGGCGGAGTGAGACGACATGGAAGGCGAGGCTGAGGGCGATGCCGGCCGCCGCCCAGCCGAGCAGTTCAGCGGCGCTCAGCGATTTCTGCTGCAGGAGCGCTGCTCCAGCCGCCGCGATGACGACGAGGCGCCAGGTGATCTCCCCGTGCAGGTCGCCCTGCGCGAGGCCGACGAGGGTGCGCGCGGCATGGGAGGACACGATGAGGTAGGAGGCGAGAACCACGAAGATTGCGGCGCAGGCGATGAAGGTCCCGTCCTGCCCCGTCGCGGCGGCGGCCACGACCACGAGTCCAGCGGCGGCGAGCGGCAGCACCAGGGTGACCCGCATCGCGTGCCGCAGGTCGGTTCGTGCCCTGTCGTAGTCGCGGGCCGCGACGTTCCGGCCCCAGTCCCGCATCAGGATCGTCTCCTGGCCGAAGACCGCCGTCACCGCGAGGAAAAGGAGTGCGCTGAACCAGATCGTGAAGGTGCCGAACGCGTCCGCACCCATCGCGCGCGCCGCGATGGCGAGCATGGCGAAGGCCAGGACCGAGCCCAGGCCCTTCAGCGCGAGCGCCACCGCCACCGCGGAGGTTTCGGGCCGCTGGGATAGCCCCCGAAGGCGCAGGAGCATCTCAGACACCGTCACCGCGTGTCGACGTGGAACAGAACGGTGGGCGCGCCCCGCGCAGTCTCATATCGGCCCATGCCTATCTGCCTTCGCTGCATCGATGCGATCCCGTTCCGTCATCCATCCAGGGCGTGCTCCGAATGAGACCGCCGGCCGAGCGTGGCACGAGACGCGCTGGATGAACGGCGTTTCAGCAAAAAAGGGGCCGGACCCTCGCGAGTTTATCTGCCGGAGGTTAAGGCGCGAAACGTATCATTTCGGTACGTCCCAAAATGAACGTGCTTTGACGCAAGATCGTGCCAGTCCGAGAAAGATCCAACCGAGCGGTATTTAAGGATAACACTGGCTTCTCGTTCTCGATCAGCACGAGATGATGTAGAGCTTCCTCCGAAGACAAGACAGTATTACTTAAGCACACGTTTAACGAGTCCGGCCTGTCTTTTGCAACACCGGTTCGACGAGCGTTCTGTGCAGATGCTTGTGTCAATACGGTCTTCCGAGGCGCCGAATTCATGTTGATGCACCGCGAGAGCCTTCCTCTCATTCCGCCGATGTCGAGCGTGACTCGAAACGAGCCGGCCGACGGGCTGATCGATCTTCGCAGCTGGCGATCCTTCGTCCTTCGCCACGGGCGCCTGATCGGGACGATCGCGGGTGCGATCCTGCTGGCGGCCGTGCTGGCCCTCGCGGTGATGGAGCGGGCCTACACCGCGACCTCGGTCCTCCTCGTCGACCCGCGCCAGTCCAAGCTCGCCCCGACGGAGGCCGTGCTCGCCGGGATCGGGAACGACGCGCTCGCCGTCGAGAGCCAGGTCGAGATCCTCGAATCCTCGGTCCTCGCCCGGCGGGTCATCGCGGAGCTCGGCCTCGCCGAGCAGGGTGAGCTCGCCCGCAACTCGGTGATCGAGACCCTGCAGGATTGGGTCGGCCTGCGCACGGCCGACGAGGAGAAGGCGCTCGACAGGGTCGTTTCCCGCTTCCAGGAGCGTCTCAAGGTCCGCCGGCGCGGCCTGACCTACGTGCTCGAAGTCTCCTACACGGCCAACGACGCGGCGCTCGCCGCGCGGGTCACCAACGCCTTAGCCGCCGCCTACCTCGCGGATCAGGTCGCCACGAAGCTTCAGGCCACGACCCGGGCGTCCGGCCTGCTCGACGGGCGGCTCGACGAACTGCGCAAGCGCGCCCAGGACGCGGAGCGGGCCGTCTCGGCCTTCAAGAACGAGAACAATATCGTCGACGCCGGCAGCGGCGGCACCCTGCTCGAGCTACAGATCTCCGAGCTCAACCAGCAGCTTGCCACCGCCCGCGCCCGCTCGGCGGAGACGGCGGCGCGCTTCGCCCAGGTGCGCCGTGCCGTCGAGAGCGGCGCCGGCGCAGCCGGCCTGCCGGAGGCGCTGCAATCCCAGGTCATCGGCGGATTGCGGACGCAATACGCGCAGCTCTCGGCCCTGCAGGGCGAGCTGAACACCACCCTCGGTCCCCGCCACCCCTCCGTCGGCAATATCGGCTCGCAGCTCAAGGATGTCGGCGCGCTGATCGACAAGGAGCTCGGCCGGGTGATGGCCGGGGTGCGCAACGAGAACGAGACCTCGCTGAGCCGCGAGCGCTCCCTGGAGGCGAGCCTTCGCACCCTCACGAAACAGGCGGTCGCCACGAGCCAGGCCCGTGTTCGCCTCGCGGAACTCGAGCGCGAGGCCGCGGCGAGCAAGGCCATCATCGACCAGTACCTGCTGCGCTCCAAGGAGATCCAGGAGCAGCAGACCCTTCAGACCGCCGACGCGCGGGTGCTCTCGCCGGCCTCGCCGCCGCAGAAGCCGAGCTCGCCCAAGACCGTGCTGGTGCTGTTCCTGGCCCTCTTCGTCGGCCTCGGCGGCGGCGTGGCGGCGGCGGCGGCCCGCGAGAGCTTCGACGGGCGCCTGCGCTCCGTCCGCAGCGTCGAGGAGGGCCTCGGCCTCTCGGTGATCGGCGTGCTTCCCTCCGCGAGTCCGATGGGGGGGTCCGCGCCACGGCGGCCCTCCCTGTGGTGGCGCTTCAACCCGCCGGCGGCCGATGACCGCGAGGCCTTCGCCGACGCGGCGCGGGCCCTCGGCGGCCAGGTCCGGCAGCACCTCGCCAAGTCGGGCGGCCGGACGCTCCTCGTCACCTCGACCGGCATCGGGGAAGGAAAGACGACCGTCGCCGAGGCGCTCGCCGAGACTCTGGCCCGCCGCGGCGGCTCGGTCCTGTCGCTCAGCCTCGACCTGCGCAAGGCCGGCGGCAACGACGAGGGCCGCTTCGACCGCCCCGGGCTCCTCGACGCCTTGCGCGAGGGCAAGCCCATCGAGGCGATGATCCAGCGCACGTCCGACGACCGGCGCAGCATCCTGCCGCTGGGTCGCGCGAGAGGGTCCGCCGAGGCGGCGGAACTCCTGGAGGGTGCGGCCATGCAGACGATGCTGGGCCGGCTCCGCGAACGCTTCGACGTCATCGTCATGGACGGCGCCTCCCTGGCGCAGGGCACCGACCGCTACGTCGCGGGCGAGCTCGCCGACCGGATCGTGTTCGTCGTCGAATGGGCACGGACCGAGCGGTCCGAGGCGAGGGCCGCGCTCGGCGCCCTCGGATCGGCCGCCGGCAAGGTCGTCGGCGCCGTCTTCAACAAGGTCGATGCAGGTCAGTACGCGCTCTACGAGCGCCAGACCTGACCGCGCCCCGCCCCTCTGGTCTTCCGCAACCCGCTGTCAGGACGCGTATGAGTACATCGCTGGAGACCTGTTCAGATCCGGTCGAGGCTGCAACCGAGCCGGCCGGCCCGCGCGAACGCCACATCTGCCGCATCGGCGGCCTGCCGATCGCGGCGACCGACCGTGCCGAGGCGGCCGAGTTGATGGCCGCGCTCGCCCTCGGCCGGCGCGGCACGGGCCGGCCGCCGGCCTACATCACCTCGGCCAACGGGCAGGTTCTTTCCGTCTGCGCCGGAAACCCGGAGCTGCGCCGGCTGTTCGAGACCGCCGACATCATCCACGCCGACGGGATGTCCCTCGTCTTCGCGGCGCGCCTGCTCTCGCGGCAGCCTCTCCCGGAGCGGGTGGCGACGACCGACCTGTTTCACGACGTGGCAGGCCTCGCCGAACGCTACGGTCTCAGCTTCTACCTTCTCGGTGCCACGCCCGAGGGCATCGCGCGGGCGACGAGCGCCGTGCGGCGGCAATATCCGAACCTGCGCATCGCGGGCAGCCACCACGGCTACACGGCGCCGGAGGACGAGGCGGCCCTTGTCCGCTCCATCGCCGCCGCGGCGCCGGACATCCTCTGGATCGGCATGGGGGTGCCCCGCGAGCAGCGTTTCGCCGTGCGCTGGCGCGAGCAGCTCGCGGGCGTCGGCGTCATCAAGACCTCGGGCGGGCTCTTCGACTTCCTGTCCGGTGCCAGCCCGCGCGCGCCGCGCTGGATGCAGAGCTGCGGGCTCGAATGGCTCTACCGGATGCTCAACGAGCCCGGACGGCTCGGCCTGCGCTACCTGACGACGAACCCGCACGCCGTCTACATCCTGCTGCGCCAGACCCGCTGACCGAGGACCCTGTCCGTGTCCTCCACCTCGCTCCCTCTCAGCGCGGCCTACGCCCCACCGGACCATGCGGCCGATGCCGCCCGGAGCGGGACGCGGGGGCGGCAGGCTCTCGCCCTCCTGAAGCTGGCCCTCGTCGCGAGCTGCTTCCTCGGGGTCGGCAATTACAGCCCGGCGATCGTTCCGCCGGAACTGGGCGCGCTCACGCAGGTCTTCTCCATCCTGATGTGGGTTCTCATCGCGGCCGCGAGCTTCGGCGTGCCCGCGCGCCTGCGCCTCGGCCCCTGGACCGACCTCGCGCTGGGCCTTGCCTTCTACGCCTTCGCCATCCTGTCGGTGCTCTGGTCGGACCTCCTCGCCGCGAGCTTCCTCAAGAGCGGGGCCCTCCTCGTCACGACCTTCGCCGCCTACCGGCTCGCCCGCAGCCTTTCCCTCGACGAGATCGTCGGCTGCGTCCTCGCCGGTCTGACGATCCTCTGCACCGCTTCCGTGGCCACGGTCCTGGTGCTGCCCGAGATCGGCATCGTCCAGACCGGGATGCATGAGGGCCAGTGGTCGGGCCTGTTCGAATCGAAGCAATCCCTCGGGGCGGTCGGCGCCCTCGTCATCTTCTTCGCGGGCTACCGCCTGATGACCCGGCGTCGGTGGCTGCCCTTCCTCCTCACCGTCTCCGTCGCCCTGGCCTGCGTCGTCGGATCGGGCTCACGCGGAGCGGGCGCGACGGCGGTCGCGGCGATCCTGTTCCTCTACGTGGTGCAGGGGTCGCCCCGGCTCGGGCGCCTGATGGCCTTCGGCCCCGTCGCCATGACCCTCGTCGCCTGCGCCCTGCTCGGCCACCTCTACGCGACGGACGGCCACTACTTCGTGGCCTTCGGCGAGCCGATCGACCTCACGCAGCGGACCTTCATCTGGCATCACGCCCTGGAGCGCGTCGATGCGAACCCGCTCCTCGGCTACGGCCTCAATGGCTTCTGGTCCGTCGACACGATCCTGCACGCCTTCATGCGCGAGCACGGATGGGCGCTCGACAACTACCATAGCGGCTACCTGGCGATCCTGACCGAGACGGGCCTCGTCGGCATGGCCCTCTACCTCGCCTGGATCTTCATGTTCGGCGCTCGCATGGCGAGATGGATCGGCCGCGACGCGCTGCCGCCGGCGCACCTGAACCTCATCGTCGCCTACATGAACCTGATCTTCTTCTTCAACGTCACCGAGACCTTCTTCCTGCGTTCCACGAATCTCATGGCGGTGATGATGGCGGCGTTCTTCTTCGTGAGCGCCCAGGCCCTCGATAGACGCCGGGCCGCCTGATTGATCCGCCTGTTCCTCGCTCTCGCCCTCCTGATCGCCACCTACGGCGCCGGCACGGCCGGGACCTCCCCGGCCGAGGCGACCGCGCGGCGGATGGGACGCGGCGTGAACATCCTGGGCTATGACGGCATCTGGGACGGCCATGCCGACGCGCCGTTTCGCACCAAGTACTTCCGCCTGCTGCGCGAGGCCGGATTTCAGCATGTCCGGATCAACTTCCACGCCTTCCGCCATATGGACGAGGCGAACCGGATGGATCCGGCCGTCCTGGCCCGCCTCGACGGGGTCCTCGAGCACACGGTCGCGGCCGGCCTGACTCCGGTCCTCGACGTGCACGACTTCGCAGCCTGCCAGCGCGACCCCGAGGGCTGCGCGATCCGACTCAAGGCGTTCTGGACCGAGATCGCCAAGCGCTACGCCAGGCGCTTCCCGAGCGCCGTCTACGAGATCCTGAACGAGCCGGGCGGCGCCATGACACTCGCGCGCTGGACGGCGCTCCAATCCGAGTGCCTGCGCATCATCCGCCGACACGATCCGAACCGTACGATCGTGGCTGCGCTTCTCAACGTCGAGGCGCCGCTCGCCGCGCGCGTGCCCGCGCTGCCGGCGGTGGACCGCAACATCATCGTCGCCGTCCACTACTACCAGCCGATGCGCTTCACGCATCAGGGCGCGCCCTGGCTGCCGGCCCTCGCAGGGATCGCCGGCATCGACTGGGGCAGTCGGGACGACGCGGCCCGGGTGACGGCGGATTTTGAGGCGATCGCGTCTTGGGCGCGAGCGGAGGGCCGGCCGGTCTATCTGGGCGAGTTCGGCAGCTACGACCGCGCCCCGACCCAGGCCCGCGCGCGTTACGCCGCCCACCTCGCCCGGACGGCGGAACGCCTCGGCTGGCCCTGGGCCTATTGGCAGTTCGACCACGACTTCGCGATCTTCGATACGAACACCGAGACCTGGGCTCGCCCGCTCCTCGACGCCCTGGTACCGCCCGGCAAGCCGGTTCAGCGCTGAGCGCGCGCTTCAGGCCGTGGCCTCCAGGAAGGCGCGCCATCCGCCATGAGCCGTCACCTCGCGGGCACCGACCACGGCGTGGGCCTCGCAGAGGAAGCCGGCGACGGCGCTGCCGTCCTCGAGCGTCACCTTGCCGACGCCGAGCGGCGCCGGGATCGCGGCGACGAAGGAGCCGAACGCGGCAGGCGAAAGGCCCCAAAGCTCGACGGCGAGGCCCGGCCCCTCGAAGCCCGGTTCCCGCACGAGGCCAGGCTTGGCCGGCTGCGTGCCGGGGAGCGCGTAGAGCCGGTAATCCCGCGCCGTGCGGGTCCGCGCCAGGAGCGAGCCGTTGAGATCCGTGAGCTGATGGTTGAGGGGCAGCCCGGAGAGATGGGCGCCGACGACCGCGATCGGGATCGTATGTGTGTCCGGTGATGCGATCCGGCTCGCCTCCGGCAGCGCCGTGTCGCGGTCGGCGCCCATGCCGCAAGTCGCCGCCCGGTGCAGGGCGTCGGCGAGGGGCGCGAGCGCGTCGTCGCTGAAGCCCGGCCCGACCAGGGTCACTCCGCCCGGCAGACCGTCGGGACGGAAGCCCGCCGGGATCGCGATGGCCGCGAGACCCAGCAGGTTGGCGAAGTTGGTGTAGTGCCCGAGCCGGGCGTTGAGCTGCAGCGGGTCGGCACTCATCGCCGCGACGCTGTAGATGGTGGGCGCCGTCGGGAGCAGCAGGAGGTCCACCTCCGCGAAGACGGCCTGCGTGCGCCGGCGCAGGGCCTCGAGGGCGTAGCGTCCGCGGAAGGCATCGGCCGCGCTGTAGCCGCGGGCGGCCTCGATGATCGCGCGCACGCTTGGGTCCATGGCGCCCGCATGCTCGGCGAAGAACTCTTCGATCGTGGCCAGGCGCTCGGCCACCCAGGGACCCTGGTAGAGCAGGGCGGCGACCTCCCGGAACGGCGCGTAGTCGAACGGCACCGCTTCGGCACCGAGAGCGGGCAAGCGTGCGATCGCCGCGTCGTAGAGCGCCTCGGTTTCCCCGTCGCCGTAGAACTCGCGATCGGCCGGGTTCAGCACGCCGACGCGCAGGCCCCTTGCCGGCAGTGCCCGAGGCTGCGCCCGCCGCGAGAACGGATCCGCCGGATCGAAGCCCTCCATGACCTGCCGCACCGCGACCCCGTCGGCGACAGTCGCTGCGAAGATGCTGATGCAATCGAGGCTGCGGCAGGCCGGGACGAGGCCCGTCGTGCCGACGAGGCCCGGTGTCGGCTTGATTCCGACGAGGTTGTTGAAGGCCGCGGGCACCCGGCCGGACCCCGCGGTGTCGGTGCCGAGCGCGAAGCTCGCGAGCCCCGCCGCGACGGAAACCGCCGCGCCGGCGCTCGATCCTCCGGAAATGTGCTCGGGATTGAAGACACTGCGCGGCGCGCCGTAGGGCGAGCGGGTGCCGTTGAGACCGGTCGCGAATTGGTCGAGGTTGGTCTTCCCCGTCACGATGGCGCCGGCCGCCTTGAGCCGGGCGACGGCGTGGGCATCGGCCTGCGCCTCGTAGGCGAAGGCGGGGCAGGCGGCCGTCGTCGGCACGCTGGCGACGTCGATATTGTCCTTCACCGTGAAGGGCACGCCCCAGAGCGGCAGCGAATTCGGCTCGGGGTGGCGGGCCATCAGGTCTTCGGCCGCCGCGCGCAGGGCCGCCCGAGGCATGGGCGTGATGAAGATCGCCGGGTCGGACGCCGCCTCCATGCGGTCGGCGACGACCTCCGCGAGATCGATCGGCGTCACGCGTCGCGAGGCGTAGAGGTCGCACAACGTCGCGAGATCGAGGATGAGCGGCAGCATGGTCAGGTCTCCTCGATCACCGCGACGAGATCGCCGCCACGCAAAGTCCGGCCGGGTTGCGCGCGGATCTCGCGGATCCGTCCCGCGATCGGCGCCGGCACGGCGACCTCCATCTTCATGGATTCGAGGATCGCCACGGCCTCGCCGGCCTCGACCAGGTCGCCCACGGCCTTGACCACTTTCCAGACGTTGCCCGGCACGCTCGTCGGGGCGCCGACGCAGCCGGCGGGCACCGCGTCCTCGGCGGTCGCCGGCCCCGCCTCGTCCGCGACGAAGCTGTCCAGCCCCTCGTCCTTCCAGCGCTGCCGCTCCGCCTCGAAGGCGTTCTGCTGGCGCAGCTTCGCCGCGGCGATCTCGGTGGCTGCGGCTGCGAGCTCGGCCCGGTGCTCGGCATAGGAGAAGCGGCCGGGCTCGATCCGGACGGGATAGGCGCCGTGCGGGAAGGCGGCCCGCGCCTCCGTCAGCTCGTCGTGCGAGACGGGGTGGAAGCAGATGCGGTCGAAGGGCCGGAGCAGCCAGGGATGGCCGGGCACGAAGGCCTGCGTGGTGCGCCAGGTGTTCCAGATCTGGATGGTCCGGCCGAAGAGCTGGTACCCGCCAGGCCCCTCCATGCCGTAGATGCACATGTAGGCGCCGCCGATGCCGACGGCGTTCTCCGGCGTCCAGGTCCGGGCGGGATTGTACTTCGTCGTCACGAGGCGGTGGCGCGGGTCGACGGGCGTGGCCACGGGTGCGCCGAGATAGACGTCGCCGAGACCCATCACGAGGTAGCTCGCATCGAAGACGATGCGGCGCACCGCCTCCTCGTCCGCGAGGCCGTTGATCCGGCGGATGAACTCGATGTTCGAGGGGCACCAGGGCGCGTTCGGGCGCACCAGCTCCTGGTACTTGCGCATGGCGAGTTCGGCCTGCGGATCGCTCCAGGAGAGCGGCAGGTGGACGATGCGGCTCTCGACGCTGACATCGTCGACGGGTCCAAGCCCGGCCTCGATGTCTTGCAGGATGCCGAGGAGGCGGGGCCGTGGCAGCGCAGCTCCGTCGTAGTGGATCTGCAGCGAGCGGATGCCCGGGGTGAGATCGATGAGCCCCGGAAGCCGCGCCTCCGCCACCGCCTGCGCGAGGAGATGGACGCGCAGGCGCAGGCCGATATCGAGGGCCATCGGCCCGTACTCGACCAGCAGGTTGTCGTCGCCCTGGCGGCGGTAGACGACCGAGACCGGGCCGGATTCCTTGCGGGCGAGGATGGGGGAGCCAGCCGCGGGGCTCCCTCTCCCAGGGGGGGAGGGTTGGGGTGAGGGGCGTGGACTCTCCGGATAGGGCACGCCCCTCACCCTGTCCCTCTCCCCATAGGAGAGGGGACCCGTGCTCGTCCCATCGACGTCATCGGGCCGCGCCACCGGAACGAACCGCACCCGATCCCCCGGCCGCAGCTGGCCCATCTTCCACAACTCATCCCGCGCGATGACGGCGGGGCAGACGAAACCGCCGAGGCTCGGACCGTCCGGCCCGAGCAGGATCGGCATGTCGCCCGTGAAATCGAGGGCGCCGACGGCGTAGGCGTTGTCGTGGAGGTTCGAGGGGTGGAGCCCGGCCTCGCCGCCGTCCTGGCGCGCCCAGCGCGGGGTCGGTCCGATCAGGCGCACGCCCGTGCGGGCCGAGTTGAAATGCACCTCGTAGGCTTCCGAGAACAAGTCCGCGATGTCCGCGTCCTGGAAGAAGTCCGGCGCACCGTGCGGGCCGTAGAGGACGCCGATCTCCCACTCATGGGTGAGGGGCGCCGGCTCGGGTGTCGTGGGCGCGATCTCGGGCGCAGCGCCGAGATGGAGCACGTCGCCAGCCTTCAGCACGCCGGTGGCGTGGCCGCCGAAGGCGCCGAGCGCGAAGGTGGCGCGCGAGCCGAGCACCACCGGCGCGTCGAACCCGCCTCGCACCGCGAGGTAACTGCGCTGGCCCGGCCCCTCGATCGCGCCGATGGCGAGCGTCTGGCCGGCGCCGACCGGGAAGGCGCACCCGTGCGGCTGGGGCACGCCGTCGAGGCGCGCGCTCATGCGGGCCCCGGCCAGCGCGACGATCGCTTCGGCATGGAAGCGCAGGGTCGGCCCGGAGACGGTGAGTTCGAGCGCGGCGGTGTCGCCGGGATTGCCGACGAGGGCGTTGGCGTCCCGGAAGGCGCGGGCGTCCATCGGCCCGCTCGGCGGCACGCCCACGTGCCAGAGGCCGAGGCGGCCGGGCAGCTCCTGCAGGCTCGATTGTGCGCCGGGCAACATCACCTCGACGCTGCGCGGGCGGTAGGGAAAGTCGCGCAGGGCCGTCGTGGCCACGCGGCCGCTCGCCAGGAGCTCGGATTCCGCGATAGCGCGGAGATAGCCGAGATTGGTCTCGATTCCTGACACCGCCGTCTCATCGAGCGCCGTGCGCAGGGCCGCGATGGCGGCCGGGCGGTCGGCGCCCGTCACGATGATCTTGGCGAGCATCGGGTCGTAGAAGTGCGTGACCTCCGTGCCCGTCGCGATCCAGCCGTCGACCCGGACCCCCCCGGGGAAGCGCACCTCGGTGAGGCGCCCGGCGCTCGGACGGAAATCCGCGTGCGGGATCTCCGCATAGAGCCGCGCCTCGATCGCCGCGCCGCAGGGCACGAGGGAGGTGGCCGCCCCGATGACGTCCTCGCCCACGGCCTGCCGGATCATCCATTCCACGAGGTCGACGCCGAAGACGGCCTCGGTGACGGGGTGCTCGACCTGTAGGCGCGTGTTGACCTCCAGGAACGAGAAATCCTCGCGGACCGGGTCGTAGATGAACTCGACGGTGCCCGCCGAGGCGTAGGCGACGCTCTGGCCGAGCGCGACGGCCGCCGCGTGAAGCCGGGCGCGCACCGCGTCCGGGAGACCCGACGCCGGCGTCTCCTCGATGACCTTCTGGTTGCGTCGCTGCAGCGAGCAGTCGCGTTCGCCGAGCGCAACGACGCGGCCGCCGCCGTCGCCGAAGATCTGCACCTCGACGTGGCGCGCTTCCGCCACGAAGCGTTCGAGATAGACCCTCGCATCGCCGAAGCTGGCGCGGGCCATGCGCTCCACCGCCGCGAACTGCGCGGCAAGTTCCTCCGCGGAGTGGCACAGGCGCATGCCGATGCCGCCGCCGCCCGCCGTGCTCTTGAGCATCACCGGATAGCCGATCGACTCGGCCGCCCTCAGCGCCGCCTCGGCATCGGGCAGCAGGTCGGTGCCGGGCAGGAGCGGCACGCCGCTCTGCCTGGCGAGGTCGCGGGCCGTGTGCTTGAGGCCGAAGGCGCGCAGGTGCTCGGGTCTGGGCCCGATGAAGGCAATCCCTTCCGCCGTGAGGCGTTCGGCGAAGGCGACGTTCTCGGAGAGGAAGCCGTAGCCGGGATGGACGGCCTCCGCGCCGCTCGCCCGGCAGGCGGCGACGACGGCCTCGACGTTGAGGTAACTTTCCGTCGCCGGGGCCGGCCCGAGGCGGACGGCCTCGTCGGCTTCCAGCACGCCGGGCGTGAAGCGGTCGGCGTCGGAATAGACGGCGACGGACGCGATACCCATTCGTCGGCAGGTGCGCACGATCCGGCGCGCGATCTCACCCCGGTTGGCGATCAGGATCTTTCGGAACATGGCCCTAAGCCTTGTCCCAGAGCGTCACGCGGATCGGTGTCGGGTTGAAGCCGTTGCAGGGATTGTTGATTTGCGGGCAGTTCGAGATGACGCAGATCACGTCCATCTCGGCCGTGACCTCGACGTAGTCGCCGGACCCCGAGACGCCGTCGACGATGGCGAGGCCTCCGTCCTGATCGATCGGCACATTCATGAAGAAGTTGATGTTCGGCGGGATGTCGCGCTTGGAGAGCCCGTATTTCGCGACCTCCAGGGCGAAGTTCTCGCGGCAGGCGTGCAGGTATTTCGTGGCATGGCCGAAGCGGACGGTGTTGGCCTCGCAGGAGCAGGCGCCCGCGGAGGTGTCGTGCCGGCCGCAGGTATCGGCCGTGACGGTCGCCAGCACCCGTCCCTCGTTGGAGACGAGCTTCGTGCCCGTCGTCACGTAGGCCGAGCCCTGGACGCGCAGGGTGTCCTGGGAGGAATAGCGCTCGCCCATGTCGTCGGCGCGGTAGAACAGGGTGTCGACGGCCTGGCAGCCCTCGGTGTCGGTGATGCGCAGCGTCTGGCCCTTGCGCACGAGGCCCGACCAGGGCGCCTGGGCGGAGACGACCTCGTCGAAGAGGGCGGCACGATCGCGGTTCGTCATGATGCGTCCTCCCCTCAGAAACCGATGGCGGCGTTGTTCTCGAAGCCGCGTACGGCCTCGATCGTCGCGGTCCGGCAGAGGTCGTCCGGGCCCGGGATTGGCGCCTTGAAGCGCGTCGCGGTCACGGGGTTCGGCGCGTAGTCCGGGGCCGGGTCGAGCGGGTGAGGGCAGTTCGAGAGGACGACGATGAGGTCGAGTTCGGCGCGCAGGTCGACGTAGTCGCCCGCCCGCCGCCCGGCCTCGTTCCAGGTGAACCGCCCCTCGGCGCCGACGCCGACGGGGGCGAAGAACGTGACGCAGGCGGGGATGTCACGCCGGCCGAGGCCCGCCTTCAGGGCGGCCAGCACGAGGTTGTCGCGGGTGTTGCGATGAGGACCGCCCGGGTAGCGGGCCGCGTTCGAGCCGACATTGGAGCCGCCGACCAGGGCATCGTGGGCACCGCAGGAATCCTCGATCAGCGAGAGCATCACCCGGCCCATGTCGGAGAACAGCACCCGGCCCTTGCGGAGGCTGGAGGTCCACTGGACCTTGACGGTGTCGGCATAGTTCAGCCGCTCCGACGTATCGGCGGCGTTCCAGGCGACCAGCGCGACGCTCGATGGGCCGTGATCGAGGGCGAGACGCAGGGCCTCGCCGGCATGGAGCTCGGTCGTCCAGTACCAGCCGCCGGGAATGGTCTCCGCGTGAAGGACGGCATCCTCGTCCAGCTTCAGGCCGAGCGGGGAGGGCGGCGGCAGGGCGCGGGGAGCGTGACCCTGGCCCTGTGCCTTCAGCGCCTCGTAGCGGCGCCGGTTCTCGGCGATGATGTCCTCGGTCGTCGTCATGCCCGTTCCTCAAGCTGTCCGCCGGGTCGTCCCGGCCGATGTTGAGATTCGATAGCGCCGGGTCGTCCCGGTGCCTCTCCTCCCCCTTGTGGGGAGGAGTTGGAGGTAGGGTGGCTGGGCGACCCTCGGCTGAGCCAAGCGGAACCACCCCCACCCCTAGCCCCTCCCCACAAGGGGGGAGGGGAAGGGCGCTAGAACATGTGGCTGTAGCGCTCGATCTCCCAGGCGCTCACGGTGAGGTGGTATTCCTCCCATTCGGCGCGCTTGTAGCGGATGAACTCGTCGCGGAGCGCCTTGCCGAGCGTCGCCTCGACGAGGGGATCGGCGGCGAAGGCGTCGACCGCCTCGGCCAGCGTCTGCGGCAGGAACTCGATGCCGCGCTCGGCGCGCGCGGCGTCGTCGAGGTCGTAGAGGTTGTCCTCGTTCGGCGCGCCGGGATCGATCCGCTCCCGCACGCCCTCCAATCCCGCCGCCAGCACGAGGGCGGCGGCGAGGTAGGGATTCACGGCGCCGTCGGCGTTGCGGCTCTCGCAGCGCCCGCCGCCGGCTGGCACCCGCACCGAGTTGGTGCGGTTGTTCGAGCCGTACGAGTTGAACACCGGCGCCCAGGAGAAGCCCGCCATGGCGCCCTGGCGCACGAGGCGCTTGTAGCTGTTCACGGTGGGGGCGAAGGCGGCGCAGAGCGCGCGACCGTGGCGGAGCACGCCGCCGATGAAATGGTAGCCGGTCTCGGTCAGCCCAAGCCCACGTGGGTCGTCCGCCGGCGAGCGGGCGAAGGCGTTCTTGCCCGTCTCGTAATCGAACAGCGACATGTTGAAATGGGCGCCGTTGCCGGTGCGGTCGGCGAAGGGTTTGGGCATCATCGTGGCGATCAGCCCTTCCTCCTTGGCGTAGTGCTTCGCCATCATCCGGAAGAAGGTGAGCCGGTCGCACATGGTCAGCGCGTCGGCATAGTTGAAATCGAATTCGAACTGGCCGCAGGCATCCTCGTGGTCGAAGGAATAGAGATCCCAGCCAAGGTCGTTGATCGTGGTCGCGACCTTGTCGAGCCAGGAGAAATTGTCGACGAACCCGCGCACGTCGTAGCAGGGCTTCACCAGCTTATCGTCGGCGACCGGCGTGTGCAGTGAGCCGTCGGCTTCCTGTTTGAGCAGGAAGATCTCGCACTCGATGCCGAGATTGAACCCGAAGCCCATCGCCTCGGCCTGTTTCAGGACGTTCTTCAGGGCGATGCGGGTGGAGAGGGGGTAGGGCTGGCCCTGAAAGGTCAGGTCGGCCGGCGCCCAGGCGAGCTTTCTCTCCCAGGGCAGCTGGATCAGCTGCGAGAAGTCCGGGACCGAGGCGAGCTCGTCCTCGTTCGGGGCCTGGCCGAGTCCGTCGAGGGCGTAGCCGGTATAGCGCTCGGAGCCCGCCGCCATCTGGGGCAGATGGTCGATCGGCACCACCTTGGCCTTCTGGGCGCCGTGGATGTCGACATAGGCGCCGATGACGTATTTCACGCCCTTCTCGCGCAGGTCCTGCTGCAGGGCTAGGATGGTCGGGTCGGTGGTCTCGCTGTGAGCCATCGGCTCAGCTCCTCTCTGCGGGCGCGTCGTAGGAATGGGGCAGGGGCGGGGTCTCGGAGAGCCCGCGCCGGATGAGGGCGGCGAGGTCCTCGACCATCCAGGCGAACAGGCGCTCTCCCTCAGCCGCGCTCGCCTGCGAAGGCCGGCCAGTGACGCCGTTCCGGCTGGTGCGGTTCACGGGATGAGCGAAGACGAGGCCCGCCGTCCGGTCGGGGTCGTCGGCCTCGGCAATGCGCTCCGGCCGGACCAGGGCGGGGGCGAGCGCCAGCATCAGGGAGGTCTCTGCGGCGTTCGCGTGCCAATCCTCGGCGTCGGCGAAATGGGCTGCGCGCACCCGCTCGCTGATGGTCGCCGAATTGACCAGCGCCACCATGAAGTCGTCGTGGGCGGCCCGCAGCATCTCCAGGGCGCAGCGCAGGGGCGCGGCGTTGGTGACGTGCGCGTTGAGGAGGAAGAGGCGGCGCACGCCGGACTGGTAGGCGCTCGTCCCGATCTGAACGACGACCTGGGTCATCACCAGCGGGTCGAGGGTGAGCGTGCCCGGCCATCGCCGGCTGTGGCCGAGCGAGCAGCCATAGTGGAGGGTGGGCAGCACCGGCACGCGGGTCTCGGCCGAGACCGCGTGGGCAAGCGCCTCGGCCAGGACGAAATCCATGCCGGTGCCGAGATGAGGGCCATGCTGCTCGGTTGCGCCGATGGGGAGGATCGCAGCTTGCGCGGCGGCCGCGAGGTCATCCGGAATCTCGTTCCATGTGCGCTCGGCCCAGAGAAGGGGTTGAACGGTCATGCGGAATCGTCCCGCTTCGTGAGCACGGCACCACCCCAGCTCCCCGCCGAACACCTGCCCGGGTCGAAGAGCCGGACACCAACGTTTCCTCCATCAAACGCCGTCATTCCGGGGCTGCGAAGCAGAACCCGGAATCCAGAACCGCCAGGGCTGTAAGCTTGAACACCGTTGGCGTTTATGGATTCGGGGTTCGCCTTCGGCGCCCCGGAATGACGGCGTTTGGCTAGATGTGAGCTTCGCGCAACGACCATGGCGAGTGGCGTCGTTAGGATCTCCGCCGGCCGGGGCGAGGCGATGCGCGCCGTCGTCGAGACTCGCATTGCCATCACTCGACCTCGTCCCCGGCCGGCGCCATCCGCGTGACCAGGCTCGGCGTGACCGGCTCGTCCTCGCTCTCCTCCTTCGGCGGATGGATCAGCGCGTCGAGCCGCGCCCGCGTCGCGCGGAACTCCGGGCCGAGCATCTGGTCGTGCGAGCGGGGCCGCGGGACCGGCACCTCGATCAGCTCGGCGACCCGGCCCGGATGGGCGCTGAGCACGAGGATGCGGTCGGCGAGGTGCACCGCCTCGTCGAGGTCGTGGGTGATGAAGACGATGGTGATGTCGATCTTGCGCCAGATCTCGATCAGGTAGGCCTGCATGCGGGCACGGGACTGCGTGTCCAGTGCCGAGAACGGCTCGTCCATGAGCAGGATGCGCGGCCGCGTGGCCAGCGCCCGGGCGATGGCAACGCGCTGCTTCATGCCGCCCGAGAGCTGGTGGGGATAGGATTCCGCGAAGGCCTCGAGCCCGATCAGCGCCAGCCATTGCCGGGCCTCGCGCTCGGCGGCGCGGCGGGGCTCGCCCTGCTCCTCCAGCCCGAAGGCGACGTTGCGCAGCACGGTCAGCCAAGGAAACAGGGTGTAGCCCTGGAAGACCATGCCGCGGTCGGCGCCCGGCCCTGACACGGGCCTGCCCTCGACCCGCACCACGCCCGAACTCAGGGTCTCGAGCCCGGCCAGGATGCGCACGAAGGTGGACTTGCCGCAGCCCGAGGGGCCGACGACGCAGAGGAACTCGCGCCGGTGGGTGACGAGGTCGATGCCCTGGAGCGCGACGGTCTCGCGCCCCTCCGGGTTGCGGAACACCTTGCCCAAGCCCTCGACGCTCAGCGCGACCGGACGGCCCTTCAGCTTGTCGAAGCGGGCGCGGACCGGCTCGCATTGCGTCCGGTAGTCGAAGGCGGGGGAAAGGATGCCGAGACTCATGCCTCGGCCCTGTCGTAGGGAAAGAGCCGGCGCCCGAGCCAGGCCAGCGCGAGGTCGGTGGCCGAGCCGACGAGGCCGATGATCAAGATCGCCGCGTAGACGTTCTCGAAATGCTGGTAGCGGGCCTGCTGCGTGATGAAGAAGGTGATGCCCGACGAGGTGCCGATCAGCTCGGCGACGATGAGGTAGGTCCAGGCCCAGCCGAGCAGGATGCGCTGGTCGCGGTAGAGCTGGGGCAGGATCGCCGGCACGATGACCCGGCGGATCAGGCGCAGGTTGCGGGCGCCCAGCGTCAGCGCCGCCTCGATCAGCAGCGGCTCGACCCGCCGCGTGGTGTTGGCGATGACGAGCACCTGCTGGAAGAAGGTGCCGATCACGATGATCGCGATCTTCGGGCCATCATAGATCCCGAGGATCGCCACCATCAGCGCCCCGAAGGCGGGGGCCGGCATGTAGCGCACGAACTCGATGACGGGCTCGGTGAGCCGCGCGAGCGTCGGCTGCGCCCCGCAGAGGATGCCGAGCGGCACGCCGACGAGGGAGGAGAGCGCGAAGCCCCAGAAGATGATCGTGATCGAGTGCCACAGGCTCTGCGGCAGGCGGATCGCGTCGCGCTGCGTCGGCTGCGCGGTCAGCGAGGTCCAGAAGGCAACCGCGACCTCGTGCGGCGCCGGAAGGTAGACGGGATTGGCGGGCTTGCCCGCCGGAGGCGCGGTCTTCGCCGCTTCGGCGGCGGCGACCTCCTCGGCGAAGGCGGCCTTAGGCAGGCGCATCCCCGGCTGCATCCAGGCGACGTCGCCGGGATCGCTGACCTCGACCAGCGGATGCCAGAGGAACGGCAGGTAGGAGAAGGCCGACCAGACCAGGACCGGCAGCAGGAACGACAGCAGGGTCAGCGCGACGCGCCGGCGCGGGGAGAGGGGCTTTGCCACGCCGACCCAGGAGCGGCGCTTCGCGCGGGTCTCTCCTCCCCCTTGCGGGGAGGAGCCGGAGGTGGGGGTGGCTGGGCGACCCGCCCGCTCACCAGGCGGAACCACCCCCACCCCGAACCCCTCCCCGCAAGGGGGAGGGGACGCGCTCACCCGGTCCTGGCGGATCTCGACCGTCATTTGCCCTGGGACACGGCCGGGTCGATGTAGCTCTTCACGTCCTGGGCGGTCTTGTAGACCTCGTACTTGACGTTGAAGGCGTCGGCGTAGCGGCTCGATCCGTAGAGCGAACCGAAGCCCTCGGCATCGACGAAGACCTTGTGGCCGTCGGCGAGCTTCATCAGCTTCGTGCCCTTGAGGAAGCGGGTGAAGGTGGCCGCGTCGATCCCGACCTTGCCCGCCATGATCGCGACCGCGTCGGCCTGCGTCTTCGGGTCCTCGATGTAGGCGACGACCTTGTCCCAGACGCCCACGAGCTTGATCCACTCGGCCCGCCGCGACGCGAGGCTCGCCGGCGAGACGGTGAGCACGTCGTAGATGAGGCCGGGCTCGTCGGCGGAGGTGTAGAGGGGCCTGGCGCCGGCCGCGCCGCGCATCGCCTGCCCGGCGATCGGCTGCCAGGCGCCGATGGCCGCGACGTCGCCGCTCGCCAGCACCTGCGGCGTCTCGTTGGTCTTGGCGTTGACGAGGGTGACGTCGGTCTCCTTCATGCCGAGCTTGGTCATGCCGTTGATGAGGAGCAGGTGCTCCACGAGCCCGACCTCGAGACCGACCTTCTTGCCCTTGAGGTCGGCAAGCGTCTTCACGCCCGGCTTGCCGACGATCATGTCGTTGCCGTTCGAGTAGTCGGTGAGCAGGATCATGACGTTCTTCGCGCCATTCCCGCCCATCACGAGGGCATCGCCGTTGGTGCAGGTGACCGCATCGAGCTTGCCTGCGGAAAAGGCATCCATGGAGGCGGAGTAGTCGAACCACTCGAACTTCGCCTCGACCCCGGCTTCCTTGATCCAGCCCTTCTCGATAGCGACCTGCCAGGCCACCCAGCCCGGCCAGTCGCTGTAGCCGATGCGCAGGGGCTCGGCGGCCTGGGCGATGGGGGCGGTCAAGAGACCGAGGGCGGCGAGACCGCCGAGGGCGGCCCTGCGGCCGGCGGATAGGATCGTGGTGAGGCGCATCTGCAATCTCCGGCGCGCGTAGTACGATCCACGAAAATCGTAATACCGACGCCTTCCCGACGATACAAGAGACGTGCCAGATTGCGGCTCACGCGGGGGAGAATGGGATGAGCGAGGGCGCGGGATCGGACGCGATTGACGTCGCGGTTGGGCCGGAGACACCGGACGGGCGACGGCGGCCGGTCAGCCGGATCAGCCTGTCGCTCTCCGAGGATCTTCTGAGCGAGCTCGACGCCATGGTCGGCGAGCGCGGTTTCGCCAGCCGCTCTCAGGCGGTCGCGACGATCCTGCATCGCTCGCTCGTCGAGCATCGCCACGAGGTCGGCGACCGGGTGATGGTCGGCACCATCACCCTGTTCTACGACCACCTCGCCCACGGCCTGCAGCAGCGCCTCGCCGACCTCCAGCGCCGCTACATCGCGGAGGTGATCTCCTCGCTGCACGTCCACCTGATGCACAACCAGACCTTGGAGGTGGTGCTGGTGCAGGGCCCCGCCGCGACGCTCCAGGCCATCGCCGACGCGATGATCACCGAGCGCGGCGTGATCTCGGGGCGGCTGGAGCTCGTGGCGGCACTGATGCCCCAGATCCACCCGTTCCGGCCGGAGGCCTGATCAGGCGAGGCCCCCGGCCTGGGTGACGAACCGCGCGACGTCGTCGGCGCCCTTGCCCTCGCGCAGCGACGCGAAGACGTAGGGCCGGGCGCCCCGCATGCGCCTGGTGTCGGATTCCATGATGCCGAGATCGGCGCCCACCAGCGGCGCAAGGTCGGTCTTGTTGACGATGAGCAGGTCCGAGCGGGTGATGCCGGGGCCGCCCTTGCGCGGGATCTTCTCCCCGCCCGCCACGTCGATGACGTAGAGCGTGATGTCGGCGAGTTCCGGCGAGAAGGTCGCCGCGAGGTTGTCGCCGCCGGATTCGATCAGGATGAGATCGAGCTTGGGAAACCGCCGCCGCATCTCGGCGATGGCCGCGAGGTTGATCGAGGCGTCCTCGCGGATGGCCGTGTGCGGACAGCCGCCGGTCTCGACGCCCATGATCCGCTCCTCGGCCAGCGCCCCGGCCACGGTGAGGATGCGGGCGTCCTCCTTCGTGTAGATGTCGTTGGTGATCGCGCAGATCTCGTGCGTGTCGCGAAACCGCTTGCAGAGCTGCTCCATCAGCGCGGTCTTGCCGGAGCCCACGGGACCCCCGATGCCGACGCGAAGCGGGCCGTTGCGCTGTGTCATGCGGGTCTCCGGATCATGAGCGGAAGATGCGCGAGTACTGGGTCTCGTGCCGGAACGAGCCGAGGTCGAGCCGCAGGGTGGCGCTGCCGACATCGTCGAGGCTGAGGCCCGGAATGGTCGCGGCGAGCGCCGTCACCCGCGGCGCAAGGGACGCGATAAGCCGGGTGCCGGCGCTCTGGCCCACCGGCGCGAGCCGCAGGGCCGCCGAGACGAGGTTCTGCACGAAGGCGAGGCCGAAGCCGGATAGCGCCGGGGCGAGCGCCATCCCATGCGCCCCGGCCGCGAGCCCGAAGGCGACCGGATAGGCGAGCTCGCCGGGCAGGCCTTCCGCGAGGCAGGCGAGCCGCGGATGAGGCCAGGCGTTCAGCGTGGCGTCGAGGAAGCTGCGGCCCTGCTGCGTCGTCTCCAGGCGCAGCTCGCGCGAGGGCGCCAGCGCCAGGGCGAGCTCGTTCGCCGCCGCGAGTTCCGCCGCGTCGTCGCGCATCGCGGCGGCGTGGGCCGCCGCCGCCAGGATCAGGTCGTTGCGGCCCGACCCGTTCTCCAGCACGTCGGCAAGCCATTCGGCGAGGCCGCCCTCGTCGCGGACGTCGCCGGCTTCCACCGCGGCCTCGAGCCCGTGCGAATAGGCATAGGCACCGACCGGGTAGGTCGGCGACAGCCAGGCGAGCAGCCGCGCCGCCTCAATCATGGCTGTGCGAATGGGAATGGCCGTGGTGATGGTGGCCCGCCGCCTCGCCGGCATAGGCGCCGCCCTCGGGCCGGAACGGGCGCTCGACGGGCTCTGCCGTTCCGCCCAGACCCCGCACCATGTCGGCGAGCACGTGGTCGAAGCCGATATAGACCGCGTCCTCGCCGATCTCCGCCGGGATGTGGCGATTGCCGATGTGCCAGATCAGGCGCTTGAGGGCGATCGGACTCGCCGCTCGCACTTCCAGCAACGGCTCGGCCGCGGCCTCGACCCAGACCAAGCGCCCGTCCTCCAGCGCCAGCGCATCGCCGTCGTCGAGGACGGTCGCTGCGGGCAGGTCGAGCAGGAAGGCGAGCCCGCCCACACCCTTCATGGCCATGCGCCGGCGGTGCCGGTCGCCGGAATCGAGGACGATGCGGTCGACGATCTCGCCGGTTTGGAGGGCGTCACGCCGGATGACGCGGGTGGCGCGTATCATGAAGAGATACCGACCCCACTCACGATGGATTCAGAAGGTCTGGATCGCTGGGTAGGAAATTCGTGTCGAGTGCCTCGTCGAGGCTGAACGGCGGTGTTTCAGGAAAGGCGACGAGGGCGATGCCGGTCTCTCGTGAGGCCAGCAACCGGCCGGCATGGTAGCACTCGTCGAACACCTCGGCCGGATACCGCTTCAAGCTGGGGCTCGCCTTCAGAAGGCGGGCGATGCGTCGGCGTTGCTCGATGATTGTCCCAGTCCAATGGCTGTTTCGTTGTCCAGGCTGGTACATCCACTTCAGGAGATGGCCGAGCAGGATATCGAGGCGGCTCTCGATCTGCTGCTTGTCGCTCCCGCCCACGCTCGCCACCTCATCGATCAGATTCTCCAGGTCGAGTTCGTCGAACCTGCGCGCCCGCAGCAATTCCGCCTGGGCTTGGGTCCAGGCATAAAAATCCGTCGTGTAAAGATCGGCGGCCTGCGGCGGCTTCAACGCGACCTTCGACATGGAGGGCCTCCTCTGATCAGCCTCATCCTACCTCAAAACAGAAAATACCGCTGCGCCATCGGCAGCACCTCGGCCGGCTCGCAGACCAGCAATTCGCCGTCGGCGCGCACGTCGTAGGTCTCGGGGTCGATCTCGATGTCGGGCGTCGCGTCGTTGAGGATCATGCTCTTCTTCGAGATGCCGCCGCGCACGTTCTCCACCGCCACGAGCTGCTTCTGGACGCCGAGCTTTTCGCGAAGGCCATCCTCGATCGCCGCCTTCGAGACGAAGGTCAGCGCGGTCGCGAAGGGCACGCGCCCGTGCGCGCCGAACATCGGGCGGTAATGCACCGGCTGGGGCGTCGGGATCGAGGCGTTGGGGTCGCCCATCGGCGCGGTGGCGATGGCGCCGCCCTTGATGACGAGGTCGGGCTTCACGCCGAAGAAGGCCGGCGACCACAGGACCAGGTCGGCGAGCTTGCCCGCCTCGACCGAGCCGACATGGGCCGAGATGCCGTGGGCGATGGCCGGGTTGATCGTGTATTTCGCGACGTAGCGCCGGGCGCGCAGGTTGTCGTTGCCCGACGCATCGCCCGGCAGGCTGCCGCGCTGGCGCTTCATCTTATCGGCGGTCTGCCAGGTGCGGATGACGACCTCGCCGACCCGGCCCATGGCCTGGCTGTCGGACGACATCATCGAGAGCGCGCCGATGTCGTGCAGGATGTCCTCGGCCGCGATGGTCTCCTTGCGGATGCGGCTCTCGGCGAAGGCGAGGTCTTCGGGAATCGACGGGTCGAGGTGGTGGCAGACCATGAGCATGTCGAGATGCTCGTCGATGGTGTTCTTCGTGTAGGGCCGGGTCGGATTCGTCGACGACGGCAGCACGTTGGCCAAACCGGCGACCTTCATGATGTCCGGGGCGTGGCCCCCGCCTGCGCCCTCCGTGTGGAAGGCGTGGATGGTGCGGCCCTTGAAGGCGGCGATCGTGTCCTCGACGAAGCCCGATTCATTGAGCGTGTCGGAGTGGATCATCACCTGCACGTCGTGGAGGTCGGCGACGCTGAGGCAGGTATCGGTCGCCTGAGGCGTCGTCCCCCAATCCTCATGGAGCTTGAGCGCGCAGGCACCGGCCCTGATCATCTCGACGAGGCTCTCGGGCCGCGAGGCATTGCCCTTGCCGGCGAAGGCGAGGTTCATCGGGAAGCTGTCCGCGGCCTCGATCATCCGGGCGAGGTGCCAGGGGCCGGGGGTGCAGGTCGTGGCGAAGGTGCCGTGAGCCGGGCCGGTGCCGCCGCCCAGCATCGTCGTGACGCCGGAGCACAGGGCCTCCTCGATCTGCTGCGGGCAGATGTAGTGGATGTGGCTGTCGAAGCCACCGGCCGTGAGGATCTTGCCCTCGCCCGCGATCACCTCCGTTCCCGGCCCGACGACGATGTCGACGCCGGGCTGGATGTCCGGGTTGCCGGCCTTGCCGAGCTTGTGGATGCGTCCGCGCACGATGCCGACGTCGCATTTCACGACGCCCCAATGGTCGAGGATCACGGCATTG
This sequence comes from Methylobacterium iners, assembly GCF_022179305.1. Lineage (GTDB taxonomy): Bacteria > Pseudomonadota > Alphaproteobacteria > Rhizobiales > Beijerinckiaceae > Methylobacterium > Methylobacterium iners. The sequence goes on from NZ_BPQP01000006.1 coordinate 117,528, forward strand.
GTGATCACTGTGTCAACGGCGCCCTCGGCGTTCGTGGCCTGGGACTGCCCCATCCCATCGCGAATAACTTTGCCGCCGCCGAACTTCACCTCCTCGCCGTGGATCGTGTGGTCGCGCTCGACCTCGATCACGAGGGACGTGTCGGCCAGCCGGATACGGTCGCCGGTGGTCGGCCCGAACATGTCGGCGTAAGCGGCGCGAGGGAGGGAGGCGGGGCGCGGGCTACCGGACATGACCTACAGATTCCCCATCACTTCACCGCGAAAGCCATACACCTCCCGCCGCCCGCCGAGCGGAACCAGCACCACGTCACGCGTCGCGCCGGGCTCGAACCGCACCGCCGTGCCGGGCGCGATGTCGAGGCGGCGTCCGCGGGCCTTCTCCCGCTCGAAGACGAGGCCGGCATTGACCTCGTAGAAATGGTAATGCGAGCCGACCTGGATCGGGCGGTCGCCGGTATTGGCCACCGTGATCACGGTGCGCTCGGCGCCGTCGTTGAAGACGATGTCGCCGGGCAGCGTCGTCACCGCGCCCGGCACCTCCCTCGAGGCCGCACCGCGGATTGGGTGGTGCACGGTCACGAGCTTCGTGCCATCGGGAAACGTCGCCTCGACCTGGATGTCGTGGATCATCTCGGGGATGCCCTCCATCACCTGGGCGGCGGTCAGCACATGGGCGCCGGCCTGCATCAGCTCGGAGACCGAGCGGCCGTCCCGGGCGCCTTCGACCACGAAGTCGGTGATCAGCGCCACCGCCTCCGGATGGTTGAGCTTGACGCCGCGCGCGAGGCGGTTGCGGGCGACCTGGGCGGCCATGGCGATGAGGAGCTTGTCCTTTTCGCGCGGGGTCAGGAGCACGGGAAACCTCAGGGTTCTTTCGCTGGCGCAACCCGGCGCAGGCAAGGAGCGTGCGCGGCTCTGCCGCCCAACCCTGACAGAGTCGCCGGCGCCGCGCATCCCGTCGCATGGCTCGGGCTCGACGAACCGATTTGACAGACGGCCGATGCAGTCCGACAGGGCGGCCCCATCGGCCCTTCACCTCTACCGCCCGAGATCAATCCCGTGACCTACCCCCGCGACCTCCTCGGCTACGGCCGCAACCCGCCGCAGGCGAACTGGCCCGGTGGCGCCCGCATCGCGGTGCAGATCGTCCTCAACTACGAGGAGGGCGGCGAGAACTGCATCCTGCACGGAGATCCGGCCTCCGAGGCCTTCCTTTCGGAGCTGATCGGCGCGCAGCCCTGGCCGGGCCTCCGGCACATGAGCATGGAATCCAACTTCGAGTACGGCTCGCGCGTCGGCTTCTGGCGGCTCTGGCGCCTGTTTCAATCCCGGGGCGTGCCGGTCACCGTGTTCGGCGTCGCTACCGCGCTCGCCCGCAACCCGGAGGCGGTGGCGGCCATGCGCGAGGCGGAGTGGGAGATCGCCTGCCACGGCCTCAGGTGGATCGATTACGGCCGCTTCTCCCGCGAGGACGAGGCCGCCCACATGGCCGAGGCGATCCGCATCCACGCGGAGGTCACGGGCGAGCGCCCGCTCGGCTGGTACACGGGCCGCTCGTCGGTCCACACCCTCGACCTCGGCATCGCGGCCGGCATGACCTACCTCGCCGATTCCTACGCCGACGATCTGCCCTACTGGATCACGGAACCCAGCGGCCGCGGCCTCGTCGTGCCCTACACCCTCGACGCCAACGACATGCGCTGCGTCGCGGCCCAGGGCTTCAACACGGGCGAGCAGTTCTTCACCTACCTGCGCGACAGCTTCGACGCGCTCTACGCCGAGGGCGCCGAGAGCCCGAAGATGCTATCGGTCGGCCTGCATTGCCGCCTGGTCGGGCGGCCGGGGCGGATCGGGGCGCTGATCCGCTTCCTCGACCACGTCGCGGCCCACGACCGGGTCTGGATGGCCCGGCGCATCGACATCGCCCGGCACTGGATCGCCACCCACCCGGCCCCTTGAGCGGCCCGAATCCTGCTCGGCGCCCGCCCTTCCGGAGACCTTGAGATGACGACGATTTCCATCGACGGCCGCACGCTGCAAGCCGGCCAGGTCCTCGCGGTCGCCAGGGCCGACGCCTCCGGCACCCGCGCGCAGGCCGCGGTCGAGCCCGAGGCGCGGGCCAGGATGCAGGCGGCGCGCGACTACATCGACGCGCATTTCATGACCGACGACGCGCCGCTGATGTACTCCTTCAACACCGGCGTCGGCCTGTTCAAGGACCAGCGCGTGCGCATGGCCGAGATGCAGGAGTACCAGCGGCGCACGGTCTATGCCCACGCCACCGGTGTCGGCGAGCCCTTCGACGTCGACGTGGTGCGCGCGACGATGCTCTTGCGTGCCAATGCCTTCGCCTCGAACTATTCCGGGCCCCGCGTCGCGGTGGTCGATCGCCTGCTCGACTGCCTCAACGCCGGCCTCGTGCCGATGATCCCGCAGAAGGGATCGGTCGGGGCGTCGGGCGACCTCGCCCCGCTCGCCCACCTTGCCGGTGCGGTCTGCGGCTTCGCGGAGGCCGAGATGCTGTTCGAGGGACGGCGCATGCCCGCCCGCGAGGCGCTGCAACGCGCCGGCCTCGCGCCCGATTTCCCGCTCGAGGCCAAGGACGCCTCGGCGCTGATCAACGGCTCCACCGTCTCGCTCGCGCTCGGCGTGCTGGCGTTGGAGGACGCGACGGCGCTCCTGAAGCACGCCGACATCGCCCTCGGCCTGACCCTCGAATGCCTGCGCGCCGAGACGGCGGCCTTCGATCCGCGGCTCCACGCCGCGCGTCCTCACCAGGGACAGGCCGCGAGCGCCCGCAACGTCCTGCGCCTCCTCGAAGGCTCGCGCCGCTGCACGGAAGCGGCCCGGCTCACGATCTTCCCGGAGGAGAGCCGCGCTGCCGGCGTCGCCCCGCCGCCCCGCGTGCAGGACGTCTATTCCCTGCGCTGCGCCCCTCAGGTCCATGGGCCGGTGCGCGAGGCGCTCGCCTATATCGGCGGCATCATCGGCACCGAGATCAACGCGGCGACCGACAATCCGCTGATCTTCGACGACGGGGAGGGCGGCTATGCCTGCATCTCGGGCGGCCATTTCCATGGGCAATACGTGGCCCAGGCCATGGATCTGCTCGCCATCGCGGTGACGGATCTCGGCTCGATCAGCGAGCGCCGCCTGTTCCGGCTCATCGACCCCACGCTCAGCTACGGCCTGCCGCGCAACCTGCTGGCGGGCAAGAAGGGTCTGAACACGGGCTTCGCCACCGTACAATGCACGCTCTCGGCGCTGGTCATGGAGAACCGGACCCTCTCGATGCCGGGCTCGGTCGATTCGATTCCGGGGAAGTCGAACGCCGAGGACCATGTCTCGAACTCGACCTGGTGCGGGCGCAAAGCGCGGACGATCGTCGAGAACGCCGAGCAGATCGTGGCCGGCGAAATGCTGATGGCGGCCCAGGCCCTGACGCTCGTGGCCGATCTCGCCAAGGACCATCCGATCGGCAAGGGCACCCAGGCGGCGCTCGACGCGATCCGCGAGGTCATCCCCCCGGCGCTGGACGGCGACCGTTGGTATCATACGGAGATGGTCGATGCCCTGGCCCTGCTGCGCTCGGGCGCGGTGGTGAAGGCCGTCGAGGCGGCGGTCGGCTCCCTCGAATAGCGACGCTTCGCTTCAACGGCCCTGCCACTCGAGGAGGTGGTCCGGCGGGATTGATGCCAGCGGAGGGCCGGGAATCCATGTAGAACCGTCGCGGACGGGGCGTCGGGTCCGGCGGTAGGGGAGCAGGCAAGTGGCTGGCGCGACGAGACCCGAGCGCCGCCGCCGCAGCGACGGCGAAACCCGCCGCGCGGCGATCCTCGATGCCGCGCTCGAGATCTTCTCCACGCGGGGCCTGCACGGGGCCAGCGTCGACGAGATCGCGGAGCGGGCCGGGCTCTCGAAAACCAACCTGCTCTACTACTTCGCATCGAAGGAGGAGCTCTACGTCGCCGTGCTCCGACGAGTCCTCGACATCTGGCTCGACCCTCTTGAGGCCCTCGACGCCGAGGCCGAGCCGGCGGACGCCGTCCGGCGCTACATCCGCGCTAAGCTCGCCCTCTCGCGCGACGCGCCGCAGGCCTCGCGGCTGTTCTGCCTCGAGATCGTCCAGGGCGCGCCCTTGCTCCGGGCGGAGCTCGAAGGCCCCCTTCGCAGCCTGGTCGAAGCCAAGGCCGCGGTCATCGGCGGCTGGATCGCGCGGGGGCGGATCGCCCCGGTCGACCCGCATCACCTCATCTTCTCGATCTGGGCGATCACCCAGCACTACGCGGATTTCGCGATCCAGGTCGACGCGATCACCGGGCGCGGGCTCCAAGACCCCGACTTCTTCGCCCGCACCGTCGCGAGCACGGAGGCGCTGATCCTGGCCGGTCTCGGTCTGCGCCAAACCGACGCCTGATTCGGCGCGATCGGGCCGGTCCCGGCCGGTCGATCGCATCGCCGTTGAGCAAATCCCGCCGCTTCTTCGCGCAGAACGAAGAGAGTTTGTGCAGAGGGTCGAAAACCTTCGCCTCAGAGTTTGACCGTTTGGTCCGAAAGCATCAGCCTCGTCCTATCAAGCACCCTGGCACGGCGAGGCGGCCATGAATGTCGGCGTTTTCATCCCGATCGGGAACAACGGCTGGCTCCTCTCGGAGAACGCGCCGCAATACAAGCCGAGCTTCGAACTGAACAAGCAGATCGTCCTGAAGGCCGAAACCTACGGGCTCGATTTCGCCCTCTCGATGATCAAGCTGCGTGGCTTCGGCGGCAAGACCGAGTTCTGGGACCACAACCTCGAATCCTTCACGCTGATGGCGGGGCTCGCCGCCGTGACGAGCCGGATCAGGCTCTACGCCACCGCCGCGACGCTCTGCATGCCGCCGGCGATCACGGCGCGGATGGCCTCCACCATCGATTCCATCTCCAACGGCCGCTTCGGGCTCAACCTCGTCACCGGCTGGCAGAAGCCGGAATACTCGCAGATGGGGCTCTGGCCCGGCGACGAGTATTTTGGCCGCCGCTACGAGTACCTTTCGGAATACGCCCAGGTGCTCCGCGATCTCTGGGAGACGGGAGTCTGCGACCGCAAGGGCGAGTTCTTCCAGATGGACGATTGCCGCCTCTCGCCCCGGCCCCAGGCGCCGATGAAGCTGATCTGCGCCGGCCAGTCCGGAGCCGGCATGGAATTCACCGCGAAATACGCCGATTACAATTTCTGCTTCGGCAAGGGGGTGAACACGCCCAAGGCCTTCGCGCCCACCGTCGCGCGGCTGGAAGCCGCCAAGGCCGAGACGGGGCGCAACGTCACCTCCTACGCCCTGTTCATGATCATCGCCGACGAGACGGACGAGGCCGCTCGCGCCACCTGGGAGCACTACAAGGCCGGCGCCGATCAGGAGGCGATCGCCTGGCTCGGGGTCCAGGGCGCGGCCGACACGAAGTCGGGGGCCGACACCAACGTCCGTCAGATGGTCGACCCGACCTCGGCCGTGAACATCAACATGGGCACGCTCATCGGCTCCTACGCCGAAGTCGCCCGCATGCTCGACGAGGTGGCCACCGTACCCGGCACCGAGGGCGTCCTGCTGGTCTTCGACGATTTCCTCAAGGGGGTCGAGGATTTCGGCACCCGCATTCAGCCGCTGATGGAATCGAGGCGGCACGTGGCGGCGGAGAATATGGCGAAGGTGGCGTGAGGCGATCTTCCCTCCCCCTTGTGGGGAGGGATCGAGGGTGGGGGTGGCTGGGCGACCCTGCCGCTCACCAGGCGGAACCACCCCCACCCCTAACCCCTCCCCACAAGGGGGAGGGGACATGCTCGATCAGAGGCCGGAATGGATAAACCCGCAGGATATCGCGACGCGCAAGGCCGACACGGCGCCATCATCCTTCCCGCTCGTCCGGAGCCGATCGCCTTCGACCACGACGCCACGGCGCTCATCGTCGTCGACATGCAGAACGCCTACGCGACGAGAGGTGGCTACCTCGATCTCGCCGGGTTCGACGTCTCGACGACTGGGCCGGTCATCGAGCGGATCGCCGGAGCCGTCGCGGCGGCGCGGGCGGCGGGCATCCTTGTGGTCTGGTTCCAGAACGGCTGGGACCCGGACTACGTCGAGGCCGGCGGCCCCGGCTCGCCGAACTGGCACAAGTCGAACGCCCTCAAGACCATGCGCAGCCGCCCCGAGAAGAACGAGCGCCTGCTCGCCAAGGGGAGTTGGGATTACGCCCTGGTCGACGCCCTCAAGCCCGAACCCGGCGACATCGTGCTGCCGAAGCCCCGCTACAGCGGCTTCTACAACACGCCGCTCGACAGCATGCTGCGCTCGCGCGGCATCCGCACCTTGGTCTTCACCGGCATCGCCACGAATGTCTGCGTGGAATCGACCCTGCGGGACGGCTTCTTCCTCGAATATTTCGGCATCGTGCTGGCCGACGCCACGCACCAGGCCGGCCCGCCGAGCCTACAGGAGGGCGCGCTCGCCAACATCGAGACGTTCTTCGGTTGGGTCTCGGACGTGGCAGCGTTCGAGGCGGCGCTGGCCGGGTCGGCGGCGATGGCGGCCGAGTAGCACTTCCATCCCTATTCGCATCCGAGGCGCGCGGCGAAACTCTCGAAACCTCTAGAACCCATTGCGACCGCCGGAGCCCTCCCTCGAGGCCCGCTTTGGCGGGCACCTCAGGATCATGGGCTGGGAGATCGCACCGGTTTCACTTTGATTGGAGCACCCGAAGCCAATGCCCAAGACCGTCATCATCCCGCCCGGCACCGGCAAGCCGCTCGCGCCCTACGTGCCCGGCACCCTCGCCGACGGGGTGCTCTACGTCTCGGGCACGCTGCCGCTCGACGCCGAGGCGAATGTCGTCCATGTCGGCGACGCGGCCGCGCAGACCCGGCACGTCCTGGAGACCATCCAGAGCGTGGTCGCGGCCGCGGGCGGCAGCATGGAGGACGTCACCTTCAACCACATCTTCCTGAAGGACTGGGCCGATTACGCCGCGATCAACGCCGTCTATGCCGAGTACTTTCCGGGCGAGAAGCCGGCTCGCTACTGCATCCAGTGCGGCCTCGTGAAACCCGACGCCCTCGTCGAGATCGCCTCGATCGCCCATCTCGGCGGGCGCTGACGGCCGGGCATGGCATCGCTCCATCACGAGGTTCACGGGCGCGGCGAGCGGACGGTCCTGCTCTCGCCGGGGCTCGGCGGCTCGGCCGCTTATTTCGCACCGCAGATCCCGGCCTTGTCCGAGACGATGCGGGTCGTTGCCTACGATCATCGCGGCACCGGCCGCTCGCCCGATACACTGGAGCCTGGTCATGACATCGCGGCCATGGCCCGTGATGCGCTCTCCGTCCTCGATGCCCTCGACATCGCTTGCTGCGACGTCGTCGGGCATGCGCTGGGCGGCCTCATCGGACTTCAGATGGCACTGCTCGCTCCGGAGCGGATCGACCGCCTCGTCGTCGTCAACGGCTGGGCGAAGGCCGATCCGGCCACCCGGCGCTGCTTTGCCGCGCGCAAGGCCCTGCTGACGAAGGCAGGGCCCGAGGCCTATGTTCGAGCGCAGGCGATCTTTCTCTATCCGGCGCCGTGGCTCTCCGAGCATGCCACGCGCGTCGCCCTCGACGAGGCGGCGGCCCTGCAGCACTTTCCCGGCATCGACAATACGCTGGCCCGGATCGCGGCCCTCGAGGCCTTCGATGCATCGGACGATCTCGGCCGCATCCCTCACGAGACCCTGGTGATGGCGGCGCAGGACGACGTGCTCGTGCCCTGGACCTGTTCCGAGCGCCTGGCGGCGGGCTTGCGGAACGCCCGCCTCGACCTTTCGCCGACCGGCGGCCATGCCCACAGCGTGACGCGGGCGGACGCCTTCAACCGCACCCTCACCGCGTTCTTCGCGCAAGCAAGGCAACCCTGAATGGCTCCCACAGGCACGGACGCCGAGACCGGGATGAAGGCCGTCGAGGCCGGCGCCTACCGCGCGGCGATGGCCGGGGTGGCCAGCGCCGTCCACCTCGTCACGACGGACGGCCCCGGAGGCCGGGCCGGCTTCACGGCCTCGGCCGTCTGCAGCGTCAGCGACGCGCCGCCGACCCTGCTGGTCTGCGTCAACCGCTCGTCCTCGGCCTTTGCCGCGGTCGCGCAGAACGCGGCCCTGTGCGTGAGCACGCTCTCGGCAGGGCAGGGCGAGATTGCCGCGTCGTTCGGCGGGGGCACCCCCCAGGAGGCGCGCTTCGCCTCCGGCCGCTGGTACGAGCTCGCCACCGGCGCGCCGGCGCTCGAGGGGGCGCTCACCGCCTTCGATTGCCGGATCGTGCGCAGGACGGAGGTCGGCAGCCACGACGTGCTGTTCTGCGAGGTCGTGGCACTGTCCGAGGCGGGCACGGGCGATGCTCTCGTCTACGCGGACCGGCGCTACCACAGCATTCCCGTCGGCATGGTGCCCGCGGCGCAGGACGCGGCCTGACGGTCCGGACGGCTGCGCCTCAGCCCCGGGTGATCGTCGCCTCGATCTGGCCGCGGGGTTCGTCGGTCGGGAGGAACACCGTACCCGGATTGTCGAGCCCGAAAGGCGACAGATCGATCGGAACGTAGTGCTTGTTCGGCATCGCGAAGGCGATCTCGGCGATCTCGGGGACGCGGCCGAGCGCCGCCTCGCCCATCCGGTAGAGGCTGTCCTGCACGCTGGCGCTGTAGGTCGTCCCGAAGACCTCCATGAGCGTCGCGAGGATCGCCGCGTTCGCCGTCGCGTAGTCCTTGGGCGCCCGAGACCAGGTCCAGGTCGCGTCCATGCTGGTGGCGGCGATCCGGTCGGTGGTGTCGGCGAGCGTTCGGTAGCGATCGTCGACGAAGCCTGCCCAGCCCGATTGCGTGGTCTTCATGAAGGTGTAGCCGCGCAGGCCCGATCGGAGCCGCGACGCGTCCCGACCCATCGTCAGGCCGACATAGCCGGTGCCGTTGCCATCGAGGGTGAAGGTGTGGCCGTGCGGCGCCCCGGCGATGGCGTGGCGCCGCCAGCGCGTCTCGTGCGCCTCGACGGCGACCTCCGCCACCTGCGGATAGGTCTCGAAGAGCACGGCGGCGACGCGCTCGACGAATGCCTCGGCCCCCGCCTCGGTGTGCCGCGCGGCGGTGACGTTGACGATGTTCTTCAGGCTGTCGGTGGCGATGCAGGCCCGGTTGTCGGCCTCGGTCCAGGCCGCATCGAACGCGCCCTTGAGCATCACCTGAAGGGTGAGTTCGCGCGGGGTGTGGTGGTCGCCGTCGCGAGCGAGGCGCAGCACGCGCACCCGGGCCTTGCCGTAGCTCGATGCCGCCAAGGCCATCGTCACCTCCTGCTCGCCTTGCCCAAATCCGCAAGCCGTATGCCAGGGATCGGCAGACGGTTCCGCTGCGTCGCGGTGCGGATCCCTGCTAAGCTGGGGCGTTGCCGTCGACACGACGCCGGAGACACCGTCAATGGGGTTCACTCTCGCCGAGCTCAACGAGGCCGACGTCCCCGACTTCGTCGCGGCGCTCGGCGGGGTGTTCGAGGCGGCGCCCTGGGTCGCGGAAATTGCCGCCGCCGACCGGCCCTACGCCACGGTTCAGGCGCTCTTCGCTGGGCTGCGGGCGGCGGTCGAAGGCGTGGACGCGGCGCGGCGCCATGCGCTTCTCGTCGGCCATCCCGAACTCGCCGGCCCTGCGGCCCGGTCGCGGAGCATCGCGCCGGCCTCCATCGCCGAGCAGGAAGCGGCCGGGCTCGACCGCCTGTCCGAGGCCGAGTACGCCCGGTTCGAGGCCTTGAACCGCACCTATCGGGAGCGGTTCGGGTTGCCTTTCATCCTCTGCGTCAAGCGCCACGGCCGGGCCTCTCTCCTGCGCAGCTTCGAGGCCCGCCTCGCCTCCGATCCCGACACCGAGCGGGTGACGGCCGAAGCGGAGATGTTCCGCATCGCCGCGATCCGGCTCGACAGCCTCGTCACGGGGGAGGGCGGCCTGCGCACGACGGGGCGGCTCTCGACCCACGTTCTCGACACGGCGGCGGGCCGACCTGCCGAGGGGGTCGCGGTCGAACTCCTGGAATGGGTGTCGGAGGGCGAGGCCGCGCTCGTGACCCGGGCGGTCACCAATTCCGACGGCCGCACCGACCATCCGCTCATCGGCGGCCGGCCGGTTCCGATCGCGACCTACGAGCTGCGATTCCGCATCGGTGATCATTTCCGCCGGACCGGCGCGGGGCTGCAGGAACCGCCCTTCCTCGATATCGTGCCCGTCCGTTTCAGTGTCGGCGACCCGGAGGGGCATTACCACGTGCCCCTGGTCGCGACGCCCTGGAGCTACCAGACCTATCGCGGGAGCTGAGCCGAGCGTTGGAGGATTTCTCGCCCCTCATCATGGAGCGCCTGGACGCGCTCGCCGCCATCAGCGCCGAGGCCGGCGCGATCACGCGACTCTATCTCACCCCCGAGCAGGATCGGGCCAACACCCTGGTCATGGGCTGGATGCGAGAGGCCGGCCTCTCGGCCCGGGTCGACGCCGCGGGCAACGTGATCGGCCGCCTCGAAGGGCCTGTCGCCGGCAGCCCGGCGGTGGTGATCGGCTCCCATCTCGACACGGTGCGCGACGCAGGCCGCTTCGACGGCCCGCTGGGCGTGGTCACCGGCATCGCCTGCATCGAGGCGCTGAGGCGGGAGGGCGCCCGGCTCCCCTTCGCCGTCGAGGTGGTCGGCTTCGCCGACGAGGAGGGCACCCGTTTCGGCGCCGCCCTGATCGGTAGCCGCGCCTTTGCCGGCGACCTCGACCCCGCGATCCTGGCCCGCACCGACGCGGCCGGGATCACGGTCGCGGGCGCGCTGCGCGGCGCCGGCCTCGACCCGGCGCGGATCGGGGAGGCCGCGCGCAAGCCCGAGGAGATCCTGGCCTATCTCGAACTCCATATCGAGCAGGGTCCGACCCTGGAGCGTGCCGGGCTGCCCGTCGGCCTCGTCACCGCAATCAGCGGTGCAACCCGGCTCTCGGTCACCCTCTCGGGCGAGGCCGGGCACGCCGGCACCGTGGCGATGGCGGGGCGGCGCGACGCGCTGGCGGGCGCGGCCGAATGCGTGCTCGCCGTCGAGACCCGCTGCGCGGGTGGGCCGGACCTCGTCGGAACGGTCGGCACCCTTGCGGCGATGCCGGGAGCGGTCAACGTCATTCCCGGACGCGTCACCTTCAGCCTCGACCTGCGGTCGCCGGACGACGCGCAGCGCCGGGCGGCGCTGGCCGATATCGAAGGGCACTGGGCCGGGATCGCCGCGCGGCGGGGGCTCGCGCTCCACCACACGCTGACGCACGACGCCCCGAGCACGCCCTGCGACGAGGGGATCGGCGCCCGCATCGCGCACGCCATCGAAGCTGAGGGCCTGCCCGTGCTGCGCCTGCCCAGCGGTGCCGGCCACGACGGCATGGCGGTGGGCCGAATCGCGCCGATCGCCATGATCTTCGTGCGTTGCCGGGGCGGGATCAGCCACAACCCGGCCGAGTTCGCGAGCCTGGACGATATCGGGGCGGGCGCCCGCATCATGCTGCGGACGCTGCGCAGCCTCGCCGCCGAGGGGCTCCCGATCGGTCGGAAGCAAGCCTGACTCTGGAACGCGCCCTTCCCCGCAACAGGGAAGGGCGCTCGGCGACGATCAGGCGTCGCTCGGGGCCGTCGTACTCGCGGCGGGAGGGTTCATCCGCCTGAGCGCGTAGGCGGTGACGAGAACGAAGATCGCACCGACCGCGGCGAAGACGTAATGCGCGTTCGGGAAGGCATGGAGGCGCTCCGCGATGAAGGGGTCCGTCACGATCATCTCACCCGCGATCCAGCCGAGCAGCGCCGCGCCCGCCCAGACGATGATCGGGAAGCGCTTGAGCAGGGAGGTGATCAGGGCCGCGCCCATGACGATGAGCGGGATCGAGAGCAGCAGCCCGAAGATGAACAGCTCGGCATGCCCCTTGGACGCAGCCGAGATCGCCACGACGTTGTCCAGGCTCATGACCGCGTCGGCGATGGCGATGGTCCGCACCGCCTTCCAGAGGCTGTCGCTCTCCTCGACCGCGTGGCCATCCTCATCCTCGCCGCGGGCGAGCTTCACCGCGATCCAAAGCAGCAGGATGCCGCCGACGATACGCAGGAACGGGATCGCCAGAAGGGTCGAGATGATCAGCGCGAAGATGATCCGCAGACCCACGGCCGTGCCGGCGCCCAGGAACATGCCGATCCGCCGCTGCTCGGGCGGCAACGACCGGACGGCGAGCGCGATCACGACCGCGTTGTCACCCGACAGGAGGAGATCGATCCAGATGATCTGTAGGATCGCAGCCAGGAATTGCGGATCGGAGAAATCCATCGTCGCTTTCTTCGCTCTCGAATGCGGTGCTGCAGGAAGCAATCCTGCCACATCGGGTCAAGGGGCGGCCGTCGGAACCGCATTCTTGATGCGGGACCACATTTTGCGGGCCGGGCGCAAGTCCGATTTCCCGCTGACCCCTACCAGAGAAGGGCGTGAGGATAAATTTCTACGGTGTCGCCCGCGGCAAGCGCCGTCATCGCGTTGGGTAGCTGGGCGAGGCCGTCGCTGCCGGTGAGCGAGGTGAGGACGCCGGCCCCGTCGCGGGGGAACTTCACCGCTTCGAGCCCGCCATCCTCGGCCCGGCGCAGGCTGACCCGGACGAATTCGCGCCGGCCCGCCTTCTTGCGATAATCGAAGGCGGCGCGAACCGGGAAGCTCGCGGGCGCGACGTATTGCGCCCCGCAGAGTCGCGCGAGCAGCGGCCGCACCACGAAGAGCAGGGTGACGTAGACCGCGACCGGATTGCCGGGCAGGCCGACGAAGGGCGTGCCGCGCACGAGCCCCATCGCCACCGGACGCCCGGGCTTGATCCCGAGGCGCCAGAACACGAGCCGGCCCGACGCACCGACCGCCGCCTTGACGTGATCCTCCTCGCCCGTCGAGACGCCGCCCGAGGTCAGGATGAGATCATGCCCCTCCGCCGCCTCGCCCAGGCGCGCCGCGAGGAGGCCTGGATCGTCGCGCAGGATGCCGAGATCCCGCACGTCGGCACCGAGCCGGCGCAGGAGCGCGACGAGCATCACCCGGTTCGAATCGTGGATCGCGCCCGGCCGCAGCGTCGCGCCGGGCTCGGCGAGTTCGTCGCCCGTCGAGAACACGGCCACCCGCAGGCGCCGGCGCACCGCGATCGCGTGGTGACCGACCGCCGCGGCGAGCGCCAGATCCGGCGGGGTAAGCCGCTGGCCCGCCGCGATGATCGTGGCGCCGCGGCCGATATCCTCGCCGGCCAACCGCCGGTTGGCGCCCCGCCTCAATCCCTGCGGCAGGGCGACGTTCGCCCCTTCCGCCCGCACGTCCTCCTGCATGAAGACGGTGTCGGCGCCGGGCGGCATCGGCGCGCCGGTGAAGATCCGGATGGCGGCGCCGGCCGACGCGACGTCCTCGGCCGAGGTCCCGGCCGGGAGACGGCCTGCCACCGGCAGGATCGTCTCGCCGGACGCGGCGAGATCGGCGTGGCGCACGGCGTAGCCGTCGACGGCCGAGTTGTCGAAGGGCGGCAGGTCGATGCCGGCCGAGAGGTCGCAAGCCGCGATCCGGCCGTCGGCCTCGGCCAGGGGCACGGTTTCGACATCGGCGACCACCGGCAGGCGCTCGACGATGAGCGCCGCCGCCTCGTCCACCGACATCAGCGGCCCGCCGAAGGCGAAGCAATCGTCAGTGAGCTGGGCCATCGCCCCCGAGCCTCCCTAGCACCTCGGCCAGCGGCTCCGCGCAGGCCATCACAAGGTCGGCCACCGCCTCCACGTCGTCGAGCCCGACGACCGGGATTGCGGCCTCGGGGAAGGGAACGTCGCTGGCCACCGCGACGATGCGGAGATCCTGCGGGTGCAGGGGCGGTCGGCCGTTCTCCGCCCGAAACACTTCGAGCTTCGGATGCGCCTCGCGCTTGAAGCCCTCGACGACGGCGATGTCGCAGGGGCTCAGGCGCCGCAGGAGCTCGGGCAGGGTCGCCTCGCGGCCATCGCCGACCTCGTGGATCTGCACCCACCGCGCCGCCGAGGACACGATGACCTCGCCGGCTCCGGCCGCGCGATGCCGGTGCGAATCCTTGCCGGGCTGATCCACGTCGAAGCCGTGATGGGCGTGCTTCAGCGTCGCGACCCGCAGGCCCCGCGCCCGCAGCACCGGGATCAGCTTGGTGAGCAGGGTGGTCTTTCCCGCCCCGCTCCAGCCGGCGAGCCCGATCACGCACATCGCCATCACGCCTCCTCCCGAGGCCTGAAGCCGAGGCCGCTGAGGGTCGCGATAGTGTCAGGCTCCGCGAGCAGGGCCAGGAAGGCGGCTAGCGCCGGCTCATCCGCCCGCTCTGCCGTGTAGGCGAAATCGTAGTGCTCCTCCGTGAGGGGCAGGAAGCCCAGGCCGTAGGCACCGGCGACGGTCTCGATCGCTACGCCCCAATCGGCTCGGCCCTGCGCCACGGCCGCCGCCACGGCGTTGTGGGAGCGCGGCTGGTTCCAGAATCCGGCGGGACGGGCGCCGGCGAGCAGCCGGTCGAGGAGAAGACGGGTGCCCGAGCCCGCATTGCGGTTGACCATGATCACGTCCGGATCCTCGGTCAGCGCCCGGACCGCCGCCTCGGCCTCCCGCCCCGTGAAGCGCGGATCGCCGGGGCGGAAGACCACGCCCTGCAGGCGCCGCCAGCCCGGGGCGAGCACGAGACCCGGGGTCAGGAAGGGTGTGTTGTAGCGGCCGCTCACCTCGTCGAGGAGATGCATGGCGGCAAGGTCGCATTCGCCCCGCCGCAGGGACGCGAGCCCGCCCGACGAGCCGACCCAGATGGTCCGCGCGGCGACGCCCCTCTCGCCGAGGCGCCCGACCAGCCAGTCGAGCCCGAGGCAATGGCTGCCGATGATCGTGAGGTCCGGCGCCCGCACACCGGCGCCGAGCCGGGTCAGGGCCACGCGCTCGCCCGCCTCCAGCCCCGAGCGGGCGGCCGGCACCGCGAAGAAGCCGTCGGCCTGGGAGAAGGCGGTCACAGAGCCCGAGCCCTTCGCCAGGGGAAGGGCGACCGGCCCGGTCTCGCCGCGCGAGAGCGAGGCCATGACGAACTCGGTCCGGCCGAGCTCGGAGGCGACGCGCTGGGGCAGGAGCGCCTCGACGGCGCTCTCCTCGCGCGGGGGCAGGCCTGCCATCGCCCGGATCAGCGGCACCACGAAATCGTGGAAGGTGAACATCGCCGAGGTCGGAAAGCCCGGCAGCACCGCAATCGCCTTGCCGCCCGCCTTGGCCAGGCAGAGCGGCTTGCCGGGCTTGAGCGCGACGCCGTGGACGAGGATGCCGGGCTCGCCGAGGCGCGAGAGGATGCGATGCGAGACGTCGCCCGCGCCCTTGGAGGTGCCGCCCGAGAGCACGACGAGATCGCTCGCGTCCAGCGCTCGGCGGATCGCCGCCTCCAGCGCCGCCTCGTCGTCCGGTACGATGCCGAAGGGCACGGCCTCGCCGCCGTTCTCCGTGACCGAGGCGGCGACGATGGCGCCGTTGGAGTCGTAGATGCCGGCCAGCCCCAGGGGAGAACCCGGCGCGGTCAATTCGTCGCCGGTCGAGAGCACGCCGACGCGCGGGCGGCGGACCACGGCGACTGCCGCGAGCCCGCAGGCGGCGAGCATGCCGACCTCGCGGGCGGTCACCCTCGTGCCGCGGCGCAGGACGGTCTCGCCCATCGCCATGTCCGCCCCGGCATAGCCGACGAACTGGCCCGGCGCCGCCGGCTTCGCGCAGTCGATCGCCGCGTCCCCGCCCCCGATGAACTCGGTGGCCTCGACCATCACCACCGCGTCCGCCCCGCGGGGCAGCACCCCGCCGGTGGCGATCGGCGTTGCGGTGCCCGCCGCGACGGTGAGCCGGGGTGCCACCCCGCAGGCCAGGATCTCGCGGTTGAGGCGGAGCCGCCGCGGCTCGGCCGAATCGGCGCCGCGTGTGTCGGCGGCGCGGACGGCGAAGCCGTCCACCAGCGCTCGGTCGAAGGGCGGCACGTCGATGGGGGATGCCACGTCCGCAGACAGCACGCGGCCGAGCGCCCGGTCGAGGGCCACGGCCTCCGGCCCGAGCGCCACGTGGGGAACGGCCGACCGGAAGCGGGTCAGCGCCTCCTCCCGGGAGAGGACCGTGAGGAATTGATCTTGGCGGGAGGCCCGGGCGAGGGCCTCCGAGAAATCGTCCTGCTTCACAGCGGCATCCAGGAAACCGGCATCCCCTCCGGATAGCCCTCCCGGTCCGGCGGCACCAGCACCGCCTCGTCGACTTGAAGGAGCCGGTGCAGCGGCAATTCGGCCGAGCCCAGCGGTTCGAGGCCGTCGGACACGCGGCGGACGAACACGATCTCCGAGAGACCGATCACGGAAGAGATCTTGCGAAGGAGGGGCGCGCGCGACAGGGGCGCCGGCTCCGCTCCGGACAGGGCGTCGAGCAGCGGCCGGCCGAGCCCGAGACAGGCGGCGAGCGCCGCCTCGGGCCGCCCGGGCAGCATCAGGACGGGGCGCCCGCCGACCTCGCCGAAGCCGGCGGTTTCGCAGGGCCGCAGCGCGATCCCGTGCGCGGCGAGCGTCCCCGCCCGCGTCAGCGCCGCGGCGCTGAGATCGGTTCGACCGAAGCCGGTGCCGCCGACCATGAACACCGCATCCGCCGCGGCGGACGACAGCGCCTCGCCGATGGTCGCGCTGTCGTCCGGCACGCTCGCGACATCCGCGCTGGCGGCTCCCGCCCTCGTCAATATCTTGGCCAGCATGTGAGACACCGCCCGGGCGGGTCCCTCCGGCCCCGTCGCGAGAAGGGCGATGCGGGGCGCGCGCACCACGACGTCGCCGTGACCGGCCGCCGCGAGGGCGAGGGCAGAGAGCTCCGTGATGCGCCGGCCCGCCCGGACGACGAGGGCGCCGCGACGCAGCTCGCCGCCGGGCGCTCGCGTCCCGTCGCCCTCGGGAGCATCCGCGACGATCTGGGACCGGCCCGAGACGGCTTCCAGCGCCTCGGGCGGCAGGACGGTGTCGGCGCCCGGCGGCAGCGGCTCGCCCGCTTCGATCCAGGCCGGCTCCTGCGCCAGGAGGACGGGCGCGTAGGGGGACGCGCCGGCCATGCGGATGAAGTCCACGGCGTAGCCGTCTCGAGCGGCAACCCGCATCCCGGGCAAGTCCGCCTGGGCAAGGACATCCTCGGCGCAGACCGCTCCGACGGCCTCCCAGACCGGGACCTTGCGCGTCGCCACCGGGACGATCCCCGCGGTCAGGCGCACGCGGGCTTCGTCCAACGGCAGGAGCGCGGCGGAGGCTGTGCGCGGCGTCATGCCGGCAGCGATGGTCCAAACCCGACCCGCGATCAAGTCTCGGCTGAGACGAGACATTTCGCCCGGGGCCCTGCCCGCAGACTTTCGCCGCTGCCATCGCCTATGGTCCGCCCGCCTGGAGAACAACGTCCGCGTGCTTCGTCGCTTCCGCTTCATCCTCGCCCTGCTCGTTGCCCTCCCTGCCAGCCCGGCTCACGCCCAGTTGCGGGGGCACGGCGGGCCGGTCCGTGCGCTGGCGGTCTCGACCGACGGCAGGCTCGCGGTGTCCGGCGGGTTCGATCAGTCGGCCATCCTCTGGGCCATCGACGACGGCGCCGCGCTCGCCGTGCTGCGGTTCCATGAAGGCGCCGTCAACGCCGTGGCGACCCTCCCCGACGGCGGCTTCCTGACGGGCGCCGCGGATGGGCGCATCGCCTTGTGGCGGCCCGGCCTGCCCGAGCCCCTGCGCGTCTTCGCAGAGCATGAGGGTCCCGTCGTCGGCCTCGCGCTCTCGCCGGACGGCATGGCACTGGCTTCGGCGTCCTGGGACGGCACGGCGCGCATCAGGCCGCTCGCGGGCGGTCCGGCCCGCCGCCTCGACGGGCACACCGGGAACGTCAACGCCGTCGCCTACCTGCCCGACGGCCGCCTCGTGACGGCGGGCTACGACGCCACCCTTCGAATCTGGCAGCGGGAGGAGGGCACGCCGCTCGTCGTGCAGACGGAGACGCCGCTCAACGCCCTTGCGGTCGCCACGGATGGCGAGATCGCGATCGGTGGCGCCGACGGAACGCTGCGCATCCTGAAGGCGGACGGGGGCCTGCGCGCCTCAGTGGAGCTGCCGCCCAATCCGGTGATCGGCCTCGCCCTCTCGCCGGACGGGACGCGCATCGCCGCCGCGACCGTCGCCGGCGCCGTCGCAGTGGTGGATCGGGCCTCGACCAAGGTCCTGTTCCATCTCGTGGGGCCTGGCCTGCCGGTCTGGTCGCTCGCCTACCGTCCAGACGGCGCCGAGATCCTGACCGGCGGCGGCGACCGGCTCGTGCGACGCTGGAACGCCGCGAACGGAGAGCCGATCGGGCCGCTCGCGATGACGCGGCCGGCCGACGCGCTGGCCGCGTTCAAGGGCGATCCGGGTGCGGAGGTGTTCTCGGCCTGCGTCGCCTGCCACACCCTGCGGCCGGGGGAGGGGCACCGGGCCGGGCCGACGCTGGCCGGCGTGTTCGGGCGGCGCATCGCGACCGCGCCGGATTACCGCTTCTCGGAGGCGCTGAAGCGGCTCGACATCGTCTGGAACGCCGAGACCATCGCCAAGCTGTTCGAGGTGGGTCCCGCCCGCTACACGCCGGGCACCAAGATGCCCGAGCAGGTGATCACCAACGCCCGCGACCGCGAGGCCCTGGTGAGGTTCCTGGAGCGGGCGACCGCGGAGCCGTAGCGGCCAAAGCCTCGACGGTTGAGCGCTCTCGCCTCCTTCAGACCGGCTCGCCCGTCTGCTCGGCGCGCTCGCGCAGGTAATCCTCGGTCGTGATCGGCCGATTGCGCTCGGGGCCGGCATGGGGGTCGAAGCTCGCGTTGACCGCGGCCTCGACCCTGCAGTTCTCGCACATCATCAGCGCCCGGATGCGGGCCTCGCCGGCAGGGCCGGCGAACATCCAGTGCCGGTCCTGGAGCTTGGCGATCACCCGCTCGATGGTGCTGCGGGTGCCGAACGCCTTGCCGCAGGCGACGCAATCGAAGGGCTCCTCCTCCTTCACGATGCGGCGGGGCCGGTTCCAGGCCTCGAAGTCGATCTGCGGCTTCAGGCTGATGACGTCCTCGGGGCAGGTCGCCGCGCAGAGCCCGCACTGGACGCAGAGGCTCTCGTCGAAGCCGAGCAGGGGACGGTCGGTGCTGTCCGTCAGGGCGTGGGTCGGGCAGGCGCCGACGCAGGCGAGGCAGAGCGTGCAGGCCTCCACCCGGAAATCGAGCCCGCCGAAGGGCGCGTCGACGCCGAGCGGCACGACGGCGACCGGCGCGGGTGCCGCGGCGTGCAGCTCGCGGAAGGCGAATTGCAGGACGCCGCGCTTGGGTCCGACGGGCATGAAGGCGGCCGGGACGGGCGCCGGCGTTCCGGGCGCCGCCCCGATGAGGGCGGTGCCAAGATGGTCGGGATCGTCGGTCTCGATGATCGACACCACGGGGCCGCGAGCCGCGCCGTAGCCCAGGGCCGAAACCACCGTCTCGGAGAGGTCGACCATCCGGCGCAGGCTCTCGATGTCGTGCCGCGGCTTGGCGCGCACCAGCACGCGGACCCCGGCAGCGCCGTAGGCGAAGAGCGCGGCGACCATTTCCGGTCCGAGCTGCGTCGGCTCGTTGACCTGAACCGGCAGGACGTTGGCCGGCAGCCCGTCGCCATGGCGCGCCAGGGCCTCGATCAACGGCTCGCCGTGATCGGCATCGTGGAAGAGCACGATGCCGTCCCCGCCGCCGGCCTCACGGTAGGCGCGCATTAACGTGCGCAGGCGCCGCATCAGGGCATCGGCCGGGGGCAGGGTGTAGGCGGCGGCACCGGTGGGACAGACCGAGGCGCAGGAGCCGCAACCCGCGCAGATATAGGGGTCGATGGCCACGTGGTCGCCCGCCGACGCGATCGCGCCCGTCGGGCAGACCTCGAGGCAGCGGGTGCAGCCGGTGATGCGCGAGCGCGAGTGGGCGCAGAGCTCGGCGTGGAAATCGACGAAGCGGCTCTTCTCGAACTCGCCGACGAGGTGCGAGATCGTGAACAGCGCCCGTTCCAGGCCGGCAGGATCGCGCGGATCGGCGCGGACATAGCCGCTGTGTAGGTCGTGGGCCGGAAAGAGCGGCGTGCCGCCGGCGAGGTCGAGGATGAGGTCGCAGGTGGAGGTCGCACCGGCGCGCGGGGCTCCGAACACCAGCGCGTGCCGAGAGGAGGGCGCGGGCAGGGCGTAGTCGTCGATCCGCAGCGAGAAGGCGCCGAGGTGGCCGGAGCCGGACGCGATCGTCCCCTTCAGGACCGGGAAGTCGTTGCGGCGCGGCACCGCGACCTCGCCCGGCCGCGTCAGGAGGACCGTCACGTCGAGATGGTCGGCGAGACGGCGGCCGGCCTCGATCGCGGCCTCGTCGCGGCCGTAGACCAGCACGACGCCGCGGCTCTCCATGGTCACGGTTTGGGCGCTCGGCTGCGGCTCGGAGGCCGCCGCGAGCAGCGCCGCGATCTTCGGCGCCGCGGCCTCGGCATCCCGCGACCAGCCGGCATTCTCGCGGATGTTGACGTAGGCGACGCGGTCGGCGGCCTCGTACCCGGAGGCGACCTCCGTGAAGAGCGGCGCCTGCTGGGTGCAGGAGACGGTCACCGGCGCGCCGGTCGCGAGCGCCGCCTCGAACCGTGCCATCTCTCGGCCGCAGAGCTGCTCGGCCGTCGAGAGGGTTCCGGCGCAGGAAGACCCGATCGTCTCGGCGTCCAGCGGCACGGTCCCTTCGCAGGAGCAGGCAATCACCACCCGGTCTGACACAGCATCTTCCTGATCGGCGGGGTGCGCGGCCCCTTCGCGTTGGTCACTGCGCTCCTTATACTCGAATCATTCGAAACTGGGACCCGACATGCGGGCGCAGGGGGATTACGGCGGCCGCATGGTGTTCTCAGATTCCGACGAGGCGAGGCTGACGCTGCCGCCAGCCTTCACCGGCGTGGTCGCGCAGGAGCCCGACGACGCCTTCGACCATGCCTGCCGCATCGCCGGGCCGGAGGCGGCCGGGACCCTCGTCTGGGTCCGTCGCGAGGACGTCCTCGACGTGGCGGTGGTTCTCGCGCCCGACGAGCCGCTGGCCTCGGCCCGGCGGGCCCTCTTCGCCGGCATGACGGCGCTGGCCGATGCCATCGGCGCGCACGCGCCGCCGGAGATCCCCGTGCTGTTCGCCTGGCCCGACACCCTGACCTTCAACGCGGCACGGATCGGCGGCGCTCGCCTGGGATGGCCCGAGGGGTGCGGCGAGGACGCGGTGCCCGACTGGCTCGTCTTCTCGGCCATGCTGATCGCCTCGAAGCGCGACGCGGGCGACCCGGGGCTGACCCCCGATTCCGCCTCCCTCGAGGAGGAAGGCTTCGCCGACGTGAGCCAATCCGCCCTGGTCGAGAGCTTCGCGCGCAACCTCATGAAGGCCTTCGAGGTCTGGCGCGAGGACGGATTCGACGCGCTCGCCAATCGCTACCTGGCGCACCTTCCGCCGAGCGATGGCGGAGGGCGCCGCCACATCGAAGCGACCGGCGACGGCTTGATCGAGACGGAGAGCGGCGTCCTCCGGCTCCCGCTCCTTCCCTGCCTGACGGCCATGGCTTGGCGCGATCCGGCGACGGGCAAGCCGCGCCTGTAGCGCCGCCTCACTCCCCTAGGCCGAACAGCTTCTCCAGGAAGTTGCGATCGTCCGCGCTCGGCGCGCGACCCCGCTGGGTCGTCGCGACGCGCGGACGCGGCGGCTCCGGCTCGCCGAGCAGGGCGCCGAGGAGGCCGCCGGGCGTGCTGGCGGTGGCCACCGGCCCGTCCGAGCCGCGGTTGCGCCAGCGGCCGGCGCCGGGCAGGGCCGTCGGGCTCTGGCCCTTGAGCGCGGTCGTCATGTAGGCCTTCCAGACCTCGCCGGGCAGGTTGCCGCCCGAGACCTTCTTGGTCGATTCGCCGTCGTCGTTGCCGAGCCAGACGCCGGTGACCAGCGTCGCGGAGTAGCCGAGGAACCAGGCGTCGCGGAAATCCTGGCTGGTGCCGGTCTTGCCGGCCAGGTCCCAGCCGGGCACCTCCGCCTTCTTGGCGGTGCCGCTGACGAAGGTCTCGTGCATCATGGCGTTCATCATCGAGACCGCGTTGGCATCGATGACGCGGCCCAGCCCGCCCTCGCTGCGCTTGTAGAGCACCTTGCCCTCCGCGCTCTTCACGCCCGCGATGACGTAGGGGATCACCCCGGTGCCGCCGTTGGCGAAGGCCGCGTAGGCGCCGACGAGCTCCAGCGGCGTCACCTCCGAGGTGCCGAGCGCGATCGAGCCGTTGGCCTGGAGCGGCGAGGAGATCCCGAGGCGCTGGGCCGTCTGCACCACCGCCTTGGGGCCGACCTCCTGGCCGAGCCGGACCGCCACGGTGTTGAGCGAGAGCGCCAGCGCCTCGCGCAGGGTCACCGCGCCGCGATAGTCGCGCGAGTAGTTCTCCGGGCTCCAGCCCTTGATGTTGACGGGCGAATCCTCGCGCACGCTGTCGGGCGTCAGGCCGCGCTCCACCGCCGCGAGGTAGACGAAGGGCTTGAAGGCCGAGCCGGGCTGCCGGCGCGCCGTCGTGGCGCGGTTGAACTGGCTTTGCGCGTAGTCGCGCCCGCCGATGAGTGCGCGGATGGCGCCGTCCGGGCGCATCGAGACGACGGCGCCCTGAGCGACGTTGTAGCGGCCGCCCTTCAGGTTGAGCTCGTCCACGAGCGCCTTCTCGGCCGCCGCCTGGAGCCCGGTATCGACGGTGGTGGAGACCACGATGTCGGTCTCGAACTTCGGCAGGAAGTCGTCGAGCACGTCCATGACGAGGTCGGCGACGTAGTTCGCCGAACCGCCGCCGCGCGCGCCGGCGGGGCGGGCCGGGGTGGCCAGCGCCAGCTTCACGTCGGCGGGCTTGGCGAAGCCGAGATCCTCCATGGCGGCGAGCACCATGGCGGCGCGCGCCTGCGCGGCGGGCAGGTTGCGGTTGGGCGCGAGCCGCGAGGGCGCCTGGACGAGGCCGCCGAGCATCGCGGCCTCGGCCAGTGTTACGGCCTTGGCCGGCTTGCCGAAATAGCGCTGGGCGGCCGCCTCGACGCCGTAGGCGCCGGCGCCGAAATAGACTCGGTTGAGGTAGAGCTCGAGGATCTCGTCCTTCGAGTATTTCTGCTCCAGCCACAGCGCCAGGATCGCCTCCTGGATTTTTCGCGAGGCCGAGCGCTCGGGGGTGAGAAACAGGTTCTTGGCGAGCTGCTGCGTCAGGGTCGATCCGCCCTGGGCCAGGCCGCGCCGGGTGAGGTTCTGCGTCATCGCCCGGGTGATGCCGACGGGATCGATGCCGAGATGTGAATAGAACCGCCGGTCCTCGATCGCCACGAAGGCGCGGGGCAGGTGAGGCGGCAATTCCTTGATGCTGACGACCCGGCCGCCCGTCTCGCCGCGGTTGGCGAGAAGCGAGCCGTCGCTGGCCAGGATCGCGATGTTCGGCGGCCGCTTCGGCACCGCGAGCTGATCGATCGGCGGCAGCTGCGAGGCATGGTAGGCGACGAGGCCGGCGACCGCGATGACGCCCCAGAGCGAGAGGACGAGCCCGGCATAGATCAGCCGTCCCAGCAGCGGGCGCCGCGCCTTCCGCTTGGGCTTCGAGGCCCGGCGCGGCGCCTCATTCCTCGTCCGTGTGCCCGTCTCGCGTTTTGCCACGCCGCCTCCTGCGCGATCGGCTCCGGACAGGCGCAGGTCGAGTTCGGCCGGATCTGCGGCGCGCCCCTCGGGCACGTCGAAGTTCGGCTCCCTCCTGCCTCCGCGTCCGTTCGCCATCTGGTCTTCCGCCCCTGGGCCGCGCTCGCCGCGAGGCCCGGTTCAGCACGGTAAGTGCGGCGGGTTTAAGGGTTCCTAAAGCATGGGACGACGGCGCCCCCTCGGGCGCGCTCGCGACGGCCCCTGCATGCGTCCACGCGTCCCCGACCTCGGCCGGAACAGGACGTGCCGGGGCAGGTTCCCCCTCCCTTTTCGGCCGCTCGGCGCGTTTCGGGCGCCTGGCGCATGGGACCCCGCAGATGCTCCATCTTCTCGTCGCGGACGGCAACGACCGCGAGGGCCGTGCGCGACGTGCGCAAGCCACGGGGGAGAATTCGGCCGAGGCCTATGCGGGGATCCTTCGCGAAGTGGCGCCGGACGCGGTCTGCACCCTCGTCGAGCCGGCGGATTCCGACGCGGGCCTTCCGCCGGGGGAGGGCCTCGGCGGGTTCGATGGCGTGGTCTTCACCGGCTCGACGCTCCACGTCACCGATGACCTGCCCGCCGTCCGGCGCCAGATCGAGCTGATGCGGGTCTGCCTGGACTCCGGCCTTCCCGTCTTCGGTTCCTGCTGGGGCGTGCAGGTCGCCGCGGCGATCGCCGGCGGCCGGACCGGGCGGAATCCGCGCGGGCCGGAATACGGCTTCGCCCGCGACCTCTCGCCGACGCCGGCGGGGCTGGCCCATCCGCTCCTGGCCGGACGCCCCTCGTCCTACGACGCGCCGGCCATGCACCTCGATGCCGTGATCGAACCGCCGCCGGGCGCCGTCGTGCTCGCCGGGAACGCGCTCCTCGACGTCCAGGCCATCGAGATTCGCCACGGTGCCGGTCTCTTCTGGGGCACGCAGTACCACCCGGAGCTCGACCTCGACGATCTCGCCGCGATGCTGCGGCTGAGTGCCGGCGAGGTAGTCGAGGCGGGTGTCCGGCCGGACGCGGCGGCCGTGGGCGCCTACGCGGACGAGCTCTGCCGCATCGCCGAAGCGCCTGAAGGATCGCCCGAGCTCACGCAGCGCCACGAACTCGGACCCGAGATCCTGGAGGACGCGCGCCGTCGCCGCGAGATCACGAATTTTCTGGACGTCCTCGTGCGGCCGCGGGCGCAGGCGATGCGCTGAAGGCCGTCAGGCGGGCGTCAGCGCGCTCCGCGCCTCGGGCCGGGGGCGCTCGGCCACGTGGAGGAACCCGGGCCGGCGGAACAGGAAGGAGAGGGGGCCGTGCCGGACGAGCCGCTCCAGGGCGAGCGGGACCAGCACCGCCACCGCCGTGACGACGAGGCTCGCCACGCCGACGTCCACGATCGTGTCCGTCTTCACGATCAGCGACCGCGTGAGCGCCATGGGCAGGAAGAAGGCGAGGTAGATCGCGATCGATCGCTCGCCGCAGGTCCGCAGCGCCGCGGTGAGGGGACCGCCGGCCCGGGTCAGCAGCGCCGCGGTCGCGACGATCGCCAGCGACCCGGCCCCACCGAGGACGAGGCTGATCCCGGGCAGGCCGGCCAGCGTCGGGTAGGCCGGGAACCCGGACGGGGTCAGGGCGGCGATGCCGTTGACGACGGCCCAGAGGGCGAGGCCCGCGAGGGCCAGGCCGGCATGGCGGCGCGTGCGGTCGGCGAAGGCGAAGATCCGTTCCGCGAAGAGGTAGCCGGCGACGAACCAGACGTAGCGGGCGCAGAACTCCTCGACGAGGTACGAGGAGGTCTCCAGCGGGAAGGTCTGCAGGAAGGCCGCGAAGGCGAGGAGAAGGGGTCTGCTCACCGGGCGGAGCAGCTTCGTCACCACCGAGAACACGGCGAGCAGGTAGATGAACCACAGGGTCGAGTAGGGCTCGACGAGCGCCTCGACGAGGTGGCC
The DNA here is from genome assembly GCF_022179305.1 of Methylobacterium iners. GTDB lineage: Bacteria > Pseudomonadota > Alphaproteobacteria > Rhizobiales > Beijerinckiaceae > Methylobacterium > Methylobacterium iners. The sequence goes on from NZ_BPQP01000006.1 coordinate 143,248, forward strand.
GAGGAAGGCGCCCGGGCCCCCATCCCCAGCGATCTGGCCGTACTTGGCGAGCGACTGCAGCACGACCCAGAGCAGGTAGAAATAGGCGAAATGCACGACGCGGCGGTCGGCGAAGAGGCGCCAGTCGCGGTCGATCACCCGCCCCAGGAACAGGCCCGAGAGCAGGAAGAAGTCGGGAATCCGGAAGGGCTTGGCGAAGGCCACGACGGTGTGCAGGAAGCCCTCGCCGCCCATCGCCTCGCCGGTGCCCAGCGTCGAGTGCATCATCACGACGAGGACGATGCAGAGGCCCTTGGCGACGTCGACCCAGGCGAGCCGGCCGGCTTCCCGCATGCTGAGCGATGGCTCCTGAGCCGTCATGGTCCCGTCCCTGCGCGATGGCAGCGGGCACCCTCGCGCGGCGATCGTGAAGAGGCCGTATGCGCCGTCGTCGAGGCGGCGCCTTATCGCCTGTCATGCGGAACGCGGCGTTAACGGAGCGGCGCCAAATGCCTCAATGCGGCTTGCGCCTGGCGTCGCGCCGGCCGCGGGTCATGCGCGTGGCGGCGTGGAAGTCGTCGGGCTTGGTGCGGACCCAGGCGAGGAAGCGGGCGATCTCGGGGTCCTCGCGGAGCGCATCGACGTCGGCGAGGCGGCGGGCGATCTCCGCCTCGCTGTAGCGGGCATGGATCGCCGAATGGCAGATCTGGTGCAGGCGCACCGTGCCGGCGCGGGCGCCGCCCTTCAGCTTCGGCGTGAGGTGATGCAGGCTGGATTTCGCGCGCTTCGGGATGGGGCGCTCGCAGAGCGGGCAGACGATCGTCGCCTCGCGGGCCGGGCCGTGCGTGTCGGGGTCGTCATCGCGCCAGAGCCGGGAGCGTCGTCCCAAGAGCCTGTCCTCCACCGCTCCGGTATATGGGAGCGGTGCCGGCGGGCGGGAAGCGCGTCAGCGTGCGCCGGCCTGCGTGGCGGTGGCGCATCCGGCCCTCGCCGCGGGCCGGAACCGGCGCTCCGCCTCGATGTCCAGGGTCCCCAGGATCGAGACGTGGTCGCCCGTCAGGACCGAGAGGCGGGCGGCCGGACCCGCCGCCTCCGCGAGCTTGCGGGCGAGCTTGAGCGGAATGACGGGATCCTTCGTCCCGTGGACGATGAGGACCGGGGCGCTCGCCCCCGCGATCCGCAGGTCGGACCGGAAGGTGTCGCGCAAGAGCCAGCCCGGCGCGAAGGGAACCAGCAGGCGCACGAGGTGGGCGAGCGAATCGAAGGGCGCCTCGAGGTAGAGGCCGAGATGCGGCCGGCTCTCGCCGACCGCGACGGCGACCGCCGCGCCGAGCGAGTGGCCGTGCAGCAGGATGCCGGCCCCGGGCGCCCGCCGCGCCACCTCGCGATAGGCGGCCTCGCCGTCGGCGATGAGCCCGGTCTCGCTCGGGCGTCCGGTCGATCCCGGATAGCCCCGGTAGGCGATGGCGAGCACGCCCCAGCCCTGCGCCGCCCAGGGCGCTTCGAGGAAGCGCTTCGCGTGCGCGTCGGGGCGGGAGGCGTTGCCGTGGAAGCTGAGCACGACGGCGCAGCCGGGCTCCGGCGCCCGCCAGAGGCCGAACAGGCGCTCGCCGTCCGCGGTCCCGATCGCGACCGGCTCGGTGCCTGCCGGGACCCGCGGGCTCACCTGGCGCAGGGCCGCCTCGTAGGCGCCGGGATAGATGAGGCGGCGCTGGGAGGCCGCGAGCCCGAGCAGGGCGGCGGCGACCAGCCCGACCAGGACGAGGGGGATCAGGAGGCTCATGCACGCTCGATGGGACAGCCGGTGGTGGAACACCGAGACCTCTTCGCGGGTGGAATGTGGCGTGGCCACGGTGGTAAGGGGGCGGACCATCGGTGTCACGAGCGCGGTTCCGCCGCACTTGGCAGAAGGGAAGGGGCGGTCGCTTGATCGAACCGAGTGAGGCGCGCATCGCCAGCCCCGTCCAGGGGCCGAGCATCAACTTCCTGCTGATCGCCCTGATCTTCACGGCCCTCGGCGTCGCCATCGGCACCGGCTCGGCCGCGGGCTCGGGGGCGGCCTTCGTGTTCGTCATGGCCGGATGGGTGCTGAGCCTGTGCCTGCACGAGTTCGGCCACGCCTTCGTGGCCTGGCGGGGCGGGGACACCGACATCCCCGCCACCGGCTATCTCAGCCTCGACCCGCGGCTCTACGCCGATCCCCTCAGCACTATCGTCCTGCCGCTCGTCTTCACCATCCTCGGCGGGATCGGGTTTCCGGGCGGGAGCGTCTTCGTCAACCGCGAGCGCCTGCGCGGCCGGGTCTGGCAATCGGCGATGTCGGCGGCGGGGCCGGCGATGAACGTCCTGTGCCTGCTGTTCCTGATGCTGCTCTATCGTCTCTCGGGCGAGGATTCCGACACCCTGCGGGCGGTCATCGCCGTCTCGGCCCTGTTCCAGGGGACGGCCATCGTCCTCAACCTCCTGCCGATCCCAGGCCTCGACGGCTACGGCATCCTGCGGCCCTGGCTGCCCGCGGCGGTGGTCGCGTCCGGGGACCGGCTGGCCCTGTATTCGGGGCTTGTTCTGACGGGGCTGTTCCTGTTCTCCAGCGCCTTCGGCCGGACGCTGCTGCGCGCGAGCCTCTACCTCACGACGCTCCTCGGCTTCGGGAGCGCGGATGTCGGTGCGGGATACAATCTGATCCGGCTCTGGTGAGGCGACATCGCTGGACGCGCCGGCCGGCTTTCGCCGGTCGTGTCGCAGTCTGAAATCCGAGGCTGATTGAGCGCGGTCAGCGTTCCCGCCTCGTTCCCTCGCACCGCTCCGTCGCCTCACGTATGCTTAGCGTCAAGCATGGGACGGACGATGCACACGTACAAGGTGACGGTTCGAACGCCTTCGGGTGAACTCTCGGTGCGGCGCGACACGATCGAAGACGCTGTGGAAACGGCGCTCGTTCTGCAAAAGGAAGGGTTGGGGCAGATCACCATCACGCCGCCGGGTGGGCCTGCAATGGAGCTTGCCGCGCTCGCCGTTACTCCGCCTGAAGGCGGCAACGAGGCCAACTGGGCCTGAAGGCGAGAAGCGCCCAGCCGACGTTATCCGCGATGACGCGACGGCTCTGTTCCTCAGGCGTCAGCTTCTCGGCGCCGATCTCGGGAGCCCTGAGTTTGCTGGATGTCGTTGTCGCCATCGGGGCGGCCCTCGCGTTGCGTGGAGTGTAAGGCGACGCGATGCAGTCAGCGAAAAGCCGTCGGAGCGCACCCCGACGGCCAGGACTGTCTAGAAGTCGATTACGTCACCCGCCGACCGCATCACGCTAGCCTTCGGGCAACCTCCGCGCCGACGCTAGGTCGGCAAGCTGCGGAAGTGGCCGCAGACGTGTTCGAGCTGGCCGAACCGCCGGCGGACCGTGTCGGGGCACAGATCGTCCACGACGACGGAGCGGGCCTGCCCCGTGTCACGGTCAACAAGGCTCAGCACCTTGATCTTGCGATGATATGAGCTTGCCGCGCTCGCCGTCGCTCCGCCTCAAGGCGGCAACGGGGCCGACCGGGCCTGGAGGCGAGAAGCGCCCCACCGACGTTATCGGCAACATCTCGAAGGTGACGCGCATGCTCACGGAGGAGGAGCTGGAGGATCAGGGCGCCGCGCCTGCCGAGGATGAAGCTGCGACGGCGATGGGCCGTGAAGGGGCGGCGGCTCGCGCGGCGAAGATGGCGCCAGAGCGTTGGGCTACCGCAGGGCCGAGGGCCGAGCGGCCCGCACTTCAAACTCAGACGCTCCCCTTCCACCCGGACGATTGACAAACGGCGCCCGGCATCCGAGCCTGGAGCCATTCCGAGGGGAGCCCCGCACCGGGGGCTGAGATTGGGCACGGCGCCCTGACCCTTGAACCTGATCCGGTTCGTACCGGCGGAGGGACGGAAAATCTCGGTCGCAGGGTGCGCCGCTCCGCTCGACGCTCAGGCACGATCCGGGTCGCCTGCAACGCCAGGAGCCAAGCCCATGAACGCGCCCGTCCTCCCCAAAGACCTGCCTCACGGCCGCCCCCAGGCGGTGACCACCGGACCCATCGCCGGCTCCCGCAAGGTCTACGCCGCCTATCCGGGCCGGGAGGACATCCGGGTGCCGTTCCGCGAGATCGGCCTGAGCGACCCGAAGGAGGCGCCCGTCCGCGTCTACGACCCCTCGGGGCCCTACACCGAGACCGACGCGGCCATCGACCTCAGCGCCGGGCTGCCCAGCCTGCGCGACCCCTGGATCGCCAAGCGCGGCTACCCGGCCGTGGCGCCCCGCGCGGTGAAGCCGGAGGACAACGGCTTCGTGCCCGAGGACAAGCTCGTCGCCCCCTGTCCGGCCGAGCGCGCGGTGCGGAAGGCCGAGCCCGGCCAGATGGTGACGCAGTACGAATTCGCGCGCGCCGGGATCGTCACGGAGGAGATGATCTACGTCGCGCATCGCGAAAATCTGGCGCGCGAGAGCATGATCGCGGGCGCCGAATTGATCATCGCCGACGGCAACAGCTTCGGCGCCGCGCTGCCGCCCTTCATCACGCCGGACTTCGTGCGCGAGGAGGTCGCCCGCGGCCGGGCGATCATCCCGGCCAACATCAACCACACCGAGCTCGAGCCGATGGCGATCGGGCGCAACTTCCTGGTCAAGATCAACGCCAATATCGGGAATTCGGCCGTCACCTCCTCGGCCGCCGAGGAGGTCGAGAAGCTCGTCTGGGCGACGCGCTGGGGCGCCGACACGGTCATGGACCTGTCCACGGGCCGCAACATCCACAACATCCGCTCCTGGATCGTGCGCAACTCGCCCGTCCCGATCGGCACCGTGCCGATCTACCAGGCGCTGGAGAAGGTCGGCGGCGATCCGCTCAAGCTCGACTGGGAGGTCTTCAAGGACACGCTCATCGAGCAGGCCGAGCAGGGGATCGACTACTTCACGATCCATGCCGGCGTGCGCCTCGCCCACGTGCCGCTGACCGCCCGGCGCGTCACCGGCATCGTCTCGCGCGGCGGCTCGATCATGGCGCGCTGGTGCCTCGCGGGGCACCGGGAGAGCTTCCTCTACGAGCGCTTCGACGAGATCTGCGACATCATGCGGGCCTACGACGTCTCGTTCTCGCTGGGCGACGGCCTGCGCCCCGGCTCCATCGCCGACGCCAACGACGCGGCGCAGTTCGCCGAGCTTGAGACGCTGGGCGAGCTCACCAAGATCGCCTGGGACAAGGGCTGTCAGGTCATGATCGAGGGCCCCGGCCACGTGCCGATGCACAAGATCAAGATCAACATGGAGAAGCAGCTCACCGAATGCGGCGAAGCGCCCTTCTACACCCTCGGCCCGCTGACCACCGACATCGCGCCGGGCTACGATCACATCACCTCCGGCATCGGCGCGGCGATGATCGGCTGGTTCGGTTGCGCGATGCTCTGCTACGTGACCCCGAAGGAGCACCTGGGTCTTCCCAACCGCGACGACGTCAAGACCGGCGTGATCACCTACAAGATCGCGGCCCACGCCGCCGATCTCGCCAAGGGCCACCCGGCCGCCCAGGTGCGCGACGACGCGCTCTCACGCGCCCGCTTCGACTTCCGCTGGGAGGACCAGTTCAATCTCTCCCTCGATCCGGACACGGCCCGCGCCTACCACGACGAGACCCTGCCCAAGGATGCCCACAAGGTCGCGCATTTCTGCTCGATGTGCGGGCCGAAATTCTGCTCGATGAAGATCACGCAGGATCTCCGCGCCGAGGTGCTCGCGATGGAGGAGGCGGGCCAAGTGCTGGGCGAGGCCGAGCCGATGAGCGCCGAGGCGCGCGAAGCAGGGATGGCCGCGAAGTCGGCGGAGTTCCTGGCGGAGGGCGGCAAGCTCTACGTCGACGCCGCGGAGTAGCGCAGGGGAGCGCGGACATGGCGAAGGTCAGCACCTGTCTCTGGTTCGGCAAGGACGCGGAGGCGGCCGCTCGCCTCTACGTCTCCCTCGTGCCGGACTCGCGCATCGACCACATCCAGCGCTCGCCGGGTCCCTGGCCCGCCGGGGACACGGGCGACATCATCTTGATCGCGTTCACGCTCGGCGGGCAGAGCTTCCAGGCGCTGAACGGCGGCAGCCAGGCCGATTACGGCACGGCGGCCTCCATCTCGGTCACCTGCGCCGATCAGGCCGAGGTCGATCGCCTGTGGTCCGCACTCACGGCGGACGGCGGATCGGAGATCATGTGCGGCTGGCTGCGCGACCGCTGGGGCGTGCCCTGGCAGATCGTGCCGGAGATCATGCTGCGACTTTTGGCCGATCCCGACCCTGCCGTCGCGAGCCGCGCCTTCGCCGCGATGCAGGGGATGGTCAAGCTGGATGTCGCGGCCCTGGAGCGGGCGGCCGCGGGATGACGTCTGGCTATGAGTCCTGGTTTTTCGTAGCTGGGCACGCCCGCCCCGCTATTGCCTCAGTCATTCCGGGGCACCGAAGGCGAACCCGGAATCCATAACCGCCGAGAGCGATCCCGTCTGCCACGTCAGCGGTTCTGGATTCCGGGTTCTGCTAAGCAGCCCCGGAATGACGGTGATTGGCAGGAATTCGATCTTCGCCAAGTCTTCCCGGTTGCCGTCGCGCCCCGAACGGAGCAGGAACCCTCACCGAGGGGCCAAGATCATGATCATCTGGCGGCCCTCCAGCATGGGCTCGCTCTCGACCTTGGCGATCTCCTGCGTCTCGTTCTTGACGCGCTCGAGCAGGCGCAGGCCGATGTCCTGGTGGGCCATCTCGCGGCCGCGGAAGCGCAGGGTCACCTTGACCTTGTCGCCCTCCTCGAAGAACCGGTGCACGGCCTTCATCTTGGTATCGTAATCGTGCTTGTCGATGCCGGGGCGGAGCTTGATCTCCTTGACCTCGACCGTCTTCTGCTTCTTGCGCGCCTCGTTCTGCTTCTTCTGCTCGTTGAAGCGGAAGCGGCCGTAATCGAGAAGCTTGCAGACGGGAGGGACGGAGTTGGGCGCGATCTCGACGAGGTCGAGGCCCACTTCTTCCGCGAGCGCGAGGGCATCGAAGAAGGGGACGACGCCGCGGTTCAGGCCGGTATCGTCGATGAGCTGCACGTCGCGGACGCCACGGATGTCCCGGTTGGCGCGCGGCCCGTCCTTCTGCGGGGCCGGCATAGCTCTCATTGGTCTACGAATGGCTTTGATCTCCTGATGAAACGACGAAACGGCAGCCGATGGACGGCACCCTCACGGGCTGGTCCTGGCCACCAATCGCTCCCGGCCTCCGGGCCGATGTACCTTGGCTGAGATTGGCGACAAGTCAACATTCGTCGCGTGGTTTCGTTCGGTCGACCAGTGTCGCGTCAGCGCGATGGCGGGCCGGACAGCAACTCGGCATAGATCGCCAGGGTATCGGCGATCATGCGCTCGAGGGAAAAATGCGCCTCGACATGCGCCCGAGCGCGGCGCGCAAGGGCGTCGCGGGCGCTGGCGCCGAGGCCGAGCGCCTCGATGATCGCGTCGGCGAGCGCGGGCGCGTCGCCCGGCGGGACCCGCCAGCCCGTGCGCTGACTCGGCGCCGTGTCCGGCGGCGCCAAAACGGTCTCGGGCACGGCCCCGAGGTCCGAGACGACGACGGGGGTGCCGAGCGCCTGCGCCTCGACGGCCGAGCGCCCGAAGGCCTCGGGCTCGACGGAGGGCACGGCGACGACGGAGGCGGCGCGGAACGCGGCGGGCATGTCGGTGCAATGGCCGACGCGCCGGACTACGCCCTCGAGCCCGCGGGCGGCGATGAGAGCGTCGAGCTCGCGTTCGTAGGCGGAGCGTCCCTGCGGGTCGCCGGCCAGCACGATGGCGAGGTCGTTGAGCCCACGGTCGCGCATCAGGGCGGCGGCCTCGATCAGCACGCGCTGGCCCTTCCACGCGGTCAGTCGCGCGGCGAGCAGCACGACTCGTTCATGGGGCGCGACGCCCCAGCCCCGGCGAAGCGCCTCGACTCGACCTGCGCCGACGGCGGCCGGCGTGAACAGTGCGAGGTTCGTGCCGCGATGGATGACCCGGACCCGGTCGCCGGCCTGCTCGGGATGGAGCGCGCGAATGAGGCCTGCGGTGTAGTGCGAGTTCGCGATGACGACGTCGCCGCGCGCCATCACGGAATTGTACAGGACCTTGACCCCGGTCCGGCCCGAATAGCTGCCGTGATAGGTCGTCACGAAGGGAATGCCGAGGCGCCGCGCCGCGCCGAGCGCCACCCAGGCCGGAGCCCGTGAGCGGGCATGCACCACCTGGACGCCTTCTCGCTGACAGAGCCGGGCGAGGCGCGCCACGTTGAGGGCCATCGCGAGCGGATTCTTGGAGGCGGCTGGGAAGGGCAGCCAGACCCCGCCCTTGGCTTGGAGTTCGCCGACGAGGCGCCCGCCCTCCGTGGCAACGAGCGACCGGGCGCCCGCTGCGGCGAGTGCGGCGGCGACATCCACGGTGGTGCGCTCGGCTCCGCCGGCGTCGAGGGCCGGCACGATCTGCAGGATGGCGGCACCCGCGAGCGGGGCGGCCTCGCTGCGGAACCCGCCATTCGTGCGCATCTCGCCGGTCATGGCGTTTCCTTCCGCCCATGGCGCCCGGGTCGGCGCGAGCGGCTGTTGCCTGTGCTTGCGATCATGCCCTCAGCATCGCCCCGGCGCTTTACGGTTCGGTAAACGAAATGCGAAGGCGGCGCATCGAATCGGGCGATGCGCAAGGAAGAGGAGCCGGCATGGGCGAAGAGGCGATCCGGCTGACGGTCGGCACCGGTGCGGCGCAGCGGGAGATCGCGGTGAGGCTGCGCGCAGGGGAGGGGCCGCCCGTAGTCTGGCTCGGTGGGTTCCGCTCCGACATGGGTGCGACCAAGGCGCTCGCCCTCGACGAATGGGCGCGCGCGCGGGGACGCGCCCTCGTGCGGTTCGACTATACGGGGCACGGCGAGTCGGGCGGGCGCTTCGCCGATTCCACGATCTCGACCTGGCTTGAGGATACGCGCGCGGTCCTCGACGCCTTCGCGCAGGAACCGGCGATCCTCGTCGGCTCGTCGATGGGCGGCTGGATCGCCTGCCTGGCCGCGCTGTCGGCCGAACGGCCGCCGGCGGGCCTCGTACTGATCGCCCCGGCACTCGATTTCACCGAGGCGCTGATGTGGGCGCAGTTCCCGTCTGAGATCCGTGCGACCATCGAGCGAGAGGGCGCCTGGATGCGTCCCTCCGAGTACAGCCCCGAGCCGGTCCCGATCACGCGGGCCCTGATCGCCGACGGGCGACGGCACCTGCTTCTCGATCAGCCGATCGACCCCGGATGCCCGGTCCACATCCTCCAGGGGATGGCGGACCCCGACGTGCCATACGCGCACGCCCTACGGATCCTTGAGCGTCTGCCTGCGGCGGGCAGCGTCCTCACTCTGATCAAGGACGGCGACCACCGCCTCTCCCGGCCGCAGGACATCGCGCGGCTGGTGGGGGCGGTGGATTCGCTCGCTCGAGGGATCAGTGCAGGCTGACCGGCAGCAGATCGTTGGCCGTCGCGTTCGCGACAATCACGTCGCGGGAATCCGCGAGAAGGATCGGGGCGCCGCTGGCGGAGAGGAGCGCGAAGAGGTGGAGGCCCGGCGCGAGCTCCGGCGCCTGCGGAAAGAGGCGCTTCACCTCGTCCGAGCGGATCGGCCGGACATAGGCGATGTGGCCCTCGCCGAGAGCGGCGAGGTCGGCAGCCTCGAACTCGGCCGGATCGAGGTCGGCGCCGGTCAGCGGGTTGTGATTGAAGTCGGTCATGTCATGCCCTCCTTTCGAGGCAGAGCGTCATGTGAGGGAAAGCCCCGGCCCGCGGCGGCGTTCCCGAAGGTGCAGCGGGTCAAAGGTCGCGCGAGGCGATGGCGATCTTCCGTATGATCCGTTCCGGCTCCGGCCGGGTGAGGTCGATGGAGAGGAGACCGTTCGACAGGTCCGCCCCCATCACCTCCATTCCGTCTGCCAGCAGGAAGGCGCGCTGGAACTGCCGCGCGGCGATGCCGCGGTGGAGGTACTGACGCGTCTTCTCGTCGACTTGCCGGCCGCGGACGACGAGCTGGTTCTCTTCCAGCATCACGTCGAGCTGGTCGCGAGTGAACCCTGCCACGGCCAAGGTAATGCGGAGCCGCTCCGGCTCGTCCTCGGTGCGCGGCACACGCTCGATATTGTAGGGTGGATACCCGTCGTTTGCGGCTTTCGAGACCCGGTCGAGCGCCTGTTCGATCTCGTCGAAGCCGAGCAGAAAGGGATGCCCGAACGGAGAGGGTCGTGTCGTCAAGTCCGTGGTCCTTCGCGAAGCCCTTGAAAACCCGCCCTGGGGCGGCGCTCTCAGTCGAGGCACTTCGGTGTTCGGAGCCCGCCGATGCAGCACCCCTTCCGGCGATCGCTCGCCGGCCCGCTCGATATGGAGGTGGCCGCTGAGGGCATCAAGGGGAGCCTTGATGCTCCCTGCTGGTTGCCGAATGGGCATTTTCGGCAATCGGATCTGGGTGCATCCGGCAAGATCGCCATGAAGCCACTCCGGCAGCCCATGGTAACAGTTTGGAACTGCTCTCATTTCCAGCGGGCACCTTGATCTGCCGACCTCAAACCGGATACTCCACGGCGCGAGCGGCAGACACAGCCCCGAGCTTCGGCGACACGGCGCGCGGCCGTTCTTTCCAGGCTGAGCGAGGCTTCCGGTCAGGTCCCGAACCGGTTCGATCCGGGGAGCCTCTGGGCAGAACCTGGCCGCGCAGCATCGCGGGCGGGGAACGAGAATGGACGAGGGACGAGACGTGATGGGGATGCGAACCGGGCTTGCTGCCGGCCTGCTGGGCCTTGCCCTCTCTGCCACTCCCGGCTCCGTCCTGGCGCAGGAGAACAAGGTCCCCGTTCTCAAGCTCGAACTGAACCGCCTCGAGACTGCGGGCGAGGCCTGCCGCACCTACCTGCTCGTGGACAACAGCCGTGGTCCCGGCCTGAAATCGCTCAAGGTGGATCTCTTCGCCTTCGATACCGAGGGTGTGGCGCAGAGGCGGCTCGCCGTCGAACTCGGGCCGATCCAAGAGAAGAAGACCATGGTGCGGCTGTTCGACTTCCCGGCGCTCGCCTGCCCGAAGATCGGGCGCGTCCTCCTGAACGATGTCCTCACCTGCGAAGGGGGCGAGGCGAGCCGCGAGAATTGCCTCGAGCGCGTGGAGACCGAGAGCAAGGCCTCCGCCCCCTTCACGCGCTGAACCTATCCGCGATTCCTCACCCAGGAGCCGACATGGACCCGACCTCCGCGCCCGCAGCGGTCGCGCACGATCTCTCCTTCGTAGGTCTGTTCCTGCAGGCCGATCCGATCGTGAAGGGCGTGATGCTGCTGCTCGCCATCGCCTCGGTCGCCTGCTGGACAGTGGTCATCGAGAAGGCCGTGCGGCTTGCCAGCGCGAAGCGGCAGGCGCGCGCCTTCGAGGCCCTGGTGCGTTCGGGCGGGAGCCTCGAGACGGGCAGCGAGGGTATCGCCTCGCGCGTGGTCAAGGCCGCTCTCGACGCCTGGCGCGACCAGGACGCGAGCGAAAGCAGGGCGGAACGCCGCGAACGGATCGAGCGCGCGATGCGTGCCGCGCTCACGGGCGAGGTCAAGCGTCTGCAGAGCGGCCTCCCGCTGCTCGCCACATCAGGCTCGACCGCGCCCTTCATCGGGCTGTTCGGCACGGTCTGGGGCATCATGAACTCGTTCTCGTCGATCGCGAGGAGCCAGGACACCTCCCTCGCGGTCGTCGCGCCGGGTATCGCCGAGGCGCTTTTCGCCACCGCCATCGGCCTCGTCGTCGCGATCCCCGCGGTGATGGCCTACAACAAGCTGACGAATGACCTGGGCCGCATCCAGTCGGCTTTCGTCTCCAGCATCGGCGTCCTCGGCAACCGCCTCGCCCGGGACCGCAGCGTTCACGGCCGAGCGGCCGCGGCAGAGTAATTCGAGGAACCGGCACTCCCTCCCGACAGGAGGTGGAGCGCAGCGGCCCCGGGAGGGCGTAAGTCAGCGATGGCAATGGGTTCAATCCGCTCCACGGGCGGCGATGACGAGGACGGCCTCGATACGACGCCGATGTCCGAGATCAACGTCACGCCGATGGTCGACGTCATGCTCGTGCTGCTGATCATCTTCATGGTGGCGGCCCCCCTGATGACCACGGGCGTGCCCGTGCAGCTGCCCAAGACCAGCGCGGCGAAGGTCGCCCAGGCGAAGAAGCCGCTCGAGATCTCCATCGACAAGGACGGCAACCCCTTCCTCGCCAAGGAGGCCCTGAGCCCGGAGACGATCATGGCGCGGCTGCGGGCGCTCGCGGCCGAGGACCCGAGCCAGGTCATGCTGGTGCGCGGCGACCGCGACGTACCCTACGGCAAGATCATGGAGGTCATGGGCATCGTCGGGCAGGCCGGCTTCACGAAGGTCTCCCTGATCGCGCAATCGCCCGGCGGGCCGGCGCCGGCAGCGGGCGCGACGCGATAGCATCATGAGCGCGCTCGCCTTCAACGACGATCCCGGGGATCGACCCTCCGGGCTCGGCCCGGCCCTTCTCGTCGCGCTCACTCTCCATGTTGCGGCCATCACCGGGCTCGCGCTCTACACGCCGACGCCGACGGCGCCTCCCGGCGAGAGCGTGGTCTCGATCGACCTCGCCCCGCAGATGATCGAGGCCGGCAACCAGGCACCTGCCGAAGTTGCGCGCTCCGAGGCCATACCGGAGACCGCCAAGCCCGAGGGCGAGCCGGAGGCCGTGAATCCGGTTGAGGCGCCCGAGGAGACGAAACCTCCGCCGCCGGCGGAGACGGCCGAAATTCGTCCGGACGAGGCGGCACCGCCTCCGCCTACGGAAATGACCCAGGTCATGCCCGAGGAGGCGCAGCCGCCACCGCCGCCGGAGACGGTGACCGAAGCGGTGCCCGACACTCCGCCGCCTCCCCCCGATGAGCAGGTGATCACCTCTCAGGCTCAGGAATCCGAGCCGCTCGCCCCTCCGCCGCCCGTCGTCGCCAAGCCGCCGGAGCCGCCCAAGCCCGTGGAGATCGCAAAGCCGAAGCCGCAATTGCCCGATCCGGCGAAGCTCGCCGCCGAGCAGGAGGCGCGCCGCCGAGCGGCGATCGAGCGGAAACGGGAGGCGCAACGTGAGCAGCGCCGCCTGGAGGCGATGACGGAGAAGCGCGAGGCCGAGCGCGAAGCCAGGATCAAGGCCGCCGCCAAGGCCAAGGCCGATCGCGACGCGGCACGGCGCGCGCAGGCGGCCGTCGAGGGCAATTCGCAACGCAACGCGGCGGCAAGCTCGCGTCAGAACAGCAGCGGGGCCGCCGCGAGCGGCAACGATCCCAACGCCCTGCGGGTCTGGCAGGGCGCGCTCAGCTCCGCCATCCAGGGCCGTATGAACCGGAACGCGGCAGCCGGCACCCCCGGCGGCCTCGCGGTCGTGCGCTTCACGGTCTCACGGACGGGCCAGGTTCTCAGCGCGAGCCTCGCCAGCGCGAGCGGCATCGGTGCCATCGACAATGCGGCCCTTGCGGCGGTGCGTGGCGCATTGCCGGCCGCGCCGGCCGGCTTCGCCGGCAGTTCGCTCGCGGTCACGGTTCCCCTGCGCTTCAGTCCTGGGCGCTGAAGCGGCCTCAACGGCGTTGTCCCGCCAACGGAGGAGGGCGCGCAGCGGCATGGCGATCTGGTTCACGAGCGACACGCATTTCGGCGACCCGCGCGTGTTGCGCATCGATCGGCGGCCTTTCCCCGACCTTCCGAGCCATGACGCCGCGCTTGTCGCGAACTGGAACGCGGTGGTCGCGCCGGACGACGAGGTCTGGCACCTCGGCGATTTCGCGCTGGGCCCCTCGGAGGAGCGGATCGCGGAGCTGCTCGGAGCGCTCCACGGCATCAAGCACCTCATCATCGGCAACAACGATGGGCCCCGAACCCTTGTCGCGGCCGGCTGGGCGTCGAGGGCGCATTACGCCGAGATCGTCGTCGACGAGCATCGTCTCGTCCTCTGCCACTACGCCTTCCGGACCTGGAACCGGATGGGCCGCGGCGTCATCGACCTGCACGGTCATTCACACGGCAAGCTGAAGCCGATCCCGCGCCAGTACGACGTCGGCGTCGACGCGCACGCCTTTGCTCCGGTGAGTTTGCCTACAATTCTCGCTTCGCGACGCTCGACGAAACTCGCCAGGGACCGGGTGGAACCTTGAGCTTCGGTCGGCCGTTGCTCGGACCTGAATGGACGACAATGACGGGGTCTCGCCGACATCTTGTCGGCGGTGCCTCTCACCCTTCGGGACATCCAGACCGGTTCCGTCATGCGTCATGCAAGCCGCCTCACCGCACTCACGCTTGGCCTGGTGGCTCTCGCGCTGCCCGCGATCGCTGCGCCCTCATGCCTGATGGCACAGCGGAAGGTCGATGAGGCGCAGGCCTTGCGCTTCCAGGCTCGCCAGGAAGCTCGGATCGGTGATCGCGACCGGGTCTGCGAGACTCTCGACGAGGTGGGCGATCGTTATGCCGACGCTCGCGATGCGTTCGAGGATTGCGGCGCAGGGATCATCGCGATCGATCTGCGCAGTGAATCGCGAGCCCTGCGCGTGGCGAAGAAAGTGAACCACTGCGACTAAACAGGTGCGGACCTGCACAGCGGCTCGGCTGCGGCGAGTGCACAGATAGTATCACACACCGCGAGCAACCCGCGGCCAGACAAGGTCAGATGCCATGAACACCGGTGCCGTCTCCCACGACATCTCCCTCGTTCCGACCAGCCAGGACGATCGCATGGCGGTATCCGGGCCGTCTTTCGGCGCGGCCCTCTGCGGCTTCGTGAGCACGACCGTCGCGACCACAATGGTCATGTTCCTGCTCAACAGCATCTAAGCCGTCTTCCGGCCGTATCGGCTGCGCAACGTTCAAGACCAGGCTCGCCGTGTGCGGCCGCATGCATCCGCGATGCGAGCACGTTTCCCGACCCTCTTGGGGCAAGTCCAAAATCTTCGTATCGTGGTCCAAATTATGCCTGGGCAGGCGCGGCCGCGCATTGCATGATGCATAAACCGGAGGTGGTGGGCCGCCCTTGCGTCAAGGCCTCTGGACAGTGAGCGCCCCGTCGGCTGTTCTACCGGCCGGGTCAGAGAACGAATGGCATGGTGTGCGTCGTGGATGCTCCGGTCGAGAAGACGACAGCGCTCGTCGATCCGCTCCTCCTGGACAATCAGCTCTGCTACGCTCTCTACGCGGCGGCTCACCGGATGACGAAGTCCTACCGCCCGGTGTTGGAGCGGATGGGCCTGACCTATCCGCAATACCTCGTTCTTCTCGTGTTATGGGAGACCGACGGGGTCACCGTCTCGGAGATCGGACGACGCCTGCGTCTCGATTCCGGAACCCTGACGCCGGTGCTCAAGCGCTTGGAGAGCGCCGGCTTCGTGCTGCGGAGCCGACGCCAATCGGATGAGCGGGAGGTCGAGATCGCCCTGACGCCTCACGGGACCGCGTTGCGCAGCCAAGCCGTGGCTGCGCGTGAGTCCGTGATGTGTCAACTCGACATGTCGGAGCCCGAGGTGCAGGCGTTGCGCGCGGATCTGAACGCGGTGATCCGGAACCTCACCGCGGCGGGCTGACGGCCGCACACCATCGAATTCCGTCGCTCGTCTTCGGTGCGGAATCCGAAGACGCTCGCGCGCGGCGCAAGCGTCACGGCTTTGTCGAATGAGGCGGCTAAATCTTCTCGGCCAGGACGATCGGCACCCGATTGGTTTGCCGGATAAGTTCTTCTCCGGTAGAGCCGGTACGCACCGTCTGCTTCGCGCGGCGGCACCGTTCGTCCTGATCCGGAGATGGCTTGGACGTGAATTTCGGCGGGCAGCGACAGTTTCCGAGTAGCACGTCCAAGGCAAGGCGCTGCTCGCAATTCAGGGCTGCCCCGCGCTTCACAGACTCGACCGAACCTCATCCCCACAGACGCGTTTTTAGCCGATGACCTTAGGCGTGCCAGAGAGCGACCGCGAGGCGCGCCGTCAGGTCGGTGCGCTCCCGTTCCGACGGACATCCCACGGCGGGTTCGAGATCTTGCTGGTCACGTCGCGCGAGAGCCGGCGGTGGGTCATTCCGAAGGGCTGGCCGATGAAGGGCCGCAAGCCCTACGAGGCGGCCGCACGCGAGGCCTACGAGGAAGCGGGGCTCGTTGGCCAAGTCGGCAAGCGGCCGCTCGGCTTCTATCTCTACGAGAAGCGCCTGAAGAGCCGCGACTTCGTGCTGTGTCAGGTGAAGGTTTTTCCGCTCGAGGTCCGCAAGCAGCTGAAGCACTGGCCGGAGCAGCACGAGCGGGAGGGCCGCTGGTTCTCACCATCCGAAGCCGCCGAGGCGGTGGCCGAGGCAGGATTGTCCGGCATCATCCGCTCGGTGACCAAACGAGAGCTCCACTTCGCCAAGTGAGGCGCGATGCGGGTGCGCCCGCCTGCGATTGCCAAGGCAGACGCGATCCGCTAATGCCCGTCCCGGTCCGGTGCAGCGCCTCGTTCAGGCCCCCGCGACCGTAAGCTGCTGTAGCTCAGTGGTAGAGCACTTCATTGGTAATGAAGAGGTCGACAGTTCAATCCTGTCCAGCAGCACCATCTCTTTCAATGACTTAGGTCGGATTGAGAGACGGACTGCACCCCGAGACGAACGATTGGGGTGCAGTGGGGGTGCAGCGGCTCACACGCTTCTCCCAATCATGCCATCGGGCTAAAGCTTCGGCTTCGGGCGGCCTTGAGCAGAGCAATGACGTTCCGGTACCCGGCCGCGTCGTTCATGGCCGCTGTGTTCACCCCCAGAGCCGTGAAAGTTGCGCTCTCCAGAGCAAGGCGACGCTCGGCCTCGTCCTCGGTGATCGTCTCGTCTTCCCAGTACCCGATGACGCGCTCGATCGCGCCGTCGAGGCTCCAGGCCACGGCCTCGTTGCTGTCGACCGGAACCGGATGACCAAGCGCGT
Source organism: Methylobacterium iners (assembly GCF_022179305.1). GTDB lineage: Bacteria > Pseudomonadota > Alphaproteobacteria > Rhizobiales > Beijerinckiaceae > Methylobacterium > Methylobacterium iners. The sequence continues at coordinate 160,192 of NZ_BPQP01000006.1, forward strand.
TCCGAGCCGCCGCGGCTCGGGCCCAATGATCCGGTACGGCAAGCAGGGAAAGAACGCCGTCTAGGACAGCAGGAACGGTGCTAAAGTCGGGCATTGCGTTTCCTAAAAGCGGTATCACTTTTAGGAGATGGATTTGACCGAAGAGGCTGAGAAGGCTCGGGCTGGGCGAAAGAGCTTCGTGGGTGACGTCATGACGGCCCGATTCAAGGCCGGAGTGTTCGCGCGTATCGATGCTGTTGCCGGCAAGCACCGACGAGCCGAGTTCATTCGCGAAGCCGTCGAGCGCGAGCTGGCACGCTGCGAATCTGTCGAACCAGCCTCAGATGCTGGGGGCCCGCATCGATCTTGAACGGAAACATGCCGGGAGCTTGGTTGGGGCTGCGCACCTCATCCGCTCATCGATGTGGTCTAGTCGCCTTGCCTAAGCAGAGCGACGCCGCTCGAATTTTGGTCCGCTGTTAGAAGGACGGGACGACGACCTGATCGCGGCTCACGCCAGCCGCCGCCATACCTTCAGTCCGACCCTTGCCTTCCCAGAAGGCGATCAGCTCGGCCGCCAATTGGTCGAAGCGGTCGGTCGCAGGATTGTAGGGCTTTCCGCAGACCAAATTCTTCTTGTGGTAGGCGAACCGGACAGCGCCCTCCATGATCCGATCCTGATCCGTCACGACCTCGTAGGCGGTCGGCACGTCCTCGGGCAGGACCTCGTACGGCAGGACGCCGTCGACGAAGTAGACCAGTGCCGAGCGGTGGACGCGGGCGACGACGACGGTCGGATGAGGCCAGCCGCAGGCGAAGAAGGCGGCGCCGTCGAACGGGTCCGACCCAGGACAACCGATTCCCCAATGCATCCCGGCCGCGTTCTCTTCCGGGGTGCAGTTGACGGTGCCGCGAGCGATCGTGACGTCACCCTCGGGCAGGTAGGCCGGCAGTTCGAACTCCGCTCGCCGGCACCACTCCGCGAAGCCCCGCCGCCCGCCTGCCAGCTTGACCAAGCCAGGAAGCGACTTGTGGTCGAAGAGCACAACGCCCCGAATGGCTTGGCGTAGGAACTCCGCCGGAGCCCCGGCCTCGATCAGGACCGGGACCAAGCGCGCCGTGTGGGCGGCTCCGAGGTAGTCGACAAAGGCGCCGGTCGCGTCGGGGCGGCCTTCGACGATCAGACGCAGACCGACCTGAAGAGCGATCCTCTGACCGATGCTGCAGGGCACCGTAGCGATGAGTCTTGCGAGGGCTTGCACGTTCACGAGATCGGCCCTTCGGCTCCCCGAGCTGATATCGACTATTTAGGTGATATCATCTATATCTACAATAGATGATATCACTTTGGAGGCGAGTTTGACGGGATTGATGATATCAGGCACGAGCCCTGGTGTGGGCCGCGTTCAAATCAACCATGAGCAGACTCCCGCGCGCTTCGCCGAGGGCACCTTGGCAAGGATCGACGCGGTATTGGCGCCGAAGGAGAAGCGGGCGGACTTCATCCGCGAGGCCGTCGAGCGCGAACTCAAGCGTCGCGAGCGGCAGCGGTCGACCAAAGCTGACTAGGCGATGGAGGACGCACCGCACGACCGGCTCGCCGGCCTCGACCGCCTCATCCGCGAGACCGAGGAACGCCGCGTCGAGCAGATGCTCCACATCGCCTTCCTGATGGCCGACGAGGCGGACACGACCGAGTCTGAGGAGAGCCTACGTCAGATCGAGGCGTTGCTGGCCAGGATGCGGGTGCAGCGGGTCATGCTTCAGTCCGGCTCATCGCCATGAAACCACGCTTATTCGCACGGGGCTCGAACGAGGTCTGTGTTGCCGGTGCGGTCAGGATCATTCAGCTCGACAGCCGGCGGACCGCTTAGGGTGGAAAGCGGACTTTGGCCGTTCTTCCCGAAGCGGACGTTCCGATGCCGACCCGACTTTGCCGTAAGAAGCAGTTCGTAGTTTCTTCGCAAGCAGCCATTTGTCACTTTATAGATGCCATCTATACCTGCACGAAGGTCAGCGGTTCGGTCTCGATGACGATCTGAGTGCGGCTGATCACCTCGAGCTTGCGCAACAGCTCGGAGACATGCGCCTTCACCATTGAATCACCCACGCCGAGCTCGTGGGCGATCTGCTTGTTGAGCTTGCCCTGGCGGATCATCGTCAGCACCCGCAGCTGCTGCGGCGTGAGCCGCGCCACGCGCTCGGCCAGCGGCGCCTTGCGACCGGCGCTCGCCAGCTCAGGCGCGCGGGCGAGCGCGGGCGGCGTGTAGAGCGCGCCGCTGAGCACGGTGGCGATGGCCTGGGTCAGGGTGGCCTTGTCGACCGCTTTCGGCACGAAGCCGGCCGCGCCGTGGTGGAGGGCCTCGCGCATGATGCGCGGGTCCTCGTGGCCCGACACGATCAGGATGGGCAGGCGGGGGAAGCGGGCGCGCAAGGTCAGCAGGCCGTCGAAGCCGGTGACGCCTTGCATGGACAGGTCAAGCAGGATGAGCTCGATGCCCCGGCAGGCGGCGAGCACGTCGAGGGCGCTGCCGATGCCGTCGGCCTCGTGCAGGGCGGCGTCCGGGTAGGCTAAGCGGATCGCGCTGCCCAGCGCGTCCCGAAACAGCGGATGATCGTCAACGATCAGGAGATGCATGGGCGCGTACCCTAATCTCCGGGAGCCTAGCATCCCCATCATCCGAGTGCCACGCCGTTGCGAAAACGCGACCGCCGGAGAGCGCCTGGCTCCCCGGCGGCCGCTCTCGCACTCAGCGAGAGGCGACCGTCTTCGGCAGCTTGAAGGCCCAGAAGCTGCCGCCCTGGTTGATGCCGGCCGTGGACTTCGCCACCTCGCCGCCCCAGAGCGGAACCGCGCCGCCCCAGCCCGCCGTGATGCCGACCCACTGCTCGCCGTCCTGCTCCCAGGTAACGGGCGAGGAAACGACGCCGGTGCCGACCTGGAACTTCCAGACTTCTTCGCCGGTCTTGGCGTCGAAGGCCTTGAGGAAGCCTTCGGGCGTTCCCGTGAAGACAAGGTTGCCGGCCGTCGTGAGCACGCCGGCCCAGAGCGGCGCCTTGTTCTTGTACTCCCACACCGTCTTGCCTGAGGTCGGGTCAATGGCCTTGAGCGAGCCGATATGGGTGTCGAACACGGGTTTGATGGTGAAGCCGGCGCCGAGATAGGCCGCGCCCTTCTTGTAGTTCACCGGCTCGTTCCAGAGGTCCATGCCCCACTCGTTCGAGGGGACGTAGAACAGCTTGGTTTCCGGGCTGTAGCCCATCGGCATCCAGTTCTTGCCGCCAAGGAAGCTCGGCACCGCGAACACGGTGGAGCCCTTCTTGCCGTCCTGAGACTTCGACGGATCGGAGGGGCGGAAGGCCGGGTCGTAGATTGGGCGGCCGTCCTTATCGATCCCCTTGGCCCAGGAGATCTTGTCGACGAACGGCGTCGCCGAGATGAACTTCCCGTTTGTCCGGTCGAGGACATAGAAGAAGCCGTTGCGGTCAGCGGTGGCGCCGGCCTTCACGGTCTTGCCGTCCTTCTGCATATCGAAGGGCACGAACTCGTTGACGCCGTCGTAGTCCCAGCCGTCGTGCGGCGTGGTCTGGAAGCCCCAGACGATCTCGCCGTTCTCCGGGTTGAGGGCGATGCGCGACGCCGACCACTTGTTGTCGCCCGGCCGCATGGCCGAGTTCCACGGGCCCGGGTTGCCGGTGCCGAAGTAGAGAAGGTTGGTCTCGGCATCGTAGGTGCCGCCCAGCCACGTGGCGCCGCCGCCGAACTTCCACATGTCGCCGGGCCAGGTTTCGTTGACCTTGCCGGTCATAGTCGAGGGCTTGCCGTTGAGCTCGCCCATGTGGCCTTCGATCACGGGGCGTTTCCAGATCACCTCACCGGTTTCGGCATCGCGCGCCTCGACGCGGCCGACCACACCGAACTCGCCGCCCGACACGCCGGTGATGATCTTGCCATTCACGATCAGCGGCGCGGCGGTGTAGCTGTAGCCGGCCTTGAAGTCGTCGATGTCCTTGCGCCACACGACCTTGCCGGTCTTGGCGTCGAGTGCCACGAGCTTGGCGTCGAGGGTGCCGAAATAAACCTTGTCCTTCCAGAGCGCGGCGCCCCGGTTCACGACGTCACAGCAGGGCAGGATGCCCTCGGGCAGGCGGGCATTGTACTCCCAGAGCTTCTCACCGGTGCGCGAGTCGAGGGCGTAGAGACGCGAGTAGGAGCCGGTCACGTAGATGACGCCGTCCTTGACCAGCGCCTGGCTCTCCTGGCCGCGCTGCTTCTCGCCACCGAAGGAGAAGGAATAGGCCGGAGTCAGGCCCTTGATGTTGTCGCGGTTCAGCGTTTTTAGCGGGGAAAAGCGCTGGGCCTGGAGGCCAAGGCCGTAGGTGACGACGTCGCCAGTGGTCTTGGCGTCGTCGGCGATATCCTGTTCGCTGACGCCCGCGGCCAGGGCTGGCATCGCCGCGGCGCCGACGAGGAGCGCGACCGCTCCCACCGCCGCCAGAAGATGGTCTCGCACGCTCATGGGTGTCCTCCGTTTTGGTTGCGCGGCGCCGGTTCTCCGGCGCCGTCAGGGTCGAAAGCCTCCGTTGCTCGGATTGCGCCCCTTGGCATCGATAGTAATAGGCACGCAGGGCAGTTTGATATTGCCCATTAGTCGAACTCGATCTTTAAGAAACAAAAAATCGCCAAGATCTCGCAAGCAAGGCTGCGCCAACCGCCGAGTCAAATGCTCGGCGTCTTGCTTATCAAACCGTACCGGTGCGACGCGGCGGTGCCGACGCCCCGCTAATAGCCTTTCGGTGCGATGAAGCTGACGCCGTGCGCCTCGCATATCGCTTTGAGACGCCCTTCCGAGGTGAGGGCTGTGAGGGCGTCACTCACCGCATAGGCGAGGTCGCGGGAATCGGTCCGCACCGCGCCGCCGAGGTCCCAGCGGGACTTCACGAGCCCCGACAGAGCGATCTCGACGATCCGGTTGTCCTCGCGCGAGGCGCCCGCCGCGTGGAGCGCCGCCTCGATCGCCGGGCGCGTGCCGGCGAGGATCGACGTTTCACCGGCGAGGTAGGCCTTGGCCGCTTCGTCGAAGTTCCGGAAGTGCTTGAGCGCGGAGCGATAGCGACCGCCCTCGGCGAGCAGGAGCTGCATGTCGGAAGCGCTGGCGCCTTCCACCGCAACCTCGCGGCCCTCGATGTCGCCGAAGGTCTCGAAGGCCTCGACCTTGTCGCGCCGGAAGGCAAAGGCGAGATGCTGGTCGAAATAGGGGTTCGTCAGGAAGATCTGCTCGTTTCGCGTCGCCAGGATCTTATCGTGCGGCACGTGGAGCATGAGGTCGGCGAGCGGAGAGCCCGCGAGGTCACCGCGCCAGAGGTTCAGCCGGAAATCGCCGTCGACGTTCTCGCCCGCATCCACCAGGCGTAGGTTGAGGCGCACGCCGAGCTTCTCCGCAATGGCATGGGCCAGGTCGACCTCGATGCCGCGCTGGCGGCCCGCCTGCTCCTCGGAGAAGGGCGCGTTGTCGCTGTAGAGCGCCACACGGATCTCGCCTGCCGCCTTCACCTCGTCGAGCGGCCGGGGAAAGGCCGGTCCGGCGAGGATCAGTCCCAGGGCGATGAGGACCGAGCGGCCCATCCTGATGGCGGACGGCACGCTGGCTAGCTCTCGTGCTTGGCTTCGAGGTAGGTGCGGATCGCCCAGAGAGCTTCCTGCGAGAGGGTGCCCTCGAAGGAGGGCATCTTGGTCACGCCGTTGATAATGGCACCCTTGCGCACCCGCTCCAGGTACCAGGTGTCACCCTCCTGACCCTTGTCGAGGTAGCGCAGGTCCGGCGCGAGGCCGCCCGAGACGACCTGGAGGCCGTGGCAGCGGGCGCAGTTCTGGGCGTAACCTGAGGTGCCGATCTCGATGGCCTTCGGGTTGTCGCGGTAGGGGTTCGCGTCCTTCCACTCGGTGCCGAGGGGTTCGAGGCCGGTCGTGTCGACAGCCTGGGGCTGCACGTCGCCGTGGCCGCGCACGCCCTGTACCGAGAGGCCCAGCGCGAGCGCGATCATCGCAATGCTCGCAAGGGTGGGGACCTTCCGCATACCGTTTCCTCCTGATCTTGAGGGATGGTTAGCAAGTGCTCGAGTCCAAACCCATTGTGCTTTGGTACACCTCGTCCGATTGCTGCAGCGGCTCGCTGATAGAAGAATTCGCGGGTGCTCGTCTGCGAGCTCGCAGGGACTCTTCTGGTATACCGCACCGCCTGCACGTCGATGGTTGGCTGGGCTATGCACCTTGGTCCAATACGCTGCGTAGGCTGTTCCCGCCTATCATCCGACCAACAAAGACGATGGGGCGGAAACGGGATCGGCCGCGATGCAGGCGCCGGCGAAACAGGGAAGCGGCGGAGGTCGGCGATCCGCCATGTGGGCGGCCGCTCTGTGTCTCTGCGCGACGTTGCTGCTGCCGATGGCTGCGACGGCTGAAGCGCCATCTCCGGTGACGATCCATTATCTCGAACGGCGCATCGAGCGGCCAACCCCCCTCAATAACGAGGACCCGATCCCGGAGGACGAAGGCCTAAGGGGTGCGGAGCTCGGCCTGCGGGATGCCAACGCCACTGGCCGATTCCTGTCCCTCGCCTTTGCGCTGAAGCCCACGGTGGTCGAGCCGGGCGGGGATCTCATCGCCGCGTTCAATGCACTTAATGCGCCGCGCTTCGTCCTCCTCAACATGCCAGCCGACGACGTGCTGGCCTTGGCCGACCTACCGGGCGCCAGGAACACGATCTTCCTCAACATCGGCGCGCCCGACACCCGCCTTCGTGACGGCGATTGCCGGGCGCGGCTGATCCACGTCCTGCCCGCCCGAGACATGCTCGCCGATGCTCTCGTTCAATTCCTCGCTTTCAAGCGCTGGGGGCGCATCTTCCTGATCTCCGGCCCGGGCGACGGCGATCGCCTCTACGCCGAGGCCCTGCGCCGGAGCGCCCGCAAGTTCGGCGTGCGGATCGTCGCCGAGACCAGCTTCGACGTTCGGGGCGCCGACATCCGGGATTCAGCCCTGCGCGAATTTGCGCTGATCACCCGCGGTCCCGAGCACGACGTGGTCGCGGTGGCCGACGAGACCAACGAGTTCGGCGCGAACCTCGTCTACAACACCGCGGCAGCCCGCCCCGTCGTTGGCACGCACGGCCTCAGCCCGGCCACCTGGGGGCGCCCGGTCGAGGCCTGGGCGGGGGTGCAGCTTCAGGGCCGCTTCCGCAAGCTCGCGAGCCGCGCGATGCGGCCGATCGATTATGCGGGCTGGCTCGCAGCCCACGCGGTCGGGGAGGCTGCGGTGAAGCTGCGGAGCGCGGAGTCGGCGGCGATCCAGCGACTGATGCTGTCGCCCGCCTTCGAGGTCGGAGGCTTCAAGGGCCGGGCGCTCAGCCTGCGACCCTGGAACGGCCAGATGCGCCAGCCCGTCTTCCTGCTCTGGCCCGGCGCAGTGGTCGCCGCCGCGCCAATCGATGGCTTTCTCCACCACCGCACCAATCTCGACACGCTCGGCCTCGACCAGTCCGAGAGCGCCTGCAAGGCCTTCGTTGGAAGGGCCGAGTGATGCCTCGCACTCTGAAACGTCGTGCGCGCAACCCCTCGTTCCTTGGGGATGGCAGGGCATGGATAGCCCTCCTCCCCTTGGCCTTCGCGTCCGCCTCGGTCCTCGCCGACGAGGTCTTCGTGTCGAACGAGCGCGACAACACGATCTCGGTCATCGACACGGCGAGCCTTGAGGTCACCCGCACCTTCGCGGTCGGCCGGCGGCCGCGCGGCGTGATCTTCTCGCGCGACGGGAAGCGCCTCTTCGTCTGCGCGAGCGATTCCGACGCCGTCCAAGTGGTCGATCCGGATACCGGCAAGCTCCTGCACGACCTGCCCTCGGGCGAAGACCCGGAGCAGTTCGCCCTGGCACCGGACGGCCGTACGCTCTTCATCGCGAACGAGGAGAACGCCACCACCACGGTGGTCGATGCCGAGAGCCGCAAGGTGCTCGCGCAGATCGATGTCGGGATCGAGCCCGAGGGCATGGCCGTCAGCCCCGACGGGCGCATCGCGGTGACGACATCCGAAACCACCAACATGGTCCACTGGATCGATGTGCCGAGCCTGAAGGCGATTGACGCGACGCTCGTCGAGCAGCGCCCGCGTCACGCCGAGTTCAGCCGAGACGGGACCAAGCTCTGGGTCTCTTCCGAGATCGGCGGCACCGTGGCCGTCATCGACGTGGCCACTCGCAAGGTCATCGAGACCATCGGGTTCGCGATCAAGGGCATCGCGGACGACCGGATCCAGCCCGTCGGGATCGTCCTGACGCGGGACGAGCGCTTCGCCTTCGTGGCGCTGGGACCCTCGGACCGCGTCGCAGTGGTCGATGCCAAGAGCTACAAGGTGCTTGGCTACATTCTCGTCGGCCGCCGGGTCTGGCACCTCGCGCTGACCTCGGACGAGACCCGACTTCTCGCCACCAACGGCGTCTCGGGCGATGTCTCGGTAATCGACGTCGCGAGCCAGCGCGCGATCAAGAGCATCAAGGTCGGTCGCTTCCCCTGGGGCGCCGCCGTGCGACCAGCGCCCGAAGCGAACGCCACGGGCTCCACGAGGTGACCCATCACCGTCTCGCACGGACCTCGACGGGCTCCCTCTCCCAGGGGAGAAGGGACCCAAGCTCCGTTCGCCGAGCATTCCGGTTGCGCTCGCGAGGCCTACCGACCGGCAAGCATTTGCAGGCTCATCGTTTGGTGGCTTGGACCGTCCTTCTGGTCCTCTTCACCATGCCAACCTTCGCCGGAACCCTCGACCGTGCCGGGATGGAGCGGCAGTTCCCGGCACCCCTCGTCGTCGGCGAGCGAGACGAGGCGGTGCCGGTCTGGCCGATCCTGAAGCAGGAGGCCGGCGCCTACGAGATCTTCGCCTACGCCTTCGAATCGATCGACCTCGCGCCAATCCCGGGTTTCGGCGGCACGCCGCCCAACCTTCTCGTGGCGCTGACGCCCGATGGTTCCTTCCGCGACGTGAAGGTGCTGTCCCACCACGAGCCGGTTTTCCTCGAAGGTCTCGGCTCGGAGCCGCTCTTCGCCTTCGTCGAGCAGTATGTGGGCTTGTCGGCGCGGCGCACGATCCGGGTCGGGCGCCCAAGCGCGAGAGCCAATGGTGCCTCGCCGCTCGCCGTTGTAGACGGAATCTCGATGGCGACCGCCTCGACGAGGGTTATTAACGAGTCGATCCTCGCCGCCTCACTCGCCGTCGCCCGCCAGAAGCTTGGCTTCGGAGCGGCGGGCAAGGCTGGGCTCAAGGTTGAGGCGAAGCAGGATCTCTACGAGCCGCGGAGCGTGGCCGAACTGATCGAGCGCGGTCTCGTGAAGCGGGTCGTGGTCACGAACGGTGAGGCGGACGCTGCCTTCAAGGGCACGGCGGTGGAAGGTCAGGGCGAGGGCTCGCTCGAGGCGCCGCTCTCGGACTTGGTCATCGCCTATCTGAACGTCCCGACCATCGGCCGAAACCTTCTTGGCGAGGAACGCTTCGCCGCCTTGATGCGTGAGCTCGGCCCCGGCGACCACGCCATCCTTGTCGTCAGCACCGGCCCACTCAACCCGCTCGGCGAGGATTTCATCCTCGGCTCGATTCCCGACCGTCTGACCGTGATCCAGGACGGGCTCGCGGTGAACGCCCGCGACATGGCGATCGAGCGCCGCGGCGGCGGGGTAGAAGGTCTACCGGCCGGGCCCTGGACCATCCTGAAGATGGTGCAGCAGGCCGGCTTTGACCCCTCCGCCCCCTGGACCCTGACCCAGAAGATCACCCGCGAGCGCGGCCAGATCCTGGTCGAACGGGTCTCCCGCGAGTTCGCCGCTGGCTACGCCCTCCCAGCGAACCTGTTCGACCGCGAAGTGCCCGAGGCTGCGGCGACCTGGTTCGACTCCTGGAAGGCGCGGGGTTGGGAACTCGGCCTAATCACGGCCTCCTTCTTCCTGCTCGTGCCGGTGCTCGTGCGCCAGCGCGGGCTCGTGGCCGACCAGACGCGCTTCACGGCTTTCCGGCTCGCCTTCCTCGCCTTCACCCTCCTGTTCATCGGCTGGTACGCGCAGGCCCAGCTCTCGATCGTGACGCTGGTCGGCCTCGTCCGGGTGGCGGTGACCAACGGCGACCTCAGCTTCCTCCTCTACGACCCGCCCTCGCTCCTGCTCTGGGCCTTCGTGCTGGCGACTCTGGTCGTCTGGGGGCGCGGAACCTTCTGTGGCTGGCTCTGCCCCTTCGGAGCGCTGCAGGAGCTTGCCGCCCGGCCCGCGAAGGCCCTTCGCCTGCGCCAGGTCACCGTGCCGCCCTCGCTCGACCGGGGCCTACGCTTCGTGAAGTACGGCGTGCTCGCCGCGATCCTGGGCGCCGCCGCCCTCGCCTCACCCCTCGCGGACAGCTTTTCCGAGATCGAGCCCTTCAAGACGGCGATCACCCTCTACTTCGTCCGGACGCCAGCCTTCGTGGCCTACGCCGTTGGGCTAATCCTCCTCAACCTCTTCGTCTACAAGGCCTTCTGCCGCTATCTCTGCCCGCTCGGCGCTGCCCTGGCACTCGGCGGTCGCCTGCGGCTGCTCGACTGGATTCCCCGCCGGGCCGAATGCGGTAGCCCCTGCCAGCTCTGCAAGGTTCGCTGCCGCTACGGCGCCATCGCGCCCTCCGGCGAGGTCGATTACGCCGAGTGCTTCCAGTGCATGGATTGCGTCACGATCATCCACGATCCGACGCAATGCGTGCCGCAGGTGGTGGCGCGCAAGCGCGGCCGGACGCTTGCCCCGCAGCCGATGGCCGCCGAATGAGGAACAGCGACCATAGAGTCTGCAACCGGTCAGGCGTCGAGCGCCGCAAGGTGGTTCTCGGTGCCGCCGGGCTGCTCGCTGCGGCGGCCGGCGGCGTACCGGCGTTTCGAGCCCTTGCGGAGCGGCGCGGCCTGACGACGCGTACACGCGCGGGCATCGCCCTCGGCACCACCATCTCGTTCACACTGGCAGGGACCGAACTTCGTGTTCTCGAGGCGGCGCTCGGGAACGCGTTCCGCGCCGTCCGGCAGGTCGAGGCGGCGGCAAGCCTATTCCGCCCGGACAGCGGCCTGTCGCGTCTTAACCGTGACGGCCGGCTCGCCGATCCCGACCCCCTCCTGGTGATGCTGCTGCGCTTCGGCCTCGATCTCGCGCGGGCGACGGACGGGGCCTTCGATCCGACGGTGCAACCGCTGTGGCCGCTCTGGGCGAAGGCGGCGGCGAAGGGCACGCGGCCAAGCGATGCGGCGCTCGCCGAGGCGGTCGGCCGCGTCGGGTGGCAGGACGTCACGATCAATGAGGAAGCGATCGGTTTCGAACGTCCCGGCATGGGCGTTACCCTCAACGCACTGGTGCAAGGCTTTGCCGCAGACCAGGCGATGGCGGCGATCGCCGCACACGGCATCGCCGACGCCTTCATTGATACCGGCGAGTTTGGTGCTCGCGGCTCGCATCCGGACGGTACACCCTGGCGGCTCGGGATCGCCGATCCGCGCGCGCCCTCGGCCCTTGCGGAGGTCGTCGTGCCCTTCACGGGCTTCGCCGCAACCTCGGGCGATTACGCGATGAGCTTCTCGCCCGACAGCAGCGACCACCACATCTTCGATCCCAGGACGGGGCGGTCTCCGCACGGGCTGTCTTCTGCTACCGTCACGGCCCCGACGGGCCTTCTTGCGGACGGACTATCGACGGCGGTCTTCGTGCTCGGCGAGGCAGGGGGACGGCGGCTCGTCGCGCAGTATCCGGACTGCACCATGCGCATCATTGCAAAAGCCTAGATCAGGGCTGTCACTGCGGCTCGCTGAGTCTGATCCTGTTCATTCACAGGGGTGAGGATTTGATGGTCATGTTGGAAGGAGAAATACCGATGCCGCCTCGCATCCTGGGATTTAGTCTCGCAGTGGCGCTTTCTCTGACTGCCAGCTTCTCTATCGACTCGTTCCCTGCCGCCTCGGAGATCCCTGCTGCGGGACAGGCCGACGGCTCTGCCGATGCCGTGACCAACCTCAGGGCCTATGCCGAGTACAAGATGGGCCACTACGATGCCGCGAAGGAGATCTGGGAGGGCCTCGCGGCCAAGGGAAACACCACCGCGATGATCAACCTGTCGAACATGTTCTCCCAAGGGAACGGGGTCTCGGCGGATGAGAAGAAGGCGTTCAGCTACACCCGACAGGCTGCCGAACTCGGCGATGCACGCGCTCAGCATGAACTTGGCCTTGCCTACGAGAGGGGCAGCCTCGTCGAGCGAGACCTTGAGAAGGCAGGCGAATGGCTGCGAAAGTCTGCCGCGCAGGATTATAGCGACGGCCAATTCGCCTATGGGGTGCTCCTCGCCACGGGGCGCGGCAAGGGTCTCGATCGCGCCAGAGAGGCCGATAAAGTCGAGGCTATCTCTTGGCTGAGGAAGGCGCAGGCTCGCGGGAACACCGAGGCCTCGGGCTACATCGAACTACTAGACACTCCGAAGCGTGACCCAAAGGAGTAAATCCAAACCAGTTAAGTTTGAAGCCATGACAGCGAACGAGTGCCGACAGAGCAAAATCAGCAGATATCACACCGACATGTATGAGCCAGTTCAACCACGGCTGCTATCACCTCATTTCCGAGATCGTCAAGTTCGACGAGCATATCCATAATAGAGTTGCTCACGCCTGATATCGTGGTTGACTTCCCTTTCTGCGTCTAGAAGTGGATAGCCATTAAATTACTCATTCCGATCATATGCGTCCGTTCTATATGGCTTCACAAAAGCGGACGCTCCGAAGGTCCGACTAGGGTGGAAAGCGGACGTTGGCCCTCCGTCCAAAAGCGGACGTTCCGCCTCTGACCCAGACTTGCCGCGAAAGCGCGGCTGCACGGTCCTTGGAAGCGGACGTTCTCAGACCGCATGACTGCGGACTG
>NZ_BPQP01000007.1 GCF_022179305.1 Methylobacterium iners
CGGCACCCGCTGCGAACTCGCGCTGCAGGGCGAGTTCGCAGCGGGTGCCGAGAAGGCAATTGACACCGTGGCGAAGGAAAAAGGCCTGTCCGGTGAGACGGTCCGCGGGATCAAGGAGAAGATCCTGGGCCTGAAGCTGCCTGCTGCACCTGCCGGAGGCACCCCGTGAGCGTTCCGATCCGGGATGATGATCTGAGATCCGGCCGAGCGATTTCGGAGGCTGAATGGAAGCGGTTGCGCCAGGAGAGCCTCACCGGCCTGCCGGCCGGGCTTGATCCTGGCAACCCGGATGTCCTGCTGCCGTATCAGCGGAGGCTTCTGGAGACCACCGCGACCAACGAGGTCACGATCCTGCCGAAGTCTCGCCGAACCGGCGTGACCTGGGCGGCTGGAGCGGACGCCGTACTGTCGTCTGCCGCAGCTCGTGGCGCAGGTGGGATGGACAGCCTCTACATCGGCTACAACCTCGATATGGCCCGCGAATTTATTGACGTCTGTGGAATGTGGGCAAAGGCCTTCTCCCAGGCGGCCAGTGACGTCGGGGAGTTCTTGTTCGATGACGTCAACGAGGCCGATCCCACCGACACCCGCCGCATCCAGGCTTTCCGCATCGCCTTCGCCAGTGGCTTCGAGATCGTGGCCCTATCGTCGCGACCGCGATCACTCCGTGGCAAACAGGGCTACGTCATCGTAGACGAGGCCGCATTCCATGACGATCTTGAAGGACTGTTGAAGGCTGCTTTTGCGCTTCTGATCTGGGGCGGCAAGGTGTTGGTGATCTCGTCGCACAACGGCGAGAGCAATCCTTTCAATAAGCTTTGCCAGCAGGTTTGGGCTGGAGCGAAGCCCTACGCCATCTTTCAGGTCGACTTTGACGACGCTCTCCAGGACGGTCTCTACCATCGCGTCTGCCTACGAACCGGAGAGACTTGGTCGCCAGAGGGGGAGGCAGCGTGGCGTGCCAAGATCATCGCAATCTACGGGGACGGCGCTGACGAGGAGTTGTTCTGTATCCCGAGCGAGGGCACTGGCGCTTGGCTGCTGCCGGCCGTCATCGAAGCCTGCATGCGGCGGGATATACCCGTTTTGCGCTGGGAGATGCCGGCCAACTTCGCCTACAAGCCGGAAGCCGATCGCGAGGCGATGGCGCGCACGTGGTGCGAGAGCATCGTAGGCCCGCACCTGTCGCGCCTCGATCCACGCTCCCCGAGCTTCTTCGGCCAGGATTTCGGACGCGTGTCCGATCTGAGTGTGATTTGGCCAGTTCAGATTGTCGCCTCGCTGTACCGCGAGACTCCCTTCGTGGTCGAACTGCGCAACATTCCATTCGCCCAGCAGAAGCAGATCCTGTTCTGGATCGTAGATCACCTTCCGCGCTTTTCGGGCGGCGCTCTCGATGCCGGGGGCAACGGCGCGGCCCAGGCAGAGTATGCCGCCCAGAAGTACGGGGAGCATGTCATCGCGCAGGTGAAGTTCTCTATCGAGTGGTATCGCGAGAACATGCCCAAGCTGAAGGAGACGCTAGAAGCCCGTGGCATGGCTCTGCCTGCGGACACATACACGCTGGAAGACTTCAAGCTGATCAAGATGATTGACGGGATTGCGCGTGTGCCACGCACCCGCACGACGGAAAAGGGTGAAGGTGCGGCAGAGGGGAAGACAAAGCGTCGTCACGGCGATGCCGCCATTGCGGGAGCGCTGGCACACTTTGCATCACTGATGCCGGTGGTCAGCTACGCATACACGCCGGCCTATGGGATCACCGAACCGGAAAGATATGGACGCGGCCTGGAGCGGACCGATGGGCATGCGGGTCGCTTTGTAGCTGACTTGGGGATCGATCCGGCCAGCGGGCGGTCGCTGTGGTAGCCGAGGCCAGCCATCGCGTTCCCTGCTGTGTGCCCTTCTGCCGGCGCTGGCGGCGGGGCAATCCCGGCGATGAGTGGATCTGCTGGGACCACTGGAAGCGCATGCCCCTCCGTCGCCGGCGCGCTTACCTCCGGGCTGTCGCCGAGCGCGTGCCCGCCTGGATCGAGGAACGCCGGACACGTCCTCGTTGGATGATCCCGCGCCCCAGTCGGGTCGAGAGCGCACCTCGCACTATGACCGCGATGGATCGCTTGTGGAACCGGATGAAGCGCGCCACCATCGAAAGGGCTCTGTGACATGGCGCCGACCCGCAGATCCGCGATCCTCGGTCCGGACGGGCGCGCCATCGAGGTGCCGCTCTTCACGCAGGAGTTCGCGCCGACGATGCAGTGGGGCGTGCGCAGCATCCAGATGGATGCCGTCGCCTCGGGCCTCACGCCCGAGCGCCTGGCCGACATCATGCGCCAGGCCAACCACGGACACGCCCGCGCCTACCTCACGCTCTCCATCGAGATGGAGGAGCGGTACATGCACTACCGCTCGCAGCTCCAGGTCCGCCGGCTCGCCTTCGACACGATCGACCCGCAGGTGACGACGCCTCAGGGTGTGAGCACGAAGATCATCGACGCCGTCACCGAGCTCGTGAACGATCCGGGCTTCCGCGCCGCCTGCTCCGACCTCCAGGATGGTGTGGCCAAGGGCTACTCGATGGTCGAGCCGATCTGGGATTACCAGCGCGGCATGATGCGGCCGGTCCAGTACAAGCACCGCGATCCACGCTTCTTCCAGTTCGACCGCGTCACCCTCGAAGATTTGCGGCTCGCCAGCGACACGAACTTCGACGGCGATCCGATCCCGCCGGGACTGTTCCTCCGGCACATGCCCTCGATCCTGACGGGCCTGCCGCTGCGGAGCGGCCTCGCGCGGCCTGTGGCTTGGTCGTTCATCGTCCAGTCCTTCACCCTTCAGGACTGGGCCGCCTTCGCGGAGATCTACGGCATCCCCTTCCGGGTCGGTAAGTACAACGCCGGCGCCAGCGACGGGGACAAGCGGACGCTGCTGCACGCGGTGCGGTCGATCGCCAGCGACGCGGCCGCCATCATCCCCGCCGGGATGGAGATCGACTTCCACGCGGTGCAAGGTAGTCACGGCGAGGCCGTCTTCGGCGAGCTGCTCTCCTACATGGATCGGCAGGTCTCCAAGGTGGTGCTTGGCCAGACCATGACGTCGGACGAGGGTTCGTCCCTCGGCCAGGCCAAGATCCACAACGAGGTCCGCATCGACATCAAGCGGGCGGATGGTCAGCAGACCGCCGGCACGGTCAATCGCGACTTGATCCCGTGGTTCGTCGCCTTCAACTTCGGTCCGCAGGACGTCTATCCGCAGGCGGACTTTCCTGTCGCGGAGCCGGAGGACATCAAGGCGCTCACCGATGGCGTCGCCAAGCTCGTGCCGCTGGGCCTGCGGGTCTCGCAGCGGCAGATGCGCGAGAAGCTTGCACTGTCGGAGCCTGAGGAAGGCGAGGAGCTGCTTAAACCGGAGGCGAAGTCCGAGGTCGTTCCGCCGGCGCCGCTGGCACCCGGCAGGACGCCGGCCGATCCCGCGATGCTCTCGCTGCGCCCCGGCCATCCTGGAGGCTGTCACTGCGCCGGCTGCGCGGCCGTGCGGCTGGCTGCCCTCGATCCGACGCGCGATGCGCTCGACGATCTTCAGGACGAGCAGCTCGCGGACTGGCAGGCGATCACCGATCCGCTCCTGGAGGGCGTCTTCGCCCTGGCGGCCGACGCCACCAGCTTCGAGGACGTGCTCGCGCGCCTCGACACGCTGCGCACCAACAGCGGACCGCTCCGCGAGCGCCTGGCGCGGGCCAGCGCGATCGCCCGCGGCCTCGGCGACCTAAGAGATTGAGGATCTTCCATGCCAGGGCCGGTAAGTGACAGTCATGCAGGTCCCCCTGAGGACGGCCCCTATGTGCCGTCCTGGTGCTATCGGAACGGTCCGAAGCAGTGCCCATGTGGGCATCACGAGGGTTTTCACGCCGACGACGGTCGATGCATTCGGGCGGCGCAGTGCGGTTGTGCGGGCCTGCCGCCAGACTGTCTGACGCCGGTCGAAGAGTGCTGACCGGTTCGCCCTGATGGCAGAGCCCCGCTCCGGCTTTCGCGTGCCCGCCGAGGTGCCGCGCTACTTCGCGGATCGCGGCCTCAGGCCTAGCTTCTCCTGGCTCGACATCTGGGGCGAGGAGCACGCCCACGCCTTCACCGTGGCGAAGGCCGTCGACGTCGAGCTGCTCGGCGTCATGCGCGACAGCATCAAGCGGGCGATCGACAACGGTCAGGGCTTCGAGAATTGGCGAGCGGCCCTCAAGCCCGAGCTGGAGCGGATCGGCTGGGGCAAGCCGCGCCTTGTGGCCGATCCCACGGGCGAGCGCCCGGATCGCAAGGTCGATTTCACGGCCCCGGGCCGGCTGCAGACGATCTTCTCCTCGAACATGCGGGCCGCCCGGGCGGCCGGGCAGTGGGAGCGCATCCAGCGCACCAAGGAAGCCCTGCCTTACCTGCTCTACGTGCGCACCACGTCGCTAGCCCCGCGCGATCAGCACCTGCGCTGGGCGGGCACGATCCTCCCGGCGGACGATCCCTGGTGGCGCACGCACTTTCCGCCGAATGGCTGGCGCTGCAAATGTGCTGTCCGCCAGGTCTCGCGGTTCGAGCGCGAGGATAAGCTCGGGCAGCCCGGCTTCTCCGACGAGCGCCCCGCCCTCGACGAGAAGCCCTTCCTCAACCGGCGCACCGGCGAGATCGTGCGGGTTCCGGACGGCATCGATCCGGGTTGGGCTCACAATCCCGGCCTCGCGGCCGAGCGCCGGCGGGCGGCGGCCGACGCGCTCGCTGGACGGATCGAGGCGGCCGCGGCCGGGCCGAGCCCGGCTGCAGTGCGCCAGGCGCTTCGTCTCGGCGTCGAGGACCTGGTCCGCTCCGAGCCGTTCGAGCGCCACCATGCCGAGGCCCTGAACCTCGGTGCACGCCGCGACGAGGCCGCGGCCACTGCCAAGGCGGCCGGCCAATCCAAGCCCGCCCAGGATGCGGCCGCCGCGAAGGCGGCGCCCTGGACGCACGTGAACCTGCCGATCGCCGTGCTGCCGCGCCGGCTCGATGCGTTGCGGGGCCTCGGCCTGGAGCGCGCGCCGGTCACCATCACGGCCAGCGATGCCGCGATCGCGCACAGCCACGCGGCACATCCCAAAGCACCGGCGGACTGGGCCAAGCTGCAGGCCGTCCTGGATCACGGCGAGATCCACACGTCGCAGGCGGACCCGGCCCGGATCTGGGCGTTCGCGAAGGTGGCGGGCGAGGAGTGGAGCGCGGTGCTGACGCGCGTTCGCGGCGCCTGGCGGACCCTGACGCTGTTTCGGCCGGCCCGGAAGAGCTACCGCGCGAACCAGCGGACCCGCGAGGGCCGCAGCGTCATGCTCAGCGAGGGAGAGAATGATGCGGACGAAGGGCCGTAACCCCCTCCCACGCCCCGCTTGCACGGGGATGGCCGAACGGCCGCCCGAAGGCGAATTTTGCGTCCGCATGATCCACATACCATGGCCGGCCCGCGCGCTCAAACGGGGCGTCGCGAAAACGGCCCGCTGAGGGGCCTCCTCACTTGAGACGCCCGTCTGGCGCCAAAATCCTTTGAAGATGAAATTGAAGCACCTGGGGCGATCCTGGAGGGGTTCCCGCGGCCGGGCAAAGCGGTAACGTCTGGACGACGAGCGCCGTGCGCCTCGGGCTGCCCCAATCAGCCGCCTGCCGGCCTCCCGGACTGAAAGCTTTCAGCAGGGTTCCGGTGCGGCCCCGCCGCCAGTGTGCGGCCGTGACCCAGCGCCCCGCCCCCTCCTCGCTCGAACTGCCAGCCTTCGGCATCATCGCCGGCGAGGTGACCCTCGCGGCGACCGGTGGCGAGGCGCGAGCGCCCGAGTGGATCAGGGTGACGCCGCGGGGCAAGTTCGCGACCCGCGACGGGCGCAGCTACGGCTTCGATCCCGAGGTGCTGGCGGCGCGCTTCGTCTCGGACGCGGTCGATGTCGCCGTGGATACGAACCACGGCTTGGCCCTGCGGGCAACGCGCGGCGAGGACGTCGAGCCGATCGGCTACGCGGCCGAGCTGCAAGCCCGGCCGGACGGCACCTGGGCGCGGGTGAACTGGCTCGATCCGGCCACGGCCGCCGGCGTCGTGCGCAAGCACCGCTACGTCTCTCCGACCTTCTTTCCCGACGCGAGCGGCCAGGCCGTCTGGCTGCACTCGATCTCGCTTGTCGCGACCCCCGCCCTATCGATGCCGGCGCTCCTGCATGCGCTTGGCGGCACCTTGGAGCCCAGCATGAAACAGATCGCCAAGGCCCTCGGCCTGCCTGAGGACGCCACCGAGGCTGCCTGCCTCGCCGCCATCGGCGCGCGCGCCGAGGTGAAGCCGCTCGCCGCGGCACTGGGACTGCCGGAGACGGCCGATGCCGCCGCCTGCCTCGCGGCGATCGGCGGGCTGAGGGATGGTGGCGGCTCGCTCGTCACGCAACTGCAGGGGCAGCTGGCGACGACGTCGGCACAGCTGAATGCCCTCACCAAGGCGGCGCGCGACAAGGAGGTCACCGATCTCCTTGAAGGCGCCTTGAAGGAACGCCGGATCGTCCCGGCCCAACGCGAGAGCCTTGTCACTCTGTGTACCAGCGACGAGGGCCTGGCCGGGGTGAAGGCGATGCTCGCCGCCACCGCGCCGAACCTCCAGGGCTCCGGCCTCGACGGGCAGCAGGCTAGCACTGGCGGCGAGGTCGACCCCGTCACCCTGGCGGCCAAGGCCAGCAAGATCCAGTCGGAGCGCGCCGCCGCCGGAATGCCCATTGGCTACGCCGAGGCCGTCCAACTCGCCGCCGACGCCAAGGCCTGAGGGCCGCGCACCACGCCACCGGAGATCCAGGTCATGCAGGACGGTTTCTACAAGTCGCACGCGATCACCGCCGATATCGCCGGCTTTCTGCTCGCGGCCTTCGCGGATCCGTCCAACGGCGACCGCGTCGCTGTGATGACCGGACCGGGCCAGCCGGTCGCCGGCGTCACGGACAGCGTCGGCGGCACGGCCGCTCACGGGCTCGTCGACCTTCAGCTCACCCAGATCGCCGATCTGCGCTTCGGCGGCGTCGTGGCCGCCGGCGACCCCATCACGTCGGACGCCTTCGGCCGGGGTGTGAAGGCTGTGAAGCCCGCCGCCGGCTCCGTCGTGTGGTGCATCGGGACCGCGCGCGGCCCGGGGCTCGCCGACGACATCGGCAAGGTCCTGATCTCGCCCTTCGCGATCTACGGCTGATCGCTCCCCTCCCGCAGCTCCTGAAGGTCCGCACTCATGGCTCCTCGTCCTTTTGTCACCAGCTCGGTGATGACCGCCATCGCCATCGGGTATTCGAACCCGGCCAACACCCTCATCGCCGACCGCGTGATGCCTCGCATCCCGGTCCCGGGCGAGGAGTACAAGTGGACCGAGTACCCGATTGCGGAGATGTTCACGGTGCCGCGCACCCTCGTCTCGCGCCGCGGGCGGGTCGAGCGGGTCGAGTTCAGTGGCGCCGAGCGCGCGGGCCGGACCCGCGACTACGGCCTGGAGGACGGGATCCCGATCTCGGACATCAACGCGGCCGCCAACATGCGGGCGCGCAACCTCGGCAACTTCGACCCTGAGAACCGCGCGGCCGAGGGGCTGACCAACCTCATCCTGCTCGATCGCGAAGTCCGCGTCGCCGCCAAGGTCCAGGACCCCGCCAACTACAGCCCGACGCGGCGCCTGGTGCTCTCGGGCGCGGATCAGTTCTCCAACGGCGCCAGCGATATCATCGGCGTGCTGAAGGCCGCCTTCCAGAGCACCCTGATCTACCGGCCGAACATCATGTCCATGGGCCGCGACGTCTGGACCGGGATCTCGTCCCATCCCCAGCTCGTGAACGCCATTCGTGGCAACGTCACAAGCAAGGGCATCATCAAGCCCGAGGAGTTCGTGGACCTCTTCCGCGGCGAGGGTCTGCGCGAGCTCGCGATCGGCGAGAGCTTCGTGAACGTCGCTCGGCCCGGCCAGGCGGCCAATCTCAACCGCGTCTGGGGCAAGTCGATCCAGCTCCACTTCCGCGATGAAAACCTGCGCCCGGAGCAGGGCGGTATCACCTGGGGCTTCACCGCCCAGTACGGGACCCGCATCGCCGGCTCTTGGGAGGACCGCGACGTCGGTCTGGAAGGCGGCAGGGTCGTTCGCGTCGGCGAGAAGGTCGAGGAGCAGATCGTCGCCAGGGACGTCGGCTTCCTCATTCAGAACGCCGTCGCGTAGCCCCGCGAGGGTTTCGCGCGGCCCATCCACCACGGAGGGACGTCATCATGGCCGATATCACCCAGGCTGGCTCGACCGGTCGCAAGCCTCGTGGCGCGGGCGGCACCGCGCCGGCCAGTGGCGAGGGCACTGGCGGGACGGCGCCCGTCGCCGGCGCAGGCAACGAAACGGCGACGGCGAGCGTCGAGAAGGCGTCCACTGTGCCGGTCGCTGTCGCTGGCACCGCTGAACAGGCTGCCCAGGCGGCGAGCGAGCCGGTGGTGATCGGGGCGGGGCCGGTCCCGGAGATCCCCGGCGGTCCCGGTGTTGGCGCGGCGCGGACGGCTCGCCCGATCGACGCCGTTGAGGCGCGACCGCTGACCGATGCCGCTGCCGAGGGGCTTGGCCTGCGGCCGGCCGGCGCGAACGACCCGCTGACGGCGCGCGAACGCGACGAGCTCTATAGCCTGCGGCGTGCCCGGGACGGTGCCAGCTTCGTGGTCGATGCCGCCGAAGTGCCCGGCCAACGCCTCGCCCGCGCGATGACGGCCATCCGGAGGGACGGCGTGCTCTACGCGCCGGACGGCGACAACCGCTGGGTTCCGGTCGATTTCCGCGCCTACACCGAACTCGTCGGCATCGGCGCGATCTCCGACACCCCCTGGAACGAGCTCGACGACGCCTCGGACGACTGAGGGTCTCGCGGCTCCGCGGGGTAGCTCAGGGGTCAGAGCGTCGGGCTCATAACCCGGTGGTCGCCGGTTCAAATCCGGCCCCCGCACCCACGAATGCCCCGGTGAGGGGCGCCGGTACAGGGACGCTGTCCCCGAGGCCGGCACCCGCGGTGCGGTGCTGTTGCATCGCGGGCAGCAGGGGGCAGCACCCCCCGGCCGGCGGGACGATGCTTCCCGCCGGCTTCCTTGTCACCGGAGCACTCGTCGTGGCCGAGCCCCGCGCGCCCTTCGTTACCCTCGCCGAGATCCAGGCGCGCCATCCGCGCGAGCTGGCGGTGCTGGCGGCCGACGAGACCACGCGCCAGGTCGATCCCGTCCGGGTCGAGGCCGCCTGCGCCGACGTCTCGTCCGAGATCCGCGCTATCCTGGCGGCCCGCTACACCGGCGAGGACCTGGATCGGCTCGATGCGGAGAGCCGGAGCGTCCTGCGCCTCTACGCGATCGACATGGCGCTCTACCGCGTCGCGCTCTCCTTCGGACGCCAGACCGAGGCGATCCAGGTCCGCTACACCACCGCTGTAAAGCGGCTTGAAGGCATCGCCACTGGGCGCGGCGCCTTGAACTTCGAG
Source organism: Methylobacterium iners (assembly GCF_022179305.1). Classification (GTDB taxonomy): domain Bacteria; phylum Pseudomonadota; class Alphaproteobacteria; order Rhizobiales; family Beijerinckiaceae; genus Methylobacterium; species Methylobacterium iners. Next base: position 9,506 of record NZ_BPQP01000007.1, read on the forward strand.
GGCGGCGGTGCGTCCGCGCCGGCCGGCGAGCCCACCACGAGCGGATCGCCCAACGAAGTCGTGATCGACGCGCCCGAGCGCCTATTCACCCGCCGCCGCTTCGGGGGCGCCGGATGAGCGGCGTCTCCCTCACCCTCGATGTCCGCGACCTCGCCGCGGCCAACGCCCTGATCGGCCGCTTCGCTGCGCTCGACGAGGGTGCGCTCCTCACCACGATCGGCGGCATCGGCGAGATGCAGACCCGCCGTCGGATCGAGAGCGAAAAGACGTCGCCGGACGGCGCGCCCTGGCCCGCCAACCGGGAGGGCACGTCGATCCTGATGCGAACCGGCGAGCACCTGCGCGACAGCATCGCGTTCGAGGTCGGCGCGAGCCAAGTGACCTGGGGCTCGTCGTGGGAATACGCGCACGTCCACCAGGACGGCGCGGTCATCACCGCCAAGGGTAAGGGGCTGTCCTTCGTCAGCGGCGGCCGCCGGCGTTTCGCCAAACGCGTCACGATCCCGGCCCGGCCCTTCGTGGGCCTCTCGACCGCCAATGGCCGCGAGATCGAGGACGTCGTCACAGACTGGCTCGGGAGGCTGGCCCAGTGACCACGCTTGCCGACCTCCTCACCACGTCCCGCGCCTTCGAATACCGCACGGCCGTGGTCGACGCGCTGAAGGCCGCCTTCCCCGAGATCGAGGTCAAGGCGCTGCCGGCACGGCTCGACATCGCGGATCTCGACCGCAAGGACATGTTCAGCCCGCCATCGTTCGGCGTGGCGATCGCGCGCATCAGGCCGGCCGAAGATCGCATGAGCGGCCTGCGGGACGTGCCGGTCGAAATCGTCGTCTACGTCGTTGTCGAGGATCGGCTCGTCGGCGAGCCGCCGCGGCTCGCCTACCGGGACGAGCTTGGCCTGGCGCTGTGCGATGCCGTGCTCGCGCTCGTCGAGACGCCGGCCGCGCGCTGGGGCCTCTCCGAGATCGGGATGCCTCAGGATGCCGAGGCCCGTCCGATCCTGAACGTCATGACCGAGGACCGGGGCACCGCCTACTTCGCCGTGACCTGGTGGCAGGTCCTGTACGCGCAGGGTCAGCCCTTCATGGACATGGAGAGCCCCGTCCCGCTCGACGCGATGGGGCGGGCGATCCTGCCCGGCGACCCGGATTGGGTGCCGCCGGCGGCCGGAGGCATGCCATGAGCTACATCGGCTCGGAGCTGCGCCGCCTGCGCAAGGAGAACGTCCGGCTCAACCGCAAGCTGGCGCTGCAGCGCATCGGCGGACCGGTCGCGGAGCGGGACGAGAAGACGCGCAAGGTCCGGATCGAGCTCGGCGAGGACCCCGAGAGCGGTGAGAAGATCCTCGGACCCTGGACCCGGGTGCAGGGAAACTCGGCCGGCGCCTTCAAGACCTTCGTTCTGCCCTCCATCGGCGAGCAGATGTACCTGGAGAGCGCTTCCGGCGTGGTCGGCGCCGACAGCGTCGCTGTGTTTGGCACCTTCAACGACACAAACAAACACCCCGAGCAGGGAGCCGATGAGGCCGTGCTGTTCGAGAACGGCAGCGTCCGGATGTCCGTCACGAAGGACAAGGTGGTCCTGAAGCACGGCAGCCAGGGCTTCGAACTCACCGGTGAGGGGCTGCAGATGCTCGGCGTCTTCAAGGCCAAGGGCGGCTCGCGCCCCGCCCACTACAAGGGCGGCCTGGATGACGGCGGGGACAAGGCCGTCGACGGCAACGATCAGCTCCTCGTCTGATGGAGAACCCAGTGAGCGACACCGCAGAATACGAACTCACGGAGCGGGCCGGACCGCGCGTTGCCGGCCGCGTGGTCGTCAAGGGCCAGCCGCTCATCCTCACCCCAGCCGAGGCCGAGCACGGCCTACGCGATGGCACCATCGTGCCGAAGGGTAAGACGCTGGCCAAGGTGTTCACGTCGGGCTCGAAGCGGCTCGACCGCATGCGGGAAGAGGCGGAAGCCCTGCGGACCGGCGCCGCGCTTCCGGCCCCCGAGGCCGAACCAGCGAAGGCCGAACCAGCGAAGGCCAACCCGGGCGATCCGGTCGGGGGCGAGGCTGAGACCGCTCCATGATCCGTTACCGCTCCGGCATCGACCGTCGCACGGGCAAGGCTCTCCGGGGCTTTGACCACGTCCGGCAATCGGTCGAGGTGATCCTCCGGACCCTGCTGACCGAGCGGCTGATGCTGCTCGATTTCGGCTTCCCGGGCGTGCGCCACATCGGCCGGAACCTGACCGCGCCTGTGGTGCTCGCGATCTATCGCGACGCGCGCAAGGCGATCCGTCGTTGGGAGCCGGAATACGATATCCGGCGCTTCCAGCTCGTGCGCGCCGACCGCACGGGGCTCCTCGCGCTGGGCACCACCGGGATCTATTACCCGGAAGGCCGCTTCAACAACTTCAAGATCGCCGAGCCCGTCACCGCAACGTTCGCTCTGAGCGACGCCGAGACGGCGGGGCCGGCATGACCCGCTTTACCGACATCGTCCTGGCCCGCCTGCCAGCGCTTCCGCTCGGGACCGATACGTTCGCGGCAATCAAGCTGGCGCGGATCGCGGAGCTCGAGGAACGCTTGGCGCGCTACGGGTTCGCCTTCGATGTCGGGATGCTCGAGACGGACCCGATGGTGGTCGCCAACGCCGAGGCCGGCGGCGTGCGCGAGCTGCTGGCGCTCACGCGTCGCGACGATGGTATCCGGGCGGTGCTGCTCGCCACCAGCTGGGGTGCGTTCCTGGATCACCTGGGCGCGACGCAGGTGCCGGCCGTGGCGCGCCTGCCCCTCGTGGCGGAGCCGCGTCCCTTCGCGACCAACCCCGAGGATTGGGAGCTCGACGACGACTTCCGGCGCCGCATCCAGCTCGCGCCCGAGACCCTGTCGGCCGCTGGACCGGAAGGTGCCTATCTCGGGTTCACCCTGGCCACGCCAGGCGTGAAATCCGCCTCGGCCTACGGACCGATGAGCTTTGGGGGGACGCGAGAGAACCCCTTCACGCCACTCGGCGAGGTCCACGTGGTCATCGTGGCGGTCGAGGGCGACGGATCAGCCTCACCGGAACTGATCGCGACCGTCCAGGCCGAGCTGCGGCAGGAGGACCGCTACCCGATCGCGGATTTCATCCGGGTCTTTGCCGCCGAGATCGTCCCCTACGAGATCGATGCGGTGATCTATGTCGGAGGCGGCGCCGATCGAGCCCTCGTCGAGGACGTCGCAGGCAAGAACCTTCTCGCGCAGGCGCTCCGCCAGCATCGCCCGGGCGCCGCGCAACCCCAGCGCATGCTCTACGGCCAGGCGTCCGTCGTCGGGAAGGACGGAGCGAACGTCGTCGAGGACATCGACCTGGCCCAACCCGCGGCGGACGTGAACGCCGAGCCGATCACGCCGGGCACGCGGGCGGCCGCCTACCGGGCGCCCTTTTGCACGAAGATCACCGTGAAAGCGGAGATCGGCGATGAGTGAGATCATCTATCCCGATCGCGATTTCGTTCTGCCGGGTGACGCGACGCCCCTCGAACTGGCGATCGCCGACACAGACGCGCGCCTCGACGATATCGACATGGACGAGATCCGGCGGGTTCGGGTCATCGCGGAGGCGCCTGCCGCCTACCTGAAGCATCTGGCCTGGGAGAAGTCGGTCGACGTCTGGGACCCGCTCTGGCCCGACGACATCAAGCGCGCGGTGATCGAGGCCGCACCGATCGTGCATACCCACAAGGGCAAGCTCTACGCGGTTCGAGTGGCGCTTGCGGCTCTCAAGGTGGACACCACCATCATCCAATGGTGGGAAGAAGTCCCGCGCGGACCAGCCTACACCTTCCTCGTCAAGGCTTATGCCAGAGCCCGGCTCTACGATGGCCCGGTGCTCAACGATCGCCTCATCCGGGCGATCTTCAGCTCGATCATGCGGGCCAAGCCCCTGAGCCGCGCCTTCGGCCTGGTTGTCGGCGCGACCTTCCCGCGCCCGCTCGGCCTCGCGCCCGTGGCGCTGGGCAAGATCGCCTCCCGCAAGGCTTTGCATCCGCGCCTCGACGCCAAGTCTGGGCGAACCCTCGGTCTCGCCCCAATCGCGCTCGGCAAGGTCGCACCACGCGTCGCCCTGCATCCCACGCTCGACGCCTGCTCCGGCCGGACCCTCGGCCTAGCCGGCATCGGGCTCGGCCTGACGCGGGTGCGCGCTCCCATCCTGTTGAGGTCGACCCCATGAGCGAGCCGCTGATCCCCGTCCTTACCAACGTCGGACTGGCGGCGATCGCCAACGCGCAGGGCACCGGCCTGCAGGCCGTGATTTCGGAGGTCGCGATCGGCCGTGGGTCGCTCGTCGGTGGCGTCTACAAGGGTTACACGCCAGCTCGCACAGCGACGGCGCTCGTCGGCCAGATGGTGCGCGTGCCGATCCTATCGGGCGCCCGCCGAGACCCGGCCGGGTTCACCGTGCTCTCGCTCCTGCCGGCCACGCCCGGCGAGTACCCGATCAACGAGGTCGGCTTCTACCTGAGCAACGGCACGCTGCTAGCGCTGTGGTCCGACCCGAACTTCCCGCTCGCCTACAAGACGCCACTCGCCAGCGTGGAGCTGGGCTTCGACCTCTTGCTTGAGGCGATCCCGACCTCGGCGCTCGCGATCACGGTGCTGATGCCTGATGTGCCGGACACCGCCGGCGTGCTCGCCGAGCTGCTCGCGACCGATGCGCGGGCCTTCGTGAACATGGTCAACCTCACCCTGAAGCTCGCCTCTCTCGGCGTCAAAGTTTAAGGACAACGCACATGACGACTGTTGTTGAGGCGCTCGTCGAAGCAACCGCTGCGATGAACGCGGCGACCGCTTCGGTCCTTCAGGCGCGCACGCAAATTCAGGCCGACTTCGCAGCGGCGAAGGCTGATGCCGTAAAGGTTGTGAATGACGTCACTGTTCTGCAGCGCCAATGGTATTGTGACCCGGTCAACGGGAACGATGCCAACGACGGCTCGACGTTAGCGAAGGCAACCAAGACGCTGCACGGTATCGTCTCGCGGGCACCGTCGGCGACCAAGCATTACGTCTTCCTCATGAACGACATCACTCATGAGCATTGGTCGCAGGCATTTGCGGACATCTCGGTCCGCGGTAGCCAGCCTGGGCCGGACCCGGCAGGCGTCTTCCCCGTTGCCGCCGCTCAACGAAAGGTCACCTTCCGGCCGACCGCTCTCAACTCGCCGATTGGCAACTCGCAGACGACCACGGCGATGTTCCAGCTTTTCAATACGATGTCATTTACCGGCGTGGATTTGGTCCTGGCAGATCAACCTGCCGGCCAAACAATTTCCGGTCACTTCTATGCGTTCCGCGGAGCAAACCTCATTGTCGACATTGGTTCGATCCTGGGCGTGACCGCCGGCGCGCCGGGGCGCCTGATCCAGAAAGGCGACTCCGCGCCGGTCGGCTTCTACCTTTACGGGTCCGTGGCTGCGGCGGCTCAAGGACGCATCTTTTCCGGCATCGCTGCCGGTGCGGACCCCCGCGTGGGCGGCTTCTACCAAACGAACCTGACGACGAACTAGCCGCCTAGCAGTGGGCGGAACTCCTCCGCCTGCCTCACCTGCAGACAGGACGCACGCCGATGGATTTCCCAGAATTTCTGACGTTCAGCTTCGAGCACCAAGGGGTGCGCTTCAACGCCGCCACGGCTTCGCAGATGCGGGCTGCCGGCGTGCCGGACGATGCTCTGTTCGGTGCCTACAAGGCTGACCTGATGGCACAGGTGGACAATGCGGCCGAGCGTCTGCGCAACCGCATGCTTACGCCGGGCTCGGGCCAAGCGATGGAGTATCAGGAGGTCCAGGCGCAGGCTGTGGCTGCGCTGAAGGCGCCATCCTCGGCCACGCCAGCGAAGTATCCCATGCTGGCGGCTTCGATCGGGATCGACATCGACCCCACCACGAACGAGCCGGCCAATGACGTCGTCGGCGTCGCCCGCGCCATCACGGCCGCTTATGACCTTTGGCAGGAGGCCGGGGCTTCCATCCGTGGCATCCGGCTCGCGGGAAAGAAGGCGATCGCCGAGGCCACTACCGTCGAGGGCGCGAATGCGGCGCTGGAGGCGATCGAGTGGCCAGCACTCGCCGGGTGACCTGGCGACCCTGAAGCGCTTCAGGGTGTTTCGGCTAGGAGGCCAATTCTAGGCTGCCCCGCACTGATCTAGCGGTCAAGCAAGGAGCGCCTATGCCCGCCACCACGCCTCATGTCGGCGTCCGCACGTTCCTGAACCGGACCGACAAGCAGCCCTTCATCATCGCGGATCTGTCCACGATCGGCGGGTGTTTCACGGCCACCGGCGTGGACCGGGCGCTGTACCCGCCGGACACGCCGGTGCATTTCACGACCGATGATGCGGACATGGTGGCGGGCGCCGGCACCTCGGGCACGCTGCGCCAGACACTGGACGCCATCGCCTCGGAGGGTGTGGTGGCCTCCGTTGTTGCCGTGGTGCCGGATTTCACGGGGGCCGTCAGCATCGAGCAGCAGATGGCGCGCATCGTGGGCTCGCCCTCGCAGAAGACGGGTCTCTATGCCCTGCTCTCGGCCCAGGGCGAGACGGGGATCGAGCCCGACAACATCATCGCGCCGGGGTTCACCTCGCAGCGTCTCGGCAACGCCGCGAACCCGGCCGCCACAGCCATGGATGCGATCTGCGAGCGCCTACCGACCGCGCTGGCCTTTTGCGACACGCCGTCGAGCTCGAAGGAAGCGGCGGTCGAGTGGGCGGCCGACTTCTCCGAGACCCTCAACGTCGTCGCCATCGGGCAGGCCATCCGCGTGAGCGTCGAGGGCGTGCCGATCGTGCGCCCGGCCTCGCCGCACGCGGCCGCCCTGATGGTGAAAACCGACAAGGATCACGGCGCGCCCTACTACAATCCCGGCAACCAGGCCTTCAAAGGCATCCTGGGGCCGGACCGGGCGGTCGGCTTCTCGATCTCCGATCCGGACTGCGAGGCCAACTATCTCATCCAGCGTGGCGTCAACTCGATCGTCCAGATCGAGAAGAACCGCACCTCGCGTGCCTCGAACTCGCCGCAGGGCAAGAGCTTCTGGGGCTTCTTCACCACCTCCAACGATCCGCTCTGGCGCGCCATCAACGTCATCCGGACCCGCAAGGCGGTGCGGGAGGTCATCCCGCGCACGCTGGTCAAGTACATCGGCAAGAACCTCGGCGCCCACGTCGCCGTGACGCTGCTGCAATCGCTGGAAGACTTCATTTCCGAGCTCAAGAGCCTGCCCGAGCCGGCGATCCTGGGCGGGCGCGTGGCTTGGGACCGTTCGCTCAACTCGAATGCGACGCTGCGCACCGGCGGGTTCGTCGTCACCCTCGACTTCGAGGAGGCGCCGCCGATCACGGACATCCAGGTCTACACCGGTCGCTATGAAGCGGCCTTCAACATCCTCGCCGACGAGATCCAGACGGCGATGAGCCAATACGGCGTCGCGGGGCGGCTCGCCGCCTGAGGCCGGCAATCGGACACGGCGCGGCGTCCTCAGCGGCGCGCGCATAGCTTGGAGCGTTGAGCGATGGACAACGTCGTCAGAGGCGGAAACTGGTACTTCGACACGCTCAACACCTGGCGCGTGCTCGATGAGGTCGAGCTGCCGGAGGTCAAGCACGCCGAGGACGCCTTCACGCCCGGCGGCCACATGATCGCGACGAAGTGGCAGGAGGAGATCGAGGCCCTAGAGGCCAAGATCAAGACGAAGACCGCGGACCCGCAGATCCAGGGGCTCGTCGGCCGACTGCCGGGCGATTACGTCACCGCGACCTGGTACGAGAACCTGCTCTCCTTCCGCACCGGTGAGAACCGCGGCCGCGTCATCGTCATGAAGGGCCTCGTCACCGGCTCGAAGCAGGCGGCCGTCAAGGGCCACAAGGCGGCCGGGCGCGACTACACCTTCAGCAACATCGTCTTCTACAACGATGTGGTCGACGGCAATTCGATCCATAAGTTCGACGTCTTCGCAGGCCCCGGCTCGACGCTGATCAACGGCAGGAACCCCTATGCCGGTATGGCGACGAACCTCGCGATCGCGGGTGGGCTGGTGCTGTGAGCGGACCGGCGAACCATCGTCCGACCCGGCCCCTGGCAGAGTACCCAGCGGCCGAGCTGCCTCCGCTGCCCCCGCAAGGGGCAGAGGGTGAGGACGTCGCGGGCGCTTCGGCAACCGGTGCTGCGCCTGTCGTAGCGCCGTCGCCAGAGGCCGCGATATTGCAGTTCCTCGATCCGGCCTCGATCCGTTTGGAGCACCCGCTCCAATATCCGTTCCTCTGGGAAGGGGCCGAGGTCCGCAGCCTCACGGTCCGACGCTTGACCGTGGCCGAGGTCGGCGCGGTCATCAGTTCCATGCCTGAGGGGGCGCCCTACGATCTCTACGACTTCCTTGCGGCGATGGCCGGGTATCCCGCGCCGGTTCTGCGCGGCCTGATCGATGACGACGGCACGGAGCTGTTGGCAGCCGCACGCCCTTTATTACCCCGCGCCGTGGCTCGGATTTTCTACAGCCCGACTTCCGAGCCTGGCGCAGCCACGCGGTAGCTGCTGCCCGCGGGCTGAACGAGCGCTATTCCAGTGTCCTCGCGATGCCGTGGGACGAGGTGCTGCTGGCAAGTGCGGCGGCCCAGGAGGTCGAAGCGGACAGCGGTCCAGCGGCCGCGATGGCGGAGGCCTTGACCACAGCGCTCGCCGAACTTGTCTCTGGGCTGCTCGGAGCGTGATTGATGGCAAATCTCGACGTTGCGCTTCGCCTTCGCCTCATCAACGGGATCAAGCCGGGCGCTCAGGACGCCAAGCGTGATCTCGAAGCCCTGGGAAGATCGGCCCGCGCGCTGAATGGCGTGCGCGGCGGCGCGACGCTCGCCCGCGATTTGAGCGCTGTGGCGGCGGCCGGCACCAAGGCCGATGCGAGCCTTCGCCGGATGGGCGCCGAACGGGCTGGTATCGCTGCGACAGGCGCAGTCACGGCCCGGCTCGGCACTGAGCTGACCGGAACGGCGGTGGCGGCCACGAAGGCTCGGACCGGTCTGCAGCAGCTCGGTCGCGAACGGGCCAGCGTCGCCGGGCTCGATGCTGTAACCCGCGCGCTGGCCCACGATCTCGATCGGGCGGCTGCAGCTGGCCGACGTCTGTCACAGGCCACCGGCTCGTTGCGTGATCAGCGGGTTTCCGGGGCTGCCGGTGCCATGCGCAGTCTGGCCAGGGACACGGATCGGGCCGCTACGGCCACCGCCCGGTTGGCGCGCGAGCAAGGACGGCTGCGGGCGGGCCGCGCAGGGTCAATGGGCGGCGAGGAGGCCTCATCGAGGCGCAGACGCTCAGGGCGGGATCTGAACGACGAACTCCAGCGCCCCCGCACCGAGGCTCCCGCCGCCGAGGGGGATGGCGCCTTAGTCGCGCTCGGCCGTCGCGTTCTCCCAGTCGTCGGCGGTGCTTACGCAGGACGCGCTGCCGTTCGCGGCACGATCGGTGAGGCCATCAGCTTCGAGAAGGCTTGGTCCGAGGTCATCAAGAAGGTCAACGACGCGCCCTCGCCTGCTGCGATGGAGGAGCTGCAGCGCACTGTCTCGAAGACGGCCATTGAGCTCGGAGTACCTCGGGAGCGGCTGGCCGAGATGACGGCCGAGGCCGGGGCGGCTGGCATCAAATTCTCGGAGCTGGAGCGCTACGTCCGGCTTGCTGCCAAAGCCTCGGTCGGCTGGGACATGGTCCCCCGCGACGCCTCGCAAAAGCTTGCAGAGATCAAGTCGGCGGGCCAGTACACGATTGCCGAGATGGACGCCTTGGCCGACAAGATCAACGCGCTCGGTGACAACTCGGCTGCCAAGGAAGCCGACATCGTCGAGATGGTCCAACGCTCCGCCGCGCCAGCCAAGGGGGCAGGGGTCAACATCGACACCACACTGGCCGCGGTCACAGCCCTACGCTCCGGCGGCATGCAGGCCGAGGTAGCATCGCGCTTCTTCAACGCCTTCACGACCAAACTGGCTACGGCGGAGGGCACCGGCAAAGGCGCCAAGAAGATCGCTGACGCCTTCGAGATGCTGGGGCTCAGCGTCGCGAAGGTGAGCGCCGGCATGAAGCGCGACGCCGCCGGCACGATGATGGATGTTCTGGATCGGCTCGGAAAACATGCCGAGCCCGCCAAGGTCGCCAACGAGATCATGGGCGGAGAGTGGGGCGACGAATTCTCTCGGTTTAGTCAGTCTTTGCCCGAGTTTCGTAAGCAGCTCGACTTTCTGCGCAACCCACAGAATTTCAGCGGCTCGCTCGGCAGAAACCTCAACGTCCAGCTCGCCACAACCGCCAACCACCTGGAGCGGCTGAAGGCCCTCTCATCAGATGTCGGCGATCGCATGGGCCGGTGGGCGCTACCGGGCATCAACGAGACGATTGAGAGCGTCATCAGACAGATGGACGAGCTCGAACGTCGTAAAGCTCTGCGCGACGCGACCAACGATCCCGAAGGCAAGGGCGATCAGACCGGCCGCTTCGTCACGGCGGCTAAGGAGGCGGTGCAGAACGCGAGGGACTGGGCCGTCAACAAGGCTCTGGATATCACGATCGCACCCCTGCCAACCATTGATCCCGCCCGCGCCGCCTCGCGGCGGAACCTTACGGCCGCTGCCGATGCGGACGAGGCCGCCAGGAAGTCGCTGGCAGAGGCTGCCGATCTCGAAGCCAGAGCCAAGACGACGAAGGACAAGGCCATCAGCGGCCCACTGCTGGAGCATGCAAAACGAGCCCGTGAGGCTGCGGCAGCTCGTGAGGCAGAGGGCCGGGAGCTTCGAAGGATTGCCGGACCCGCTGCTGCGCGTGACATGACGAACGTGGAGTTCGGCGAGGCCGCAGCTCGGAAGAGCATCGAGACAAGTCGCCGGATCAAGGCGATCGAGGCCGCCCTTGCCAACGACAGCAGGCCCAATGTCCGGCTGCCTGACACTGGCATCACGAGCCGCCAGGGCGCGCAGGCGGAGCTGGTAGAGCTTCAGGAGCGGATGAAAGCCATGACGGCCGGGCCGGATATCGCCGGCCCCCTTCCGCGACCGAACTTCGATGCGTCAGGCCCCGCCGGCCTAGCCGATCTTCGCATTGGACGAGCCCCCGGCAAGGCAACGTCGTTCCCGGTCGGACATCGCGATGAGGTTGCTGTTCCCAAGCCTGACCGGTTCAGCCTCGACGCAGGCTCCGGCGCGCGTCCGGGCATGGAGAAGGCGATGACCGCGCTCGCGGAGCGCCTACGGGCGGAGCGTGCCCCGATCATCATCCCGCCGAGTGCGGGCAAGAGCTTCGATGTTTCGGGTCCTGTCGCGCCATTGGGCGCTCCGCAGCTCCCAGCAAGCGGCGGACCTGGCGCTTTCCCCTTGGCCGCTGATCTGGCCAAGGCGCGGTTCGATCCGCAGCCGATGATCATCGGCATGCAGCAGGTCCAGGAGGAGGCCAAGCGCCTCCGCACCGGCCTTTCTCAGGACCTCTCGGAGCCGGCGCGGCAGAGCATGGCGACTTACGTCACGGCCCTATCGGCCGGGACGGCCGCAGCCGTTGCGGCGGTCACCGCAGCGGTGGCGCAGATGAAATCCGCC
>NZ_BPQP01000008.1 GCF_022179305.1 Methylobacterium iners
GGCGGATTTCATCTGCGCCACTGCTGCTGTGACCGTTGCCGTGGCTGCAGCCGTCCCGGCCGACAGGGCCGTGACGTAGGTCGCCATGCTCTGTCGTGCCGGCTCGGAAAGGTCCTGCGACAGGCCGGTGCGGAGGCGCTTGGCCTCCTCCTGGACCTGCTGCATGCCGATGATCATCGGCTGCGGATCGAACTTCGCCTTCGCCAGATCGGCGGCCAAAGGAAAAGCACCAGGTCCGCCGGATGCCGGGAGCTGCGGAGCGCCCGTTGGCGCGACAGGACCCGAAACACCGAAGCTCTTGCCCGCACTCGGCGGGATGACGATCGGGGTGCGCTCTGCCCGCAGGCGTTCCGCTAGAGCGGTCATCGCCTTCTCCATGCCCGGGCGCGCGCCGGAGCCTCCGTCGAGGCTGAACCGATCCGGTCCCGGCTTCGGAAGGCGATCAGGCGCCACTGGGATGCCACTGGGCGTGAACCCAGGGAGGAAGCCGCTCGGGCCCGTCCCGTCTCCTTTCGGCCGCTCATCCAGACCGTCGCCGTCGTCCCTGATCCTGAGGCTCTCAAAGCGAGCTCGCCCGGCCTTCGCGACCTTGAAGGCCTGCAAAGCGGCATCGATGTCGGCGGCCGCCTGATCCACAGCCTGGAGCTGGGCGCGCAGACCCTCGATCCTGGCCTTGGTGCCCTCGATAAGCTCGCGGTGCTTGGACGAGGCGCCGAAGGGGCCGGGCTGGATTGCCTCCATCTTCCGGACCTCAGCCTCTTGCAGCGCGATCTGCTTGACGATCTCTGCCTTGCGCTCCTCGGCCTCCCGACGGTGTTTTCCGCTCTCCGCGCGCGCCACCAGCTGGCTCTCGGGCGTATCGACGCCGTAATAGGCCGTGTTGAACAGGCGGTTCACCTTTGCCTGCCCAGCGTCGGACAGCATGCGTCCCTCGCGCGGTGCGCCAGCGGCCTTGGCCCTTTCGGTTGCGTCGTCGAGATCCTTCAGGGCACCCGTGATGCTCTCCAGCATCGGCGTCACGAGAGGGGACAGCGTCTCGCCAAGCTGGGTCGTGAACCGCTGCCAGGAGCCTGACATCCGGTCGATCTTGGCTCGGCTGTCGTCGAGCACCCGACCCAGATCCTCCATCGTCGTGCCGTCGACCTTGCGGAAGCTCTCAACGAACTTGTCGACAGCCCCCTTCTGAGACAGCAGCGCACGGACGCCGCGGGCGAATTCCATGTCGCCGATGAGCTTCGGGAGCTTAGACAGGTCACCGCCAACGGCCTTGTCGGCGAGCTCGGCGAAGACGGTGATCAGGTCACGCCCCTCCTCGCGAGCCTTTTTCATCCCCTCTTCAAGATCGACACCCATCTCTTTAAAGTTTTTGGCCGTCTCCTTGCTCTCCATCTTCGCGAAGATGTTGTTGAGCGAGGCGGCCGCTTCCTCGGCTGTACCGGTCTGGTTACGGACTACCTGCGCGATCGCCACGAGCCGGCGCAAGCCTTCCTCACCCTTCAGGCCAACCGACGCCGCGAGCGGCGCCAGCGAGGGCAGGTAGCGAGCCATGTCCTTCAGCTCGAACTTGCCGGCTTTGCCGCCTGCCACAAGGATGTCGAACGCAGCCTGCATGCGTGGGGCTGCGATCCCCATCTGCTCACCGATCGCGCCGGCCGTGTTGGCGATGTCGGCCACTTCTGCGCCTGACGCTTGGGCCGTCGCGGCTACGGAGGGCATGAAGGCGCGGATCTCGGGCATCTTCCGGCCCTGCGCCGCCAGTGCCTCGTAGCCGTCCGCGATCTTGTCAAAGGCCAGACCGTACTTGATGGCGAGGTCCTGGGCCTCTCGCGTGACCGCCCGCATCTCCTCGCGCGACGCCTCGGCGGTGAGGCCGACCCGCGTCATGCGGCGCTCGACGTCGGCGAACTCGACGTAGGATTTCCCGGCCCCATAGACGCCGCCGGCCGCGGCGCCGGCGGGGCCGTACCGGGTCAGCCCCGCGGCAGCCAGAGCCTCGGCCTTGTCCTGCCGAAGATCTCCGCCCGCTCCCTTCGGTGCGCTTGGGCGTGTCGGCGGGCGGCGACTGCCCTCCGCATCCGGAGCCCCGAGGCGCCCAGTGCGAAGGCGGCCCTGTTCCCTCGCTAGACGGGAGGTCGCCGCGACCGCGCGTTCTGTGTCGGACGCAAGCCGGCGCATGGCGGCGCTCGATGCGGCTACGCGTCTATCGTTCAGGCGGTCAGTCGCAGTGCCCAGGCGCCGGCCTGCCGCCGCGGCCTGATCCAGATCTCGGCCGAGGGCGCGGGCAACGGCGTCGAGGCCGGCAAGCCCAGCCCGTTCTGATCCCAGCCGTTTAAGGTCGTTGCCGGCCCGCGCGCCGGCAACCGCAACGCCTCGCAGCTCGGCGCCCAGTCGCGCCGTGACGGTACCTGCCCGCGCGCCTGCGGCCGCCATTACCCCGAGGTCACGGCTGATGATCGAACCAGCACGGACGTTGTTCAGTGATTTCGCGGAAGCCCCGAGCGCATCGAGATCGCGCTTGGCCTCCTGCGCCCCGGGCTTGATGCCGTTGATGAGCCTAAGCCGGAGCGCGACGTCCAGGTTGGCCACAGATCAACCCTCCAAAAGGCCGGCGATGAGATCAGCGAGGGCCGAGGCCATGATCGCGGCCGGCCCACTATCCGCTTCCACCTCTTGTGCCGCGGCATGTGCGAGGAGCATCTCGTCCCAGGGCATCGCGAGAACGCAGGAGTAGGGCTCGTTCAGCCCTCGGGCCGCAGCGACGGCGTACTCGCGCCAGGCGCGGAACTCGGGCTGTAGAACATCTCCTCCACGATGCGGGGCAAGAAAGGGCGGGCGGCTGCCAGCAACTCCGCACCGTCGTCATCGATGAGACCGCGAAGCACAGGGGCGGGAAGGCCCGTCATGGCGGCGAGGAAAAGGTAGAGGTCGTAGGGCATGCCCTCGGGCATGGCGGCAATAACTGCGCCGACCTCGGCGACTGCCAGTCGCCGGACCTGGATGCTCCGAACCTCGCGTCCCTCCCACTCGAACGCGTACCGGATCGGCACTTCCTTGGAGATCGAGCCCGGGTCGAGGAACCGAAGGATCGCCACCTCGGCCGGCGGTGGGGGCTCCGCGGCGGTCGGAAGGGTCGCCGAGGCGGCCTCACCCAGTGCCCCTTCAGGCGGCGGGGGAGGCAGCTCGGCTGTGGGGTACTCGCTAAGGGGCCTCGTCGGACGATGGTTCGCCGGTCCGCTCACAGCACGATCCCGCCGGCGATCGCGAGGTTCGTCGCCATGCCGGCGTAGGGGTTCCTGCCGTTGATCAGCGTCGAACCTGGGCCTGCAAAGACATCGAACTTGTGGATCGAGTTGCCGTCGACCACGTCGTTGTAGAAGACAATGTTCCCGAAGGTGTAGTCGCGCCCGGCCGCCTTGTGGCCCTTGACCGTCGCCTGCTTCGAGCCGGTGACGAGGCCCTTCATGACGATGACGCGGCCGCGGTTCTCACCGGTGCGAAACGAGAGAAGGTTCTCGTACCAGGTCGCGGTGACGTAATCGCCCGGCAGTCGGCCGACGAGCCCCTGGATCTGCGGGTCCGCCGTCTTCGTCTTGATCTTGGCCTCCAGGGCCTCGATCTCCTCCTGCCACTTCGTCGCAATCATGTGGCCGCCGGGCGTGAAGGCATCCTCGGCGTGCTTGACCTCCGGCAGCTCGACCTCATCGAGCACGCGCCAGGTGTTGAGCGTGTCGAAGTACCAGTTTCCGCCTCTGACGACGTTGTCCATCGCTCAACGCTCCAAGCTATGCGCGCGCCGCCGAGGACGCTGCGCCGTGTCCGATTGCTGACCTCAGGCGGCGAGCCGCCCCGCGACGCCGTACTGGCTCATCGCCGTCTGGATCTCGTCGGCGAGGATGTTGAAGGCCGCTTCATAGCGGCCGGTGTAGACCTGGATGTCCGTGATCGGCGGCGCCTCCTCGAAGTCGAGGGTGACGACGAACCCACCGGTGCGCAGCGTCGCGTTCGAGTTGAGCGAACGGTCCCAAGCCACGCGTCCGCCAAGGATTGCAGGCTCGGGCAGGCTCTTGAGCTCGGAGATGAAGTCTTCGAGCGCCTGCAGCAGCGTCACGGCGACGTGGGCGCCGAGGTTCTTGCCGATGTACTTGACGAGGGTACGCGGGATGACCTCCCGCACCGCCTTGCGGGTCCGGATGACGTTGATCGCGCGCCAGAGCGGATCGTTGGAGGTGGTGAAGAACCCCCAGAAGGTCTTGCCCTGCGGCGAGTTCGAGGCGCGCGAGGTGCGGTTCTTCTCGATCTGGACGATCGAGTTGACGCCGCGCTGGATCAGGTAGTTCGCCTCGCAATCCGGATCGGAAATCGAGAAGCCGACCGCCCGGTCTGGCCCCAGGATACCTTTGAAGGCCTGGTTGCCGGGATTGTAGTACGGCGCGCCGTGATCCTTGTCGGTTTTCACCATCAGCGCCGCCGCGTGCGGCGAGGCCGGGCGCACGATCGGCACGCCCTCGACGCTCACCCGGATGGCCTGCCCGATGGCGACGACGTTGAGCGTCTCCGAGAAGTCGGCCGCCCACTCGACCGCCGCTTCCTTCGAGCTCGACGGCGTGTCGCAGAAGGCTAGCGCGGTCGGCAGGCGCTCGCAGATCGCATCCAGGGCCGTGGCGGCCGGGTTCGCGGCGTTGCCCAGACGCTGCGAGGTGAACCCCGGCGCGATGAGATTGTCCGGCTCGACCCCGGTCTCACCCTGGGCCGAGAGCAGGGCGTAGAGGCCCGTCCTCTGCGAAGGCGAGCCGACGATGCGCGCCATCTGCTGCTCGAAGGTGCCGGCGCCCGTGAAGTCTGGCACTACCGCCACCAAGGAGGCGATCACCCCCTCCGAGGCGATGGCGTCCAGCGTCTGGCGCAGCGTGCCCGAGGCGCCGGCGCCCGCCACCATGTCCGCATCGTCGGTCGTGAAATGCACCGGCGTATCCGGCGGAAACAGAGCCCGGTCCACGCCGGTTGCCGTGAAGCATCCGCCGATCGTGGCCAGATCCGCGATGATGAAGGGCTGCTTGTCGGTCCGGTTCAGGAACGTGCGAACGCCGACATGTGGCGTGGTGGCGGGCATAGGCGCTCCTTAGCTTGACCGCGAGATCAGTGCGGGCCAGCCTAGAATTGGCGCCTTATCTCTGCTGCCCTGAAGCTATTCAGGGCCGCAATTCACCCCGCGATGGGCGGCCAGGTGATCGCGCCGTAGGCCTCGGCGGCCTCTTCTGCCGTTGTGGCCTCGTCGATCGCCTTCTTGCCCGCGAGACGGACGCCACGGATGGCCGAGCCCGCCTGCTGCCAGAGACTGTAAGCCGCACTGATCGAGCGAGCCACGCCGAGGACGTCGGTCGCAGGCTCGCCCGTCGAAGGATCGATGTCGATGCCGATCGACGCCGCCAGCATGGGATACTTCGCTTCCGTCGCTGTGGACGGCGCCTTCAGCGCGGCCACGGCCTGCGCCTGGACCTCCTGATACTCCATGACCTGTCCGGAGCCGGGCGTCATGATTAGGTTGCGCAGGGTCTCGGCCTTGGCGTCGACGCCGGCCTTGAGATGATCTTTGACCTGGTCCAGCACCAGTACGTCGGGCACACCAGCTGCGGCGAGGGCATCAAGGCTCATATTGCGGTAGCCCTGACCGTCATGGTCGATATTGAACAAGGGTTCACTGGTCATTCTATTCTCCCAACAAAGCAAGGCGATGCGGCTTTGCTCAGCCTAGACGGCCTCAAGCGGACGCGAGGTTTGTTTCGTAAGTGAAGTTCGTCCGCGGATCCTGTCCCGCGGCGACGCCGCGGAAGATCTTGCCCGGCGCGTTCGGTCCGATCGTCGTATTTTGGAACGACGCCGTGATGCGCTGGCCGCCGCCCGATGAGATCAGGACAGCCGCCGTGCCGGCCGTCTCCACCGTGAGGCTAGAGTCGGACATATTGAACGACCCGCCATTGAAGTTCAGCATGTAGCCGTAATCGAGGCCGGCGGGGGTCGTCGGCAAATGCAAATTGATAAACCCGAAGCCGAGGCTGCCCCCATACATGTCAATGCCAGCTACTCGGCGCCCCAAACCGGGCGTCGGCGAGTTCGATGCCTCACCGAAGAACGAGAGCTTGCGAAGCGCAAAGCTGAAGCTGAGCCCAAGTGGCCCCGGTGCCGGCGAGACGCCACGAATGATCAGCGATGCGAAGCTTGTATGACCCACCTTAATTGTGTCGTCGGTCAGCATGTTGATGACGTTGACGACGGAGCGATCGCGCTGCAGGAGCGCATAATCAACGGTCTTAAAGGGAGCAGCCAGAGATCCGCGCCCGGCGGCGTCGATGCCGTTGTTGAAGTCGCAAAAGCACTCCTGGTAGGGCGCCCGGTTCACATAATTGTTGATGATCGTTTGCGCGCCAGCGATGGTGGCGACGCGATCAGCGGCGACCTGGTCAGCGCGGGCCTGGTACAGCGCGGCCGCCTCGTGCAGCTCATGGGTGGCATCCTGCAGGGCTTCGACGACGGTGGTCATGGGCGCAAAACCTTCGCGGTAAGAGTTAGAGCTTGGCCGCGTTGAGGCGGTCGATGATCTTGATCTGGCCGATGAGCAGGCGGGCCATCATGGCGACGCCCTCGGCGAGCGCCCCGGCGGTGTCCGGCACGTCCGGGTTCAGCACCGTGATCGCGAGCGCCGAGGTCGGGATCGCCTCCAGCAAGAGGTCGAAGCCCAGCTCCACGTCGGCGAGCGTCGTCTTGTAGGCCAGCGGGAAGGCCGGATCGGACCACAGCGCCAGCAGCGTACCGTTGCTCAGGAAGAAGCCGACCTCGTTGATCGGGTACTCGCCGGGCGAGCTCGCCGGCAGGAGCGAGAGGACCGTAAAGCCGGCCGGGTCGCGCCGCGCGCCCGACAGGATCGGCACGCGCGCCATCTCGCCGGTCAGCGCCGTCGCCGTCCGGGCGGGCGCGTAGCCTTTGTAGACGCCGCCGACGAGCGCGCCGCGACCGATCGCGACCTGGTCGATCACGGCCTGCAGGCCGGTGCCCTCCGCGTTGGCGATCGCCGCCAGTCCGACATTGGTGAGAACAGGGATCAGCGGCGCGCTCATGGGGCAGACCTCAACAGGATGGGAGCGCGCACCCGCGTCCGGCCGAGCGCGACGCTGGTCAGACCAAGCGTCCGGCCGGAGCGGGCGTCGAGCGTGGGATGCAGGGCGACGCGCGGTGTGACCGTGCCGAGCGCGATCGGCGCAAGGCCGAGTGTACGCCCGGACTTCGCATCCAGACTGGGATGCAGGGCTCGACGGGAGGCGACCTTGCCGGCCGCCACGGGAGCGAGACCGAGCGAGCGTGGGAAGGTCGCGCCGACCGTGAACCCAAAGGCGCGGCTGGCGGGCTTCGCCCGCATGATCGAGGTGAACATCACCCGGATCAGACGATCGTCGAGGACCGGCCCCTCGTAGAGCCTGGCTCGGGCGTAGGCCTTGACGGCGAACGTGTAGGGGACCCCGCGCGGGCTCTCCTCCCACCATTCCGTGATGACGGTATCCGCCTTCAGGGCGGCGAGGGCAATCCGGACGGCGTAGCGCGTGCCCTTGTAGGAGTGCACGATCGGCGCAGCCTCGATCACCGCGCGCTTGATGTCCTCAGGCCAGAGCGGGTCCCAGACGTCGACCGATCGTTCCCAAGCCTGGTGCTTCAGGTAGACGGCCGGCGCGTCCGCGACGGAGCGGACCCGCCGGATCTCGTCCATGTCGATATCGTCGAGGCGGCCCTCCGTGTCGGCGATCGCCAACTCAAGCGGCGTCGCGTCACCCGGCAGGACGAAATCGCGGTCGGGATAGACGAGTTCACTCATCGCCGATCTCCGTCGTCACGGTGACCATCGAGCAGTAGGGTGCCCGGTAGGCCGCCGCCGGCGTCGCCGGCGTGATCGGCGCCGCGTTGACGTCCACGGCACCTGGCGCGAGCTCGACCTCCTCGACGACGATCGCGCCCGTCGCGTCGGCGACGTAGGCGGCGCCGTAGAGCATCTGCAGCAGCTGGGCGGCGCCAGGCCGGTGTTGGCGCCTCGCCTGGGCTTCGAGCCGGGCCTGGGCCTCGTCCCGGACAACGCTACTGTCGGCGCCGGGGCCGACCTTCAGCAACGCCGAGATTTCATAGGTGACGATCTCGGCGGCAAAGACGCGGATGAAGTCCGCGATCGGGTAGCGGTCCTCCTGCCGCAGCTCGGCCTGGACGGCCGCAACGAGCTGGGGCGACGCCGTTCCGTCACCCTCGACCGCGACGATGACCACGTGAACCTCGCCGAGCGGCGTGAAAGGGGTCGCCCGCGTCCCCCCGAAGCTCATCGGCCCGTACACCGAGGCGGACTTCACGCCCGGCGTGGCGAGCGTGAAGGCGAGGTAGGCGCCCTCCGGGCCGGCGGCCGACAGGGTCTCGGGGGCGAGCTGGATGCGGCGTCGGAAGTCGTCGTCGAGCTCCCAGTCCTCGGGGCTGGTCGCGAAGTCACGCGGCTCAGCCACCAGAGGCAGACGCGCCACGGCCGGAACCTGCGTCGCCCCGAGGCCGTCCAGGAACGCTCCCCAACTCGTGGCGAGAAGCACCGCCCGGATCGCATCGTCCCGACGCGTGAGCGCAAGCAGCTCGCGCACGCCGCCGGCCTCGGCATTGGCCACCACGATCGGGTCCGTCTCGAGCATCCCGACGTCGAAGGCGAACCCATAGCGCGCCAAGCGCTCCTCGAGCTCCGCGATCCGTGCAAGCTTGATCGCCGCGAAGGTGTCGGTTCCGAGCGGAAGTGCCGGCAGGCGGGCAAGGTCGATATCGGTGAAGCGGGTCATGCCGGCCCCGCCGTCTCTGCATCGTTCAGGGCGAACGTCGCGGTAACACGCTCGGCGATCTTGAAGTTGTTGAGGCGGCCTTCCGGATAGTAGATCCCGGTGGTGCCCAGCGCGAGGAGCCCCGTGCGATCGGCGCGCACGAGCTGAAAGCGCCGGATGTCGTATTCCGGCTCCCACCGGCGGATCGCCTTGCGGGCGTCGCGATAGATCGCGAGCACCACGGGTGCGGTCAGGTTCCGGCCGATGTGGCGCACGCCCGGGAAGCCGAAGTCGAGCAGCATCAGGCGCTCGGTCAGCAGGGTCCGGAGGATGACCTCGACCGATTGCCGGACGTGGTCGAAGCCCCGAAGAGCCTTTCCCGTTCGACGGTCGATGCCGGAGCGGTAGCGGATCATGGGGCGGTCTCGGCCTCGGCACCGGCCGGCTCACCTGGGCTCGCATGCGCCTCCTCGACCTCGCTCGCGAGGAGCGCGGCGCGGGTGCGCAGCGCGACGGCCTCCTCCCGCATGCGGTCGAGCCGCTTCGAGCCCAAGGTGAACACCTTCGGCAGCGTCTTGCCCTTCGGAACGATGGTGCCCTCACGCAAGCCGTGCTCGGCCTCGGCTGCGGTGAGGGTCAGCGTCTGCCCCTTGACCACGACGCGGCCGGCCACGCGGGGTCCGGCCCGCTCCGTGAGTTCGTATTCGGCGGTGTCGGCCATGGAGATCTCCATCAGACGAGAAGCTGATCGTTGCCATCGACGGCGAGGTCCCCGCCGCTATCCTTGCCGCCCTTGTAGTGAGCGGGGCGCGAGCCGCCCTTCGCCTTGAAAACACCGAGCATCTGCAGCCCGTCGCCGGTGAGCTCGAAGCCCTGGCTGCCGTGCTTCAGGACCACCTTGTCCTTGGTCACAGACATCCGGACGCTGCCGTTCTCGAACAGCACGGCCTCATCGGCCCCCTGCTCGGGATGTTTGTTTGTGTCGTTGAAGGTGCCGAACACCGCGACGCTGTCGGCGCCGACCACGCCGGAAGCGCTCTCCAGGTACATCTGCTCGCCGATCGAGGGCAGGACGAAGGTCTTGAAGGCGCCGGCCGAGTTCGACTGCACGCGGGTCCAGGGGCCGAGGATCTTCTCGCCGGTCTCCGGGTCCTCGCCGAGCTCGATCCGGACCTTGCGCGTCTTCTCGTCCCGCTCTGCCACGGGCCCGCCGATGCGCTGCAGCGCCAGCTTGCGGTTGAGCCGGACGTTCTCCTTGCGCAGGCGGCGCAGTTCCGAGCCGATGTAGCTCATGGATTGCCTCCCGCCGCCGGCGGCACCCAATCCGGATCGCCGGGCAGGATCGCCCGCCCCATCGCGTCGAGAGGGACGGGGCTCTCCATGTCCATGAAGGGCTGACCCTGCGCGTACAGGATCTGCCACCAGGTCACGGCAAAGTAGGCCGTTCCTCGGTCCTCGGTCATGACGTTGAGGATCGGGCGGGCCTCGGCATCCTCGGGCATGCCGATCTCGGGCAGGCCCCAGCGCGCGGCCGGTGTCTCGACGAGGGCGAGGACGGCATCGCAGAGGGCGAGGCCGAGCTCGTCCCGGTAGGCGAGCCGCGGCGGATCGCCGACGAGCCGATCCTCGACCACGACGTAGACGACGATCTCGACCGGCACGTCCCGCAGGCCGCTCATGCGATCTTCGGCCGGCCGGATGCGCGCGATCGCCACGCCGAACGACGGCGGGCTGAACATGTCCTTGCGGTCGAGATCCGCGATGTCGAGGCGCGCGGGCAGCGCCTTGACCTCGATCTCGGAGAAGGCGGCCTTCAGCGCGTCGACCACCGCCGTTCGGTATTCGAAGGCGCGGGACGTGGTGAGGAGGTCGGCAAGCGTGGTCACTGCGCCAGCCTCCCGAGCCAGTCGGTGACGACGTCCTCGATCTCGCGGCCGTTGGCGGTCGAGAGGCCCACGAAGGGCCGGGCCGGGATCGTGACACGCTTGGCAAAGCGCCGGCGGCCGCCGCTGACGAAGGACAGGGACTTGCCCTTGGCGGTGATGACCGCGCCGTCCTGGTGGACGTGCGCGTATTCCCACGACGAGCCCCAGGTCACCTGGCTCGCGCCGACCTCGAACGCGATGCTGTCGCGCAGGTGCTCGCCGGTGCGCAGCAGGATCGAGGTGCCCTCCCGGTTGGCCGGCCAGGGCGCGCCGTCCGGCGACGTCTTCTCGCTCTCGATCCGGCGACGGGTCTGCATCTCGCCGATGCCGCCGATCGTCGTGAGGAGCGCGCCCTCGTCGAGCTCGGCGAAGCGGCCGATCAGAGCGTTGGCCGCGGCGAGGTCGCGGACGTCGAGGGTGAGGGAGACGCCGCTCATCCGGCGCCCCCGAACCGGCGGCGGGTGAACAGGCGCTCGGGCGCGTCGATCACGACCTCGTTGGGCGATCCGCTCGTGGTCGGCTCGCCGGCGGGCGCGGATGCGCTGCCGCCCTCGAAGTTCAGGGCGCCTCGCCCGGCGGCAATGCCTTCAAGCCGCTTCACAGCGGTGGCATAGCGGACCTGGATCGCCTCGGTCTGCCGTCCAAAGGAAAGCGCCACGCGGTAGAGCGCCATGTCGATGGCGTAGAGCCGCAGGACGCTCCGGCTCTCCGCATCGAGCCGATCCAGGTCCTCGCCGGTGTAGCGGGCCGCCAGGATGGCACGGATCTCGGACGAGACGTCGGCGCAGGCGGCCTCGACGCGGACGGGATCGACCTGACGCGTGGTCTCGTCGGCCGCCAGCACGGCCAGCTCGCGCGGGTGGCGCGCCTGGATCTCGGCGAGAGTGACGAAGGGCGCGCGGCGCTCGGCCATCTAGGACCCCTCTGGAAGGGGCGCCAGCGGGCGACCGAGATTGTCTTTCTGGCTTTGGTCGAGAAGCTTTCCCAGCTTCGCATGACCAATGCGATGGACCTCGTCGATGCTGATCAGCCCAAGCATCGCGGCGTAGTGGGTCGCCGCGAACATGTCGCCCAGTTCCTTCGTCAGGCGCTGCCGCGCACTCAGCACCTGGTCCGCCGGCGTATCCAGACCGAAGCGCAGGGCTTGGCCGGCGGCCTGAGACACCTCTCCGGCCTCCTCGGCGATCAGGCCCAAGACGTAGACGGCGACGGGTTCAACGCGGGCGTCCATGTCAAACTCCGGCGAGAATGGGAGGAAGCCGGCGGGCACATCGTCCCGCCGGCGGGGGGGCTGCCCCCTGCTGCCCGCGATGCAACAGCACCGCACCGCGGGTGCCGGCCTCGGGGACCGCGTCCCTGTACCGGCGCCCCTCATCGGGGCATTCGTGGGTGCGGGGGCCGGGGTCGAACCGGCGACCACCGGGTTATGAGCCCGAAGCTCTACCGCGCTGAGCTACCCCGCGGAGCCGCGCGCCCCTCAGTCGTCCGAGGCGTCGTCGAGCTCATTCCAGGGGGTGTCGGAGATCGCGCCGATGCCGACGAGTTCGGTGTAGGCGCGGAAATCGACCGGAACCCAGCGGTTGTCGCCGTCCGGCGCGTAGAGCACGCCGTCCCGCCGGATGGCCGTCATCGCGCGAGCGAGGCGCTGGCCGGGCACTTCGGCGGCGTCGACCACGAAGCCGGCACCGTCGCGAGCACGCCGCAGGCTGTAGAGCTCGTCGCGCTCGCGCGCCGTCAGCGGGTCGTTCGCGCCAGCCGGTCGCAGACCGAGGCCTTCGGCGGCGGCATCGGTCAGCGGCCGCGTCTCGACCCCGTCGACGGGTCGAGCCGTCCGAGCCGCGCCAACGCCGGGACCGCCGGGGATCTCCGGGACTGGCCCCGCCCCGATCACGACTGGCTCGCTCGCGGCCTGGGCGGCCTGTTCAGCGGTGCCGGCGACGGCGACCGGAACGGTGGACGCCTTCTCGACGCTCGCAGGCGCCGCCTCGGTGCCAGCGCCGGCGACAGGCGCAGTGCCGCCGGTGCCCTCGCCACCGGCCGGCGCGTTGCCGCCCGCGCCACGAGGCTTGCGACCGGTCGAGCCGGCCTGGGTGATGTCGGCCATGATGACGTCCCTCCGTGGTGGATGGGCCGCGCGAAACCCTCGCAGGGCTACGCGACGGCGTTCTGAATGAGGAAGCCGACGTCTTTGGCGACGATCTGCTCCTCGACCTTCTCGCCGACGCGAACGACCTTGCCGCCCTCCAGGCCGACGTCGCGGTCCTCCCACGAGCCGGCGATCCGGGTGCCGAGCTGGGCGGTGAAGCCCCAGGTGATGCCGCCCTGTTCCGGGCGCAGGTTCTGGTCGCGGAAGTGCAGCTGGATCGACTTGCCCCAGACGCGGCTGAGATTGGCCGCCTGACCCGGCCGGGCCACGTTCACGAAGCTCTCGCCGATCGCGAGCTCGCGCAGGCCCTCGCCGCGGAAGAGATCCACGAACTCCTCGGGCTTGATGATGCCCTTGCTTGTGACGTTGCCACGAATGGCGTTCACGAGCTGCGGGTGGGACGAGATCCCGGTCCAGACGTCGCGCCCCATCGACATGAAGTTCGGCCGGTAGATCAGGGTGCTCTGGAAGGCGGCCTTCAACACGCCGATGATATCGCTGGCGCCGTTGGAGAACTGATCCGCGCCCGAGAGTACCAGGCGCCGCGTCGGGCTGTAGTTGGCCGGGTCCTGGACCTTGGCGGCAACGCGGACTTCGCGATCGAGCAGGATCAGGTTGGTCAGGCCCTCGGCCGCGCGGTTCTCCGGATCATAGTTGCCGAGGTTGCGCGCCCGCATGTTGGCGGCCGCGTTGATGTCGGAGATCGGGATGCCGTCCTCCAGGCCGTAATCGCGGGTACGGCCCGCCCGCTCGATGCCGCTGAACTCGACCCGCTCGACCCGGCCGCGGCGCGAGACGAGGGTGCGTGGCACCGTGAACATCTCGGCGATCGGATACTCGGTCCACTTGTACTCCTCGGCCGGGACCGGGATGCGGGGCATCACACGGTCCGCGATGAGGGTGTTGGCCGGGTTCGAATACCCGATGGCGATGGCGGTCATCACCGGGTTGGTGACGAAGGGACGAGGAGCCATGAGTGCGGACCTTCAGGAGCTGCGGGAGGGGAGCGATCAGCCGTAGATCGCGAAGGGCGAGATCAGGACCTTGCCGATGTCGTCGGCGAGCCCCGGGCCGCGCGCGGTCCCGATGCACCACACGACGGAGCCGGCGGCGGGCTTCACGGCCTTGACGCCCCGGCCAAAGGCGTCGGCCGTGATGGGGTCGCCGGCGGCCACGACGCCGCCGAAGCGCAGGTCGGCGACTTGGGTGAGCTGAAGGTCGACGAGCCCGTGAGCGGCCGTGCCGCCGACGCTGTCGGTGACACCGGCGACCGGCTGGCCCGGCCCGGTCATCAGGGCGACGCGGTCGCCGTTGGACGGGTCCGCAAAGGCCGCGAGCAGAAAGCCGGCGATATCGGCGGTGATCGCGTGCGACTTGTAGAAACCGTCCTGCATGACCTGGATCTCCGATGGCGGGGTGCGCTTGAGGCCTCAGGCCTTGGCGTCGGCGGCGAGCTGCACGGCCTCGGCGTAGCCGATGGGGTTGCCGGCGGAGGCGTGCTCGGCCTGGATCTTCGTGGCCTTGGCGGCCAGCGTGACGGGGTCGACCTCGCCGCCGGTGCCGGGCTGGTGTCCGTCGAGCCCGGAGCCCTGGAGGTTCGGCGCGGTGGCGGCGAGCATCGCCTTCACCCCGGCCAGGCCCTCGTCGCTGGCACACAGAGTGACGAGGCTTTCGCGCTGAGCCGGGACGATCCGGCGCTCCTTCAAGGCGCCCTCAAGGAGATCCGTGACCTCCTTGTCGCGCGCCGCCTTGGTCAGGGCGTTCAGCTGTGCCGACGTCGTTGCCAGCTGCCCCTGCAGCTGCGTGACCAGCGAGCCGCCACCATCCTTCAGCCCGCCGATCGCCGCGAGGCAGGCGGCGGCGTCGGCCGTCTCCGGCAGGCCCAGCGCCGCGGCGAGCGGCTTCACCTCGGCGCGCGCGCCGATGGCGGCAAGGCAGGCGGCCTCGGTGGCGTCCTCGGGCAGGCCGAGGGCCTTGGCGATCTCTTTCATGCTGGGCTCCAAGGTGCCGCCGAGCGCATGCAGGAGCGCCGGCATCGACAGGGCGGGGGTTGCGACAAGCGAGATCGAGTGGAGCCAGACGGCCTGGCCGCTCGCGTCGGGAAAGAAGGTCGGAGAGACGTAGCGGTGCTTGCGCACGACGCCGGCGGCCGTGGCCGGATCGAGCCAGTTCACCCGCGCCCAGGTGCCGTCCGGCCGCGCCTGCAGCTCGGCCGCGTAGCCGATCGGCTCGACGTCCTCGCCGCGCGTCGCCCGCAGGGCGAGGCCGTGGTTCGTATCCACGGCGACGTCGACGGCGTCCGAGACGAACCGCGCCGCCAGCACCTCGGGATCGAAGCCGTAGCTGCGCCCGTCCCGGGTCGCAAACTTGCCCCGCGGCGTCACCCTGATCCACTCGGGCGCCCGCGCCTCTCCGCCGGTCGCCGCAAGCGTCACCTCGCCGGCGATGATGCCGAAGGCTGGCAGTTCGAGCGATGAGGGGGCAGGGCGCTGGGTCACGGCCGCACACTGGCGGCGGGACCACGCCGGAACCCTGCTGAAAGCTTTCAGCTCGGTAAGCCGGCAGGCGGCTGATTGGGGCAGCCCGAGGCGCACGGCGCTCGTCGTCCAGACGTTACCGCTTTGCCCGGCCGCGGGAACCCCTCCAGGATCGCCCCAGGTGCTTCAATTTCATCTTCAAGAGATTTTGGGGGCAGACGGGCGTCTCGGAACAGGAGGCCCTTCAGCGGGCCGTTTTCGCGAAGCCCCGTTTGAGCGCGCGGGCCGGCCGTGGTATGTGGATCATGCGGACGCAAAATTCGCCTTCGGGCGGCCGTTCGGCCATCCCCGTGCAAGCGGGGCGTGGGAGGGGGTTACGGCCCTTCGTCCGCATCGTTCTCCCCCTCATTCAGCATGACGCTGCGGCCCTCCCGGGCGCGCTGGTTCGCGCGGTAGCTCTTCCGGGCCGGCCGGAACAGCGTCAGGGTCCGCCAGGCGCCTCGGACGCGCGTCAGCACCGCGCTCCACTCCTCGCCCGACACCTTCGCGAACGCCCAGATCCGCGTCGGGTCCGTTCGTGACGTGTGGATCTCGCCCTGATCCAGGACAGCCTGCAGCTTGACCCAGTCCTCCGGCACGGACGAATGCGCCGCGTGGCTGTGCGCGATCGCGGCATCGCTGGCCGTGATGGTGACCGGCGCGCGCTCCAGGCCGATGCCCCGCAACGCGTCGAGCCGGCGCGGCAGCACGGCGATCGGCAGGTTCACGTGCGTCCAGGGCGCCGCCTTCGCGGCGGCCGCATCCTGGGCAGGCTTGGATTGGCCGGCTGCCTTAGCGGTGGCCGCGGCCTCGTCGCGGCGCGCGCCGAGGTTCAGGGCCTCGGCATGGTGGCGCTCGAACGGCTCGGAGCGGACCAGGTCCTCGACGCCAAGACGAAGCGCCTGGCGCACGGCGGTTGGGTTCGGCCCGGCCGCGGCCGCCTCGATCCGGCCGGCGAGCGCGTCGGCCGCCGCGCGCCGGCGCTCGGCCGCGAGGCCGGGATTGTGCGCCCAGCCCGGATCGATGCCGTCCGGAACCCGCACGATCTCGCCCGTGCGCCGGTTGAGGAAGGGCTTCTCGTCGAGGGCGGGGCGCTCGTCGGAGAAGCCGGGCTGCCCGAGCCTGTCCTCGCGCTCGAACCGCGAGACCTGGCGGACGGCGCATTTGCAGCGCCAGCCGTTCGGCGGGAAGTGGGTGCGCCACCAGGGATCGTCCGCCGGCAGGATCGTACCCGCCCAGCGCAGGTGCTGGTCCCGCGGGGCCAGCGACGTGGTGCGCACGTAGAGCAGGTAGGGCAGCGCTTCCTTGGTGCGCTGGATGCGCTCCCACTGCCCGGCGGCCTGGGCGGCACGCATGTTCGAGGAGAAGATCGTCTGCAGCCGGCCCGGGGCGGTGAAGTCGACCTTGCGATCCGGACGCTCGCCGGTCGGATCGACGACGAGGCGCGGCTTGCCCCAGCCGATCCGCTCCAGTTCGGGCTTGAGGGCCGCCCGCCAGTTCTCGAAGCCCTGCCCGTTGTCGATCGCCCGCTTGATGCTGTCGCGCAGGACGCCGAGCAGCTCGACGTCGACGGCCTTCGCCACGGTGAAGGCGTGGGCGTGCTCCTCGCCCCAGATGTCGAGCCAGGAAAACCCGGGCTTGAGACCGCGATCCGCAAAGTAGCGCGGCACCTCGGCGGGCACGCGGAAGCTGTTCTGCGGGGTGGCCATGGCACTTCTCAGGAGGCGGGCAGCACGATCACGCCGACCTGCATATTCGTGAGCGCCCCGGTGTAGGGGTTGAGCGAAACGCCGACCGTGGCCGCCAAGGTGAGCGCGGACAGGGTCAGGTTCTGGGGCGTCATCGCGACCACGCACTTGATCGAGACGCTGGTGGCGGTCGCACTCGTCGGCCAGCAGCTCGGGACGCCGGAGCCTGAATAGACCGGTGCCAGGGCAACCTGCACCGGCGTGGCAAGCGCACCCTGCGCTGACCAGTCGAAGGTCGCCGTGCCATCGCTCGCAAGCGTGACGGTCTTGCTCCGGGTGATGCGGGGCTGGCGCGCGTCGGCCGGCCGATAGGTGCCCGCGGTGCCGACGCTGCCGCCGGGCATCTCCGTTGGCGGCGCGGCCGTGGCCGGCTTCGGGATAGCAGCCTGCATTGTCGCCATGGCAGACTGGATCTCGGCCTTCGTCGGATAGGCCGAGAGGTCGAGCGGCCGTTCCCCGCCAGGTCCGGCCGCATTGGACACGCCCGCCAGAGCAAGCACCGCACCCAGTGAGGCGGAGGAGAGGGTTACTACGAGCAGGTTTATGCCAGACCCCGCCATCTCGAACTCCTCAGTAGCTCATCACGGCGACCGTTCCGCCGGCGGATGCGCAGGCGACGTACAGGGCGGCCGAGGTCCGGCCGGATGCATCGAAGGTAAAGAAGCCGCCGGGCGGCAAGGGCCAGCCGGTTCCGTAGGCTGCAGCACTGCCCATGAGCTCGCAGGTGATGCTGGCGCTGGTGTTCATCACCGTGCGCCGGTTGGCCGTGTCAGGGGCGGAGACGAGCGCGCCCGTCGTACCGATGCCGGAGATCTTCTGGACCGAGATTGCCGCGGAGGCGGGAGGACCAGTGAAATCGATGATCGACCCGTCCGGCCCGTAAACGACCGTCGCACCGGTGAAGTTGGATCGTCCGAAGGTCGGCATCTGCCTTGGGGGCGTCTCGGCGGCGGCGAACCCTGACGCCAGCGCCACGAGAGCGAACAGGCAGGCGGACATCCTTGCCCACCTCCGCGGTCTCGCGATGCCGATAGATTTACTCGCCCGTGAAGTGACGCCGCTCCGGCGATCGAAACCCCTCATCATGCCGCCTCACGTCTTGCGGTGCCGCCGGTGGAAGCTGTCCAACGAAGAACGATCCGATCGCAATGTTCAGGGGTCAGCTCTAAGCCCAGGCAAGCCCGGCCGGTCTCCTCCGCTGCCAGGAGTGTCGACCCGGAGCCGAGGAAGGGATCGTAGACGAAGTCACCCGGACGCGTGTGATTGAGGATCGGCCGCCGCATGATCTCGACGGGCTTCTCCGTAGGGTGCCCCGTCGCCGATCGACGATGTGGCACCTGCCATACCGTCATCTGCCGCCGGTCGCCCTGCCAGTTCGCGGTGCGGCCGCGCCGAACCGCGTACCAGCACGGCTCATGACGCCAGTGATAGTGGCCGCGGCTGATGATGAGGCGGCCCTTGTCCCAGATGATCTGTGAGCGCGGCAGGAACCCCGCGGTGCGGAGGCTGGCTTCGACAACGGCCGTGTGGAGCGTTGAATGCCAGACATAGGCGACGTCGCCCGGAAAGAGTGACCAGGCCGCGCGCCAGTCGCACCGATCGTCGTTCCTGATCAGCCCTTGTGCCCGGCCGGCCTTCCCCAGCATCCGCTCCCGCCATGCGGGATCGTAGTTCACGCCGTAGGGCGGGTCCGTCACCATCAGGTTGGGGCGGTGACCCGCCAAGACGCGAGCGACCGTCGCGGCGTCCGTCGCATCTCCGCAGATCAGCCGGTGATCTCCCAGGCTCCAAAGATCGCCCGGCCTTGAAGCCGGGTTTAACGGGGTCTCCATTCTTGTTCGCCAGGTTGCCCGAGCCGCTGCAGCGGTGGCGGGATGGCCGAGAGATCGGCCGCTTTCGGTCGTGCGAGGTCTGCGCTCGCGGCTCGGGGTGCTTCCAACACCCCGGCCCCCGCCGGGTCGGCGGAGGATGGTCGGTCCGGCACGCAGGGCCACGGCGCTCACCGGGCGAGATCGCCGAGCCCGCGGGCGATGGCACTGGCCCGCGCCAAGCGCTCGCGGAGCGGTCCGCTATCGGTGCGCAGCGTGTCGAGGCGCGCGAGCACGTCCTCGAAGCTCGTGGCGTCGGCCGCCAGGGCGAAGACACCCTCCAGGAGCGGATCGGTGAGCACCTGCCAGTCCGAGAGCTGCTCGTCCTGGAGATCGTCGATCGCGTCGCGCGTCGGATCGAGGGCGGCCAACCGCACGGCCGCGCAGCCGGCGCAGTGGCAGCCTCCAGGATGGCCGGGGCGTAGCGAGAGCATCGTGGGATCGGGCGGCGTCCTACCGGGCGCCGGTGGCGTCGGCGGGACGGCCTCGGGCTTCAGCAGCTCCTCACCGTCCTCGGGCTCGGACAGCGCAAGCTTCTCACGCATCTGCCGCTGGGAGACGCGCAGGCCCAGCGGCACGAGCTTGGCGACGCCATCGGTGATCGCCTTGATGTCCTCCGGCTCGGCCACCGGGAAGTCCACCTGCGGATAGACGTCCTGCGGGCCGAAGTTGAAGGCGACGAACCAGGGGATCAGGTCGCGATTGACGGTGCCGGCGGTCTGCTGACCGTCCGCCCGCTTGATGTCGATGCGGACCTCGTTGTGGATCTTGGCCTGGCCCAGCGACGAACCCTCGTCGGACGTCATGGTCTGGCCGAGCACCACCTTGGAGACCTGGCGATCCAGGTAGGAGAGCAGCTCGCCGAAGACGGCCTCGCCGTGACTGCCCTGGACGGCATGGAAGTCGATCTCCATCCCGGCGGGGATGATGGCGGCCGCGTCGCTTGCGATCGACCGCACCGCGTGCAGCAGCGTCCGTTTGTCCCCGTCGCTGGCGCCGGCGTTGTACTTACCGACGCGGAAGGGGATGCCGTAGATTTCCGCGAAGGCGCTCCAATCCTGAAGGGTGAAGGACTGGACGATGAACGACCAAGCCACGGGCCGCGCGAGGCCGCTCCGCAACGGCAGGCCTGTCAGGATCGAGGGCATGTGCCGGAGGAACAGTCCCGGCGGGATCGGATCGCCGTCGAAGTTCGTGTCGCTGGCGAGCCGCAGATCCTCCAGGGTGACGCGATCGAACTGGAAGAAGCGCGGGTCGCGGTGCTTGTACTGGACCGGTCGCATCATGCCGCGCTGGTAATCCCAGATCGGCTCGACCATCGAGTAGCCCTTGGCCACGCCATCCTGAAGGTCGGAGCAGGCGGCGCGGAAGCCGGGGTCGTTCACGAGCTCGGTGACCGCGTCGGTGATCTTCGTGCTGACCCCCTGAGGCGTCGTCACCTGCGGGTCGATCGTGTCGAAGGCGAGCCGGCGGACCTGGAGCTGCGAGCGGTAGTGCATGTACCGCTCCTCCATCTCAATGGAGAGCGTGAGGTAGGCCCGGGCATGCCCGTGGTTCGCCTGGCGCATGATGTCGGCCAGGCGCTCGGGCGTGAGGCCGGAGGCGACGGCATCCATCTGGATGCTGCGCACGCCCCACTGCATCGTGGGCGCGAACTCCTGCGTGAAGAGCGGCACCTCGACGGCGCGCCCGTCCGGACCGAGGATCGCGGATTTGCGGGTCGGCGCCATGTCACAGAGCCCTTTGGATCGCGTCGCGCTTCAGCGCGTCGTAGAGGCGGAACACGGCGTTGATCGAGCGCGGCCGGCCGCCGGGCGCCGTCCGATGATGGCGCGGCAGCATCCAACGCGGCGTCCGACGCTCAGGCCGGAGCCATCCCGGGACCCGCTCGGCGACCGCCTGGAAATACGCTCGGCGGCGAACGAGCGGGACGCGCCTGAAATGTTCCCAGCAGATCCATTCCTGACCTGGCTTGCCCCGCCGCCAGTGCCGGCAGAAGGGCACACAGCAGGGAACGCGATGGCTGGCCTCGGCTACCACAGCGACCGTCCCCCAGCCTGATCGGCCAGGAACATGTCGCCGATGTCGTCCGCATAGGCTGGGGTGTAGGCATACTCGATGATGTCGGCGCGGCTCGCCGCGTAGGCCATGACGCCGGCAACGAAGGCATCGCAATGGCGCTTCACGCCGCCCTCGCCGGCTTGGCGGAGGTTCGGGATCGTTGGGATACCGCCATGGTAGACCGGGGTCGCGAGGTCGCGAACCACGTCCGCATCCTTCGGGATCGTGATCGCATCGTCCTCAAACGCGGCCTTGAAGGGCGCCACTTCGGCCAGATACCAGCCGGCGGAGATCTTGACCTCCTCCACGACGTGCTCGCCGTAGCGCTGGGTCGCGACCTCGGCGAGGTAGGCGCCGTTGCCGCCGGCATCGAGCTTGATGGCAAAGAGGCGGGGAAGACGGTCGCAGATGTAGAACAGGATCTGGCGCTGCTGCTCGAAGGGCACGTTCGCCAGCTCGACCACGAAGGGCGTGTGCCGTCGCAGATCCTTCTGGATGGCCAGCGGCCACAGAATGGTCAGGTCGGAGAGCCGGCCGAAATCCTCGCCCAGGGCGTGGCTCAGGCGTCGATCGAGCAGAGCCAGCAACGGCGCCAGCTCGCGCCCGCACCACTCAGCTACCGTGACCTCGCGGACTTCGGCCGCGAGCAGCTTGAAGCTGTCGGGATAGGCGAGGCGGAGGACCGGGATGTCCTCCCGGGCTCGCGCCTCCACGAGGACGCGCGGCAGCACCACGCCGCCGCCCTGGCTGGGTATGACGTAGAGCTCCTCGTCCGCGCCGTCGCCGTAGGTCCGGATCAGGTTCTCACGCCAATCCGCCTCGGCCTCGGGCGACCACACCTGGCGCCCGTTACTGACGAGGCAGATGCGCTCGTACAGACCGGCGCGCAGCGCATCGTCCAGGTCGAAGCGCACGAGCCCATAGGGCAGGCGTCCCGCCCGGATCTCGCCGATGACCTCGGCGAAGGGGTTGGAGGCGCCGTTGTGGGTGGAGATCACTAGGACCTTGCCGCCCCACATGGTCAGCGCGATCGCGGCCTTCAGCATCTCGCGGAGGTTATCGACGAACGCCCCCTCGTCGATGATGACGAAGCCTTGGCGGCCGCGGAGCACCCGCGGCTTGGACGGCAGGGCGACGATCGAGAAGCCCGAGGCGAAGTCGATCCGGGTGGCCTTGATCCCCTTCTCGGAGCCGTCGTCGAACAGGACCTCGCCCTGCGCCTCGATCGTGTGGCCGAGGATGCGCGCCCAGAAGCCGGAGGCGTCCACGAACTCCTTGGCCATGTCGGCCGAGGTGCCGATGTAGAGGGTGTCCATGCCGCCGGCGGCGCGCTGCGCACCGGAGCGCAGCACGCCATCGGCTGCGGCACCGAAGGTCGCGCCGGTACGCCGGCTCTTCTCAACGAAGGTAACGTCGTAGGCGGCCGACGTGGCGCTGATCTCAGCCTGGTAGGAGAGCAGCGGCCGCGTCGCTTTCCAGTCGTCGGAGGTGGCGCGGCCTTCCGCCCGGCGGATCTCCACCCAGGCGTCGCGCCCGATCTCACGTCCCATCGGCGGGCACTCCGAACAGCTCGCGGCGCAGCTCGGCCGTCACCTCGGCCGAGACACCGCGGGCCTTCGTCACCTTGTCGATCGCCTCGGCCGCACCGGCCTTGAAGTCGGCTTCAAGCTTCGCGCGCCGCTCGCTGGAGATCTTCTGCCCCTGGATGACAGCGAGGTGCGCGCGCGCCAGCTCCATAGCGCCCTTCGAGGACAGCTCGGCGCCGTCCGTCTGCACGATCTCGAAGATGAGGAGCTTGATGAACTCGCCGAGCACGAGGGTGTGCTCGTCGACCTTCTCGGCCGTGAACTGCGGGGCCAGGCCGGCGAAGATGTGCCGGGCCTCGTTGAGGCGGTTCGACATGGCCGCGAGCTTCATGGACTTGCGGTTGAACGCCGATTTCGAGATCGGCGGGATGCCCTTCACCTGCAGGCGGTCGTTGAGCTCGAACAGGATGTCCGCGGCCGTGCGCTCGCGCCGGTTCAGCTCGCCCACCGCCCACACCACATCGTCCTGCGCCTCCTCGGGCAACAGGTCGATCGTGGAGAGGCGGCCGCGGCCGAGCCGGCGGTCCTCGGCGCGATCGGCGGCTTCGCTCACCTCACACCCCCGGGGACGGGCGCGCGACGCCTTCGATGATGGAGCGTCGCAGCACGTGATCGATGCCGGGCTGAACGATGGTGGCGATCAGCACCGAGCCCGTTTCGGCGTTCCGGACCGCGCCGAGCTCTTCAAGCTTGCGCAGCTGCGTCCGGACCCAATCACGGCTTCGGTTGTGCCCGAACGCCTCCACCACCTTCTGCAGGATCGTGTCGCTGAGACTGTAGTTCGTCTGCGCGGCAAGCTCCTTGAGGATGACGAGACGCGCATCCTCCTCCATGTGGCGGCTGAAATCCGGTTTGCTCATGACCCTGCCTCGTTCCCCTTCGCGGTGCCGCCGGCGATCACTTCAGCCGTCGATCTCATCAAAAAGTCTTCGATCCGCTCGACGGAGCGGGTGGTGGCCTGCGTGTTGATGACCAGGCCCTTCACCTCGCCTCGCATCTCGGCGACTTGCAGCCCGACATTGGTGACGCTGTCCTTGGTGGCCAAATGGTTGACCACCATCCGGACGGCGCGGACGTCATGGTCTGTTTCTTTCTGCCGTCGCTCCACATCGTCGAGCCGCCGCCGAACGTCCTCGATCTTGCCGTCGGTTGTTCGCGACGGGCGTGGGGTGCGCGGCACGAGGATGGCAGCGGCAAAGATCAGGAGCACGAATGCGCCCACCCCCAGGGCGAGCCAGACCTCGACGCTCATGGCGACAGCTCGATCGTGTCGGCCGCCTCGATTGCCTCCGGAGGCAGGCGGCCCTCTCTCACGGCGCGCAACAGATCGATGGCCCGCCGCAATTGGTTGCGCATCAACTCGATCTTGGTCAGCAGCTCGCGCTGCCGGTCCTTCAGACGGTCGTTCTCGCGCTCGACCTTGTCCGCCTCGTGCTGGAGCCGCTCCTCTCGCGCCGCCAGGCGGTCGACCTGCTCGATGAGCTGATCGACGAAGTTCTGCTTGCTCTCGCCGGCCTCCACACCCTGGAACAGGCCCTTCGTGCGCGCGTACAGGATGACCGCCAGCGCCAGCCCGACGATCAGGGCGGCGATCAGCGAACCCGCCGGGCCGGTGACGGCAACGAATTGGGTGAGCAGCTCGGCGTACTTCTCCATGTCAGCCCCCGGTCCGAGGGCGTCCCGCGCAGTAGACGCCGTGGCAGAGAGCCGCGAACCCCATGATGACGTAGATGAAGGTCCCTGGCGCCAGCCCGCCGGTCTTGACCTCAATGCGCAGGAAGCTTGCCGCGACGCTCAGCCAGATCCAGGCGGTGAGCATGTCCGCGACGAGGACGATGTTCGATCGGGCCGGGCGCAGGAAGGCAGCCGCGTGTAGGAGAGCCAGCGACGCGAAGAAGGCTATCCAGGCAGCGTCCGGCAGCCAGTGCATGCCGGCAAAACGGCCTGTGTCGAAGGTCTCGGGCCGTAGCGGCATCAGCACCGCCCAGACCGTCGCGAAAAGACCCATGGCCAAGTTGAAGCCGGGCACGCCGTCTCCGAACAACCTCTCGATGAACCGGACCAAGGGGCCTACGGCGCGCGCCGCCCCCCGCCTCATCGGGCCGTCGTCCCGGCCGAACACAAACGCTTCCACTTCCGGTTCTCCCGGTCGGCCTGTTCCTTGGTGGCGCGCGTGTCCTGGGCCGACCACCGGATGGGCCGCGCGATGTCGCAGTAGGGTGCGGCCGGGGGCGGAGCCTCGGCCGGGGTGCACTGGAAGATGAAGAGGAGGCCGACGCAGGTGAGCATCCCTAATCCTCCGCCTCTTCTTCCAACGCCATGATGCGAAGCTCCATCGCTCCTACGATCGTGTCATCGGTCAGGCCGCTATCTTGAGCCTTGCTGATGAGCTCTATGAGCTGTTCTTCGAACTCGGCCTCAGACATCTCAGTCGCTCCTGCGGAAATCCTGGTCGAAGGCGCCATCCGTCGGATCGGCGCAAAGGGAGGGAAAGGAGGCCGACGCAGGTGGGCTTCAGTTCACCCCAGGAAGCTGACGCCGCCGGACCGATGCGCAGCGGCTTGAAGCATCTTCGTCGCGAAGCAGTTGCCGTCTCCGCTCATACGACGCATTTCGATCACGATCGCGCAGGCGAGCGAGTAATCATCGTCGATCTGGACTTTCCCAGCCTCGACTTTTTCTCGTTCGTAGGATGCTAAAATCATCTCCCGAAGCGTAGAGATGCCTACCGTGAGACTGAGCACGTCGCTTCGCATCTCGACACGTAGTGGCTGAAGCTTTTCCTCCATCTCAATCCCTCCTGAATTCCTGATCGAAGGCGCCGTCCGTCGCGTCGGCGCGATGGGCCGCCTCGGCCTGCGCCTCGACCTCTCGCGCCGTGCGGATCGTCACCACCGTCTGTTCGAGGCTGGCGGCGATCGCCTCGGTTCGCCCGAGGCCGCGCTCGCGCTCGGTATTAGCCCGGCTCATCACGAGGCCGAGGAGCTGGACGACGGCCTTGATGAGCGCGAGGACGGACACTTCAGCGAAGCGCCTTCTTCGCGGCGAAGCGGCCATAGATGGTGAGCACCGTCCCGCCCAGGGCAGCGCCGGCCACCACCAGGGCCTCTGTCTGGTCCACCACGAGCTTCTTGGTCTCCTCGTCCAGATCGACGCCGAAGAAGCCGCCGACGATCGCCACACCCGTGATGGCGGTGCCGATGATCGTCTTGCTCAGGTACCAGGGCTTGGTCTCAGTGTTGGCGGGGGTGCCGTTCATGATCGTGCTCCTTGGTGGTGAGCGGCTGGCTCAGGCGGCGCAGGCCTCATCGAAGACGGGCACCGGCACCGTCTGACCGGCTAGGGCATGCGTACTGTCGGTCAGGAACTGGATCTGCCCGTCCGTGACGAACGAGTGGCACACGGTGCATGTGAAGGGGGCGGGCCGCTCGGGATGCTCGGCGTTGTAGGAGCACCAGCACGGCTTGCCGGCCTGCTCCGGGATGTGATGGCCGGAGCGCACCAGCACGGACGGCGTGAAGGTCGGCCGGTCATAGTCGCCGTTGAAGCCCCAGCGTGGTCCCGCCCCCTCGCCGACCCTCACGCTGTGCGCGCCGTCGCAGCCCGGGCACCAGAACATGAGGAGGCCGCCCTCGGCGACGCGCAGAATACCCTTCGCGCTCATGACAGTCTCGCTGCCTGAACGTGCATCCAGTCCATGTCCCGGGCGCGGCCGAGCGAGACCCAGCCTTCACCCTCCCAGATCTTCCAGAAATTCTCGGCGTCCGGCTTCGCCAGGCGCGCCTTCTCGCCGCCCCATGCGAGCTGATTGCGCTCAGGATCGAAGTCGATCGCGATGCCCCAGCTATGCATCGAGTAGGACGAGCCGCCCCGCATCTTCCGGACGTTCAGGGAGCCCCCGAACAAGTCGAGCCCGAGCTTCTTGCGCGCCGCCTCGTCGTAGACATCCGCGATCCGCTCAAAAGCGCGGCCGGCACTGTCGGCTACCTTCTCATGCAGCGAGATCGCGCGGATCAGCGTGCTCTTGTCCCAGGCCAGCCGCATTGCGAAGGGGAGCTTGACCTTGACCTGATGGAGGCCAACGCCGCCGTAGAAGGTCATGCAGTCGCGCTGGCGAGGCCAAGGCTCGCCGGAGACCCGGGCCTCGGCGCGGGCCGGCTCGAACGTCGGAAGATCGTCCGTCCGCTTCGGCACTGTGTGGGGAAAAAGCGCCGCCCTCGTCAGCGTCCCAACCTTGCCGTCCGGCGACAGCCCGTGCGCGACCTGGAAGGCCTTAATGGCCCTGGTGGTGCCAGGCCCGATGCGACCGTCCGCACCTTTCGGGCCGACGCTGAACCCCCGCGCCACGAGCGCCTGCTGGATTGCTTTGGTGGACATGCTCGGCCAGGCTCGGTGCGGGGAAGATCCCGAACTTCAAGGCTGAATATGTCTAATGACCACAAGCATATTCCCGCTAAAGTTCTACAGCACTACTCTTGCGCTACTCATCGAAAAGGCTGCGCTGACCTGAGGCACGCACCCGTTCTTCGCGGCTCATGAGGTTGTAGATCGAGCGCTCGGTTAGGCCAGCGGCGCGCGCGGCCTGGGATACGCTGGCGCCCTTGTCCAAAGCTTCACGGGCGATGCGCCTGGCATTCTGCAGGGCGCCGGAGAGCCCGAGCGGCACAGCGATGTTCTCTCCCGCATAGAGCTTCCGCACAGCACTCGCAGCTTCCATGCCGAGCAGCTCGGCGAGCCAGTGTCCTTCGGAGATCTTGCGGGGCACATAGATCCGGGTGCCACCCTTCGCCTGCGCCAGCTTCAAGGCAGCCGCAACGCCGGCGACGTCTGCGATGTCACGAAGGACAGGCGGCAGTCGAAGGCTGCTGACAGTCGACGTCATGGCAGCTCGCGCTCCCAGACTTCTCGCCCGTCATGGTCCGGATCAAACTGCTCGCGAACCTCGGGCAGCCGAAACCAGCCCGGCAACGTGAGGCAATGGGCGCAGAGTGGGAGCTCCGGCGGCGCTGCTGCCGCGATGGCGATGATGCGCCGACCGCATTCGCAGCAGTCGAATTCAGCGGCCACGGGCAGCCTCCGGAGGCTCGTCGGCGACCAACACAGCCCCGGCCTTGGAGGGGGCATGCTTCGCGCAGTAATGCTGCCCAAAAGTTCGAAGGGTGCAGCCGAACCCGTAGGGTGCCCGCTCGCGAAATCCGCTGCGAAGCAAATTGGCAGATCCTGCGGAGCCGGACGTGACACAGGGAGCTTGCCAGCCATCAGGCACGCGCCCCGAGCGCGGCCTTAACGACCGCCCGACCTTCGACGCTCAGTCCGTAGCCAACGGATTGATAGTTCTCGATCTCGACCCCGAAACTCTCCGTCTTCTCGCGAATACGCCGGATCACCACGCTGATGTGGCGGGTCGACCGGTCACCCGTGCCCTTGGTCATGGCGGCCGCAATCCTGGCGTAGGATAGGCAGCCACCTTGAGAGTAGAGAAGCGCGAGAACCTGGGCCTGCTGACCGGTCAGATCCCAACGACGAGGGAAGCTATAAGCCGGCGCCAGGATCGCGTTCAGCCGGCTGTTCTCAGCCCGAAGCCGATCGTTTTCCAATCGCAGCTCTTGAAAGACCGGATCTCTCCAGGGCTCCCTTGCTGTTGACCTCATCACCAGCGGCCGCGCCCGAGGTGGTCGGCGGCGCCATGCTTCACTCGGCATCGCGCTGCTCCAGTCCGTGTTCCAGACCGTCGTGCTGTGCGTCGATGAAGGCCCTTAGGAAGGCGGATCGGAACCAACCAGGTTCAAGCAGACAGAACCGGCAGAGCCGGAAAAGTGGCGGCTCCTCCTTGGTGGCGTCCAAGACGCTGTGGCCGCATTCGCAGCAGGTGAATTCAACCGGCACGACGCACCTCCGCCGTTCCGGACTGGGCGCGGCGGAGCTTGGCGCCGAGCGCCGAGGACGCCTTGTCCAGCTCGGCCGGCGTGACGTCGGCCTCGACGCCAATCCGTCCCGAGGCGCCGCGTGTTACGGCCGAGACGTAGTCGACGAGGCCGCTGTAGCTCTCGACCGGACCAAAGGCCCGCACAGCGCCGAGGTTGATGCAGCGCCGCCACTGGGCGCGCAGGATGGCCCATTTGACTTGGCTCAGCGCGACGTCGCGATCGGTGTCGAGAAGTGGCCAGACCACGCCCGCCTCACGGGCGAGCCAACCTTTCAGCGCCTCAATCGCAGCACGGGCGTCCATCGCGTCCCGCAGGAAGCGTGAGTGCGGGACGCCGGTCTGCCGCTCGACGAAGGCGTGCATTGCACCGTCCGTCCGATCATGCACGACGCCAAGGTTCCAGCCAGCGATCCACATCGCTTGCAGCTTCGGGGCGAAGCGGCCGCTTGCCTTCGCCTTGGAGGGGCGTTCAACAGGCCTTGAAGCGCCCGGGATCTCGCGCAGGCGGATAAGCAGGCGATCGGCGTCCGCACGGCTCAGATCCTTTGACGTCGAGACGTCGTAAGCCTGCAGCATGGCCCGGTAGGAGGCCTCGTCGAGGCGCGTGCGCGTCTTGATCGCGTGGATCGCGCGGATCTGCTCGGGAGTGATCGGGACGGCACTCATTTGCCGGATGCCATGAAAGCGCCGAGGACATAGCCGATCGAGGCGCCGACACTGAGGAGGAGGTAGCCGTACCCCACCATCTCCCACGTGCTCATGGCTGCCTCCGAAGGTGCCGGACGATCGCGGTGATGACGATTTCGTTGGGCGCCTCCTGGCGGCTCTGGCAGTGCTCGAGCAGTTCCAAGGCGAGAGCGGTGGGCAGCTTCACCGCATAATCGAGGGTCGCCGTCCCGGTTGCCGCATCAACGTTCTGGATCCGCACCAAGCCCGCTTGTGGCGGCAACGCCGGCGCCGACGTGGGGGCCGCCATCGCGGCTGATGCGCTCTCAGACACGAGGGTGAGAGCCCTCTTCCGGTTAGCTGGCATTTCGTGGAGATAGCCCCGCTCGATCAGTCCCTGGACGAGGCGATGGATGTTGCTCTTGGAAGCCACACCGAGGTGATCGGCCATCTCGGTGTAGCTCGGTGCTTCCAGGCCGGCAGCGACGCGCGCGCTGATGAAGTCGAGAAGCTGGCGCTGGCGTATGGTGAGGTTGAGCTTTGGCCGGAAGGCGGTCTGCGCGTTCATCGTGCGCTCCTCTCAATCGGGAGGAAGACGAGGGCCGCCTTGGGCACGGCGAACACCAAGCCGTCGTCGCAACGGAGACGGACGTGCGTGTCCGACAGCTCCGCGGTGATCTCGCCCGTGATCGTGCTGCCGTCCCTGCAGTCGGTGACGGCAGCCCGGATGACGGGCGCAGCGGCGGCCGCGGCCGCAGCGAGGGCGGCAAGAGCACTGTCCTGATGGGGAGGCGCGCGCATCACGGCCTCCCGTCATCAGGGCGAGTGACATCCCGCAGCGTTGCCATCATCGCGTCGAAGCGTCGGCCAGCGGCCCGGCTCATCGCGAGGCTGCGAGTGCTGGCGGCGGCGATCGCCGCGATGCCGGCGATGAGCATGGGCTCGGTCGACCCGGCCGAGGCAGCTTGGACCGATGCGCCGACGGCGACCGAGGCGGCCGCCCATTCGAGAAGGGCGAGGGAGACGCGGCCGAGGAACGTCTTCATCACGCCACCTCGCGGATCTGAGAGGCGAGCGGCTCGACGGCGAACTCTTCCGGGCTGCGTGTAACGATGACGCCCCGCACCGTCTCCGCGACCTCGCGGGCGGCGAGCATGGCATCCTTGTTCGGCTCGACCTTCGTCCGCAGGAAGCCCTCCAGGATCTGGATCTTGGCGTAGTGCTCCGCCGCCTCGACGTTGCGCCGGGCTTGCTTCGCGTCGGCCATGGCCGCTTCGAGAACCGCGATCCGCTCTCGGATGGCCTCGACGACGTCCTCATTCCGTAGGCCGCGGTGCTTCACCGAGAAGCGGCCCTCCCGCCACAGGACGGTGCCGGTCGGGAGCTGCACGGTTTTGGACCTGCCGCCCTGGGTGAGGCGCTCGCGGTTCGCTGAGGCCCAGATCGCGAGGGCTTCGATGATTGCGGTCTGTGCTTCTTGGAACTCCTTTAGCGTCTTGCCATGCTCGGCCTCGTGTGCGGCGATCACGGCGTCGTGCCGGGCCTGCGCCTCGGTCTGATCGCGTTGCGATGCGCCGAGCTTCGCGATCAACTGCTCGGCCTCAGCATCATTCTGCGGCACGGGCAGGTTGGTGCCGGCCGCCTTGGTCTTAGCGCGCGCCATCGACGGGCTCCTCTGCAATTGCTCGGGGGAGGGGCAGGTAGCCGGCGGCGAGCAGGCGCTCCTGCAGCTCGGCGTAGCGGTCTGGATCGGGAGTGCCGGTGGAGTAGGCCGCGGCCGAGCGGGCGATCGCGTCGAGCTGGCCGACGAGCACGGCCATCGAGCAGATCGCGTTGAGGGAAAGGCCGGTGGCTGCCCGCCGCAGATTGGCGTCGTCGGTCATCCGGACCCGACTGGCGGCCGCGATGGTTTCCTCGACGGTCAGCAGCGAAATGGCGGGGGAGCGGACGGGTGCGTTCATGCGGCCGACCCTCCCTGCCGGACCGGCACGCCCGCCGCCGTGGGAAGGCGCATGACGCGACCCTCGGGATCGAGCGGCA
The DNA here is from genome assembly GCF_022179305.1 of Methylobacterium iners. Taxonomy (GTDB): domain Bacteria; phylum Pseudomonadota; class Alphaproteobacteria; order Rhizobiales; family Beijerinckiaceae; genus Methylobacterium; species Methylobacterium iners. The sequence goes on from NZ_BPQP01000008.1 coordinate 31,308, forward strand.
CAGCAAGGCGGGCGAGCTGGCGGCGCGCCGTAGGGGTCAGCGGCGCGACCTCGTGCTCAACAAGCGCATGCACAAGGCCGTGGGCGCGGGCGAAGTCGACAATGGTCGCCACACTGCTCGCCGCCTCGCGTAAGCCTTGGACGATCGCGCCGCAGAGGTCAGCGTCGAGCTGGAGGCCGCCCTCGCGGGCGCCCTCTTCGAAGACGTGGAGGAGATCCTCCACCGCCGGCACAGGATTGAGGAATTCGGCCATTCAAGCCCCCTTCAAGCGTGAGTGCGGGCAGCCCGAGCGGCAGGCGCGATAGACGCGAGCACGGGCCGAGTTGGAGGTGGCGAAGGGCATCTTCTGCTCGTTGAGGCAGCGGTCGCGGCCGATCTCCCCGAGCACGGGGCAGATCACGACCTCGCCCATGAGGGCGCCCCGGATCTTCGCGAAGACGGCGTCATGATCGCCCGGGTAGCGAGCAGAGAGCAGGTGGCTCACGACAGCGGGCGAGTAGCCAATCGCCTTCGCAGCAGCGGCACCAGTGTTCCGATCGACGTAGAGAGCGAGTTCGCGCACCTCGTCGGGGATCGCCGGTCCCCAGGCGGCAGCGGCCTTCTCGGTGGCCGAAACCTTCATGCCGCCGCTCATGACGCGCACCGGCGCATGCTGCGGGCGTTGCGGTCGATGACGTCGCCAGCCCCGGTGATGACGGGCACGTCCGGACCCGTGTTCTTCCCGGGCCGGATGCGCAGCACCTTCCAGCGCCCGTTCTTGCCGAGTACCTGCAGGTAGCCGGCCTGCTCCAGCTTCCAGCAGAAGATCCGTGCCGTGTCCGAGCTGATCATGACGTCGTCGGTCGAGGCAGTCGCGGCCAACTCCCTCGATGTGAAGGACTGCAGGCCGCGCATGGCGGTCCACATTTGCTGGTGCGCGGCGCCGAGTAGGCCCACCCGATCCGGCTTCTCGAAGGGCGCGGCTTCCGGAGCAGTATCCTTAACGGCGTAGAGCTTTTGTGGCTGGCGACGGGAGGACGGGAACGGCCGCTCACCGACCTCTTCGAGGTGGCCGGCCCGGTAGCAGGACCGCACGTAGCATTTGACCGTGTTCGGCTTCTCCGCCTTGCAGAGCTCGACGATGTCCCGGATCGTGAAGCCACTCGCCCGCTTCGTGAGGGCACACATCGCACGCCAGTAGGCCTTAGGTCCGCCCGCCTTGATTTGATGCTGGCGCTTCATGCCGCCCTCCGCAGCATGCGGCTAGGATTGCGCACCTTCGGGACGTCGCCGGTGAAGAACCGGCCGTCGTAGCTCTCGTCGACAGTCTTCGCGCCGTTGTGGCGGGCCCATTCCGAGATGTGGTCGAGGTTCGTGACAATCCGGCGGGCGCGGCCCTCGCTGCGGTCGCAGACCCGATCCAGTAGCCCATCCGTGAACTGCAGGTGGGGAACGTAGAGGGCGGCGAGCTTGCGGGTGTCCTCGCGATCGCAGGGCTCCGCCGGCGCCCAGTCGAGCACTCGGTTGTGGACGCGCTCGACCTTCACGAGCTTCGAGGGAAGCGCCTCCTCTCCGATGAGAACGACCGGCGCTTGGCTGCACTCCGCAATCTCGCGGACCAGCTCGATCATGCCCTTGTCGACGAGCTTGTCCGCCTCGTCGATCATAAGGGGCCGATCGAATTCGGCACCCAGCAGCTCGACGGCGCGCTCCACCATGTCCGCGACCGTGCCCCGCGGCACGACGCCGAGTTCGATCAGGATCGATTTCATGAGGGTCTTGCGGGTCCAGCTGTCGCCGACCTCGACCCGCACCGCGTTTGTCTTGTTCTGCGCGTAGATGGCGGCTTGGGTTTTCCCGTAGCCGGAGGGACCATGCATCACGCCGATGTTCGGCAGATGCGGGCGGCGCCCCTGGAGCTTGCGGACGAGGGCCATCATCGCTCGCACATTCTGCAGGGCGGCGTGGCTCTTGCTCTTGTCGTCGTTGGCGTTCGTGGTCATGTTGATGCCCGTTCCACTTTCCGCCCCGGTCTTGCGCCGGGGCTTTTCTTTGGTCCGTCAGTTCAGCGCTGCCTCTCCGAAGTCGTCGTAGAGATCCTGAAAAGACCGGTGCTCCGGCCCGGCCTCGTAGCCGCCCAGCCAAAGGGCATCGGCGGTCTCGATGGCTTCGCCCCGATCGATACGGGCGCGCAGATCGAGCGCGCGACGAAAGCGAAGCTGTGGGGTGTCGCCGCGCCGAAGCGGCTGGACGTTTGTGACTGGCGGGACGGATGAGAGATCCGCCTCGATCTCGGTCATGAGGGTGCGCTCAGCAGGTTCGAGCGCGGCCCGGGGGAGGGCAGGCTTCGAGACCTCGGCGGCGGCCTCCAGGGCAGGCGTGGTGTGCACGTCGGTGGGTCGCGGGAATGCGACGAGCTTGCCTGAGGCCTCTGCAGCTTGGCGGAGGATCGTATCCGCGAAATCGCGAGGCTTGATCCGCTTTGCCTCCTTGCGGATCTCTGCGGTCGCGGTGTCGATCATTTCCTTTTGCGCACGCTTGGCGTGAGCGACAGCCGCCACAGGATCGACGCCGAGGACGTCGGGACAGACGGCCTCGCCGAGGTATTGGCCGCCGTCCGGCGCGAACAGGAAGGCGCGGCCGAGGTCGCACGGGTCCATCCGCACGAAGACTTGGGTGTCCGGCATGAGGTGAGGCGTGAGGTAGATCGAACGGTCGATCCGGAGGCCCTGCTTGCCGACGATGCGCAGGCCATCTCGTCCGGCGACCGGCGCCAGCAGAAGGTCGAGGGCGCGCATGTCTTCGATGCGACGTGTGCGGCCGGCATAGGCAGCGGCCGCAGCGTAGGGCGTCACGCCGTCTAGACTGGCGTGGGGCCGGTGCTGGTAACGGTTCTCGGCCCAGCCGTCGCAATAGGCCTGCAGCTCGGCACCGGTGAGCGTCACACAGAACGCTCTGGCATCGGTCTCGCCGAGGCGATCGGCAAAGGCCTTGCGGGCCTCGATCACCTTTCGATCGACGACGCTGTGACCGATGAACCCCGGGAGGAGGGGGCCGAGATCACGCTGGAAGGTCCCGATGACGCGCTCCACGAAGGCTTTCGCCTCAGGTGTGAAGGCTGGTGACAGCTCCCGTTCAATCCCAAGGTTGGCGAGCAGCCGCTCGCTCGCCTTCGCAGTGAAGTCGCTGCCGTTGTCCGTCTTGATCCGCTCGGGCACGCCCCAAGCCAGGAGTGCACGGCGCAGCATCAGGCCGACCGCTTCGGCGCGTGGCGTGCGCGAGACGTAGACGACGACGCGCCGCGAGAAGACGTCGATCGCCAGGTAGACCGAGTGGCGGCCATCGACGCAGAGGGCGTCCATGGGGCTCGCATCGATCTGCCAGACCTCGTTGAGGCGGGTGACCGTGCGGTCGGTGTGCGAGCCGGAGAGCTTGTAGCGGCTCTTGAAGGCATCCGGGTTGGTCAGCGCCGTGAGCGCGACCTTCTCCGAGGACTTCCAGCGCTTGAGGGCGTCCTGGATGGTGCGGATCGGCGGCAATGGCACCGTCCGGATCGAGCCACCCGCCTTCGAGAGCGTGAGCGTGTCGCCGAAGCGTTCCCGCAGCATGGCGCGCACATGATCGGCGGAGAGGTGCGGCCGGCTCACGATCAGCGCGAGGCAGTACACGCGAACTTGGCCGTCGTTTGCCTGCTCCAGGACGCCGCATCCACGACGGGCCGCACCACGGTCGACCGCCAGAGCCGCCGTCCGCCCTGCTTTCGCAGCCGCTCGCCAGCGCTGAAGTGTCCGCAGCGTCAGCTTGGGCACCTCCGCCCGGACCCATTCGGGGAGACCTAGGCGTCCACTCTGATAATCGGCGATCGTCAGCAGATCGGCGTGTTGGCGCGGCAGCTTCGCCGTCTCGAAGATCCGATCAGCCGCCGCGAGAATGGCGAGGCGAGCATCGCGGGCCTCTGCAGCATCGTCCCGCAGGCCGGCTGCAGCAGGCTCGGCCTCGGCAGCAGCTGCTGCAGCCATCGGGACTGCATCGGACACGAAGCAGTCGACGTAGGCCTTGCGGGCGTCGGGCGGGAGAAGATCGAGGTGGTACTCGATCCCGCCGCCGGCATGCCGACGCTTGCGCCAGAGGCTCTTCCTGTCGGCCCAGCCTGCAGCCTCGGCTAGGGCATTCACGTTCCGCTTGGTGCGCGGCAGGCCAGGCAGGGCAAGGTCGGCGATTTCGGAGGCGGTGAGCCAGAGCTTCACGCGACAGCTCCGTTCTTCGCAGCGATCGCGTCCTCAAGGTCGATCTGCCTGGGGTCGACCTCCGGAACGATCTCGGAGATCCTCGGCATGCGCTGGCGCGGCTTAGCCTGTTCGGTGAGGCCGGTATGGGCGAGGAAGCGCTTGCGGCCTTTCGCGTCGAGGCGCTCCCAGTTCGCAACGATGCGCCGGAACAGCTCTTCCTGCGGGTCGGCCTCGCCTGTTGGTGCGTAACCGGCCGCCAGGCGCGCCTTCGCCACAGTCTCTGCGCCACCGCGAGCATGGAGCTTGGCGAGTTGGACCTGGCGCTCGATCGGTTCTGCAGCGAGGCGCTGCAATTCGGCGGCGTTGCGGGACCAATCCGTACCGCGCAACAGCGCAATAGCCTCAGGAGCGAGGCTCTTCACGAGGGCGAGGGCGTACTTGACGGTCCGCTCGCCGACACCGCAGCGCTCTGCCACATCTGCCGAGAAGGTCCGCGGACCAAAGTGCAAAGCCTGCACTTTGGTCGCCTTCTTTGATCGTCGATCACCGCCGCGGCCAGCGTCGGGGTGGAGCAGTTCCCAAACGCGCTTGTGCTCGTCGATGAAGATCGCACGGTCCAGCGGGTTGAGCTCGCTCCTGACGAGGTTCTCCTTGACCTCTTCCAAGCGGGCCTGAAGCGCGCTCCAGTTGCTGATCTCGGCACGATAAGTGGTCCAGCCTGCCAGGACGGCCGCCGCGTGCCGATGACCGCCGATCACCAGGGCGAACGGCTTGTTGATCCCCTCGGCCGGCGCAGGCCGGCGCAGGATGATCGGGGGCAGGCGGCTCCCAGAGAGCAGCGATGCCGCCATAGCCTCGGCAAAGGCTGGGTCTACCGGGCGAAGTCTGTCACCGACGTAGATATCGGAAAGAGGGACATCATCGATTGGGAAGGCGAGGTACGGGTTCGCCATCAGGCAGCCCGCCCGCCGGTGCCTTGCCCCTGGAGGGGCAGCAAAGTGTCATCGGGGCCGTACCAACGCGGCCAGATGTCGTGGCGGCGGATGCCGAGGAAGTCCGCAATGAGAAGTTGGCCCTTCGGATATCGCTTGTAGAAGGCCGAGTAGAGCGTTCCTCGGCTCAGACCATTGGCTCGAGAGAGGTCCGAGATTGAGGACCCACGGCGACGGATCTCGGCCAGAACGGCCTGTTGATCCCAGATCCGGGGCGGGGCAGTGCCACTTCTCGGCGGAGGGGTCACGCTATAACCTGCGTATTAAGACTCACTTGTTAGAACGATGCCTAATCTGGGATGCAGCGTCAACCTAGAACTGGCATTGCGCGGGATGATTTTGGTCGCAAAAAGCATCGACGATGCCAGAACGGACATCGCTGCAGCGCAGCGGCTGCGTGCGATCGTCGACGCGCACGGCGGCAACAAGGAATTCGCCCGGATTTCCGGCATCCCGTTGGGATCACTAAATAATTATTTGTCAGGCGTGGCGATGAAGCTACCGACGCTTATCAAGGTAGCGGATGCCGCTCGGATGACGCTCGACGAGGTTGTTGGCCGAGCCGTCACGCCGCAGCGTGTCACATCAGACACGACGGAACTCTTCATCCCGATCCCACATCTGGAGGTTCGCGCCTCCGCAGGCTCTGGGCTCGCTCCGATGATGGAGGAAGGTGATGAGGGCCGGCAGATAGCCTTCCGCAGTTCGTGGCTAAGAGCGCTCGGTATTGCGCCTCAGAACGCGGAGTTCCTGACTGCCGAAGGCGACAGCATGTGGCCGACCATTCACGACGGTGACCTGATGCTCGTCGACCGGGGCTATGGCGAGGTTGTGAACGGCAAGATCTATGTGCTGGTCGTTAATGGTCTAGTTGTGGTGAAGCGCGTCAGCCTCTTGGCGTTCGGCGGTCTAATGTTGATCGCCGACAATGAACGATATCCATCAGAAACAGTGCCGCGAAGCGAGGTCGAAAATCTAAATTTTCAGGCGCGTGTGGCTTGGTTCGGGAGGCCCATATGAAACGGATCGTCCTGACGCTTGGCCTGTTCTTGTCCGGCGCTGCGCATGCGCAGAACGCGCGCGACCACCTGACGACGTGTGCAACTGTTGCAAATGACGCCGCGTGCCAGGTGAGCCGCCAACAGTTCCGAGAACAGTTCCCCAAAGCCTATCGCGGTGACTACCAGAGCCAGAGGAACGTCGCCTTTTGTTTGCGCAACGGCTGTGACGGCAGCGTGTCCAACAATCCGACGCTCGCCTGCGCATGGCGGATGGTCATACTCCTCTCAGGATCAAGTCGCGTCGATGGAACCGATCAAGGAGCCTTCAAGATTGATTGTGGGCGCCTCGACGCTGCAGCAATGGAAACGGCCAAGGCTCAGGCGACCGTCATACAGGCGAAGATTGGCCAGCGCGGACGTTGATGCGCTGACGCTGTCCCCGCTGTTCACAGCATCTTTTTGGCCACTCTTGTTCCTGTTATGTTCTCAACTCAGTCTGCCGTTCTCACTTGGAAGGGACGGTCATGGCCAAGGGTTCGAGAGACACGTTCATTGTTCAAGGGTTTCGCCCCAAAGGACGAGGGCTAGAGGCGGAGCAGCCGCGTGAGGCGCGCGACGAGCCTCACGCGCTCTCTTTGGGCGAAAGACTAGCGAAGTCCAAAGCGGGGGTGGTGGTACTTAGGCGTTCCGGCGACACTGAATTGGGGGACTTCGAAGAACCGGTGGTGCTGGCAACCTACGGCCAGGTGCCCCTCATCTTTCGCGACCTGCCATTCTGACAGCCCGCGCTATCAGTTGGCGAACATCCCACTTAGCATCCCACCTAGCCAAGCGGCCTTTTCGACGCTTTTCTCTGTAAGCCTCAGGAAATCCTCAGTTTTTGGCCCGCTCCGGCAGCTAAGTGGGATGCTGTGCCAATCATCCCACTTAGCGACATCTCATAAGCGCCTCCCCTAGGAAGGCCCGGCCCTTCATCCCGGATTGAAGCTGGAACTGCGCCATTTGATCTTGCGCGAGACTGCCAAGCTTTCCGCGGCCGCTTCACCTCGCGATGTTGCTGATCCGCAAGGCAAATTAGCCCACTAGTTCCCACAGGATTCCGGCTAATCCCGCATACCCAGGCTGTGCCATTTGATCCTGCACTACACACTTGTCCGGGCTGGCGCCTCCTCAATGGTGCTGCTCGGCAGGTCTCCGACGTGGTAACCCGCGCGGGCCAGGCGCAGGCCGAGATCGGCATCCTCGGTGACGTTCCAGGCATCCCATCCATGGACCGCCCGCAGCGCCTCGGTGCGGAAATGCGTGGAGGTGCCGCCGAGCGGCGTCGGGAGCCGCCAGGCGGCCAGGGCCGGACCGAGCACGTCGAAGAGGGCGGTGTATTCGAGGGCAAAGCAGCGGGTGAGCCAGGAATCGCGGGCGTTGTCGATGACGAGGCGCCCCTGCAGGCAGGCCGTGTCGGTGGTCGTGCGGGCGAAGATCTCGGCGGCCGCTCTGAGCTGACCGGGATCGGGCACGTCCTCGGCATCGTAGACGACGAGGCAGGTGCCGCGCGCCAGCGGCAGGGCGGCGTTGAGGGCGCGCGGCTTGGTTTTCGGCAGGCCGGGCGGCACGACGATGACCTCGAACCGGGCCGGGAGCGAGGCGCGGGCGAGCGCCGCAGCGGTCTCTGTGTCCCCTGCCTCGATCAGGAACTTGATGTCCAGCTTGGTCAGGGGATAATCGAGCGTTGCCAAGGCCTTGACGAGGCGCGGCACGACGGCGGCCTCGCGGTGCAGCGCGACGAACACGGTGTAGATCGGAAGATCGCGGTCCGGCACCCGCGATCCGGCCCGTGGGGCGTCAAGACCGTCCCTGATCCCGAGCGCCGCGATCCGGAAGGTGAGCGTCCCGAGCGTCAGGAATTGCAGAACGACCCAGGCCGTCACAGCAACCGCCGGCGGCAGGAGCACGGCCGCGAGGAGGATTGCCCCGAGAACCATGCCGGCAATGGCCAGGAACGGTCCCTTCGGCGCGGATTTGAAGGCCCAATCGGGACGGTGCACCTGGAGCGCGTCGGCCGCATAGGCAGCGATGCCCTTGGGCATGGCGGCGAAGATCGCTGCGCGCAGCGACGAGGGCATCGTGATGGCTGGCAGACGGCGGGCTGGACTGCGGCCTTCGAGGAGTTCCACGATGGCCCTGCCGCGGGGTGCGAGGACGAGCGCGGCCGCGGATCCAGGCGCGAGAGGTGCGGCGCCGGCAATCAGGCTCTCCGGAAAGCGGGCGCCCTCGCCGAGGGGGATGTCGCCCGCGAGGAAGGGCGCCCCGAGCGCCCGGGCGAAGGCCCGATAGTAGGTCTCCTTCGCGATGAGCCCGGCATTCATGAGGGCCGTGGCCGCATCGCTCCCGCTTGCCCGGGCGTCGGCGACGGCTCTCGTCAGGACGGCGGGCGCGAAACCCTGCGCGAGGAGAAAGGCGATCTCCGGCGGCAGCGCCACCGCGTCGCGCAGCGGAAACCTGAAGCCCAGGATCGACAAAGGACCGGCTCCCGGCGGCTCCGGAACGTGCTAGGGAGGCAGGGTGAGCCCAATCGCCCCTGCCTGCAACCAGCGCATCACGCGTACAACTTCTGCGTCAAGGCGGGTGCAGGGCGCGTCCGTCGCTTTGCTGGTGATGGCGCTCCTGTTCGTCGGCACCGACGCGGCGCGGTCACAGGAGAAGCCCGCCACGGGCGTCACGATCCCGAATTTCTGGAACCCGCGCAGCCGGGGCGAGCGGATCGAGGCGCCGCAGACGGGACGCGCGATTCGCTTCCTCACGGATGACGAGTTCCCGCCGCTGCACTTCGCGGGTCCCGACGGCACCCCCACGGGCTTCGTGGTCGAGCTTGCCCGCGCCGTCTGCGAGCGCCTGTCGATCGCCTGCACGGTGCAGGCCCGGCGCTTCGACACGCTGCTCGACGCGCTGGCCGACCGGCAGGGCGACGTCGTCGCCGCCGCGATTCCCCTGACGCCGACGCTCCGCAGCCGGTTCCTGGCGACGCGGCCCTATTTCCGGTGGCCGGCCCGCTTCGCCGCCCGCTCGGACCGCGCCGCGCCGGCCCCCTCGGCGCAGGCGCTCGCCGGCCGGAGCGTCGCGGTGCTCGCCGGCAGCGCGCACGCGGCCTACCTCAAGGCCTTCTTCCCCGAGGCGCAGGCGAAGGAGTTCACCGATCTCTCCGCGGCGCAGGGCGCCCTGCGCCGCGGAGAGGCCGAGTACCTGTTCGCGGACGGGCTCAGCCTCGCCCTCTGGGTCGGCGGGATCGAGGCCGGGGGCTGCTGCGCCCTCGTCGGCGGCAGCTACCTCGAGAACCGCTATTTCGGCGAGGGGATCGGCCTCGTCACGAGGCAGGAGGATGCGGCGCTCGCGCGCGCGCTGGACGACGCTCTCCAACGGATCTGGGACGACGGGAAGTACGCCGAGCTTTACCTGCGCTTCTTCCCCATCAGCCCCTTCTAGCGGGGCCGGTCGATCGCCCGCCTCGCGTTGACCGGGGGGAGGGGGCTGCCTAGGGTGCCGGCACTCCCGCAAATCCCTGACAGACCGCGCGTTCCCGCCCCATGCCGTCCCCGCTCTCCCTCGACCCGGCCCTGATCGAGGCCGCCACCCATGCCGCCGCCTGGCCCTTCGAGGAGGCGCGCAAGCTTCTGGCCAGGATCGAGCGCAACCCGAAACCCGAAGTGCTGTTCGAGACCGGCTACGGCCCCTCGGGCCTGCCGCATATCGGCACCTTCGGCGAGGTGGCGCGCACCTCGATGGTGCGCCACGCCTTCCGGGTGCTGACGAAAGGCAGCGTCCCGACCCGCCTCGTCGCCTTCTCCGACGACATGGACGGGTTGCGGAAGGTGCCCGACAACGTGCCGAACCGCGAGCTTCTGCAGGCTCACCTGAACCAGCCGCTGACCCGGGTGCCGGACCCCTTCGGCACCCACGAGAGCTTCGGGGCGCACAACAACGCGGAGCTGCGCCGCTTCCTCGACGCCTTCGGCTTCGCATACGAGTTCCGCTCGGCGACCGAATGCTACCGGTCGGGCGTCTTCGACGCGACCCTGATGACGGTGCTGGAGCGCTACGACGCCGTGATGGCGATCATGCTGCCCTCGCTCCGCGCCGAGCGCTCGGCGAGCTACTCGCCCTTCCTGCCGATCCACCCGGTGACGGGCGAGGTGATGCAGGTCGCGATTGACGAGGTGCGGCCCGCCTCCGGCACCCTCGTGTGGCGGGACCCGAAGACGGGCGAGGCCTACGAGACCCCCGTCACCGGCGGGCACGCCAAGCTGCAATGGAAGCCGGATTGGGCGATGCGCTGGGTGGCGCTCGGCGTCGATTACGAGATGGCCGGCAAGGACCTGATCGACTCGGTCAAGCTCTCGGGTGAGATCGCCCGCGCGCTCGGGGCCGAGCCGCCGGAGGGTTTCAACTACGAGCTCTTCCTGGACGAGAAGGGCCAGAAGATCTCGAAGTCGAAGGGCAACGGGCTCACCATCGACGAATGGCTGGTCTACGGCACGCCGGAGAGCCTGGCGCTGTTCATGTACAACAAGCCCCGCGAGGCCAAGCGCCTGTTCTTCGACGTCATCCCGCGCCACGTCGACGACTACCTGAACTTCCTGGAAAGATTCCGGGGACAGGAGCCGAAGCTCCAGCTCGGCAACCCCGTCTGGCACCTCCATGCCGGCGATCCGCCGAAGCCCGAGGCGGCCGGCGGCACGCTGACCTTCGCCATGCTCCTCAACCTCGCGGCGGTGGCCAACACCGAGGATCCGGGCGTGCTCTGGGGCTTCATCCGGCGCTACGCCCCGGATCTCAGGCCGGAGAGCCATCCGGGGCTCGACCGCCTGGTCGGGCACGCGGTCGCGTACTTCCGCGATTTCGTGCGTCCGGCCAAGACCTACCGCGCGGCGAGCGAGCCCGAGCACGCGGCGCTCGCCGACCTCGCCGCGACGCTGGCCGACCATGCCGGCTCGACCGATCCGGAGGCGCTGCAGGCCGTGGTCTACGAGGTCGGGCGGCGCCACTTCCCCGACCTGAGCGGCAAGGCCAAGAGCCCCGACGGACGGCCCGGCGTCTCTCAGGCTTGGTTCACGGCGATCTACAACGTGCTCCTCGGGGAGGCACGCGGCCCCCGCTTCGGCTCGTTCATCGCCCTCTACGGCGTCGCCGAGACGCGGGCGCTGATCGAGAAGGCGCTCGCGGGCGCGTTCCTGCCGCAGGCCGCCTAGGCGCGAGGCGGGCGCCGAGAAGACTAGCGTCCGCCGGGCGCGGCGTCGGCCCCTAGCTCAGGCCGAGCTTCGCCCCGCGGCGGTTCACGATGCCGAAGCGCAGCACGGCCTGCTCCAGGTAGTCGATGGCATCGATGAGATGGCGGCGGGCGGCGGCGATTTCGTCCTCTTCGTCCGGCGGGGTCTCGGCGAGCTTGACCGAGGCGATCAGGACGCGATCGCGTTCCTCCTCGATCCGGCGATCGCGCTCGACATTCCCGCGGATATCCGCGTCGAAGGCATCGATGACCGCCCAGGGCAGGTCGTCCTTCTTGATCGATCCGGGAAAGTTCAGCGCCTGCCGGCGCGCTCGGGTCGCAGCCTGGCCGATATGATCCGCGAGCGTGGTCGTCATTCCGTCACCCATCCTCGGAGCGTCGCCCGCACCCGGTCGATCTTCAACCCGTGAACGCCGTCGGCCAAACTCTCGGTCTTCCTGCGCGATCGGAATGAATCCGCTCCGACTCAGCGGCCTGACAGGAAGGAGGCGGCCTTGGCGCGGATCACCTCGGCCGCGCGCTCGACACCGGCGCGGTCAACGTCGAGATGGGTCGTCGCGCGGATCCGGTAGGCGCCGATCGCGCGCACGCGGACATCCTCGGTGAGGCAGGCACGCGCGAACTCCGCGGCGGTGACGCCGAGGCCTTCGACGGAGAAGCACAGGATGTTCGACTGGCCCGCCGTCGGGTCGAAGGCGAGGCCGGGCAGGTCGGCGATGCGCTCGTGGAGCAGGCGGATATGAGCGTTGTCGCGGCCCAGCTGCTCGACGTGATGGTCGAGGGCGTAGAGCCCGGCGGCCGCGATCACGCCCGACTGGCGCATGGCGCCGCCGAGCCGGTACTTCCAGCGCCAGGCCTCGACAATGAAGTCTTTCGAACCGCAGAGCACCGCGCCGACCGGGCAGCCGAGGCCCTTGCTGAGGTCGAGCCAGACGCTGTCGAAGCCATCCGCGTACTCCGCCGCCGGGATGCCGGTGGCGGCGACCGCGTTGAGGAGGCGGGCGCCGTCGATATGGGCGATCAGCCCGCGGTCATGGGCGATGTCGCGGATGCGGCGCATGTCCTCGAGGCGCCAGACCGATCCGCCGCTGAAGCTCGTCGTCTGCTCGACCGAGACGAGCGCCGAGCGCGGCGCCGTCCGCCCGGGCGTGCGGATCGCGGCCTCGAAGGCCTCGGGCGTGTAGATGCCCGCGGGCGTGCGCAGCGGCGCCACCGAGACGCCGCCGATGGCGGCGGCGCCCGCGGCCTCCGTGTTGTAGATGTGGGACTGATCGTCGACGATGATCTCGTCGCCCGCTCGCGTCTGGACCAGGATCGAGACGAGGTTGCACATCGTGCCGGACGGCATGAACACGCCGTCGGCCTTGCCGAGCAGCGCGGCGACGCGGGCGCAGAGCTCGCGCGTGGTCGGGTCGTCGTTCGACTGCTCGTCGCCCACGACTGCGCGGGCCATCGCCTCGCGCATCCCGGGCGTCGGCCGCGTCTGCGTATCGCTGTAGAGATCGATCATCTGAAGGGTCCTTCGGCCCACTGAACCCGGCGCGGATGAGGGCGGTTTAGCCGTCTCGGGTCGTCGGGACCATGCACCCCGTCGTTCCGTCACCGCGGGCGCCGGGAGAGGCGGGACGGATCGCCGCTTCCGTGTTCACGCCCCTGGAATACCGTATTACGTAGGCGGCGACCGGCAAGACAATCCTGTGAAGCAAGGTTCGAGGGCAGCGATCCATGGCAGCGACGGCTGAGCCCGCGACGACCCCCCGCGCGGCGGGGCGAAACGGTGCGGGCCTAGCCCGGCGTCTCGCCGAGGCGGTGCGGGGCGAGGTCCGCTTCGACGCCTTCACGCGCGGGCGCTACGCCACCGACGCCTCGATCTACCAGATCATGCCCGCGGGCGTGGTCTTTCCCAAGAGCAAGGCCGACATCGCCGCGACCCTGAAGGTCGCGGCCGAGCACGACGTGCCGGTGATCCTGCGCGGCGGCGGCACCTCCCAGAACGGGCAGCCGATCGGGCGGGGGCTTATCGTCGATTGCTCGCGCCACTTCAACGGCATCCTCGCCTACGACCTGCAAGCCGGCACGATCACGGTGGAGCCCGGCATGGTGCTCGAGCACCTGAACGCGCGAGTGAAGGCCGACGGCTGGTTCTTTCCCGTCGAGCCCTCCACCGCGAGCCGCTGCACCATCGGCGGCATGGCCGGCAACAATTCCTGCGGCGCCCGCTCCCTGCGCTTCGGCAAAATGAGCGACAACGTCCTCGCCCTGGACGCCCTGTTCCACGACGGCGAGCCCTTCGGCTTCGCGCTCACCGGCAACGACGCCTCGGGCGTGCGGGGCTCGGCGCGGGCCGAGGACCTGGCCGCTCGCATGCTGGCGCTGGCGGAATCCGAGCGTGAGGAGATCCTGGCGATGTATCCGCGGGTGCAGCGCCGGGTTGGTGGCTACAACCTCGATGCGCTGATCGAGCCGCGCCCGAACCTCGCCCATCTCCTCGTCGGCTCGGAGGGGACGCTGGCCGCCACGACGAGCGTGACGCTCAAGCTCTCGCGCCTGCCGATGCACCGGGTGATGGGGGTCTGCCACTTCCCCTCGTTCCGTGCCGCGATGGAGACCACGAAGGCGATCGTCGACCTGAACCCGGTCGCAGTCGAGCTAGTCGACAACAACGTTCTCGTGCTCGGCGCCGACATCCCGCTCTTCCGCACGACGCTCGCCGACATCACGCGGGGCAGGCCGAACTGCCTGCTGCTCACGGAATTCGCCGGCGAGGACCGCGACGCGCTGTTGGGCGACCTCAAGCGCCTCGATGCCTGCATGAGCGATCACGGCTTCACGAACGCCGTCGTCGAGGTGCCCGAGCCCGCGCGCCAGCGCTCGGTCTGGGAGGTGCGGGAGGCCTGCCTCAACATTATGATGTCGACGAAGGGCGACGCCAAGCCCGTCTCCTTCATCGAGGATTGCGCGGTGCCCCTGGAGCACCTCGCCGACTACACCGACGCGGTCACCGACGTGTTCACGCGGCACGGCACGCGGGGCACCTGGTACGCCCACGCCTCGGTCGGCTGCCTGCACGTGCGCCCGATCCTCGACATGAAGCAGGGCGGCGACGTCGCCAAGATGCGCTCCATCGCCGAGGAGGCCTCCGCCCTCGTGCGCCGGTTCAAGGGTTCGTATTCGGGCGAGCACGGCGACGGCATCTCGCGGTCGGAATATGTCGAGCCGCTGTTCGGCGCCCGGCTGACCCGCGCGTTCGAAGCCGTGAAGGACGGCTTCGATCCCGACAACCGCCTGAATCCGGGCAAGATCGTGCGCCCGCTGAAGATGGACGACCGCTCGCTGATGCGCTTCGCGCCGGGCTACGCCGTCACCGAGCCGGTGAAGCCGGCTCTCGACTGGTCCGATTGGGGCGGCTTCGGCGGCGCCGTCGAGATGTGCAACAACAACGGCACCTGCCGGAAGCGCGTCGGCGGGGCGATGTGCCCGTCCTACCGCGCGACGGGCGAGGAGCAGCACCTCACCCGGGGCCGGGCGAATTCTCTCCGCCTCGCGATCTCCGGCCAGCTCGGGCCCGAGGCCTTCACCAGCCACGAGATGAAGCGGACGCTCGATCTCTGCGTCTCCTGCAAGGCCTGCCGCCGGGAATGCCCCACCGGCGTCGACATGGCCAAGATGAAGGTCGAGTTCCTGCACCACTACCATGCTCGCCACGGTCTGCCCCTGAAGGAGCGGCTGGTGGGCGAGCTGCCGCGCTATGCCGGCGTGGCGGCCATGCTCGCCCCGCTCCTGAACCTGCGCAATCGGGTGCCGGCCCTGGCGCGGCTCGCCGAGCGGGTGGCCGGGATCTCGGCGCGGCGGACCCTGCCGCCCTGGCGGCGGCCCTGGCGGGAGGAGGGGGAGGCGGCCCACCCCACCGACGTGGCCGGCGAGTTCCGCGACATCATCCTGTTCGGCGACACCTTCAACCGCGCCTTCGAGCGCGAGAACCTGGAGGCGGCCGAGCGGGTGCTGCTCGCGGCGGGCTACCGGCTGCACAAGGTCTTCCCGCACAAGGGCAAGCGGCCGCTCTGCTGCGGGCGGACCTACCTCGCCTCGGGCCAGACCGATAAGGCGCGAGCGGAGGCGCGACGCACCCTCGACGCTCTTCTGCCCTTCGTGCGGGCCGGGGCCCGGATCGTCGGGCTGGAGCCCTCCTGCCTGCTCACCTTCCGCGATGAGTTCGCCGCGCTCCTACCCGGCGAGGACAGTGCGCGGCTCGGCCAGAGCAGCCTGCTCTTCGAGGAGCTGCTCGCGGCCGACCTCGCGGCGGGACGGATCACGCTGCCGCTGGCGGACCAGGGCGGGCGCGTCGCGCATCTCCACGGGCATTGCCACCAGAAATCCTTCGGCGCGATGGGCGCGGTGGAAACCGTTCTGCGGGGCGTGCCGGGGCTCGACGTCCGGGTCATCGAATCGAGCTGCTGCGGCATGGCCGGCGCCTTCGGCTACGGCCGGGACACGATCGACGTGTCCTTCGCCATGGCCGAGCTGTCGCTGTTCCCGGCCCTGCGCAAGACCGGTCCCGACGACCTCGTCATCGCCGACGGCACGAGCTGCCGGCATCAAATCCACGACGGATTGGGGTTGGAGGCGCAGCACGTGGCGCGGGTGCTGGATGGGGCGCTCAAAGCGGCGTGAAGGATCGAAACCCTCGGCTTCTTCCCTCCTCCCTCTGCGGGGGAGGGTTCGCGATTGGCTATCCCACCGTCTCGCGCACGACGCCCCGTTCGAAAAACCCCTCGATCGCCGCCTCGTCGTACCCCGCCTCCCGCAGGATCGCGCGGCTGTGCTCGCCGAGCAGGGGCGCCGGCCCGTGCACGCGGCCCGGTGTCTCCGAGAACTTCACCGGAAGCCCCAGGGTCTGCATCGCGCCGATGCGGCTGTGGTCGACCTCGACCACCATCTCGCGCGCTTGGGCCTGCGGATCGGCGTGCATAGCGAGCACGTCGAGGACGGGGCCGGCCGGGACGCCGCCGGCCTCGAGCCGCGCGAGCCAGATCTCGGACGAGGCCGCGTGGAAATAGGGGCCGAGCCGCTCGGCGAGCGCGGCCCGGTTCTCCAGGCGGTCGGCGTTGCGGGCGAAGCGCGGGTCGTCGGCGAGCGCCTCGGCGCCGAGCACCGCGAGCAGACGCAGCCAGTTGGTCTGGTTCGCCGCGCCCACCGTGATCCAGCCGTCGGCCGTCCGGAAGGCCTCGTAGGGCGCGTTGAGCGGGTGGGCCGAGCCCATGGGCGTAGGCGCCACGCCGGTGGCCATCGCAATGGCGGATTGCCAGTAGGTCAGGGTGATGCCGGCCTCGAACAGCGAGGTGTCCACGGCCTGGCCCTCGCCTGTCTTGAGACGGTGGGTGTAGGCCGCGAGCACGCCCATGGCCGCGAGGATGCCGGCCGTGATGTCGGTGACGGGCGCGCCGCACTTCATCGGCGCCTCACCCGGTCCGGTGCCCGTCACCGACATCAGCCCGCTCATGCCCTGCGCCACGAGATCGAAGCCCGGCCACTCCGCGTAGGGACCGCTGCGCCCGAAGCCCGAGAGCGCGCAGTAGATGAGCCCCGGGAACTCGGCCTTCAGCGTCTCGTAGCCGAGCCCGAGGCGTTCCATGGTGCCGGCGCGATAATTCTCGATGAGCACGTCGGCCTCCGCGAGCAGCCGGCGCAGGATCGCGACGCCTTCCGGGCTCTTGAGGTCGAGGGCGATGCCGCGCTTGCCCCGGTTCATCATCATGTAGGCGGCGCTCTCGCCCTGGATCACCGGTGGGACCGAGCGGCGGGTGTCGTCGCCGCCGTCGATCTTCTCGATCTTGATCACCTCGGCGCCCATGTCGCCGAGCATCAGGCCGCAGACCGGACCCGCCATGATGTGGGCGAGCTCGATCACCCTGAGGCCGCGCAACGGACCGTGCTTTCCCGACGCGCTCTGCGCCATGCTGCCCCCGTTCGTCCGTGGCCTCCCGCGAGAGGCGCAATCCTTGCCGCGCAGCCCGGTCTCGGGATCGATCCATCAAGCCTTTGATGATTCGAAGCGATTGCCGGGGATGTCAGCCCCTTGAACGCTTGGTATTTGTAATACAAGCTCGCTTTGACGGTGAGGCGTCCATCCCGGCCGGTTGCCAACGGCTCCCAAAGCCTCATACCTGTCGCAGGATGACGGTGCCGAGAAGAGCACCCTTGAGAGGAAGACGCCCATGAGACGCTTCGTGACGGCGGCCGTGCTGGCCGCAGCGCTGCCGGTCGCGTCGGCCCAGGCCTGGGAACCGACCAAGCCCATCGAGATCATCGTGCCCTTCCCGCCCGGCGGCTCGTCCGACCAGATGGCGCGCACGATCCAGGGCGCGATCCAGAAGAACAACCTCGTCTCCCAGCCGATCATCATCGTGAACAAGCCGGCCGCGGCAGGCGGTGAGGCGATGCTCGACATCCAGAAATCGGCGGGCGATCCCCACAAGCTGATCACCACCTCGAGCGGCATCTACATGACCCCGCTCGCGACCAAGCTCCCCGTGAGCTGGAAGAACTTCACCCCCATCGCGATGATGGCCCAGGACGCCTTCCTGCTCTGGGTGAACGCAAGCCAGCCCTACAAGAACGCCAAGGACTTCGTGGAGGCCGCCAAGAAGGCCAACCCGCCGCTCAAGACCGGCGGCAACGGCTCGAAGCGCGAGGATCACCTGATCTCCGTCACGATGGAGCAGGCAGCGGGCATCAAGATCACCTACATCCCCTATCAGGGCGGCGGGCCGTCCTCGGTCCAGCTCGCGGGCGGGCATATCGACGCCAACATGAACAACCCCGCCGAGGAGATCGCCAACTGGCGCTCCGGCGCCGTCAAGCCCCTCTGCGTGTTCTCGGACAAGCCGCTGGCGTACAACCAGAAGATCACCGCGGACATGTCCTGGGCGGACGTCCCGACCTGCGTGTCGCAAGGCCTCGACGTGAACTACCAGATGCTGCGCGGCATGTTCATGCCGGGCAAGGTCACGCCGGAGCAGCAGGCCTTCTACGTCGAGCTCTTCCGGAAGGTGACGGAGACGGCCGACTGGAAGGCCTATGTCGAGCGCAACGCCCTCGTGCCCGACTTCCGCTCCGGCCAGGCCTTCGTCGACTTCCTCACGACCGACGAGCAGAAGCACAAGGACCTGATGGGCAAGGCCGGCTTCATCGGCACGAACTGAGCCCTGCGGCGGGTCCGGACCACCGGGCCCGCTCCTCCTCTACCGGAACGAGTTGATGATGGCGGATGCCTCTGACACGGCTCCCGAGGCCGGCCTGTCGCGCCGGGTCGTGGAGATCCTCGTCGCCCTGATCCTGATGGGCCTGGCGGCGATGGTGCTGTGGGATTCCTACGAGCGCGGCGCGGGCTGGGACGGCGGCCCGCAGAACGGGTTCTTCCCCGCCCGCGTCGGCTGGATCCTGCTGATCGCGGCGGTGGCCGCCCTGGTGAGCGCGCTCAGGCGCGAGGACAGCGTCTTCGTCACCTACGGCCAGCTTCGCATGGTGGCCTCCGTCTTCCTGCCGCTCCTCCTCTACGTGACCGGCATCGAGTTCCTGGGCCTCTACGTGGCCTCGGCGCTCTTCATGGCGCTGTTCATGATCATGCTCGGCGATTTCCGCTGGTGGCAGACGCTCCTCGCCGTCGTCGCCGTGCCGCTCATCGCCTTCTGGGTGTTCGAGGTGCAGTTCCGGCTGTCCCTGCCCAAAGGTCCCGTCGAGGCGATGCTCGGCTACTAGGCCGCCGATAGAGAGACCGAGGAACCGCCATGGACGATCTCCACCAGCTCCTGTTGGGCTTCCAGGTCGCCCTGTCCTGGACCAACGTCATGTTCATGGTCGTCGGCGTGCTGCTCGGCATCGTCGTCGGCGTGCTGCCGGGGCTCGGCGGCCCGAACGGCGTCGCGATCCTGCTGCCGCTGACCTTCGGCATGGACCCGACCTCGGCGATCATCCTCCTGTCCTCGATCTACTGGGGCGCGCTGTTCGGCGGCGCCATCACCTCGATCCTGTTCAACATCCCCGGCGAGGCCTGGTCGGTGGCCACGACCTTCGACGGCTATCCGATGGCCCAGCAGGGCCGGGCGGGCGAGGCCCTGACGGCGGCCTTCACCGCCTCCTTCATCGGCGCGCTCGCCGGCGTCGTGCTCATCACCTTCGTCGCCCCGCTCGTCGCCAAGTTCGCCCTGCGCTTCGGGCCGGCCGAGTTCTTCGGGGTGTTCTTCCTGACCTTCTGTTCCTTCATCGGCATGGGCAAGGAGAACAAGGCCAAGATCGTCGCGTCGCTCGCCATCGGCTTCCTCCTCGCCGCGGTCGGCCTCGACACCATCTCGGGCGACCTGCGGCTCACCTTCGGCGTCAGCGAGCTGATCAAGGGCTTCGACTTCCTCGTCGTCGTGATCGGCCTGTTCGGCGTCTCCGAGATCCTGCTCACCATCGAGGAGGGGCTGCACTTCAAGGGCAAGAAGGCCGCGATCGACCTCAAGGTGGTGCTCCGCACCTGGGCCTCGCTGCCCCGCTACTGGGCCACCCTGATCCGCTCCTCCGTCGTCGGGATGTGGATGGGCGTGACGCCGGGCGGCGCGATCGCGGCTTCCTTCATGGGCTACGGCCTCGCCAAGCGCTTCTCGCGCACGCCTGAGAATTTCGGGCGCGGCGAGATGGAGGGCGTGCTCGCCCCCGAGACCGCGGCCCACGCCGCCGGCACCTCGGCGCTGCTGCCGATGCTGGCGCTGGGCATCCCGGGCTCGGCCACCGCCGCGGTGCTGCTCGGCGGCCTGATGATCTGGGGTCTCCAGCCCGGTCCGCTGCTCTTCGTCGAGAAGAAGGAGTTCGTCTGGGGCCTGATCGCCTCGATGTATCTCGGCAACGTCGCGGGCCTTCTCATAGTGCTGGCCACGGTGCCCGTCTTCGCCGCGATCATGCGCATTCCCTTCGCGCTGGTGGCCCCGATCATCCTCATCGTCTGCGCCATCGGCGCCTACACGGTGGAATCCTCGCGCTTCGACATCTGGCTGATGCTCGTCTTCGGGGTGATCGGCTATGTGTTCAAGAAGCTCGATTACCCGCTGGCACCCCTCGTCCTCGCCCTGGTGCTGGGCGACCGCGCCGAGGACGCCTTCCGCCAAGCGCTGCTGGGCTCAGGCGGCGACCTCTCGGTCTTCTTCTCGAATGGGCTCGTCTCGACGCTGATGGTGGTCGGGCTGCTGCTCCTGTTCTGGGGGCCGCTCAGCGCCGGACGTCGCCTCGTCATGGGCAGGATCACCCCGACCCAGTCCGCGCCGACCTCGCCACGCGGTTGAGGGCGCCGCGCGAGGCGGGCCGACGACTTAGAGTGGCGTGCGCGCGAAGAGGAAGGTTGCCCCGTGGATCACGCGCCCGTCTCGGGCTCGAGACCGGCGGCGCGGATGCCGGCCACCGCGCAGATCTCGTCGTTGTCCGAGGTGTCCCCCGAGATCCCAACCGCGCCGAGCAGGCGGCCGTCGCCCGCCCGGATCAGCACACCGCCCGGCACGGGCACGAGGGCGGCGGGGCCGATGACGTGGCTCACGGCGGCCACGAAATGCGGCTGCGCTTCGGCCCGCGCCGAGATCGCCCGTGAGCCGATGCCGAGCGCGAGGGCGCCGTTGGCCTTGCCCAAGGCGACCTCCGCGCGGCGCAGCGAGGTTCCGTCCTCCACCTGAGCGGCCTTGAGGGCGCCGCGGGCGTCGAGCACGACGACGCCAAGCGGCTTCAACCCGGAGGTTCGTGCCTGTTCCAGGGCCCGCGAGACGATGGTCTGGGCAGCCGCGAGGGTGAGGTCGATCATGTCGTTCGGCCGAAAAAGGAGGTGTCGGGAAAGGCGGGGCGTTCGGTGTAGGGGCCTAGATAGGACGCGCCCCTGTCAGGGCTACACGGCGAGGAGCCGTCCGGAATGCGTCGCCGCATCGTCGCGGATCGCCTGCTACGGAGGGGCGAAGGCCGACGCTTGGTACGGGATCACACTCTGGGTGAGATCGCCGGAACGCCGGCCGGGCCGCCGCATTCTACGCACACCTCGCGCTTCTGCGCACATCCATGGGACGCGTGAATGCACAATCACATCAAGTCCGATCGCTGCGCCTGGCCGTCCGTGTCGAAGCAGCCCGGATACGGCACCGCCCACCTGCACAACCGCGAGCGCCAGAAGGCGGCTCCCGTCGGATCGAGGAATCAGAACACGCCGGCGCGCGGGGACGCGCTCGGCAAGGTGGTCCCACCCTCCGATTTCGAGAGCTTCGGCTCGTTCTCGGGCTGAAGGCCAGGACGAGATCGCGCGGCATCCGACCGATACCCTTGCACCGATACCCTTGCATTGCCCGCTCCGGCCCTGCTCTAACCGGCGGCATGGGGATTCGATGAACTGGCGAGCCGAGCGCATGGGTTGGAAGCGACGACACCTGGCAACGACCGTGCTGCTCATGGCGGGCGCGTGGTCCTTCGAGGTCTCTGCCGGCTGCACCCGGCAGATCATCAACCGATCCGGCTACGTGCTGGCGGTCTCTCAGAACGGCGGCCCCGCCTTCACGGTCCGGCCGCATACCGCGCGTGCCGTTCGGCTGTCGGACCCAGGAAGCCTCGATCTCACGGCCCATTGCCCGGGCAGCCGTCTCTCGGGGCTCGCGCCGGCCGCGTCCGTCGCCGAGGCCAGCTTCAGCTACAACGCCGTTCTGGACCGCTGCTACTTCGACATCGGCCCCGACTTCTTCGCCGGGGAGCTGGGCCGGGGCTTCCTGCCGAGGGCCGACACGCAGCCCTTCACGCTCAACAACCCGCGACAGGGCGACATCGTCCTCAGACCCTTCGCCGCCGCCTGTCCCTCGGTTCGGTAGGGGCCGCTCCGGGCTGACGCCAGTCCGTAGGGACCGGCGGTTTGTCGGATGCCCCTAGCCACGCTTTCATCCAGTCCCATAATGTCGAGCGGCGGGGCAGGGCGGCGTATGCCTCCCGAGGCACCGGCCCAAGGCGACAGACGGCGAGGAGACGAGGACAGATGGCATTCTTCCTGGGCATCGGCGGCCCCTGGATCATTCTGATGGTCCTGGACCTCTTCTGGACGAAGCAAGGCCTCGAGCCCTCGTCGCCCGACCGGCGCGAAGGATTGCAGGAGCGCCTGGAACATCTGCTGCAGCGGCGGGACAAGGTGCCCTCGCGGGCGCGGGACCGCCATCCGCGTCCGCCGAGCCCGGACCATGCAGGCACGTCCTCGGCATCGAACAGCTACCTCAACCCGGGGCCGATCGCGGACGCGCCGCAGCCGGCACCGTAAGGCCGGGGCCTTACTGCCGGGGCCTTTGCAGCTTGACGACGGTGCTCTTGGGGGCGCCGATCGGCTTCAGGGGCGCCCTGGCCTCCAGGGCCGCGCGAGCGAGGTCCTGAGGACGCGGCGCACCGTTGGCGATCCGCTTCAGTGCCTCCGCCATCTCCTCCATCATCTGCGCCGCCTCGCCCTCCAGCGTCTCCTCGGCCCTAACGCCGTGGAGTTCCGGCGCGATCTCTTCGGCCGCTTCGCGCAACTGCTCGATGAGGATGGCGGGAGAGTACCGCTGGGACGTCGTGTGAGCCATGCCGGGAGCATGGCAGGCGCCCTCCGGCCCGGCAAGCCGAGGAGACGGGCCTCGCCTCGTCCCCAGGCCGACCGCGAGCTGCCGGAACACCGCCGCGGGCTCCCCGGTTGCCATGTCGCAGCGCACGCCGACTGCCGAGGCAAACACCATGATCGGACCAGCCGAGCTGGAGGACATCAGGCTCGACCTCGAAGCGGCCGAGCAGGAGCGCTGGGCGCTCGCCGAAGCCGCGGAGCGGCCTTACCCCAAGCCGGAGGCGGGGGCGAACCCGGAGCGGCAGGCGGTCGCGTAGAGCCGGGATGCGGCGCAAAACCTCGCGCCGCTGACAGCCAGGCTGATCCGACGAGAGCGAGGTGAAAACGCTCAGGAAATCGCGGGACACCTCCGGCGCTTCCGCGGGACTGGGGCAGCCGCGGCTCAGCTGCCCGCCAGAACGAGTCGAAGGGAACGGGCAAGCTCGTCGCGGCGGTAGGGCTTGTTGAGCACAGGCAATTCGCCGTGGCCGATCACCTGCCCCTCGTCGAGATTGGCGACGTAGCCCGAGGTCAGCAGAATTTTGAGATCCGGCCGCAATCGCCGCGCTTCCACGGCTAGCTGCGAGCCGTTCATGCCGCCCGGCATCACCACGTCCGAGAACAGGATGTCGATGCGCTCCACGCCTCTCAGGTGCTCGAGCGCCTGGGCGGCGTTGCGGGCGACGATCACCCGGTAGCGCAGCTCCTCCAGGCTCTCGACGGCCATGGCGAAGACCTGCTCGTCGTCCTCCACGAGCAGGACGGTCTCGCCGTCACCGGCACGCCTGAGGGGAAGGGTGCTGACCGACCCGGTCCCGGTCTCCTCGCCGGCCGGATCGGAGGAGCGCGGGAAGAACAGGTTCACCGCGGTGCCCCGGCCGATCTCGGACTCGATGGTGACGAAGCCCTTGGCGCTTCGGGTGAATCCGTAGACCTGGCTGAGCCCCAGGCCCGTTCCCTTGCCGACCTCCTTGGTGGTGAAGAACGGTTCGAACACGCGCTGCAGCATGTCGGCCGGAATTCCGTCTCCGGTGTCGGTCACCGACACGAGGACGTAGGAGCCGGGCGGCACGCCCTTGTCGGCCACGGCCCCGGTGTCGAGGTGGATGTTGCGGCTCCTCACCGCGATCCGCGGAGCCGCCACGCCGGTCTCCATGGCATCGCGCGCATTCACGATGAGGTTCAGCACCGCGGATTCGAACTGCGCCGGATCGATCCGGATCGGGTCGACGGTCGGATCGAGGTCGAAGGCGAGCTCGACGGCGCCCCCAGCCGCGCGCTCCGCGAGCGGCCGGAAGTCCAGGAGCAGGCGGTTGGGATTGAGGGTCTGCGGCCGCAGCATCTGCCGGCGCGAGAAGGCGAGGAGCTGCTGGGTGAGCTGCTCGCCCCGGCGTGCGGCCGTCATGGCGGCCTCGGCGAGACGCTTCACGCGGTCAACCTGCTCCGGCCGGCGGATCATCATGTCGAGCCCGCCGACTATGACGGTCAGGAGGTTGTTGAAATCATGCGCGACCCCGCCCGTCAGCTGGCCGATGGCCTCCATCTTCTGGGCCTGGCGCAGGGCATCCTCGGTGATGCGCTGATCCGTGCGGTCGAGCAGAACTCCGGCGATCCGGGCAGGGTGGCCCGCGGCGTCGAAGCGGACCTGCCCCCGCAGGGCGACCCAGCGCACCGCTCCGTCCGTTCGCGTGATGCGGCATTCCAGATCCAACGCCCCGGTTTGCGGCGCCTTGGAGAAGGCCGCCTCCACCGTCGCGCGGTCGTCCTCGACCACGTGGGCCAGGAAGGTGTCCTGCGTCCAGGGGAAGCTCTCCCCGGAATAGCCGAAGATGGCCTCGAACCGGGGAGACCGTCGGGAGGTGCCGCTCGAGAGATCGAGGTCCCACGATCCCATGCCCGCCGCGTCGAGGGCGAAGGCCAGGGTCTCGCGGGCGGCCTCGACCTCCTCGGTCCGCTCCAGCACCCGGCGCTCCAGCCCTTCGTTGAGGGCGCGAAGGTGTTCCTGCGTCCGTTCCCGCTCCTGCAGGAGGCTTCGAGCCTGATATTGCCGCCGGCGGGCCCGCAGGGCCGACGCCGCGGCACTCGTCAGCGT
This sequence comes from Methylobacterium iners, assembly GCF_022179305.1. Taxonomy (GTDB): domain Bacteria; phylum Pseudomonadota; class Alphaproteobacteria; order Rhizobiales; family Beijerinckiaceae; genus Methylobacterium; species Methylobacterium iners. The sequence continues at coordinate 56,496 of NZ_BPQP01000008.1, forward strand.
CTCCGCATTGATCGGACGCTCCAGGAGCACGACGTTTCCCAGCCGCGCGAGGATCCCGGCGGCGCGCTCCGACCGGCGGCCGCTCTGGCGCGTGGCCAAGACGATGAAGGGGAAGTCGGACCAGGCCGGCTGCCCGTCGAGCCAGGCGACGAGCGGGACCGTATCGGCGTCGGCCAACGCCTCCTCGGTGACGAGGGCGGCGCCCGCGCCGGCCCGCAGGCATTCCACCCAATCCGGGATGGCGGCGCAGATTGAGGTCAGGTGCTCTGCCCGCTCCAGGACCTGCTGGATCACGGCCGCGTCGCGCCCGCGCGGCGCGAGGATGACGATGCGGCCTTCCTCATCCATGAATGGCAGTCTCACGCGTTGCCGGTCGCGGGTGGGTTGCCGCTCAGCAGCCGCACCTTGCCGGCATACGAGGGCAATCCGGTGAGAACGCCCTCGAAATCCGCCAGCGCCTCCCCGACCTGGAGCCCGTGGGAGGTGAGCTTGAGTTCGCGGATCGTGTGCTCGTGAGGGTTGACGCGGCTCTTGACCACGGAGAGGGCTGCGCGGATCTCGCCCTTCGCCTCGAAGTAGCGGAACAGCAGGATCGCGTCGCTGAGGTAGCTGAGATCGACGTCCGATTGCACGTCCCCGATGATGCCGTGCTGGCCCAAGACCAGGAGGGTCGTGATCCCCTGCTGGTTGAGGTAGTTCAAGAGCTCGTGCATCTGCAGGATCAGGAACTCCTCGCCCGGCATGGCGTGGAGATAGGCGTTGAGGCTGTCGACCACGACGAAGGTCGAGCGATGCTCCTCCACCGCCATGCGCACCGCGGCAGCGAACTCGCCGGGCGCGAGCTCGGCCGGATCGACCTGCTGGATGGTGAGCCGACCTGCCGCGAGATGCGGCTCGAGATCCATGTTCAGTGCCGCCGAGCGCGCCAGCAGGGTGGCCAAGCCCTCGTCGAACAGGAAATACGTCGCCCTGTCGCCCCGCTCCAGCGCCGCCACCATGCAGCGCACGCCCGTCGTGGTCTTGCCTACGCCCGAGGGGCCGAGCAGCAAGGTGTTCGTGCCGGGCACCAAGCCGCCGCCCAGAAGCAGGTCGAGCTCAGCGGAGCCAGTAGAGACGGATTTGGGATCGAAGCTCGCGTGATGCTCGGCGGCGATCAGGCGCGGGAAGACGCGCAAGCCGCCCGTATCGAGGATGAAGTCGTGGTAGCCGCCACGGAACTTCATGCCGCGCATCTTCACGATTCGCAGACGGCGCCGCTCCGACCCGAACGCCCGCGGTGCCTGCTCCAGGGAGATCACGCCGTGGGCGATGCTGTGGAGCTGCTGGTCGCCTGCCTCGGACGTGCGGTCGTCGAGCATCAGGACGGTGCAGTTGCGCCGGGCGAAGAACTGCTTCAGCGCCAGGATCTGGCGGCGGTACCGCAAGGGGCTCTGCGCGAGCAGGCGCAGCTCTGAGAGGCTGTCGAAGACGACGCGGGTCGGCGTGAGCGCCTCGACGCGCTCGATCACCTCCCGCACCGTCTCGCCCAGTTCGACCTCGGACGGATGCAGGACCGATTGCTCGCTGTCCGGATCGAGGCCGAGTTCGTTGACGAGCTCGTAGAGCTCGATCCCATCCAGCGACCAGCCATGGGTGGCCGCCGCGGCACGAAGTTCGTTGGCGGTCTCGGAGAGCGTGACGTAGAGGCCGCGCTCACCGCGGCCGGCTCCGTGGAGAAGGAACTGCAGGGCCAGCGTGGTCTTGCCGGTCCCGGGCGTTCCCTCCAAGAGGTAGAGCCGGTCGGCCGTAAGCCCGCCGCCCAGGACGTCGTCCAGGCCGGCGACGCCGAGCGAGACCCGGGTCGGCGGGATCAGTTCGCGGGTAACGTCGCTCATCAATTCGAGACCATGGGGAGGGTTGTCCCGCGGCGACCCGGGGTCGCGGAACAGGGATCGGCTTCCCGTTACAGACGAGCTTGGGCCACGAAAGGTTCCGCTCCGGCCTCGTTCGGAGGGGTTGGCCCGCACCATCTTCCAGGCCCACGGACCCGCGTTCCCTGGCCGTTCCCTGCCTCACGCGAGGCAGGACGCGCGAACGCGTTTCGCCTCGTTCAGGCCGGCTCCCGCCCCGCTCTCGCCCGCCCATCGAAGCGGGCGCCGATCTCCTCCTGCGTCCGCCACGCGGCCACGCAGACGCGGTACTCGCCCAGGTTGCCGACCAGCACGAAGGTTTCGGGCACTCCGCTGGTGTCCGTCATCGTCAGGCGCACGCCGTCGTCGGAGCGATCGTAGATCATGCACGCAATCGTGGTATGTTCATCGACCGCAATATGCCCGTCCTCGTCGATCCGATGACGCGGCGATGCTCGGCGCTCCTGCATCCTCGACACTCCAAACCCTTCCATGACGGGAATTTTGCTCGCCTCGTCCTAAAGGCGCGTGTCGGCGATGCATCAAAATGCTTCGGCTTTCCGGAGGACCTGCCCGTCAGGAGCCTGCTCGGTTTACTCCCCCCCATCGACGAACGCGACGCCGATCTCGGTCTGCTTGCGCCAGGCGACCCGCACCGGGTGGCGCTCCCCGGCAGGCTCGATGAGCAGCGTGAAGTGATCGGGAATGCCGACGATGCTCGGAACTTGTAATCGTGCCCCGGTCGCGGAGCGGTTACGCAGCATGCAATCGATGACGCCACCGCCTCCGAGCATGATCTTGCCTGACAGGAGAGTGCGCATCCTTGGCGCGGTCCGCCGCTCGTCCATCTTCGTCTCGCCCCTGTCGCGTCGAGACTCTTATCGGGTGCGCGAGAGCTGTCGAGTCGATGGTGGTCCAAGGCAGGGAACATCATCGCCCCGCCACCCGCCCCCGAACGCTACCCGGCCTGCGCGGCCCGGCACGTCTATCCCTCGGCCGGGTCGGATTGTCCCGTCTTCGCGCCGCCGCTCGGATCCGTGGCATCCTCCCCCGACGCATCGGGATCCGTGCGGCCTTGAGGCGTCAGCCGCGGGGCCGCGATATCGGTCTCATCGGCCTGCGACTTGGGCGGCTCGGTCGGCTTGGTCGCGGGCATCGGCGCTTTCCTTGGGGTGAGGCACGAAAGGGGGCTGGTTCGACCCGCTCTCCCGTCAACGTAACTCCGCTCAGGCGGGCTGATCCTTGCGCACCCCGTCATCGGCCGAGCGCCGTGCCGTTTCCTCGGCCTCGGTGCCCGGCCGCTCGCTCGGGCCGCCGGGTGTCTCCTGCACCTTGCCCGTCGCCGTATCGCGGGGCGAAGTCGCCAGTCCCTGGGCCTTGACCCCCGCGCCCTGCGCCAGGTGCCCGCTCCGCTGATCGTAGGAGCTGTTGGCCATCGTCTCGGACGCGTTCTTCGGATCGTCGGACATGCGATGCTCCCAGTGACTGGGATCAACGCTCCGACCCCGAGGCGGTTCGATGAACGGCGCGGACGGAGGCGGCGATCCCTTGGAGCACCGGGCGCGTTGCCCGCGACGGGTCCGTGGTCGGGGCGGTCGGCAGCTGGCTCGCGGCGCTGCGGCGGACGTCCAGAGACCGTCCGACGAGAGGTTCTGTCGCAGGCTCCTCGACGCGCGCCCTGCGTTGCCTGCTGTCGGAAGAGGAGACCCACATGGCAGCCAACGACAAAGCGACGTCCTACACCCTCAAGCAGGCGATGGCCGTGAAGGTCGGCGACCACGTCGAGATTGCGGTGGAAGCGCAGGACGGGACCAAGTTCAAGATCGTCGCCACGGCCGAGCAGCTCGATGTTCTGACGGGGGATCTGGAGACGATCCTCGACAAGGATGACGCGGAGGCATAGGCCGCCGGGCAAGACTCCCTATCGCGATCCTGTCGTACCGATCGAAGACGGCCACGGAGTCGGGGAATGCGCGCGGATGGACGCGCATGCCCCTCCCGTGGCCGTTGCTCAAGTGGATTTTAGAACATCGCCACGAGGGCCACTCCGGCCACCATCAGAGCGGCACCGAGCACCCGCCAGACCGTCGCGGGGTGCTCCTGGAAGCCGACCCAGCCGAAATGATCGAGCACGACGGAGGTGACGACGCCCGCGGTGACGAGGATGCCGAGGAAGGGTGCCGCACCGATCTGTCGGGCCACGAACAGCTGGGAGCAGATCAGCAGGGCGCCGAGCATGCCGCCGAACCAGGCCCACCAGGGCACCTGCGTGACCTGTTCCTGACTGGGCAGAGCGAGCCGGCCCGTTGCGAGCCCCGTCGCGAGAAGGGTCGTGCCGCTGACCAGAACAACGACGAGGCCGGCGACGAAGGGCTGTTCCAGCGTCTTGGCGAGCGTGGAGTTCGGTCCAGGCTGGATCGCGTTCCCGATGCCGGCGAGGATGGCGAGGCCGTAGAGGTACCACATGGCATGTCCTGAAAAAGGGAAGCTTCCCTAGGACACGGTCCACATCCGGTCCGCAAGCCGAACGATACCCTCGGACCCGCCTGTTCCGGCGCGCCGTTAGGCTTGCACGCAACCAGCCCCGGGCTCGTCTCAGCGGCCGAAGGGACACCCGGCGCGGCACGGGAGGCGCGCCTGTTCTCGGCGCGTGCCGCCTCTCCTGGCTTGCGCCGGCCACCATGAGCCGACGGACCTCACGGCCGCGAGGGCAGGGTGCTCGCGAGCTGGGCGGTGGAGATCATGCTGTTGTAGTCGTTGACGATCCAGGTCAGGTCGCGCCCAGCCCCGCGCCGGGCGTCGCCCTTCGCCGCGGCCAGCTTGTCGCGAAACTCCCGCAGCTTGCCGAGCCAGGAACGCGGACGCGACTCGAAGGACGAGAGGGCGCCCGGCTCCGCCGCGACATAGGCATCCAGCTCCCTGACCGCGCCGGCGTAGCCGGCGAGTGCAGCCTCGAAGGCCGGCATGTCGACGACGGGCCTCGCATCGCTGGGCAGCAGGGGAAGAATGGATCGCGCCCGGATCATGACGTTCATCACGTGCCAGCGCGCCTTGCGGCCCTCGCGTCGTTCGACGAGCGCGAGCTCGGTCGCGTCGCTGCGCTCCTTCTCGCGGGCGAACAGGGCTTCGAGCCCGGCCCGCTCGGCGAGGAAGGTCTGGGCGGCGGGCGCCAGGCGGGCGTGGAGGGCCTTGCCCTCCGCCATCTTGTCCTCCTTGTAGTCCTGGCGCTCGTAGTACCCGTTGGCCTGCGTGGTGATCGGCGCGAGGGTCTCGTAGGCGGCGATGTAGGGCCCGATCTTGGCGTCGAGCTCGGGCATGGCCGGCGGCTTGCTCACGGCGGCCCGTGCCCGCTCGATCTCGCCACGCACGTCGTAGAGCGAGTAGAGGCCGTAGATGATACGCTCGCGCCCGGTCGGGCCGGTTCGCATGTCGGCCCAGCTCGCATAGCGCGTGATCGACTCGGAGGCGCGCAGGGTGCGGTTGAGCAGGGCCACGTAGGCGTTCAGCTTGCCCACGATGGCCTGTGAGGCGGCGAGTTCCGCATCGGCCTCGGCAGCCTTCGGCTGGGCGCTGGCGGGCGAGCTGAGGGCGAGCCCGACCAGCAGAACCACGCGAATCCAAGTCCTCACTGCGCGAACCTCCTCTCTTGCGAGGGCAGACATACCCCTCCCGCGCCGCCGAAGACTACGGCGGATTGGACTGTGCGGCGCCGATCCTGGTGAGCGTCAGGCGCGGAGCCGGGCGGCGAGCCTGATCCGCATCGCCCGCGGTGCGGTTGTCGAACCAATGGCCTCGCGGCACGTTTGACGCTGCCGACGGGAGAACGGATCTCATGAAGACGCTTTGGGTCACGGCGCTGGTCGGTCTGAGCCTGATGGGCGCGATGGATTCGGCCTCAGCGCAGCGAGGCGGTCGCGATGACGGCTACGACGAGCGGGAGTACGGCGGCCGGGGCGAGCGGGGCTCTGGCAGTCGCGGCAGGGACTACGACGACGAGCGCGGACCGGAACGCGGTCGCGGCTACGACGATGACCGCGGGCGAGAACGCAGCCGCCGCTACGACGACGACCGGGGTTACGATGATGACCGCGGTCGCGGCCGCAGGGACCGCGAGGAGCGCGAGCCCCGGTTCGACGAGGAGGAGTACCTGCGCTGCAATCCCGACGTTCGCCGTGCCGTGGAACGCGGCGAGATGGAGTCCGGGGAGTTCCATTACAGGACCTTCGGCCGCCGCGAGCGGCGTCGCCTCACCTGTGAGACGAGGCTCTAGCCTTCATCGCCGGACGACGAAGCCGGCCGCGCCGAGCGGACGCCCACCGCTATGCCCAGCCGCTGAGGAGGTGGATGAGGTAGGCTCCCGCAAGCCCGACCGGCACGCTCACGACCATGGTGTCGGCATAGCGGAGGAGCCCCGCTTTCGCTCCGGCCTCGAACGCCTCGCGGATTCCCACCGACCACAGCGCGAGCGGTGCCAGGGCGCCCGCGAGCAACCCGCCGACGTACCAGGACATGGGGCGTGCTCCCTCTTCGTGATGAACGGTTTGCCGGATTGCATCACCCGCAGGCGCCGTTGCTACGACGGCGGTGGTCACCGCGAGGAGCGGGATCGCTCGACCTGTAGGCAGCCTTGGCAGAGCCTGCACGGGGCCGGCAAAATCCCACACGACCCGTTCAGGACCTCAAGCGTAAGCACCGGAAAGAATGCAGGAATTTTGGTAGCGATGGACTGCTACATCGCATCGCCCACGACGGCCGATCTCCGATTCTCGTATCGTTCGAGAGCCGAGTGAGCAACATGTTTTCCTCTTCGACCCGGTCCGAACCCGCACGAGCGGATCAGCTCGTGCCGTGGACTCCGGCTCACTGCCGAGGAGCGGTTGCTCGCACCATCGCGCGGACTGCCCTGTCCTCTTCATCTCAAGCGTCTCAGAGGCAGGTGCCGATCCATCGGCGCTGGTCCTTGCCGTCTTCGGCGCCCTTCACCGTCAATCCTGAGGAAATCCAAGCTGTGTCTCGCCCACGAACAACAGGCCACCTCGCGGCTCGGCCAACTGAGCCCGAGCCCTCCGCAACCCCGCCCGCCCCATCTTGGGAGACGGTTGTCGCCCCAATCAGCGACGCCCTGCTTGCCCTCGTGGTTGCCGTCGAGAGTCAGCCTACCGCAGGCCCAGCCGTGAAGGCGTTCCAGTCCGCCATCCGACGCAAGGGCGAGGAAGCGTCAGCAGCCGGCGGTACCGAAGCGATGGAAGCCGTTCTGCGCCAAGTCGTCGAAGAGGCCCCTGACCGTGCGCAACGGCGCGAGGCCATCATCGGCGAGGCGTGGACGGGGCTGTCAGGGTGGCGCGCGTGACTTGGCCGAGCAAGCTGCCCTCGATGCTGACGGCAGGCAGCCCGCAGAGGGCGCTCCGCCCCACCGGGCTGCGGAAGCGCGCAATTGCGGTTTCCCCGCAAATAGAAACCGCGTGACGCGATAGATCGATAACGAGGGAACGACCATTCCGGCTGGACGAGACGGCAAACCCTTTGGGGCGGCCGAAAGGCGCTCGCAACCGGGCTACCGTGACCCTGGAGAAGGTCCTTGAGGGCGATGCCGAGAGCATCCTTCGCAAGGCGATCACCCTGGCCCAGGACGGTGATCCGACGGCGATGCGCTTCTGCCTGGACCGCCATCATGCCGTCGCGAAGGGACGGGCCTCGAGGTGGAGCGAAGCATTGGCTGCCGGGCGTCTCCCCTGCCATGCACGGTCGCCCTCACCGAGGACGAGGGTCAGGCGCGAGAGCAGGAACTGCTTGATCGCGTTTGTGAGGACATGAAGCGCGTCGGAGAGCAAGCAAGGCTGCTCGGCGAAGTCGTCGTTGCGCTCCCCGACCTACTGAGGAGGCAACGGTGAGGGGATCAAAACGAAGTAACTGGTGAAGGCGATCAGCGCGAGCACAAGGAGGCCTGCCAAGATGTAGCCGGTCTTGCTGGACCGAACGCGCTCTTGACCATGATTGATGTCGTGCATGCGATAGCTCCCGAATGTTGCTGTGATGGCAACAGGTCGCAGCAATCGAAGTTCATGGAGCGCGACGGCAGCATGGACGCACCCACGTAGCGGGACGCCACTCGCCGTTTCCCAGCTTGGTCCGTTCTGCCAGCACCCAGATTTTTCTCAGGAGGCGGGTTTACCGTGCTGATCCAGCACCTTGAAGGTCACGCTGTCAGCCTTGAAGCCAGCCTGCACCAACTCGGCGATACGCGCCTTGCCAGCTTCGGTCGCCTCCTCAATGGTCCCGTACTGAACCGGGAGGTCCTCCGGCGGCGTTCCCTGCTCGGAGGTACCAGCTTGAAATTCGACGTGGGCGATCTCGACGATGTAATACATCCCGCACGTTGGCACGAACGCGCGCCAAGTCCAAGCTTTGGCGCTTATAGGTGCTTTGATCCGTAGCTGTATCGTCCTTGGACAGACGCCGAGACGACAAGATCGCAGACATTGGCGCGATCGGGAGAATGCCGCATGATCAAGTTCCTGCTTCGATGGGCGGTGCTCTCGATCCCGCTCGGCATCGCAATTGGAAAGTTCATCAAGGCCGGCAAAGGGCCCAGCCCGCGTGATCCGGAACGGCGGTAGCACTCGGCCCTCTTCGTCTCCGGCATGGTGCAAGAACGGTTCACCAAGTCTCGAAACGTCTAGGCAACGTGAGACCGATACGACCGCTCCCGCAGTCTGAACACAGGCGCAGGGGAGGCAACGATGATCACGGACCACCACATCAGACGCATGTTCATGGTGCTGTCGGCCTTGGCATTGGCGACCTTGCCGCTGCTCGCGCCCGTGCTGCCCTAGGTCTGACGCGGCAGGCGCATCCGGATCGTTCGCTGCACGGCGATCGTTGATCCGGACCGCGTCCCGTGAGTTGCCCCTCCATCCAAACAGGAGGCGCCCATGACCGCGAAGATCCATCCCCCACTTGAGGCCGGCCCGGGACAAGGCGCCGCTCAGACCGCCAATCCAAATCAGACCGGCCATCACAGCTCCGCTCTCAATGCGGACCACCGAGTCGGCGGCACCATCGACACGGCCGATCAGCTCAGCAGCGTCACGCTGCTCGGGCTTGCCGTTGCGGGGGCGGCTGCGGCCATCCTTCTTCATGCCCTGCTGGGCTGAGGGCAGCATCCCGGTCAGAGCAAGCGGGCGCCTGCGCTTCGGGATGGATCAGATGCCATCCTCGGGGCTGAACTCCTCACCCTCCTCGGCCGGGCGCGGGCTGGCTGCGTCCGTTGTCATTTCCTCCAGAGCGCGATGCTCGGAGAGCAGCCGCCGCATCGTCCGATCCGCGTCGGAGCAGTCGGCTGGTTCGGCCGTGTCCGGGCTACAGCCCACGATCGTCTCAGTGGTCTGCTGATCGACGATATCGCGATCTGCTGGACCAAGGTCAGCGAGATCACCCAGGCCCAGTTCACGAGAGAGGTGCGCGGCAATCTCTTTGCGCTTAGCCGCTAGAGCCAGCACCTTGCCTTGCGCTTTGTCCTCTCCATCGCCACGGCCGACCTGCCGGGCGAGTGCTCGTCGCCAACCGACGGGAAGCGAAGCACCCCGCAGCCGCATACGATCGGTGACGCTGGCCAGGACAAGTTGCCAGTGCTCCGGGCTGAGCTCCGCAAGGGCAGGGCTGAAGCCAAGGTTATGCGCTGCAAGATCAGCGGCCTCTCTCCATTCGGAGCCAAGCTCCAGAGTCTCGGGCGTGATCGGAACGACAGGCGCATCGCTCATGCTGAACTCCGCAGATGCAATCAGTCCGTACGGCGACCAACTTGCCGGGCGAGTGCATCTTTCCATCCGAACGGGGGCATGATCCCCCTCATCTGCATCCGAGCGGCGACGCTTGTGAGCACCATCTGCCAGTGCTCCGAACTCAGCGCGCGGAGCTCATGCTCGAAGCCGAGATTGTGAGACGCGTTCACGGCCGTGTCAGCCCATTCCCGAGCGAGAGCCTCCCTATCGTTATCTGGCCGGTCGACAGGTTCATCGGTCACGGGAAGTCTTTCAAGGATGCCTGCCCGGGAGAAGTCACGGAGCGACCCTACCTTACGCTGTCACCCAGTCGGGAACGAGGCGGTTCCCTCGGTTAGTTCAGTTGTCCTACGCGCCGGCTATTGAGGCTTCCCCCCTCGTAGAGGATGCGCGGCTGACGCTCGGCGAAGCTGATCCCAAGATCGAACCGAGCCGACCCGGTCTTCCCTGTTTGCCGTGCGGGGTTGGAGACCGAAAAGTCGATGATGGACCGGGCGGCGCACTTCCGCTGCGGCACGTTGCAGGTGATCCGCATGGTGCCAGGACGGTGAACATACCGGCGGACGGGCCATTGCCGGATGGCGCGGCGCTTCTCATCGATGAGCTGATCCTGGGAATAGACTCGGCCGTAGAACTGGACTGTGGGTCCGTACATGTACGGCACCCCTGTCACGGCAGCGGCGTTGCCGGACGACCAGATCTGAAGGTAGCGCTCGGCGATGTAGGCGGTCCTTTCCTGCATCTGCGCCGGACTCGTGGCTACGGCAGAAGAGGCCGATGAGATCGCCCCAATTGCCAGTAGGACGGAGCGGGATTTCAGCATCTGAGGCTCTGCGGATCGGGCTAAGGGAACGGTGAACTCGGCCAAATAGGGCCGTCAGGGCTCTTGGAGCCAACGCATCACACCCGTTTGCGCGGCAGCCTTGCGGTGATCGGTGCGTTGCGCGGCTTCGGCACGTCGGCCCTCGGTGAGGGCGGGACTTTCGGGGTAACGGCTGAGATCAGCAGTCAGGTACCCGCGCTGAGGGTAGGAGGCGGTTCGATAGCCGTCCTGGCTCGGCTGGCCCCCAAAGGATCGTTCAAGCGAGCGGCCGGACAGACGGGCATGGGGCCGCTTCTCTCCCGGCCCGGAGGCTTCCTCAAGCGCGAGACCGTTGTGATAGGGCGGGACCCGTGCCGAGCCCGCGCGAACCCTGTCGTTCGTCCCGTCGCTTTGCCGCGATGTGACCATGATACGCTTCGGACTCACCCGCTTAGCTTGAGGACGGTCAGCGCCTTGAGGCGCGATCCGGGCGGAACCATCAGCCGGAGCCTGACGGTGCTCCAAGACAGGTCCGAGCGTTGCGCTCGCGCTTCTCGATGCTGTCTCTTCGACAACCAATGGCGCCTTCGCGGAACGCGGCACGCCGTCGACGCCCGGGGGCAGTCTGGAGAGCTCGCCGCGCGATCCCTTGGCGCCTTCGTCCGGGGCCGGGGCGTCGAACACGAGGGGAGGTGCGGAGCGCGGGGGCTTTGGGCCTTGCGCGTCCGTTGCAGCCGAGACGGGCTTACTCGGATCGGACCAGGCGCGACGGGCGACGTCACCGGATGGGGCAGGCCTGTCGGCATTCGTCGTTTTGGAGACGGTCTCCCGCTGTGAGGACGTCCCGTCTGTGGGTGTCTCCTTGCCTTGAGACGACATGAGAAGCACGGTTAGGGCGACACCGCTGGCGAAAGCAGCCCCTGAAGCGATCCAGGTCTTCGGAAGCACAGCCATGGATTGCCTTACGCTGTCAGGGAAAGACCCACAGGAACAGGCCTGGCTTATGTTGGTTCCCGCGCCCAGGCTTTGATCTCTGGTATCGCTTCAGCAAGCTTAAGTGCAAAGAGATGTTCTGAGAAGATCGCAATCGCCTTGCCCCCTTCATGCTGTTAGCCGGCGATTTGTTGTTCCGAGTGATCCGGCAAGAAACGCCCTCGCACGACTGACGCGGCTCTTGACCGTACCCACCTCAGCTCCGGTCAGCTTAGCCGCGGCCTCGTAGGTCAGCCCTTGAGCCGCAACGAGCAGCAGCGCCTCACGCTGCAGCGCTGGCAGCTTGGCCATGTGAGCCCAAAGGGTACGCAAGTCCGAACCGTGCTCCTGAGCGGGCGGAGCGATCAGTTGCGCTGCCATCGAGCCATCTGCGTCTTCAACCTCGCGCTTCCGTTTTCGACATTCGGTGTAGAATTGGTTCCGAAGGATGGTGCAGAGCCACGCCATCAGGTTCGTGCCGGGGGCAAACCGATCCTGAGCGGCCCAGGCCTTCAGCACCGTCTCCTGCACGAGATCGTCCGCGCGGGCTTCGTCTGCGGCGAGCGACAGGGCGAAGGCTCGTAGGCCGGGGAGAGCGGCGGTAAGACCCTTGCGGAAAGGCTCGCCCTGTTCGCTCCGAACGGCCCAGGCACCGTCGAGCCGCGCGACCAAGTCCAGGAGACGTTGCGGTAGTTGGACGCTGGCCAGCGCATCATATGCCGCCTGCAGCTGGGAGCCGAGATGATCCAGAACGGCTTCGGGCAGCGAGACCGTTCCAGGCGGATCCTGCACCGCCGTGTGAGCCGAAACGAGCCCGCTGGCCGTCAAAGTGTTCCTCACTGTGTGTCCCTCCGCTGCGCGTTTCGCGAGGGATAAGCCGGATAAACTGACCGTACAGTGAATACCTAACCGTGGCTTTGGAGGGATCGTTCTCATGTCCAGTCGCGTTGCGACGATCCGTTGAAGGCCATGGCGATCGAGAGAATGGGACGACCAGTGACCTACAGCATCGTTGATTGTCCGGACGGCCAATTCGCCGTCGAAGCTATTTCGGCGTCTGGTGGCGTGCATCGGCGCCGTGGCTTCCTGACGCTTGCAGCCGCGGAGCAGTGCGCGGATGACCTGCGCCTAACGATGACGGCCTGCGGCACTCCCCTGGTGCGACGAGAATTCGGGTCGCCTGGCATGGACCTGCGGGCGGCATCCAGAACTCCCGGATCACCCCTTCAGTAAGGTCACGTCGCGCCGAGCGGCAACGAACGAGCCTTATTTCGGTGGTTTGCAGGCATCACACTTTCATCGTGTCCCCACCAACGGAGACCGATCCGGCATCCGCCATCGACAACGACCCGCCGCTGAGCTGCTACGAGAGCGAGAGGCTTGCGCGTCATGCCAAATCGCAGGCCGATCCAACGACGCCTGCATCGAGGCGAATAGGCCGAAGCGCGAAGATGTCCCCCGCGCCGTTCTGATCGTGTTCAAGGACCTGGAGCGCTGGCGTCCCAATGACCCCGAGGTCCATCACCTGCGGGATTCCACCGTCAGAACCCTCGAGGCGGTCGACTTCAGCCGCGAGCACCTGCGCCGCGTTCCGCGCTGTGGTGCAACATTGAGCTGCGCGAGCGGTTGATCAGGTGCTGCCCCCGCACTGACCGGGGGAGGCAGTTCCAAGTCAGTCGCTCCCCGAGCGTGATCAAGAGGATGATCGTTGCGATCCCGCATTCTCAGCTTGGCTTCCTCGGGTAGCTTCCTCAGGAGAGCATCCCGATGAGTGGATCGCTCGCGATCGCCTCGACGAAAACATATGAGCGAACCATCGACTGGCCCAACTCGCTGGAGCGTCGGTTCGGCAACACGGCCGGTAGTCGAGCCTATGACCTGTTCGTTCCATCCGGGCATGCGGAGGTCCTGCTCCCGCTCGTCGTGATGCTGCATGGCTGCTCGCAGTCGTCCCGTGACTTCGCCATCGGGACAGGAATGGACAGGATAGCCGAAGAGCACGGCTTTCTGGTCGCCTACCCGGATCAGCCAAGATCGGCCAACATCGCCAAGAGCTGGAACTGGTTCCGGGAGGGCGACCAACATCGTGACCGAGGCGAGCCTTCCATCCTGGCTGGCCTGACACGTCAGGTGATGGAAGACTTCCGCGTCGATCCCGCCAGGGTTTATGTTGCTGGCCTCTCCTCAGGGGGAGCCGCCGCTGCAATCATGGCCTCAGCCTACCCGGACATCTTCGCCGCTGTCGGCATTCATTCCGGCTTGGCGTCCGGTTCAGCGGGGTCGATGTCCGAAGCCTTCTCGGTCATGCGCCGGGGTGTCTCGCTCAGGTCCAGCCACGCGACGCATTCCGTCCCCACCATCGTGTTCCATGGTGATCGCGACAGAACCGTCTCCTCGCTCAACGGCGAGCAGATCTTTGCGCAGGCGCGGCCGGATGCCGAGGTGACGACGTCTGTCGTGGAAGGGCGCTCGAGCGGAGGGATGGCGTACACGCAAACGGTCTTGACCGAAGCGGGCACGGCGTGGACCTCGGAGCACTGGGTGTTGCAAGGTGCCGGTCATGCCTGGGCTGGGGGAAATCCGGTCGGCTCGCATACCGATCCGACCGGTCCCGATGCGAGCCGCGAGATGGCGCGGTTCTTCATGTCCCATCCTATGGCCTTGAACTGACACCCGGATTGACCACCGAAGGTGGCTGAGCGTGAAAACTTAGCGGTTCGGGACGATGGTGGCACTGCGCCGCCCCTCCTCGTCGCGCGGCCTCACGAACAGACGCTGAACCTGATCGCCGCGAAGCGCGGTGCTCCCTTCACCACGGGTCAGGTGGGAGTTCTTGCCGAGACTTACTCGACACATTGCCGTTGACCTATGCCAATTCTGGTGTGCATGGGGCTTGCCTGGACCGTCTCAAGACGCACCAGCGCAACCTCATCCTGCAGGCTGCCGAGCGCGACGCGATACCCGCCGGCAGCACGCTCGAGCGGATCGCGGAGCTTGAGAACGCCATCGTCGCCGTCGAGGCCGTGGCAGGTGACGAGGCGAAGAGGGCGCGATCCGCATGACGCAGCCCCGCCTGTCCCTCTACCTCTGGTAGCCCTTCGAATCCTGTCGTTCCTGTGCGAGGCATCATGATTCGAAAGCGTCTTCCCTCCAACGCGACCCTCGCCGACGTCTTTCGGGAACTGGTCGAACCGGAGGAGTATCTACGCCGTCTCCTCGGCAACATGCGCTTCTGTCAGAAGCATCACGGAAACGCCTTCGTGCGGATCGGCGTGACGGGCAAAAGCGGCGGGGGAACGAAGGGGCTCGCTCCCTCATATCGCATCGACTACCCGGCCGCGGAGGAGGCCGTTGCGGTCTTCAACGGGTTCGGCGGCACCTCCCACAGCGCCTTCACGCCAACCAACACCCTCGAGACCAATTGGAGCCGTGATCACCTCACCATTCGCGAGGTCCAGGCGCTCTACGACGCCGTGAAGAAGGACGAGACGCTCAAGGCGCGCCGGGCGAATCATTGAGGGCACTGCAGTGCCAAGGGGCAGAACCGTGATCAAGCACTCCGATGCCCTTAATCCCATGTCGCTTGTCAGCTTGGGATGGTCCGATTTCTTCGAAGACCAGTGTGAACCCGACGAGGCCGATCTCGCACCAAGGCGGATCGCCACGGTTCACCGCTCTCGCCTGACGGCCTTGTCTCCCGCCGGGCTCGTCGAGCTGACGCTCCCGGTTCATACCAACACCGGCGACTTCGCGGTCGGCGATTGGGTGCTCGTCGATCCCGAGACCCAGACGCTGAACCGCCGTCTCGCCCGCAGGACAGTGCTGGAGCGGCGCACCGAGGGCAGCAAGACCCTTCAACTCGCCGCGGCGAATGTCGACACGCTGTTCGTCGTCACCTCCTGCAACGCGGATTTCAATCCGGCTCGGCTGGAACGTTATCTCGCGCTGGCCAACCAGGGCGGCACAAATCCGGTGATCCTGCTCACCAAAGCCGACACGGCGGCCGATGCAGGCGCCTATCGGCGCCAAGCCGCAGAGCTGCAGCGCGGGCTCGCCGTGGTGACCCTCAATCCCCGCCGACCGGAGGCAGCGAGTGCCCTGGCGCCCTGGTGCGGCGTGGGGCTGACCGTGGCCCTGGTCGGCTCCTCCGGCGTCGGCAAATCGACACTCGTCAACACGCTGGCTGGCCCGGGTCAGGAACGGCCCCAGGAGACCGGCGGCATTCGCGAGCACGACGCCAAAGGACGCCACACCACGACATCGCGTTCACTGCACCCCATTGCTGGTGGGGGTTGGGTCATCGACACGCCGGGGATGCGCACGCTGCACGTGAGCGACGCCGCGGAAGGGATCAACACCCTGTTCGCCGAGATCACCGAGCTCGCGCCCCTCTGCCGGTTTCGCGATTGCACGCACGCCCACGAGCCTGGCTGCGCCGTGCAGGCCGCGATCGCCGACGGAATGCTGGACCCTGAGCGCCTGACACGCTGGCGCAAGCTCCTCGGCGAGAACCGCGACAACACTCCTGTCCTCAGCGGGTCGCGCAACGGCAAGAAGCGGTGACCGCTTCGGCCAACCGAGGAGGCTGACGAGCGGCAAAACACTCCACTCGTCAGCATGGTAGAACGCCATGACGCGCACTCTGCCCTTTCTCGCCCTCCTATTCCCCGCCACACCTGCGCTCGCCGAGCCGATCGTCGGGCGGGCCACGGTGATCGACGGCGGCGCGCTGGAGGTCCGCGGCACCCGCATCCGCCTCCACGGCATCGACGCGCTCGAGAGCGGGCAGGCCTGCAAGGCCGCCGGCGGCAAGGCCCATCGCTGCGCGAGGCTGCGGCCCTCGCGCTGGCGAATCGCATCGGGGAGCGCCTCGTCACCTGCGAGCCGCGCGAGAGCGACCAGTACGGCCGTGTCGTCGCCGTATGCCCAGAGAGTGCGGGGGATCTGAACGCCTGGGCCGAACTCACGGCCAAGGCGCTACGACGTGGGATCCGGGTCGGCACCTTCGAGGAGCCCTCCGCCTGGCGACACGCCAGGCGAGCCGGCAGCGAGGGCACCCGGCCGAAGCGGGTGACCCCGCCCGCGGGTCCGTGCGGCGGGACGATCAAGGGCACCATCGCGTCGGATGGCGAGCGGATCTACCACCTGCTGGGCTCGCGCGATGATGCTCGCACCCGGGTCGACGACCGGGCCGGCGAGCACCTGTTCCGCTCGGACGACGAAGCCGAGGCGGCAGGCTGGCGTCCCACACGGAACTAAGGGGCCGCCAATCCCGTGTGCCCGGACGGACCGCGCCGACGAGTCGATCACCTCAGGACGATCGGCGAGGCGATGGCAGCAAAGCCGGTCGCGCGTGCACTGAGGATCGGAGCCAATCGGACGCTACGGGACTCGCTTCCGTCGGCGGCTCTGGCACCAGCATCGGCGGCTGAGGAACGGGACCTCGCCTTTTACCGTTTCAGGTCTCTTGATCGTCCTGCGTGGGAAGAGCCGTTGATCCGCATGGATACTCCCACCCTCGAGCACATCGCCCGCCTCGGGTATGGCGCCCGCGGCGCCGTCTATTGTCTCGTCGGCGGCTTGGCAGCCCTGGCCGCAGTTGGCTCCGGCGGGCAGACGGGCAGCAGCACCGACGCGCTGACATCCCTTCTGGCCCAGCCATTCGGCAGGATTTGGCTTGGCGTCATTTCCGTCGGGTTGCTCTCGTTCGCGCTGTGGCGCCTCGTGGAAGCCGCCACCGATGCCGATCGTCATGGGTCCTCAGCGAAAGGGCTCGCCGTTCGCGTGGGCCATGCGATCAGCGGGGTGATCAATGCAGGCCTCGCCGTCTCGGCATTCCAGCTCGCACTCGGCCGGCGCGAGTCGAAAGGTGGTGACGGGTCGGCACAGGACTGGACGGCTTGGCTCCTCAGCCAACCTTTTGGTCAATGGCTCACAGGGCTCGTCGGCTTGGTCCTGATCGGGATTGGCATAGGCTTCCTGAAGAAGGGCTGGTCCGGCGACGTCACCCGACATCTCGTGCTTCCCGCCCATGCTCGCGGGTGGGCTGTTCCCGTCGGCCGTCTCGGGTTCGCGGCGCGTGGCCTCGTCTTCGCTCTGATCGGCGGATTTCTCGTCCTGGCGGCACTGCACAGCCGCTCCTCCGAGGCGAAAGGATTGGGCGAAGCGTTGGCGTTCATTCGGTCGCAGCCATTTGGATGGGTCCTTCTGGGCATCACTGCCGCAGGGCTCTTCGCGTTCGGTGTCTTCAGCTTTGTGCAGGCCCGCTATCGGCGCATCGAAGCGCCCGATCTTGCGGACGGCAAGGCCGCGCTGAAGACCGCTGCAGCTTCGCTGCCAAGACCCTGACGCCGATTGGATTGCAATTTTTCCCGCGCGGCCTGCGGCGCGGCGCATACTCGTCTGCGATGCCGGTGTTCGTCGCCTGCGGTGGGTAGCCCGGAACGCAGGAAGCCCGGCGTGGCGGGTGCGGGCGGGGTCGAAACGCAAAATGTGCCCCACCACCTGGAAGGGCAGCGAAGCGCTCGCGCCTCGTAAGTGTTCTCCCGTGATGGGCGACTGCGAGACTCAGCCTTAACTCCTTCGCGGAGAGTCGAGGCAGAGCAGGTGATGAGCGCATGACCTGGGACTACGAGGACGTCGATCCGGATTGGACGAAGCCGCCCGAGAGGGCTTGGTCTTGGATCGTTCTCACGGCGGTTGTCATGACCGAGTTCGCGTCCTGGCTCCTGATAACGCCTCTCGGTTGATGCGGTCGGGCCGTTTGCGAAGCATTCAGTGTGCTCGCCGGATCCGCTTCGCTGCCGGCTCGGATCGTGCTCTCCTGATCTCGGCCCGGTGGGTGAGTGCTCAGCCGGGAGCCTGCAAAGCTCCGTACGCTCGGTTCAACTCCGAGCCCGGGCCTCCAGCTTTCAACTCCATTCCGATCAGACCGTGCGCCGCGAGCATACAGGTCTCACAGGCGCGGAGTGCCGAGGGTTGGGACCGCAATGGGGTCAGCCAAGTCCCGAGAGCTGCCGCGGCAAGAACAAAAGTCGAGTGCGAAAAAAGCTTCCACCAGCGCCACGCCCCGCCGTCGCCCGTGTGCGCAAGGGTATAATCGCCGACGGAAAACCCCACCGCGGCGCGAGCCGAGCGGGCTGAACGTTTCCGCTCATCTTCTCGCCCGCACCCTCTGAAGGGCGTATGTCATCCGCTCAGCGGGAGGTGCAGATGCCATTCACATGCGAACTCTGGACGAGTGAGCCAGACAAGAAGGTGGGCGACTATGAATTCGATTGCGTGCCTCGTAGCGGCGAGGCCGTATCCCTCCCAAAGGACGACGAAGATGCGTTTGTCCATTACCGCGTGGTGGATGTGACGCACCGGGCCAACGGACCGAGACATCCTGCGGCGACCTACGTCTTCGTCTCCCGCGTCAAGTGACCTGATCGGCGAGCGGAAAAGCGGTGAGCGCTCCGTCGACGAAAGAGCCCGCCGCGGCAGGTGCCGGGCGGGCTGAGAACGTCACGATGGTAAGCGTCCCGGAATACTCGGCGCCAGCTTCGCCATTGCTACCCTGAAAGCTGTAAGTTCCTGCGCCGCCAACGAAAGCGGATGCGCTCGCAAACATCGCGAAGCCGAAAATTCCCGTCGAAATAGCCCTCATGATCGCCTAAACTCCAAGCTCAGTATTCTGTTCAACCCGGATATTCGGGCAGCGGGTCTTGTAACGATCGAGCTCATGAACTTCTTGCGGGAGTACACGAAAATGCCCGGCTCGCCGGTCAGGCGACCGGGCTTCGGGCCGGGAACAGGATGAGGATCGTGGCCACCAAACAGACAACCGTTGACGATATCGTGGAGCAGGCCAAGGGAGCTGGCCAAGTGGCCGCCAAGAAGATGTTTGGCGAGTACGGCCTCTACTGCGACGGCAAGTTGGTCGCGCTGGTGTGCGACGAGACCCTCTTCGCCAAACCGACCGAGGCAGGTCGAACCTACCTCGGCTCCGTCACTGAAGTATCGCCGTATCCAAGCGCCAAGCCCTACTTCCTCGTAGCAGGCGAGAGGTGGGACGATGCGGATTGGCTGGCTGAGCTCATCAAGGCATCAGCCGCAGCCTTACCTGCGCCTACCAGGAAGCGATCGAGCGAGAGATCCAACAAGTCGATCTCGTAGCGCCTCGAGGGTAGATGTCCGGCGTTAGAGTTTGCCCATCATCCCTTTCGGCTCTGCTGCGGAAACACAGGCCCGCCAACGCAGTGACGCCATCGAGACAACGAGACGCCTGCCAGGCATGTGCCGGGCGGGTTTGAGGTTGTGGAAGTGGACTTCCATCGCCGTCCGTGAAGCATGTGCACGGCCAAGGTGACAAAAACCCCGCTCGGCGGATGCCGGCGGGGCTAAGAAGGTAATCTCCCTGGGAAGGGTGCCAGAGCTTCGCAATCTGGTATGCCAGCGTCAAGATCGACTTTGCTCCAACCACAAGAAGCCCGCCGCGGCGTGAACCGGGCGGGTCTCGTGGCGGTCTCACTCGCTTCCGCCGAGCAGTGCCGGGGCTGGGTCGCTTCTCAGCCCAAGACCGCGTCAATCAGCGCCCGCTCGGCGCCGCGCCTGAACCCGTGGCCGCGTTGCCGCTGTTGCTGCCAGCCGGGGCACCCGGTGTTGCGTTCGAGGGCACGTCACCGGAACGGGGAGCCATGGTCGAGCCGGTGCTGCTGGGGCGCTCCATGGCCTTCTCGCTGTCGCTCTTCACGCTTCCGGGATTGTTCATGTTGCCCTCGGTGCTGCCACCGCCAGCCGGCGTTTGGGCGATTGCCGCGCCTCCGAAGGATAAAAGCAGAGCAGCGGCAATCGTGAGCGTCTTCGTACCCATGGGATCTTTCCTCCAGAGTGTTTTGTCTGAGCTGCCAACGCAGGACCACGGGCATCGTTCATCTGGAAGATTGCGCTCCGCTTGGGGCAGGAGAGCGTTGACGAGAAAGTCCGCTGCGGCTCAGCGGGGATTGAAGGTTGGATGGCTCTCCCGCTGGAGAGCGGTGACAGTGAGCGACGGAAGGGCCTGGTACCGGGAGATCATCGGCTGTCACGCCATAGGGCTGTAAGCTCCTGCAAGGCCGTCCGGCCCTGCAATTGAGCCTCATGCGCTGTGGACGCGGAGTGAACGCTTCGGCGAACGACATGTTGATCGCTGCGAACGATCCATTCATAGCGCCCGAGATTCGTCCGGCACCGCTCGATATGAAGGGTGAAGCCCTCCGATGCCTCGGTGATCATGCCGGCGTTCCTTCAACAATCACCGTCTCAGCTTCCAGAAGTTGCTGGCAGTTCGGGAAGTGCATCCAATCCGTGAAGGCTTCGTCCGGGTAGCTGCAGTCGCAGCTTGCCTGATGCCAAGGCCTGACATCCCCATGACCTTCTGGATCCCAGGGAAGCTGTTCAGGGTCCCAACGGATGATGGCTCGCCGATCCAGATCGTTACGATCAATGGCGATGATCCACCGGCCGTCGCGTGGGGCTCGCGCCATTGGCATCCAATGTCTCATCTTGCCCTCCCGCCGGAAATGGTGCGCACATCGGCAGGGCACAGAAACGTCGAAGGCGTGAAAAGCGTTCATTCAGTGTGATTGCCGATCAGAGTCACGATGATTGGCTGCGACGAGACGGCATAAACCTGCCGCTGCATTCGCCTCGACGCGTCGAAGAGGAGGCAACGACGCTCGCGGGACGACGCGAATGTTGGCGCCGACCCCATGCTCCTTCGAGAGTTGCAGGTGAACACCAAGGTGGAAAGCGCGCCAGCCGCGGGATGGGCTCGAAGCCCCCCAACACAGTCGCACCCTCGACCCGCTGGGCGCTGGGCGCTGGGCTGGCCCGTTTCGAACGC